>NZ_JBIVUE010000001.1:0-930332 GCF_044757045.1 Streptomyces sp. NPDC091377 | reverse complement strand
TCCTCGACCAACTCGACACCCACCACATCGAAGCCGACGAACTCACCCTCCACACCCCCGACCTCGACGACGTCTTCTTCGCCCTCACCACCCCCACCACCACCCCCGACCAGACCGGCACCAACCACCCCAAGGAGAACGTCCGATGAGCGCCCTCACCCTCGCCGTACGCGACTCGACCACGATGCTCCGCCGCAACCTGCTGCACGCCTGGCGCTACCCGTCCGGAACCCTGAATCTGCTGCTCACGCCGATCATGATGCTGCTGCTCTTCGTCTACATCTTCGGCGACGTCATGAGCGCGGGCATCGGCGGCGGTGGAGCGGACCGCTCCCTGTACGTCTCCTACATCGTCCCGGGCATCCTCCTGATGACCATCGGCAGCACCGTGATCGGGGCCGCGGTGCACATCTCCATGGACATGTCCGAGGGCCTCATCGCCCGCTTCCGCACCATGGCCATCCACCGAAGCGCCGTGGTCGTCGGGCACGTCGTCGGCAGCGTTCTGCAATGCGTGATGAGCGTGGTCCTCGTCGGTGCCGTCGGGGTGGCCATCGGCTTCCGGTCCACGGACGCCACCGTCCTGGAGTGGCTGGCGGCGTTCGGGCTGGTGACGCTGTTCGCCCTGGCGCTCACCTGGATCGCCGTCGGGATGGGCATGGCCAGCCCCAACCCCGAGGCGGCCGGCAACGCGGCCATGCCGCTGATCCTGCTGCCGCTGGTCTCCAGCGCCTTCATCCCGGCCGGGACGATGCCGGGCTGGTTCCAGCCGATCGCCGAGTACCAGCCCTTCACCCCGGCCATCGAGACCCTGCGCGGCCTGCTCCTCGGCACCGAGATCGGCCACAACGGGTGGATCACGATCGCCTGGTGCGTCGGCCTGACCGTGCTCGGCCACCGCTGGTCGACGGCCCGGTTCAACCGTGACCCGAAGTAGTGGTCGGGGCGCGACAGTCTTGACTTTCCGTGTCCGCGATATATCGTGTTTCTCAGTGAACACGATATGGCGTGTGTCGTGTCGGGGGTATGTCCGTCCGGTCCCGTGCGCGGTCCGGCCCGGTCGAGGAGGTCTGCACCATGTCCGAGTGGTCCGTCGCGGAGCCCAGGAAGCTCACCTTCGACGAGCCCGTGAGTGAACTCCAGGTACGCATCGTCAACGGAACGGTGAACGTCGTGGGGACCGACGAGAGTTCCGCCCGCCTGGAGATCTCCGACATCGAAGGCCCGCCCCTGCTGGTCACCCAGCAGGAGGGCGCGCTCACGGTGGCCTATGAGGACCTGCCCTGGAAGGGCTTCCTCAAGTGGCTCGACCGCAAGGGCTGGCGCCGCAGCGCGGTCGTCTCCCTGGCCGTGCCGGCGGGCACCCGCGTGGAGGTCGGCGTGGTGAGCGCCACCGCCATGGTGTCGGGGATCGACGGCCGAGCCGAGGTGAGAGGCATCTCCGGCGACACCACGCTCGTCGGGCTCACCGGCCCGGTGCGCGCCGACACGGTCTCCGGCAGCCTGGACGCCCAGGCGCTCAGCGGAGACCTGCGGTACAACTCGGTGTCCGGGGATCTCACCGTGGTCGAGGCCGGTTCCTCGGTGAAGGCCGATTCGGTGAGCGGCTCGATGATCGTGGACCTGGATCCGGCGAGCCGCCCCACGGACATCAGCCTCACCAGCGTCTCCGGCGAGATCGCCATCCGGCTGCCGCAGCCGGCCGACGCCGAGGTGGAGGCCAACACCGCGAGCGGTCATGTCTCCAACGCCTTCGAGGATCTGCGGGTCAGCGGCCACTGGGGCGCCAAACGCATCACCGGCCGCCTGGGCGCGGGCAACGGCCGGCTGAAGGCCACGACGATCTCCGGCTCCATCGCCCTGCTCCGCCGCCCGGCCGCGGAGGAGGAGCCGTGGGACGTGGGCCCGCACCAGAGGGAGGACGAGGAGCCGCCCCGCGCGGACATGGTCAACGACAGCGCCGACCATGACACTTCACGCGACGACTCGGGGGAAACATCGGGGGACGAACCGAGGGACAATGCCGCTTCCGGCCCGGACACCGGCGACAGCGCGGACCCGGCCGACGGCACGACCGACAAGAAGGTGCTCTGACATGCCCCCCGTCTTCGCACACGGCCGCCTCCGCCTCTATCTGCTGAGGCTGCTCGACGAGGCCCCCCGCCATGGCTACGAGGTGATCCGCCTCCTTGAGGAGCGGTTCCAGGGGCTGTACGCGCCGTCGGCGGGCACGGTCTACCCGCGGCTGGCCAAGCTGGAGGCCGAGGGTCTGGTCACCCACACCACCGAGGGCGGCCGGAAGGTGTACGCGATCACCGACGCGGGCCGTGCCGAGCTGGCCGACCGCAGCGGTGAACTGGCCGATCTGGAGCTGGAGATCCGCGACTCCGTGGCGGAGCTGGCCTCCGAGATCCGGGCCGATGTGCGCGGTGCGGCGGGGGATCTGCGGCGCGAGATGCAGGCGGCGGCGAGCGAGGCCCGGCGGGGCACCCGCTCAGGGCCGGGCGAGGACGGGGACGACGGGGATCCGGGCGGCCTCGGGGACTTCGGGGACTTCGCCGAAAAGGAGTCGTGGCGGGCCGCGAAGGAGGAGATGCGCCGCGTGAAGCAGGAGTGGAAGGAGCAGGCCCGCCGCGCCAAGGACGAGAGCCGGCGGGCGCGCGAGGAGGCCCAGCGGGCCCGGCGTCAGGCCAAGGAGGCCCAGGACCGGGCGCGCGCCCAGGCGCAGGAGGAGGTGCAGCGCATCGCCCGGCGGGTGCAGGAGCAGGTGCAGGACCACTTCACGCGCGGCGACTGGCCGACCGGGGTGCGGGAGGGTCTCACCGAACTGGCCAAGGAGTTCGGCGAGTTCGGAAAGGACTTCGGCAAGGAGTTCGGCAAGGACATCGGGCGGGACTTCGGCCGGGACTTCGGTTTCGGCCGCGGTGGGGGCCCGGCGAAGTCGGCCCCGCAGGAGGAGGCCGAGTACGGCGAGACCCCGGAGGGCTTCCCCGCGGACTACGAGCCGACCTGGGCCCATGAGTCGCCCACCGGTGACCCGGCCCGCGACCTGGACCGCCTCCTGGACCGCTTCCGCGACGACATCCGCGACACGGCCCGCGACCGCGGTGTCACCGAGGACCAGCTCCGCGACGCCCGCCGCCATCTCTCCACGGCGGCGGCCCATATCGGGGCGCTGCTGAGAACACCGAAGGTGTAGCCCCGTAGCCCGCCCGGCCCGCACAGTCCCTCGCCCCCGGGGAGGGAGGGGACTGTGCCCGGCGTCAGCCCGCCTTGGCCTCTCCCCCGCCCCCCAGCACCCGGGACACCGACTCGAAGGTCACCCCGTGGTCGGCGAGCAGTTCGGCGACGACACCCTTCTGAGTGGTGAGGGCGAGCAGGATGTGTTCGTCGCCGATGTTGCGCGCCCGGCGGGCGACCGCGATCCGCAGGGACTGCTCCAGGACGTCCTTGGCCCCACGGCTGAAGGTGCGACGGCCGCCCCACCAGCCCTTGTCCTGACGGTCCCCGGCCATCGCGCCCACCCCGTGGACCTCCTCGACCCGGGAGACGATCTCGGTGACATCGATCCCGAGGCCGGCGAGGGCGTCGGTCTCGGCCTTGGAGAGTCCGGCCCGGCGCCGCGCCTCGGCCAGCGCGTCATGGAGGCTGTCCCTACGGTCGTCGAGCCCGAGGGCGGTGAGCACGAAGGTGCCCTTTCCGCCGGAGCGTTCGATCATCGCCAGCAGCAGATGTTCGACCTCGACGGTCCTGGCACCCGACCGCTCGCAGGCATCGACCGCACCCGTGACGACGGCGCGGGCATCCTTGGTGAACCGTTCGAACATCATCGCCTCCCGTACTTCTTGTGCACGGCCTGTCTGCTGACCCCGAGTTCCGCGGCGATCTCCTGCCACGACCACCCCTGATTGCGCGCACTGCGCACCTGCACCGCTTCGAGCTGTTCCAGCAGCCTGCGCAGCGCGGCGACGGCTCGCAGTCCGACCCGTGGATCGCGATCGCCCGCGCGCTGGGCGAGATCCGTTGCTTCCGTCATACCGTCAACCTACATTGACACAGCGCACGCGTCAACCACAGTTGACATGAGGCCGAGGCCGACGGCTGATCGGGGTCAGTCTCGGGGTCAGTTGCTGAGCACGATCTTCCCGAACAGCCCCCCGGACTCCATCCGCTCGAACCCTTCGCGGGCGCGGTCCATGGGCAGCACCTCGTCGATGACGGGCCGGACTCCCGTGGCGGCGCAGAAGGCGAGAAGATCCTCCAGTTCGTCCTTGGAGCCCATGGTGGAGCCGACGATCTTCAGTTCGAGGAAGAAGACCCGGGTCAGTTCGGCGTGCGAGGGGCGGTCCCCGCTGGTGGCACCGGAGATGACGAGGGTGCCGCCGGGCCGTAGGGACTTCACGGAGTGGGACCAGGTGGCCGCGCCGACGGTCTCGATCACCGCGTCCACGCGCTGCGGCAGCCGCGCCCCCGGCTCCACGGCCTCGACCGCGCCGAGTTCCAGCGCCCGGGTGCGTTTGGCCTCGTCGCGGCTGGTGGCGAAGACCCGCAGTCCGGCGGCCTTGCCGAGCACGATCGCGGCCGTGGCGACCCCACCGCCCGCGCCCTGGACGAGGACCGAGTCACCGGGCCGTACCCCGGCGTTGGTGAACAGCATGCGGTACGCCGTCAGCCAGGCGGTGGGCAGACAGGCCGCCTCGGCGAAGGACAGTTCCTTCGGCTTGGGCAGTACGTTCCAGGTGGGGACGGCGACCTGATCGGCGAAGGTGCCCTGGTAGCGCTCGGTCAGGATCGAGCGGGGTTCCCGGGGGCCGACCCCGTGGCCGGTCTGGCCGATGACGGAGTGCAGGACGACCTCGTTGCCGTCCTGGTCGACCCCGGCGGCGTCACAGCCGAGGATCATCGGCAGCCGGTCCTGCGGGAGACCGACGCCGCGCAGGGTCCACAGGTCGTGATGGTTGAGGGAGGCGGCCCTGACATCGATGAGACTCCAGCCGGGCCGGACCTCGGGAGCGGGCCGCTCCCCCAGTTCGAGCCCGGCGAGCGGCTGGTCACGGTCGATACGGGCGGCGTAGACAGCGAACATGCGGCTGACGATAGGTTCCCGTCCCCCGGTAAGGAACCACCCCCCGCTGTGACCCATCCCCACTTGCCACCCCGGGGGGCGCGAGGAACCGCGCACCGAACAGACCCGCCATCACCGATCAGACCCGCCGCCACCGAACAGACCCGCCCCCCAGGGGAGCCCCCCCTCACCCGAACGGGCGCTTGGGTGGGCAGGGGTTCGGCCTCGCCCGGACGCCGGACGAGGCCAAGGCAACGCGAGACAGGCCGACGTGCCCCGCGGGCTCAGCGCCGGGCGACCCCGTCGGCCCGCGCCGCCGCGGCGACAGCCGCCGTCACCGCCGGTGCGACCCGCTCGTCGAACGGCGAGGGGATGACGTAGGACGCGGACAGGTCGTCCCCGACCACGCCCGCGAGGGCCTCCGCCGCGGCGAGCTTCATGCCCTCGGTGATCCGGGAGGCCCGCACCTGGAGCGCCCCGGCGAAGATGCCCGGGAACGCCAGCACGTTGTTGATCTGGTTCGGGAAGTCCGACCGCCCGGTGGCGACCACGGCCGCGTACTTGTGGGCGACCTCGGGATGCACCTCGGGATCCGGGTTGGCCATGGCGAAGACGAACGCGCCCGGCGCCATGGAGGCGACCGCGGCCTCCGGGACCGTACCGCCGGAGACGCCGATGAAGACGTCCGCGCCGGCGAGGGCCGACCCCAGTGATCCGCTCAGCCCGGCCTTGTTGGTGAAGGAGGCGACCTCGCGCTTGACCTGGGTGAGGTCGTCCCGGTCGGCCGAGACGACACCCTTGCGGTCGGTCACCGCCACGTCCCCGATCCCGGCGTCGATCAGGATCTTCGCGATGGCGACCCCGGCCGCTCCGGCGCCCGAGATCACGGCCCGCAGTTCCCCGAGGGCCCGGCCGCTGAGCCGCGCGGCGTTGCGCAGCGCCGCCAGTGTGACGACCGCGGTGCCGTGCTGGTCGTCATGGAAGACCGGGATGTCGAGGCGCTCCTGGAGCTTGCGCTCGATCTCGAAGCACCGGGGTGCCGCGATGTCCTCCAGGTTCACCCCGCCGAAGGAGGGCGCGAGCCGCACCACGGTCTCGACGATGTCGTCCACGTCCGTGCAGGCGAGCGCGATGGGCACCGCGTCCACGCCGCCGAACTGCTTGAACAGGATCGCCTTGCCCTCCATCACCGGGAGGGACGCCTCGGGACCGATGTCGCCGAGGCCGAGGACCGCCGTACCGTCGGTCACGACGGCGACGACGGACGATTTCCACGTGTAGTCGTTGACAAGGTCGGGCTGCTCGGCGATGGCGCTGCACACTTTCGCGACGCCGGGCGTGTATGCGAGGGACAGGTCGTCCTTGTCGCGGACCGGCACGGTGGCCTGCACAGCCATCTTGCCGCCGCGGTGCAGCGCGAACGCCGGGTCGAAGGAATCGAGGGGCTCCCCGGTTTCCTGATCCGTGGTTCCGGCGCTGCGAGGATTGACGATCTCCGCTGCCACTTGTGTGACCCCTTAGCTGTTCATGTTTGAGGGTGGGCCGCCTCTGGTCCAAGAGGCGGGCGGGACCGTGTACGGCCCTGTGATGCGTACGGGCGTACACGACGAGCGCGCCGCACACGCGCTCTGAGCCCCGGATGAGGGGTGTGAAGAACCTTCTTACCGGACGACCGGCGCCCCGGACGAGTCCATACCGCGAAGGTCACATGCATCACGTGAGGATCACGGGGCGGCGCCCCGACTCATCCGTGAATATCGTGACAAGGTCCGAGCAAACTCCCACCGAATGCCGCATTTCCCGGCAAAACCGGGAACCGGCCCTTCACAGGACGGGAGTCGCCGAAGATCTTCCGGTCGGAGGCGGGGATTCCCGAAGATGGTCCGGCCGTGATGTACCGGAGTGGTGCGGTTCGGGGGTGACCCGTTATCCGATTTTGACATGACTGGCCCCCTGAATGCCCCAGTCCAAATGGCAAGATGCCGTAATCACACGTGGTCGCGACACTCGAAGGCGCGTGCCACCACGTGCGAGGGCGCGCGATTGTTCGCGTGCACGGGACGATCTGTTCGGACGCGATCTGTTTCAGTCGCGATCTGTTCCGGATCCGTTCCGGACGACCCATCGGCACCCCATCCATCCGCCGGAGGAACCCACCATGACCGCAAGCACCACCCGTCGTACGACCGCCACCCGCACGCGGCTGGCCGCGGTCGGCTCGATCGCGGTCGCAGGCGCCCTGCTCCTCACCGGCTGCGGTGACCAGACGGGCAGCGGCGGCGGTTCGGAGAGCAAGGAGAGCAAGGACTCCGGCTCCTCCGCGGCGGCGGCCCCGCTGGCCGACAAGCTGCCCCAGGCGATCCGCGACAAGGGCGTCATCAAGGTCGGCTCGGACATCGCGTACGCGCCGGTCGAGTTCAAGGACGAGGCCGGCAAGACGGTCGGAATCGACCCGGACATCGCCGCCGCCCTGGGCAAGCAGCTCGGGGTGACCTTCGAGTTCGAGAACGGCACCTTCGACACCCTCATCACCGGTCTGCGCTCCAAGCGCTACGACATCGCGATGTCGGCGATGACGGACACCAAGGACCGTCAGGAGGGCATCGACTCCGACACCGGGAAGAAGGTCGGCGAGGGCGTCGACTTCGTCGACTACTTCACCGCCGGTGTCTCGATCTACACCAAGAAGGGCGACGACCAGGGCATCAAGACCTGGTCCGACCTGTGCGGCAAGAAGATCGTGGTGCAGCGCGGCACGGTCTCCGAGGACCTCGCCAAGGCCGAGGCGAAGAACTGTCCGAGCGGTGAGAAGCTCTCCATCGAGGCGTTCGACAACGACCAGCAGGCCCAGACCCGGCTGCGCGCGGGCGGTGCCGACGCCGGTTCGTCCGACTTCCCGGTGGCCGCGTACGCGGTGCAGACCTCGGGCGGCGGCAAGGACTTCGAGCTGGTCGGCGAGCAGGTGGACGCGGCGCCGTACGGCATCGCGGTCGCCAAGGACAACACCCAGCTGCGGGACGCGCTCAAGGCCGCCCTGGACGCGGTGATCGCCGACGGCGAGTACAAGAAGGTCCTGGAGAAGTGGGGTGTCTCCGAGGGCGCCGTGACCGCGGCGACGGTCAACGGCGGCAAGTGACCGCGTCCGGCCCTGAGCAGGCACCGACAAGCGGGCACTGAAAGGCAACACCCGTGACTGTTGACATCGACAAGACGGACGGGCCGGCGGGCACCCCGCCGGCCGGCCCGGGGGCCATCAAGGCCATTCCGGTCCGTCACTACGGGCGCTACGTCACAGCGGTGGTCGCCCTGGCCCTGCTGGGCAGCGTCGTGTACGCGTTCTCCCAGGGCAAGATCAACTGGGGCGCGATCCCGGACTACTTCTTCGACGACCGGATCCTCGACGGCGTCGGCAAGACGCTGCTGCTGACCGTGCTGTCCATGGCGATCGGCATCTTCGGCGGCATCCTGCTGGCCGTCATGCGGCTGTCGAAGAACCCGGTGACGTCGTCCATAGCCTGGTTCTACATCTGGTTCTTCCGGGGTACGCCGGTCCTGGTGCAGCTCGTGGTCTGGTTCAACCTGGGCCTGGTCTTCGAGTTCATCAACCTCGGCCCGTTCTACCGGGACGAGTGGTCGGACTTCATGACCCCGTTCCTGACCGCGCTGCTGGGCCTCGGCCTGAACGAGGCCGCGTACATGGCGGAGATCTGCCGTGCCGGTCTGCTCGCGGTCGACGAGGGCCAGACCGAGGCGTCGCACGCGCTGGGCATGAGCCATGCCAAGACCCTGCGCCGGATCGTGATCCCGCAGGCGATGCGGGTGATCGTGCCGCCGACGGGCAACGAGGTCATCAACATGTTGAAGACGACCTCACTGGTGTCGGTGGTGCAGTACTCCGAGTTGTTCCGGGTGGCCCAGGACATCGGCCAGACCTCCGGCGCCCCGGCCGAGATGCTCTTCCTCGCCGCGGCCTGGTATCTGCTGCTGACCTCCATCTTCAGCGTCGGCCAGTACTACCTGGAGCGGTACTACGCCCGGGGCTCCAGCCGCCAGCTGCCCCCGACACCGATGCAGAAGGTGCGGGCGAACCTGCTGTCGCTCGGCCGCCCGAAGGGAGGCGCGGCATGACCCGCAAGACCAACGGCGGCCCGTCCGCGGCGCGGTCCGCCGACACGCCCATGGTGAGGTCCGAGGGCGTGCACAAGTCCTTCGGCCCGCTCCAGGTGCTCAAGGGCATCGACCTGGAGGTGAAGTCGGGCGAGGTGTTCTGTCTGATCGGCCCCTCCGGCTCCGGCAAGTCCACCTTCCTGCGCTGCATCAACCATCTGGAGCAGATCAACGCCGGACGGCTCTACGTCGACGGCGAGCTGGTCGGCTACCGCCAGAAGGGTGACAAGCTCTACGAGCTGAAGGACAGCGAGGTCGCGCTGAAGCGCCGGGACATCGGCATGGTCTTCCAGCGCTTCAACCTGTTCCCGCACATGACCGCGGTCGAGAACATCATCGAGGCCCCGGTCCAGGTCAAGGGCGAGTCCAGGGGCCGGGCCCGGGAGCGCGCGATGCAGCTTCTGGAGCGGGTGGGGCTCGGCGACAAGGCGCGCAGCTACCCCTCGCAGCTCTCCGGCGGCCAGCAGCAGCGGGTGGCCATCGCCCGGGCGCTCGCCATGGAGCCCAAGCTGATGCTCTTCGACGAGCCGACCTCGGCCCTGGACCCGGAGCTGGTCGGTGATGTCCTCGACGTCATGCGCGATCTGGCCGAGTCCGGGATGACGATGATCGTCGTCACCCACGAGATGGGCTTCGCCCGTGAGGTCGGCGACAGCCTGGTCTTCATGGACGGCGGCGTGGTCGTGGAGTCCGGCAACCCGCGCGACGTCCTGACGGACCCGCAGCACGAGCGGACGAAGGCGTTCCTGTCCAAGGTGCTGTAGCCGTACGCAGGTACGAGGTCAGGGGCGGTACGGAGTTCTCCGTACCGCCCCTGACGTCTGGGCGCGCGGGCGCTCGACCGCGGGTCACTTCAGGGCGAGCAGCAGGGTGTCCGAGGGTGAGCACCAGACGGGGCGGGCCTCGGCGAAGCCGGCCTCGCGCAGGACGCGGGCGTGCCATTCGACGGAGGGGGTGTCGCCCTCGGCGTGCTCGCCGTAGATCTCGAAGCGGCGGGCGGTGGGCGCGGCGAGCACCGGGTCCTCGGCGGCCAGTCGCCACCAGGCGGCCCAGTCGACGGCTCCGGCGGCCTTGGCCTGTTCCATCCGCTCGTGGCGCTGGGCGCGCTCGGCCGCGTTGATCCTCGGGGTGCTCGGGTCGGTCATGTGGTCGGCGTTCATGAAGACGCCGCCGTCCGCGACGAGCCCCGCGAGCCGGCCGTAGAGGGCCGCGAGGGGTTCGCGGTGCAGCCAGTGCAGGGCGGTGGCGGTGAGGACGGCGTCGTAGGAGTCGTGGGGCAGTGCGGCCGGCCAGTCCGGGTCCTTGAGGTCGGCGGTGACGAGGGTGACCCGGTCGTCCCCGGCGAAGGTGCCCTCGGCGATGGCGAGCAGGGCCGGGTCGAGGTCGACGCCGGTGCTGACGGCGCCGGGGAAGCGGTCGAGGAGGCGGGCGGTGATGGAGCCGGTGCCGCAGGCGAGGTCGAGGACGCGGGGGGTGCGGCCGACGAGGGCCTCGACCATGTCCAGCATCACCCGGAAGCGTTCCTCGCGGTCGGGCAGGTACCACTCCTGCTGGCGGTCCCAGCTGGCCTGCCAGCCCTGCCAGTCGGTGCCGGTTCCCGCGGTCCCGGTGTCGGTGTCCGTCATCGATGCCCTCCGTCACGTCCCATGCGTAATACCCTGGATGCAGGACCGGCTGTTACCCCGACCGCATGACGACCCTAAAGCCCCTCCGTAAGGACTACAAGTGGAACTGGCCTATTACTCGGATTACGCCGTGCGGCTCGTCAACAGCGAGGAGCCGGACCGGGGCAAGGACGCGCTGACCACGGTGGAGGCCGTCCGTGACCTGTTCGGCGGCAACCAGTCGGCGGCACGCAGGGCCACCGAGGCGGATGTCACCCGGTTCCGGGCGGTCCGGGGCCGGCTGCGGTCGGTCTTCGAGGCGGCGGACGCGGGCGACGAGACGCTCGCCGTGGACCTGCTGAACTCCCTGCTCCTGGAGTTCCCGGTCAGCCCCCAGATCTCCGGCCACGACTTCCGCGACGACGACGGCCGCCCGCTGTGGCACATGCACCTGGCCGACCACCCCTCGAACGCCACCGCGGGCTACGCGGCCATCGCGGCGATGGGCCTGGCCTTCCACCTCACCGAGCACGGCGTGGACCGGCTGGGCCTGTGCGAGGCGCCCCCGTGCCGCAACGCCTATCTCGACACCTCCACCAACCGCTCCCGCCGCTACTGCTCCGACCGCTGCGCCACCCGCGCCAACGTGGCCGCCTACCGGGCCCGCAAGCGCCTGGAGGCCGACCGGACCGACAGCACGGGGCGGGCGGCCGAGAGCGCCCAGCGCAGCACCGTGAACGGCCCGCGCTGACGGTCGGCGAAGGGCCGGTACCGGAAGCGGACCCGCCCGAGCACCAGTTCCTCGGGCACGGTGCCGTAGTCGGTGCTGTCACCACCGGCGTAGGTGTTGTCGCCCAGCACCCACCACCCGCCGTCCCGCCGCTCCGCGGCCCGCTTGACGACCAGCAGGTCCTGCTGGAACGGATGACGCAGCACCACCACGTCCCCGGCCCTGACCCGGGCGCCGTAATGCACCAGGAGCCGGTCCCCGTGACGCAGCGTGGGCACCATCGAGGGCCCGGTCACCTCGGCCAGCCCGAAGGGCAGCACGACGCCCCTGCGCTCGGTCTCCTGCGACAGCTCCGGCATCCCCGGCACCTCCCCGCTCCGATCCTCCACCAGTCTCCGTCTGACCCCCGACTTTTGTCCTAAGCCCATGGGGCCACTCGCGAAAACCCTTCCCGCAGGGAGTAATGTCCCACCTGAGAAGACGATCACGAGGAAGGAATGCTCCATGCTTTCCCGCCTGTTTGCCCCCAAGGTCAAGGTCAGCGCGCACTGCGACCTGCCCTGTGGCGTGTACGACCCGGCCCAGGCCCGCATCGAGGCGGAGTCCGTGAAGGCCGTCCAGGAAAAGATGGCCGCCAACGACGACCCGCACTTCCAGGCGCGTGCCACCGTCATCAAGGAGCAGCGCGCGGAGCTGGCCAAGCACCACGTCTCCGTGCTCTGGAGCGACTACTTCAAGCCGCCGCACTTCGAGAAGTACCCCGAACTGCACCAGCTGGTGAACGAGACCCTGAAGGCCCTCTCGGCCGCCAAGGGCTCCACCGACCCGGCGACCGGCCAGAAGGCGCTGGACCACATCGCCCAGATCGACAAGATCTTCTGGGAGACCAAGAAGGCTTGATCCACCAGATCGGCCCTCCTGGCCTGCGGCCCCTGGACCGCACTGCCCTCGGAGCCGCACCCGGCCCCCGCCCCGCCGCCCACGGCGGACTCGGGCGGTCCGGGTGCGGCTCTGTTTCGGTGGGTCGGGAGTCCCGGGGCGGGGCGGCGGGCGGGACGGGACTGTGGCACGGAACGCCTCCGTCCACGCGCCGGGCCCGCTTACTCTCGGCCTCATGACCATCCGCTGGACATATGCCTTCATCGACCGGCCCATCGACCAGTTCGACCGGGCCTGTGCCTTCTGGACCGCCGTCACCGACACCCGTACGTCCCGACTCAGGGGTGAGCAGCGGGAGTTCACCACCCTGCTGCCGGGGCAGGACGCCGACGCCTGTGTGAAGGTGCAGGGCGTGACCTCCGGCGGCGGGGCGCACATCGACTTCTCCGTGGACGACGTGGCCGACTTCACCGGGCGCGCGATGCGCGGCGGCGCGGAGGTCGTCGCGGGGCACGCGGGGTGGGCCGTACTGCGCTCACCGGCCGGTCAGACGTTCTGCGCGGTGCCCTGGCACGGGGAGAAGGTCCGGCCGCCCGTGGTGCGCGGCACCCGCCTGGACCAGGTCTGTGTGGACATCCCGCCGTACGCGTACGCCGCCGAGATCGACTTCTGGTCCGAGTTGCTCCCCGGCTGGGAGTCCGTCCCGGGGTCACTCCCCGAGTTCCATGTGCTCACCCCGCCCGGTCGTCTGCCGATCCGGGTGCTGCTCCAGCGTCTGGACACCGCCGACCAACCGCTCGGCGCCCATCTCGACCTGGCCTGCGCCGACATCGATGCCACCGCCGCCGCCCACGAGGCGCTGGGCGCGACCCGGGTACGGCAGGGCGCGCACTGGAGCGTGCTGCGCGACCCGGCGGGCGGCACGTACTGCCTCACCGGCCGCGACCCGGAAACGGGCGGGCTGCCGCGCTAGCTGGGGAAAACGGTGCTGCTGCTCGGCGGGGCCGAGCGGGGTCCGGTGCGGGTGGCCGCAGGGCGGAGGGGGCGGCGGCGTGGAGCGCCGGCAACCTCTCCCGGACAAGGCACCTAGGGTCTGTCGTTTGGATCAGCCTGGCTATGAGGAAACGGTGCTGCTCGGTCGGCCCGAGCGGGGTCTGGTGCGTGGAGATGCAAGGCGGAGGAGGGCGGCGACGCGGAGCGTCGGCAACCGACGACAACGCCGCAGGGGGTGCCCCCACGCCTTTCGGGCAGTGGGGGAGCGTGCCAGACCCCGCGACGCCGGGATGATCCAAACGACAGGCCCTAGGGCCGTACGTCTCCCTGCCCGTCCCGTTCGGGCTGCCTCAGGCGGGCCGCCCGGGACAGCAGGTAGCGGCGTTCGGGCATGCTGAGGGTGCGGGCGGCGGCGGACTCGTAGGCGGCGCGGGCCGCGCCGTACTCCCCCGCCCGCTCCAGCAGATGACCGCGGACGGCGTCGGGGCGGTGGCCCCGCCCGGGGTCGCCCGGGTCCGCCGCGGTCAGCGCGTCCACCTCCGCCAGTCCGGCGCGCGGTCCGTGGACCATCGCCACCGCGACCGCCCGGTTGAGCCGTTCGACCGGCCCGGGGACCAGGCGGACGAGGATGTCGTACAGGCCGAGGATCTCCCGCCAGTCGGTCGCGTCGGCGGTCGGCGCCTCGTCGTGGACGGCGGCGATGGCCGCGCGGAGCTGGTACGGACCCGGCCGGCCCCGCTCCAGCGCCCGGGTGACCAGCTCGACGCCCTCCTCGATCTCCGCCTTGTCCCAGCGGCCCCGGTCCTGTTCGTCCAGCGGCACCAGATCGCCGTCGGGTCCGGTCCGCGCGTCCCGGCGGGCGTCGGTCAGCAGCATCAGGGCGAGCAGCCCGGCGACCTCGGAGTCGTCGGGCAGCAGCCGGTGCACGGTACGGGTCAGCCGGACCGCCTCCCCGGCCAGTTCGCGGCGCTGGAGGTGCGGGCCGGAGGTCGCCGTGTAGCCCTCGTTGAAGATGAGGTAGAGGGTGTGCAGCACGGCGGGCAGCCGCCCGGCCCAGTTCCCCGGGCGCCCGAGGCTCACCCCGCGCAGCTTGCGCTTGGCCCGGCTGATCCGCTGCGCCATGGTCGCCTCGGGCACCAGACAGGCACGGGCGACCTCAGCCGTGGTCAGCCCGCCGACCGCGCGCAGGGTGAGCGCGATCTGCGTGGACGCGGTCAACTCGGGGTGGCAGCAGAGGAAGAGCAGGGTGAGGGTGTCGTCCTCGCGCGGCGCGCGCTCCGCGCCCGGCGGCGGTGCCGTGAACGTGTCGCGCGGCGCCAGCGCGACCACCTGCTCCTCGCGCCGCCGCCGTGCCTCCTCGCTGCGCAGTGTGTCGGTCAGCCGCCGTGCGGCCACCTTGATGAGCCACCCCCGCGGATTCTCCGGAACCCCCCGCTGCGGCCACTGCCCCGCCGCCGCGATCAGCGCCTCCTGCACGGCGTCCTCGGCGGCGTCGAAATGCCCGTACCGCCGCACCAGCGCACCGAGCACGGAGGGCACCAGATCGCGCGCGGCGCGCAGGGCCCCGGACTCCGCCTCCCGTTCCACGCCCGCCTCAGATGTCCCCGGAACCGTCCAGGACGGGCCGGATCTCCACCGGGTACACGGGGGCACCGGCGGGCTGCGGGCAGGCGGCGATCCGGGCCGCGATCTCGGTGACCCGGTCCAGGCTCGCGCAGTCCAGCACCCAGTAGCCCGCCAGCATCTCCTTCGTCTCGCCGTACGGCCCGTCCGTCACGACCGGCTTGCCGCCCTCGCCGAGGGAGACATGCCGGACCTGGTCGGGGGCGCCCAGCCCCGCCGCGTCGACCAGCTCACCGCTCTCGGCGAGGTCGTTGTTCAGCGCGCCCATGAAGGCGTACATCGCGTGGAGGTCCTTCTCGTCCCACGCCGGGGAGTGCGCCGAGGCCCGGCCCTCCATCGCGTCGTAGTCGATCTGCGCGCCCTGCACCATGACCAGGTACTTCATCGTTCCGCTCCTTCGACTCGGCCACCCTCGCCGGGCGGCTCTCACCGGGGACGTCGGAGCCGGATCGGGATTCTCGACACGGGCGGGGAAAGTTTTTCCGGGCCGATCTGCCGGGCCGATCTGCCGGGTCGTTCTTCCGGGCCGATCTTCCCGCTTCCGGGGCGATCTTCCCGGCCGTCGTCGCGGGCCGCGCCGCGCCGCGCCAGGGGTCTTCTACGGCCTTCTCCCGCCTTCTACGACCTTCTGCGCTGGTGCGGGTCTCATCGGGTCCGGGGGCCGGAGGTCTTCGGCCCGGAGGGCGCAGCGTGTGTCGTGCCGGGCGGCGGAGCCGGGGCCCCGGCCGGAGACCTCGCCCCGGTGGCCGGTACCTCCGCCCCGGGCGCGGGTCCCTGTCCCCGCTCCGCCTCGTCCTCGACGTACGCCGCGCATCCGGAGTTCCGGCACGGCCCCGCGACCCACTGCGGGACCCACGCGCCCAGCGTCTTGTGGCGCCGGACGACCGTTTCCACTGACTGTCCGCAGACGGGACAGACGTGCCCTTCGCTGTCCATGCCCCCAGCGTAGGGCGGGTACCGGCGCCCCGCTCCCCGCCGGACGGCGACAGGTTCAGCGCTTCCTGGTGTACGTCCGCACCAGCACCCCGTTGCCGAAGCCGCGCACCGACCCCAGCGTGAACGCGGCGAGATCCGTCACACCGCCGAACATCGGCATACCGGAGCCGTAGACGACCGGGTAGGTCTTGATGACCAGCTCGTCGACCTCCGGGAACAGCTCGCCGGCGATCCGCGCGCCGCCGCACAGATAGATACCGAGCCCGCCCTCCTCCGCCTTCAGCTCGCGCATCCAGCCGAGGACGTCACCGCCGATGATCTCGACGTCCGGGTCCGGGGACTCCTTCAGCGTGCTGGACGCGACGTACTGCCTCATATGGGCGTACGGGCTGGTGATGCCCTCCTGAAGGGCGAGGTCGTAGCTGCCGCGGCCCTGGATGATCGTGTCGTAGTGCTTGTTCGCCAGATGGTCGTTGCCCGTGGCCCTGCGGACGTGGGTGGGCAGGGTCTCCGGGAACTCCTCGGCGAGATACGCGAGGAACTCCTCGTCCACATAGGACATCATCGCCGTGGCGTCGCCCGTCGGGTCCCCGATGAACCCGTCGAGGGAGCAGGCGATGTAGTACGTGAGCTTGCGCAAACCGGTCTCTTATCTCTTGACGACTGTGACGTACCGGCTCGGTGTCCCCGCGAAGCGGAGCACTACGGCCGGACCACTTCATTTATAGTACTCCGGCCGTAGTGGTTGCAAGCTCTTATCGGCACGCTTCTGGTGGCACGGCTCTGGTGGCACGCCTTTTCAGAGTGCTCGTGGTTCCCGCCACATCGGCCACATCAGCGGCCCGTCCGGCAGCCGCAGCGGTTCGCCGATGACCGCGAAGCCCAGTCGCGCGTACAGATCACGGCTGCGGGCGTTGCTCGCCTCCAGATACGCGGGCACCCCGTCACGGTCGCAGCGCTCCAGCACCGTGCCGATCAGCGCGCTGCCGACGCCCTGCCCCTGCCGCTCCGGCGAGACGCCGACCATCCACAGGTATGCGTGCGCCCGGCCCGAGGGATGGATCCCGGCGGTGAGGTTGGCGATCTCCTCCACGCGCGCGTTGTCGGGATCCACCACCGCGCGCAACTGCGCGGCGTCGTCGCCGCCCTCGGGGTCCTGGCCGTCATGGCCGTCCCCGTCCGGTACGGAGAGCCACAGCGCGCAGGCCGACCCGTCCTCGGCGAGGTCGATCCGGCCCTCCGCCATCACGATGTCGGTGAAGGCGCCCACCAGCCGGTGATGGGTCTCGCGCCGGTACGTCTCGTCGGGGAACACCCAACTGCTCACCGGGTCCTGCTGGAACGCCTGGTCCAACAGCCGGACGATCACTTCCCGGTCGTTCGCCCCCGCCGTCCGAACCGCCACGCCCATGGCCGCCCCCTTCGTCTCAACACACGTCGTCACTCTCGCGGTTGAAGACTAATGACAGGGGCGGGCCCCGCACATCGTGGGGTTGTGCGGGACCCGCGGGGCCGGAGCCCCGGAGCCGTGCGGTGCCAGGATCCGCACGGTCCCGGGAACCCCGGGGAACACCCGGCGCCCACCTGGAGCGCCGCACCGGCCACGGCGTCACGCACCGGCCCCGGACAGCCCACCTGACCGTGTCTCAGCTGGTGCGCCGGGTCACGAACTCCGCCAGCGACAGCAGACCGTCCGCCGCCTCCGGGTCCGGGATCGCACGGGCCAGTTCGCCCATCGCGCGGGCCATCCAGTCCGCCGCCTCGCTCTGCGCCCAGTCACGGCCACCGGCGCGCTCGACGGCCAGCACCGTGCGCTCCAGGTCGCGAGGGTCGTACGGCGCCCCGTACAGCGCGGCCAGTTCGGCCGCCGCCGGGGTCCCCGAGGTGAGCGCGGCGACCACCGGCAGGGACTTCTTACGGGCGGCGAGATCCGCGCCGGCCGGCTTGCCGGTGCGGCCCGGGTCGCCCCAGATGCCGATGACGTCGTCGATCAGCTGGAAGGCGAGCCCGGCGGCCCGGCCGAACGCGTCCAGCGCCTCGACCTCCTCGTCCCCGGCGCCCGCGTACAGCGCGCCGATCGCGCACGCGGAGCCGAGCAGCGCGCCGGTCTTGGCCTCGGCCATGGTGAGTACCTCGCCGAGGGTGACCTCGTCGGGGCTTCTGCTCTCCATCGCCGTGTCCAGGTGCTGGCCCTCGCACAGCTCGATCACGCACAGGGCGAGCCGGGCGGCGGCCCGCGAGGACGCCGGGTGCGGGTCCTGCGCGAGCAACCGCATCGCCAACGCCTGGAGGGCGTCGCCGGTGAGTATGGCGTCGGCGTCGCCGAACACGGTCCACGCGGTGGGCCGGTGCCGCCGGGTGGCGTCCCGGTCCATCACGTCGTCGTGCAGCAGCGTGAAGTTGTGCACCAGTTCCACCGCCGCCGCTGCCCGTACCGCGCCCGGCCGGGCGGCCGGTCCGCCGAGCGCGTCGGCGGCCGTGAGCACCAGCGCCGGGCGGATCGCCTTGCCCGCGCCGCCCTCCGCGGGACTCCCGTCGGGGTTCTCCCAACCGAAGTGGTACCGGGCCACGCGGCGTATCCCGGGCGGAAGGGTGTCGACGGCGGAGCGCAGTTCGGGGTCGACCAGCGCCCGCGTGAGGTCCAGGATCGCGGGCGCCTCACGCGCGTCGAGCAGAGCCGCGGCACCCTGCCCACCGTACGGCCCGGCAGCGTCCCGGCCGTCGCGCGAACCGGCAGCCTCCTGCCCGTTGTACGGACCGACAGCCTCCGGCTCGGCGTGCGGGCTGACACCGTCCCGCCCGTCGTACGGATCGGCACCGTCCCGCCCGTCAGGGCGCCCCGTACCGGACCTCGTACCGGGCCCCGCGGCGGGGCCGTCCTGCGTGCCTCCAAGGTCCTCCGAGGAGGTGAAGATACGGTTCCTCACCGCTTCGGCGCCGCCGCCCCACGTCACCGGGCGATCCGCTTCCCATGTCTCGCCGCTCCCTCGCGTCTCGCCGCTCCCTCGCGTCTCGCCGGTCCGCGATCCGGCGGTACGGGTCATGAACTCGGCCATCGGGTCCCCCTCGGCGGGCGCGCGCACGGTGGCACCGGGACTGCGGCCGACGGCGTACCCCACCGGTGCGTCCGCCCGGCGAGGCGGGCACCCGGCTGTGGCAGCGGGTGGGTCACTGCCAGCGGCCGATCTCGACGTTCTCCAGCACGCCGAGCGCGTCGGGCACCAGGACCGCGGCCGAGTAGTAAGCCGTGACCAGGTACTTGATGATGGCCTGCTCGTTGATGCCCATGAACCGCACCGACAGACTCGGCTCGATCTCGTCCGGGAGGCCGGACTGGCGCAGCCCGATGACCCCCTGGTCCTGCTCGCCGGTACGCATGGCGATGATCGACGTCGTACGGGCCGCGGTGACCGGGATCTTGCCGCACGGGTAGATCGGCACCCCGCGCCAGGTCGGGATGCGGTTGCCGCCGATCTCGATGGTCTCCGGGACCAGTCCGCGCCGGTTCAGCTCGCGGCCGAACGCGGCGATCGCGCGCGGGTGGGCGAGGAACAGCTTGGTGCCGCGCCGCCGGCTGAGCAGTTCGTCCATGTCGTCGGGGCCCGGCACCCCGTCGTGCGGCTGGATCCGCTGGTCGTACTCGCAGTTGTTGAGCAGTCCGAACTCACGGTTGTTGATCAGCTCGTGCTCCTGGCGCTCCTTGAGCGCCTCGACCGTGAGCCGCAACTGCTGCTCGGTCTGGTTCATCGGCTGGTTGTAGAGGTCGGCCACGCGCGAGTGGACGCGCAGCACGGTCTGGGCGACGCTCAGCTCGTACTCGCGCGGACTGGCCTCGTAGTCGACGAAGGTGTGCGGGATGTCCGGCTCGCCGGAGTGGCCGGCCGCGAGCTCGATCTCCTTCTCGCCGTACTTGTTGGTGCGCTGCACGGGGAGCGCGCGCAGCTCCCGCAGATGCTCGCGCAACGTTTCAGCACGTTCGGCGACCTGCTCGAAGTCCGCCCGTGACAACACGAGCACCGTGCAGGGTGTGTTCGCGCGGGCCGTGTACTCCCAGCTGGCGTCCGGGTCCAGCAGCGCCTGCTCGCCGAAGTAGGCGCCGTCGGCGAGTACGCCGAGCACGGCGTCGTCGCCGTACGGGCCGGTGCCGATCTTCTCGACCCGGCCGTGCGCCAGCAGATACACCTCCTCGGTCCGGTTGCCGAAGGAGGCGATCACCTCCCCCGCGGCGATCTCCATCTGGCTGCACCGCCGCGCCAGCTCCGACAGCACCTCGTCGTCCCCGTACGACCGCAGCGCGGGCAGCTCGCCCAGTTCCGCGGGGACCACCTCGACGCGGTCGCCGGTCTTCACAAACGTGATCCGTCCGTCGCCGACCGCGTAGGTCAGCCGCCGGTTCACGCGGTACGTGCCGCCCTGCACGTCCACCCACGGCAGCGTCCGCAGCAACCAGCGCGAGCTGATCTCCTGCATCTGCGGCACGGACTTGGTCGTGGTGGCCAGGTTCCGCGCCGCCGCAGTGCCCAGACTCTGCTGGGGCGTGCCCTGCTCCGCGCGGACCTCTTCGCCTACCGACATATGGAATTGCCCTCCCGGTCATGCCCGGCAGCGGACTGCGCCGGGCACCTCACTCCGCGAAGAAGCTTTCCATCACACTGCGTACTGATGCTATTACCCGAAAGAGCGGGAATGGATCACCGTGCGCCGGGGCATAGGCGAGCCCTTCGGTGAATCGAAAAGCGCCGGCGTACCCCTTCCCGTACCCGCCTGTAGCTTCCTGTGCCCGGCTGTAGCGGAATGAAACTGTCCGAATCAGCTCGCACGCTGTGCGAACAAAGGGTTCGGCGCCTGCGTATTCGGTACAAGCAGCGGTACAGGACGGCCGCGACCGGCGGTCGACGTTCCACCGCACGAAGGAGTCGGCCATGGCCCCACCCATGTCCGCGAGCAAGTTCCTCAGCACGCTCCGCGACGAAGGACTCAAGGTCGTCGAGGTCGGCGACTGGCGCGACCACAACCGCAACAGCAAGGGCCCCTGGGGTCCGGTGCACGGCGTGATGATCCACCACACGGTGACCAAGGGCAGCGCGAAGACCGTCCAGATCTGCCGGGACGGCTACGCCTCGCTGCCGGGCCCGCTGTGCCACGGTGTGATCACCAAGGACGGCCGGATCCATCTCGTGGGCTATGGCCGCGCCAACCACGCGGGCCTCGGCGACGACGACGTGCTGCGCGCCGTCATCGCCGAGAAGGGGCTCCCCGCCGACAACGAGTCGAACACCGACGGCAACACCCATTTCTACGGTTTCGAGTGCGAGAACCTCGGCGACGGCAAGGACCCCTGGCCCGCCGCGCAACTCGATGCCATCGCCCGGGCCGCGGCGGCGGTCTGCCGGGTCCACGGCTGGAACCAGCGCTCGGTCATCGGCCATCTGGAGTGGCAGCCGGGCAAGATCGACCCACGCGGCTTCACGATGTCCTCCATGCGGGACCGCATCAAGGAACGCCTGAAGTGACCAGGGCCGCCCGACCCGCCGGCGATGGCTGACAATGGCCTGGTGACCAGCCCCGATGTCGTCTCCGCGCTGCGGCCCCGGCTGCCGTCGCCGTTGGTCGAGGTGGTCGACGGGCGGTTCGCGCGGCGCGGGGTACGACTGTCGCTCAAGCGGGACGATCTGATCCACCCGGACCTGATCGGGAACAAGTGGCGCAAGCTGGCCCCGAACCTCGGCGCGGCGGCGGGCCGTACGGTGCTCACCTTCGGCGGCGCGTACTCCAACCATCTGCGCGCGACCGCCGCCGCGGGCCGGCTGCTCGGGCTGCCGACGGTCGGGGTGGTCCGCGGCCAGGAACTGGCAGACGGCCCGCCCAACCCCTCGCTCGCCCGATGCGCGGCCGACGGCATGCGGCTGCACTTCGTCGACAGATCGACGTATCGCCGCAAGGCCGAACCGGACACCCTGGCGGCGCTGCTCGCCGCCGCCGAGGCGGAGGGCGCGTACGTCGTCCCCGAGGGCGGCAGCAACGCGCGCGCGGTCCGTGGCTGCCGGGGCCTGGGTGAGGAGTTGCGGGGCGTGGCCGACGTCGTGGCGCTGGCCTGCGGCACGGGCGGCACCCTGGCGGGCCTCGCCGCCGGTCTCGCCCCTGACCAGTGGGTCCTGGGGGTGCCGGTGCTGAAGGGCGGCTTCTTGGACGCGGACGTACGGGCGCTCCAGGAGGAGGCGTTCGGGGGCCCGCGCGGGAACTGGACCCTGGACCACCGGTTCCATTGGGGCGGCTACGCGCGCGTGCCGGACGGACTCGACTCCTTCGCTGCGGATTTCGAACAGCGCCACGGAGTGCCGGTGGAGCGTCTGTATGTCGCCAAGTTGCTCCACGGACTTGTCGCCCTCGCCGAGGAGGGCGCCTTCCCGCGCGGGACCCGGCTCACGGCGGTCATCACCGGCGCCCCCTTCCCGACGGCCTGAAGACGCGGCTCATGTCCCGGCGGGGGTGGGCGCTCCTCGCGCCCCGGCGGCCTGAGGGCACCCTCGCGTCCGACGGCCTGAAGACGCTCCTCGCGCCCCGGCGGCTGGTGGGCGCTCCTCGTGCCCCGGGGGCCGGTGGGCACTCCTCGCGTCCTGGCGGCCGGTGGGCGCTCCTCGTGCCCCGGCCGAGAACGGTCCTCACGCCGACGCCTCCCGGTACGCCGCCGCCTCCTCCAGGTCCAGCCTGCGCAGCAGGGTGCGGAGCATCTCGTCGTCTATGTAGCGCAGGTCGCGCAGACGGACGAAGACGTCGCGCTCGGCGCCGATCATCTCCCGGGAGAGCCGGCGGTAGGTGTCGTCCACGCTCTCGCCGGTGACGGGGTTGGGTTGGCCAAGGCGCTCCCAGACGGAGTTCCGGCGGCGTTCCAGCACCGTGCGCAGCCGGTCGGCGAGCGGGCCCGGCAGGCTGTTGCGCTCGTCGGCGAGGAGTTCGTCCAGGCGCTCCTCGGCGGCGCGGGACGCCTGCGCCTGGGCGTTGGCCTCGGCGAGGGTCTCGGCCTGGCTGTCCTTGCCGGGCAGCCGCAGCAGCCGGATCAGCGGGGGCAGGGTCAGTCCCTGGAGGACGAGGGTGCCGATGACGGTCGTGAAGGTCAGGAAGAGGATCAGGTTGCGGCCGGGGAAGGGTTCGTCGTTGTGCAGGGTGACCGGGATGGAGAAGGCGATGGCGAGCGAGACCACCCCGCGCATCCCGGCCCAGGAGATGACGAACGCCCCCTTCCAGGTCGGGTTCGCCTCCCGTTCGCGTACGCGCGCGGAGAGGATCCGTGGGAGGAAGGTCGCCGGATACACCCACACGAACCGTGTGGCGACGACCACCAGGAAGATCACGACGGCGTACCACGCGGCGTCGGCCCCCTGGTACGCGCCGAGGCCGCGCAGCACCACCGGTAGCTGGAGTCCGATGAGCGCGAAGACCGCCGACTCCAGGACGAAGGCGACCATGCGCCACACCGCGTCCTCCTGGAGGCGGGTCGCGAAATCGACCTCCCACGCGCGATGTCCGAGATACAGCGCGACCACGACGACCGCGAGCACCCCGGAGGCGTGCACCTGTTCGGCGACCGCGTAGGCGGCGAACGGGATCAGCAGCGACAGCGTGTTCTGGAGCAGGGCTTCCTTGAGGTGGATGCGCAGCCAGTGGATCGGGAACATCAGCAGGATCCCGATCCCGACGCCGCCGACCGCCGCGATCAGGAACTCCAGGATGCCGCCCGCCCAGCTGGCCCCCTCGCCGACCGCCGCCGCGACGGCAACCCGGTAGGCGGTGATCGCGGTGGCGTCGTTCACCAGGGACTCGCCCTGGAGGATGGTGGTGATCCGGGACGGCAGCCCGACCCGGCGCGCGACGGCCGTCGCCGCGACCGCGTCCGGCGGCGCCACCACCGCGCCCAGCACCAGCGCCGCCGTCAGCGGCAGCCCCGGCACCAGCAGATAGGCGGCGTACCCGACGACGAGCGTCGCGAAGAGCACGTATCCGACGGAGAGCAGCGCGACCGGTCTGAGCTGGGCGCGCAGGTCGAGATACGAGCTGTCGGTGGCGGCGGTGTGCAGCAGCGGCGGCAGCAGCAGCGGCAGCACGATGTGCGGGTCGAGGGTGTACGAGGGCACCCCCGGCACGTACGACACGGCCAGGCCCGCCGTCACCAGGAGCAGCGGGGCCGGCACCGGAGTGCGCCGGCCGGCCGCGGCGATCGCGGCGCTGCCCGCCACCAGCAACAGCAGCGGCATCACGTCCATCCGTCATCCCCGACCTTCGTTTTCCGCGCGGTCACCCGCACACCCGTCGTAATCTGGCAATCATGAAACAGTGCACGCACGCCGACGCGCTGCCGCACCCGGAACCCGCCCCGCTCAGTGAGACATGTCTGGAGTGTCTTGCCGAGGGGACGGAGCCGGTGCACCTGCGGCTGTGCCTCTCCTGCGGTCACGTCGGCTGCTGCGACTCCTCGCCGGGCCGGCACGCGACCGCGCACTACAAGGAGTCCGGTCACCCGATCATGCGCACGTTCGAACCCGGCGAGAGCTGGCAGTGGTGCTTCGTGGACCATGTCCTGGTGTGACCCCTGACCGACTCCGGGTGACCGGGGGCGGACGCTGTGTGATCCGCGACCGGTCGCGCGTGATCCGCGCCAGGTCCGGATCGAGGACGGTTCGACTGTCTGACGTCTGGGTACGTCAATCCGGCGCGCGCTCTTCCCATTTGGGCCCGCGAGACCCCTAGCCACGGAGCGTATCCGAAGGTTTACTATGAGTGACAGCAAGGGGTTGGGGTCCCGGGGACAGGACTGATGAGGGCGCGATAGCGTCACCGCTGTACACCACATCGCGTTACCCCCCGGGGGGCGACCCTCGGCCCCGAACAGCTTGTACCACCTTGGAGGTGAGGGTGTCCCAGATCGCAGGCGAGCCCGCGACCCAGGACTTCGTGGAAGTCCGGCTGCCGGCCGCGGGTGCCTACCTGTCGGTGCTGCGGACGGCCACGGCCGGCCTCGCGGCCCGTTTGGACTTCACCCTGGACGAGATCGAGGACCTGCGCATCGCGGTGGACGAGGCTTGCGCGATCCTGCTCCAGCAGGCCGTGCCCGGCTCCGTGCTGAGCTGTGTCTTCCGGCTCGTGGACGACTCGCTGGAGGTCACCGTCTCGGCGCCGACCACGGACGGTCACGCCCCCGCGCGGGACACCTTCGCCTGGACCGTCCTGTCCGCCCTCGCGGGCAAGGTCTCCTCCGCCGTGGACGACGACAAGACCGTTTCGATCAGCCTGTACAAACAGCGCGGCGCGGGACCCGGGCCGGCGTGAAGGACGGGGACGGGCCGGTGCGGGACGACGATCGCGGCACACGGGAGCTGCCGACCGAGGACGCCACGGGTGCCCCGGGCGGTTCCCGGCGCACGGCGGACGGTATCGACGCCATCCCCGAGCAGGCCCGGCCGCACCCGGAGGACGAGTCCGGCGGCTTCGGTCAGGCCGGCTCCCCGGACGGGGGACGGAATGAGGAAGGTGTCGTGCGGGGCGCGTCCCCGCGACGGCGGATCGGGGTGTCCCCTGTCCGAGCTGACGCGAGGGCTCGGGGAAGGGCAACGGGCGGGACGATGAGCGAGCACGAGCGAAACTCCGGGCATACCGCGTCGGGCGCGCAGAGCACGCCGCGCGCGCAGCACGACCCCCATGACCGCAGCGGGGCGCGGGCGATGTTCCTGGAGCTGCGCGAGCTGAGGGAGGGCAGCCCGGAGTACGCGGAGCTGCGCAACAGGCTGGTACGGATGCATCTGCCGCTCGTGGAGCACCTCGCGCGCCGGTTCCGCAACCGCGGCGAGCCGCTGGACGACCTCACCCAGGTCGCCACGATCGGTCTGATCAAGTCGGTCGACCGTTTCGACCCGGACCGCGGCGTGGAGTTCTCCACGTACGCGACCCCGACGGTGGTCGGCGAGATCAAGCGGCACTTCCGCGACAAGGGCTGGGCGGTGCGCGTCCCACGCCGGCTCCAGGAGCTGCGTCTGGCGCTGACGACGGCCACGGCCGAGCTGTCCCAGTTGCACGGCCGTTCCCCCACGGTCCATGAGCTGGCCGAGAAGCTGGCGATCTCGGAGGAGGAGGTCCTGGAGGGCCTGGAGTCGGCGAACGCCTATTCCACGTTGTCGCTGGACGTCCCCGACACCGACGACGAGTCCCCTGCGGTCGCCGACACTCTCGGCGCGGAGGACGAGGCGCTGGAGGGCGTCGAGTACCGCGAGTCCCTCAAGCCGCTGCTGGAGGATCTTCCGCCACGGGAGAAGCGCATCCTGCTGCTGCGGTTCTTCGGCAACATGACGCAGTCGCAGATCGCCCAGGAGGTCGGCATCTCCCAGATGCATGTCTCCAGACTGCTGGCCCGCACCCTCGCCCAGCTGAGAGAGAAGCTGCTCGTGGAGGAGTGACATGCCCAGGGCCGAGCGGACGGACCGGCGCCTTACGTCTCAGCCTCTCAGCCTCTTACGGCTCGGCCTCCTGCGGCTCGACCCCTTAAGGATCGACCCTTGCGCTCGGCTACCTGCGCTCGACTCCCGCGCTCGGCTGCTGCTTGCGCTCAGCTACTTGCGCTCGGCTTCCTCCGCGACGGCCCCCGGCCCGCGGATGCCCAGCGCCCGGGTGGTCTCTCCGTTGACCAGCAGCAGGAGCGCCACCACGGCCGCCACACCCAGCACGATCCCGGCGGGGATCGCCGCACTGTCGGCCCGGAGCAGGTTGTACGCCACGGGCAGCGCGATGATCTGCGTGATGACGGCGGGCCCCCGGCTCCAGCCGCGCCGGCCGAGCAGTCCACGGGCGGCGAGCAGCGGCAGCAGCGCGAGCGCGATGAGGGTGATCCCGCCGGTGACCGCCTGCTGCCGATCGTCCGGGTGACCGGTGAGGCCGAGGACCAGGATCCAGACACCGCCGACGACCAGCGCCAGCCCCTCCAGACCGGTCAGGGCCGCGGCGTACGTCAGCCGCCGCGGTCGGGGGCCGGCTGCTTCCGGGGTGGGGGTCGTCTGCTCGCTGCTCACCCTTGCAGGGTAGCCGCCGGTGCCCGTGCCGCCGGGCGGGCCCCCGCGCCCCGGCCGCTGTCCGGAAGCGCACCTCGCACTGGGATCGGTACCCCCCAGTAGGTACGCTGCAACTCATGCGTGCACTTCTCGTGGTCAATCCGGCGGCAACCACCACCAGTGCGCGCACGCGCGATGTGCTGATCCACGCGCTGGCGAGCGAGATGAAGCTGGAAGCGGTCACCACCGAGTACCGCGGCCACGCGCGCGACCTGGGCCGGCAGGCGGCGGAGAGCGGCAATATCGACCTGGTGGTGGCGCTCGGCGGCGACGGCACGGTCAACGAGGTCGTCAACGGCCTGCTGCACTCCGGACCCGACCCGGACCGGCTGCCCGGCCTCGCGGTGGTCCCCGGCGGCTCGACCAATGTCTTCGCCCGCGCCCTGGATCTGCCCAACCATCCCGTGGAGGCGACCGGCGCGCTGCTGAACGCGCTGCGCGAGGGCAGCGAGCGCACGGTCGGCCTGGGCCTCGCCTCGGGCACGCCCGGCACCGAGGACGAGGCGGTCCCGGCCCGCTGGTTCACCTTCAACTCCGGGCTGGGTTTCGACGCCGGGGTGGTCGGCCGGGTCGAGCAGCAGCGCGAGCGCGGCAAGAAGTCGACCCACGCGCTGTACGTGCGTCAGGTGGTGCGGCAGTTCCTGGGTGAGCCCAGCCGCCGCCACGGTTCGATCACCTTGGAGCGGGCCGGTGAGGATCCGGTGTCCGACCTCGTGGTGTGCATAGCCTCGAACACGGCCCCGTGGACCTTCCTGGGCAATCGCCCGATGTACGCGTCACCTAAGGCGTCGTTCGATACCAGCCTCGATGTCTTCGCCCTCAGCCGGCTCTCCACCGCCGCGGTTGCCCGGTATGGCACCCAGTTGCTCACTTCGTCCCCCGAGCGGGGACCGCACGGCAAGCACGCCGTCTCGCTGCACGATCTGAGTGAGTTCACCTTGCATTCGAAGGTGCCCCTCCCCCTTCAGATGGACGGTGACCACCTGGGGCTGCGTACGAGCGTGACGTTCACAGGCGTACGCCGTGCACTGCGTGTGATTGTGTGAGCAGAAGAGGCGAAAGTCCTTTCACTCGAACGTTTAGACCACGGTCCACCCCATGGAAGTACGGCTGTGACCTAGTCGACACCGAGGAATCAAAAAAAACTTTCCAGAAGGGGTTGTATCCGTCGCTGAGGTTTGCGACTCTCTACGTGGTGATTGGGACGGCCCGCAACACCGGCCACCACACATCACCGGAACCCCTCTTCAAACACACAGGACCACGCCAGGGAAGCCTGTCGGTCGGCCCTTCCCTTGTTGAGGGATTCGTGAAAGCGTTCACATTCACAAGCAACGAGCACGTAATACCAAGGAGAGGTAGCAGCCATGGACTGGCGTCACAACGCCGTTTGCCGCGAGGAAGACCCCGAGCTCTTCTTCCCCATCGGCAACACCGGTCCTGCGCTGCTGCAGATCGAGGAAGCCAAGGCCGTCTGCCGTCGCTGCCCGGTTATCGAGCAGTGCCTGCAGTGGGCGCTTGAGTCCGGCCAGGACTCCGGCGTCTGGGGTGGTCTCAGCGAGGACGAGCGCCGCGCCATGAAGCGCCGCGCCGCCCGCAACCGGGCCCGTCAGGCATCCGCCTGACCTACCCGCCCCGCATGACAGCCTGAGCTTGGCGGCGCGTACAGCACGTACGCAACTCCCGCCCCCGAGCCGCAGCGCGCAGTACCCACGATGCGCACTGACCCCGGACCGTCACCACGGTCCGGGGTTCTTTGCGTTGTGGGGCTTGGTAACGGCCCGGGTGAATAACAGCCTGACTGAGTATCAGCCTGACTGAGGGAGAGCCCGAATGAGGAAGAGCCTGACTGAGGGAGAGCCTGACTGAGGAACGGCCTTATAGGTAAAGCCGTTTCATTTGTGGCCGCGTACCGGGATGTCCAGGATCACCTGGGTGCCGCGTTCCGGGGCCGGCACCATGTCGAAGCTGCCGCCCAACTCGCCTTCCACCAGAGTCCGTACGATCTGCAGTCCGAGATTGCCGGAGGTGTGCGGGTCGAATCCGGCCGGGAGGCCCACCCCGTTGTCCTGGACCGTGACCAGCAGCCGGGCCTCCTTCGTCGTACCGCCACGGACCGCCGAGACCTCGACCGTGCCCGTCTCGCCCTCCGTGAAACCGTGCTCCAGGGCGTTCTGGAGCACCTCGGTGAGGACCATGGACAGCGGGGTGGCCACCTCGGCGTCGAGGATGCCGAAGCGGCCGGTGCGGCGGCCGGCGACCTTGCCGGGCGAGATCTCGGCGACCATCGCGAGCACCCGGTCGGCGATCTCGTCGAACTCGACCCGCTCGTCCAGATTCTGGGAGAGCGTCTCGTGCACGATGGCGATCGAGCCGACCCGGCGCACCGCCTCCTCCAGCGCCGCGCGACCCCGCTCGGACTCGATCCGGCGGGCCTGGAGACGCAGCAGCGCGGCCACCGTCTGGAGGTTGTTCTTCACCCGGTGGTGGATCTCCCGGATGGTGGCGTCCTTGGTGATCAACTCGCGCTCACGACGACGCAGTTCGGTGACGTCCCGGAGCAGGACCAGGGAGCCGGTGCGGGTGCCCTTGGGCTTGAGGGGGATCGTACGGAACTGGATGACCCCGTCATGGGCCTCGATCTCGAACGCGCGCGGTGCCCAGCCGCTGGCCACCTTGGCGAGCGCCTCGTCCACCGGGCCGCGGGAGGGGGCGAGTTCCGCGGTGGTGGCGCCGAGGTGATGGCCGACGAGGTCGGCGGCGAGACCGAGGCGGTGGTAGGCCGACAGCGCGTTCGGGGAGGCGTACTGGACGATGCCGTCGGCGTCGAGGCGGATCAGACCGTCGCCGACCCGTGGTGAGGCGTCCATGTCGACCTGCTGGCCCGCGAAGGGGAAGGCCCCGGCCGCGATCATCTGGGCAAGGTCCGAGGCGCTCTGGAGATAGGTCAGCTCCAGCCGGCTGGGGGTGCGCACGGTGAGCAGATTGGTGTTGCGGGCGATGACACCGAGGACGCGGGACTCCCGTCGTACGGGGATGGACTCGACCCGGACCGGGACCTCCTCGCGCCACTCGGGGTCGCCCTCGCGGACGATGCGGCCCTCGTCCAGCGCCGCGTCCAGCATGGGGCGGCGTCCGCGCGGGACGAGATGGCCGACCATGTCGTCCTGGTAGGAGGTGGGGCCGGTGTTGGGCCGCATCTGGGCGACGGAGACATAGCGGGTGCCGTCGCGGGTGGGCACCCACAGAACGAGGTCGGCGAAGGAGAGGTCGGAGAGCAGCTGCCACTCCGAGACCAGCAGATGGAGCCACTCAAGGTCGGAGTCGTCGAGGGCGGTGTGCTGGCGGACCAGTTCGTTCATGGAGGGCACGCTGTGAGCGTACCTGGGGGTCCGCGGGGGCCGTAGGGCGTGGCTGTGCTGCGGTGATGCCGTCTGCGCGGCGTTCGCCGGCGCCTGTCCTTCGCTCATCGGGGCGGGTCCGTGGCTCGTCCGGGCCGCTCCGGGGCCGGAAACACCCGCGGGCCGCGGCGCCTGGGAGGGACCCTCAACCCTCCCGGCACCGCAGCCCGGAGCAACATCGGCCGTGGGGTGTGCGGTCCCGGTCGGCCGAAGGGTGAGGATCCGGGGCAGTCAGGGCAGAGAGCTCCGGTTCCTCGGTCCGCCTTCCTGTGCGGGGAAGACGGAGGCTCTTGTGCGCAGTGCTGGACTCCCGCCTCGGGCGGTGCCCACATCAAGCATTGTGGACTAGACCACTCGGGCGTGTCCATGAGTCGGAGGCGGCGAATTCCTTGCGACGGAGGGGTGGACGGATCACGCGTGTCACTGGCGCGCGGGTCCCCGGCGGGGGGTGGTTCACCGGTGTCGACGCCTCGCAGCCTAACCCGGCGGGGTCAGCCTCGGGGCCAGTTGGTCAGCGCTATTTCCACCAGGGACTCCAGTTCGGAACGGTCGGCTCCGTCGCGTGCCTGCTGGGACATGCCCTGGATCAGGGCGCCGATGAACCGGGCGAGGGCGGCGGTGTCGGTGTCCGCCCCCAGCTCACCTGCGGCGACACCCTCGCGGATACGGCGCTCCAGGGCGGCGATGGTGGCGTTGCGGCGCTCGCGCAGCGATGCCTCGACCTCGGGGCTGGTGCAGTTGGTGGCGGCGTGGACGTAGAGGCAGCCGCGGGGGTGGCCGGGCTCGGTGTAGACGACGGCGGACTCCCTGAGCACCCGCTCGACGGCGGCGCGGGCGGTGGGCTCCTCGGCGAGCGCCTTCTCGCCGAGGGCGCCGTACGTCCTCGCGTACTCGACGACGACCTCGTCGAAGAGGGCGCGCTTGTCCCCGAAGGCGGCGTAGAGGCTGGGGGCGCCGATGCCCATCTCGCGGGTGAGGTCGGAGACGGACGTGGCCTCGTATCCATGGGCCCAGAACGCCATCAGGGCCTTCTCCAGGGCGGACGCGCGGTCGAAGGAGCGGGGGCGGCCTCGACGGCGGGGGGAGGTCGGGGGGTGCTCGGTGCTCACCATGGGGTTCATTTTATAGCGGGTACTAGAAAAATGACGCCGGGGCGGTGTACGGTTTTTCTGTAGCGATCGATAGCTAATGTGCGGATCGATGCAGGGGATCCATGGGAGGGGCTTGGCATGGGTGTGCTCGGGGGCAGGACGGCGCTGGTGACGGGTGGGAGCAGGGGAATCGGGCGGGCCGTGGCCCGACGTCTGGCGCGGGACGGGGCGCGGGTCGCCGTGCACTACGGCAGTGACGAGACGGCGGCGAAGGAGACGGTGGGGGCGATCGAGGCGGCGGGCGGCAGCGCCTTCGCGATCCGGGGCGAGCTGGGGGTGCCGGGGGACGCGGAGCGGCTGTGGGCGGAGTTCGACCGGCGGGCGGACGGGGTGGACATCCTGGTCACCAATGCGGGGGCGCTGTTCTTCGCGAGCATCGGGGAGGCCGGTGACGAGATCTACGAGCGTGCTCACGCGGTCAACGCGAAGGCACCGTTCTTCGTCATCAAGCACGGTCTGGGGCGGCTGCGTGACGAGGGCCGGATCATCAATGTGACCGCGATGACCGATGCCGCGATACCCGCGATTGCCGCGACCCATATGGCCAAGGGCGCGGTCACGGCCCTGACCCGCTCCCTGGCCGCCGAACTGGCCCCGCGCGGCATCACGGCGAACTCCGTCGCGCCCGGCTTCGTCGACACCGACCTGACCCGCGAGGTCCTCGCCGACCCGGCGGCCCGCGCCCACGCCGAGTCGGTCTCGGTCTTCCAGCGGGTCGGCACGGCGGAGGAGGTGGCGGACGTGGTGGCGTTTCTGGCCTCCCCGGACTCACGGTGGGTGACGGGACGGCACGTGGATGCGTCGGGGGGCGCTTTGCTGCGGCTGTAGGGGAGGCCACTTGCCGGGGGGCCCGGACCCGGGTGCTTCCGAGGGCTTCTGTCGGGGTCGGATCCGTGGTGTTCTCCTCGCACCTCGGTTACCGCTCCCCCGGCCCGGGAGGGCGGCCCGTCAAGGGTGCGCGGCGGCCGTGTGGACCTGGGTTGGAGGGGCCATCCCTGATAGATTGGTCTAAACCACACGGTCCGCTTCCGGGCCGGTCGCGTCTCCCTTCGAGTCCCCTCTTCAGAACGGCAGGCCCAGCGTGGAAGTTGTCATCGTTCCGGACGCCGCGGCGGGCGGCGAGCTGATCGCCGAGGCCATGGCGCAGTTGCTGCGGCACAAGCCCGAGGCCCTGCTCGGGGTGGCCACCGGCTCGACGCCGCTCCCCGTCTACCAGGCGCTGACGGCCAAGGTGCGGTCCGGTGCCGTGGATGTCTCGCGGGCGCGGATAGCGCAGTTGGACGAGTACGTGGGGCTGCCGGCCGAGCACCCTGAGTCGTACCGGTCGGTGCTGCGCCGCGAGGTGCTGGAGCCGCTCGGGATCGGGATGGACGCGTTCATGGGGCCGGACGGTACGGCCGAGGACGTGCTCGGGGCCTGCGAGGCGTACGACAGGGCGCTGGGCGAGGGCGGCGGGGTGGACCTTCAGCTGCTCGGGATCGGCACGGACGGGCACATCGGGTTCAACGAGCCGTGCTCGTCGCTGGCCTCGCGCACGCGGATCAAGACGCTGACGGAGCAGACGAGGGTGGACAACGCGCGGTTCTTCGAGGGTGACATCGAGCAGGTGCCGCACCATGTGATCACCCAGGGGATCGGGACGATCCTTGAGGCACGGCATCTGGTGCTGCTGGCCACGGGCGAGGGCAAGGCGGACGCGGTGGCGGCGACGGTGGAGGGGCCGGTGGCCGCGGTGTGCCCGGCGTCGGCGCTCCAGTTGCACCCGCACGCGACGGTCGTCGTGGACGAGGCGGCGGCATCCAAGCTGAAGCTCGCGGACTACTTCCGCCATGCGTTCAACAACAAGCCCGCGTGGCAGGGGATCTAGTCGGCGGAACACTTCCGCTCCCATCAAAACGCCGCCGCTCCCGGCTCGGAGCGGCGGCATCTTGGTCCGGCCGGAACGGCAACGTCCACAGATGAACGTCCCCATCGGCGAAGCCTGCCGGACCGGACGACACCCACCTGAACAACACCACCTGTCGGACGGGGCGCCAGAACGGGGCCCACTCGGCCGACGCCACCTGCCGGACGGGCGGCCCACCGCAGCGGCCCACTCGGCCGACGCCGCCTGCCAGCAAGGCGCCCATCTTCGGGGCCACCCGCAGACGGGGCGCCCACCGCAGGGTCCCACTCGGCCGACCCGCCTGCCAGCAAGGCGCCCATCTTCGGGGCCACCCGCGGACGGGGCGCCCCAGCGCAAGGACCCACTCTGCCAACACCACCTGCCGGACAGGCGCCCCTCGCAGCCGCCCACTCGGCCGACCCGCCTGCCAGCAAGGCGCCCGCCTTCGGGGCCACCCGCAGACGGGGCCGCCCACCGCAGGGTCCCACTCGGCCAGCACCACCTGTCGGACGGGCGCCCACTGCAGCGGCCGACTCTGCCGACGCCACCTGTCGGACCGGCGCCCACCGCAGCCGCCCACTCGGCCGACCCGCCTGCCAACAAGGCGCCCACCTTCGGGGCCACCCGCAGACGGGGCGCCCCACCGCAAGGACCCACTCGGCCAACACCACCTGCCGGACAGACGCCCACCGCAGCCGCCCACTCGGCCGACCCGCCTGCCCGGAGGGTGCCTGCCTTCGGGGCCGACCTCTGACGACACCGCCTGCCGCAGGGGCGCTCGCCTGAAGGGTGCCCGCCTTGACGACGTCACTTGTCTGAGAGGTACGCGCTGACGGGCGCCCGTCCCGTAGCGCCTGGCCGAGGGGTGCCGCCTTGCAGCGCACGCGCCATGGGCGACCACCTCGCAACGCCCGTCTGAGGCAGGGCCCACCAGCGACGCCCACCCAGCGGCGCCCACCAGAACAAGGCCCACCCAGCGGCGCCCACCAAAGCAACGCCTGGCAGCGGCGCACGCCCGGCGTGCGTCGGCAGACGCCCCCAAGGCCGCGCGCTCATGCCGATGCGCGGGAACCGTTCGAACGGCCCCCGCGCTCCCCCAGTGTGAAACGATTCAGCAAGCCGTCGCCGGGCGCCTCACATCGGCGGCGGAGCTACCCGCGAGGCGGCTCGCTCCGGTCGGCGACGATGGCCTCCGCCGCGGCCCGGCCGCAGACCCGGGCGGCGCCGTAGGTGGCGATGTGCAGCGCGCCCCGAGGGGTGGCCTGGGGGACGCCCATCTCGACCACGACGGTGTCGGGGCGGGCGGCCAGCAGGGCGTCCAGGGCGTCGGACATCCAGGCGTGCCGGTGTTCGTCGCGGACCACGGCGACCAGGCGGCGGTCGCCGGCCGCTTCCAGGACCCGCTCGGCGGCGTCGCCGTCGGTGTAGGTGCCGGTCTCCGTGCCGGGGAGGAGGTCCGCCAGGTCGGGGCCGAGGCCCCAGGGCGTCTCGTCGCCGACGGCGATGTTCGCGACCGGGGCGAAGGAGGCGACGTACGGAGCCGAGGTGAGGGGCTCGAACCCCTCCCCCACGGTCACCCGGACCGCCCGGCGCGCTGCCGTGAGACCGATGTCCCTCGGAACGGCCCGCCCCTCGGCCCCCTGCGAAGAAGCCACCCCGGAGCCGGAGTCCGACCCGGAGCCGGAGTTCACCCCGGAGCCGGAGTCCACCCCGGAGTCCGAAGCCACCCCGTCGGCCGAACCCGCCCCGTCGGCACGGTCCGCCGTCCGGGCCCGCGCCCGCGTCCGGGTCCAGTGGGCCAGCCCCCGTACCCGTTCCGCCGCGTCGTGCAGCCGCTCCTCCGGGAGTTCGCCGGAGCGCACCGCGGCGACGATGGCGTCCCGCAGCCGTCGTACCGTCTCGTCGTCGGCGAGGCCGCCGCCCACGCAGATGGCGTCGGCGCCCGCGGAGAGGGCGAGGACGGTGCCCTGCTCGATGCCGTAGGCACCGGCGATGGCGCGCATCTCCACGGCGTCGGTGACGATCAGGCCCTGGTGGCCGAGTTCGCCGCGCAGATACTCGGTGAGGATGCGGCCTGACAGCGTTGCCGGGCGGTCCGGGTCCAGCGCGGGGACGAGGATGTGCGCGCTCATCACCGCGAGGCTGCCGGCGGCGATGCCGGCGCGGAACGGGGTGATGTCGCGGGCGGCCAGCACGTCGGTGTCCACGTCGATCCGTGGGAGGGCGTGGTGGGAGTCGACGGCGGTGTCCCCGTGGCCGGGGAAGTGCTTGACGCAGGCGGCGACGCCCGCGGCCTGGAGTCCCTGGACGTAGGCGGCGGTGTGCCGGGCGACCAGGGCCGGGTCGGCGCCGAAGGAGCGGACGCCGATCACCGGGTTGTCGGGGTTGGAGTTGACGTCGGCGGACGGCGCCCAGTTGAAGTTGATGCCGCACTCGGCGAGCCGTCGGCCCAGTTCGTAGGCCACGTCATGGGTGAGGTCGACGTCGTCCACGGCGCCGAGCGCGTGGTTGCCGGGGAAGGACGAGCCGTCCTTGACCTCCAGGCGGGTGACGTCCCCGCCCTCCTCGTCGATCGCGACGAGCACGTCCTCGCGTTCGGCGCGCAACTGGGCGGTGAGGGCGGCCATCTGCTCGGGTGTGGCGATGTTGCGGCCGAACAGGCCGACCGAGGCGAGGCCCTCACCGATCCGGCGCAGCAGCCAGTCGGGGGCGGTGGTGCCCGGGAAGCCGGGCTGGAGGACCGTCAGGGCGTCGCGCGTGAGGGTGTCGGTCTCGCTGGCGATAGTCGTCATCGGGTGCGCTATCCCTTCACGGCGCCGTCGGTCAGGCCGCTGACGGCCCTGCGCTGGAGGAAGACGAAGAGGATGAGGATCGGGATCGCGAACAGCGAGGACGCCGCCATCGTGGCGCCCCAGTCGTTGCCGAAGACGCTCTGGAAGCTGGTGAGCCAGAGCGGCAGCGTCTGGGCCTCGGCCTCCTTGTTGACGACCAGGACGAGGGGCAGTTCGTTCCAGGCGGTGATGAACCCGAACATCGAGGTCGACATCAGACCGGGCGCGAGCAGCGGGAAGATGATCCGGCGGAACGCCTGGCCGCGGGTGCAGCCGTCGACCATCGCGGACTCCTCCAGTTCCCTGGGCACGGCGGCGACGAAGCCGCGCAGGGTCAGGATGGTGAAGGGCAGGATCATCATGGTGTAGAAGAGCGTGAGCGGGACCAGGCTGTTCAGCATGGACGCGTCGCGCACGATCATGTAGATCGCGATGATCATGACTTCCCAGGGCGCCATCTGGGCCACCATGAAGCCGACGACGAAGCCGCGGCGGCCCTTGAACCGCATACGGGCCAGGGCGAAGGACGCGGCGAGCGCGATGACCAGCGAGAACACGACGGCGAGCCCGGTGACGATGACCGAGTTGCGGACGTAGGTCCAGAAGTTCTCGGCCTCGATGGCGGACTTGAAGTGGTCGAGGGTGACCTCGAAGGGGACCCAGACGGGGTCCGCGGAGATGATGTCGCCGGTCGGCTTGAACGCCGTGGAGAACATCCAGTACACGGGGAAGACGAAGCCGATGATCAGGATGACGGCCGTGGCGTTGGGCCAGATACGGCCGAAGAGCGAGCGGTTCACAGCTCGTCCTCCTCTTGCTTGAGCACGATCCGCAGGTAGTACGCGGTCAGACCGAGCAGGATCAGGATGGTCAGGACGGCGATCGCCGCGCCCATGCCGTAGTGCTGGTTGCCGACGCCCTCGACGTAGGCGTACACGGGCAGGATCTCGGTGAGCCGGTCGGGACCGCCGCCGTTGAAGGCGTAGACCTGCACGAACGCCTTGAAGACCCAGATGACCTCAAGGAACGTGGTGGCGTAGAGGAAGGGGCGCACGAACGGCATGGTGACCGCGGTGAAGCTGCGCCAGCCGCCGGCCCCGTCCAGGGAGGCGGCCTCGTACATCTCCTTGGGGATCGTGGTGGTGGCGGCGTAGAGGTAGATCGCGACGAACGGGACCGACATCCACACGATCAGCACGGTGACCACGAAGAACGTCGACATCTGGGTGCTGGTCCAGCTGTAGTCGGCCATGGAGTGCCAGCCGAGTTTGTCCAGCACCCAGTTGACGACGCCGAAGCGCTGGGCGAAGAGCCACTGGTAGACGGTGGTGGCGGCGACGACGGGCATGGCCCAGGTCAGCACCAGGCCGAGCATCAGGGCGAGCCGCATCCGCTTGCCGAGCCGGGCGAGCAGCAGACCGATGAGGGTGCCCAGAACCATGATCAGGACGACGTTGGTCGCCGTGAACAGGACCGATCGGATGGTGACCCGCCAGAAGTCCTCTCCGGTCAGGGTCTCCTTGTAGTTGTCGATGCCGTTCCACTCGGTGACCCGCTGGATCAGCTGCGACATGTTGAGGTTCTGGAAGGACAGGATGAAGTCCTTCAGCAGCGGCCAGCCCAGCAGCAGGGTGGTGGCCACCAGTGCTGGAAGCAGCAGCAGATACGGCGTGAGGGCGCCACCGCGCCGTGTGGGCTTCTTCGATCCCCCGTCGCCCGTCTTACGGATCGTCACCGGATCCGAGGGCGGCCGTTCGGTCTGCACGGACATGCTCGCGATCTCTCTTCTCGACCTACCTACATACGACCGCCGGGGCGGGGACGGCCGTGAGGGCCCTCCCCGTCCCGGCATGAGCGCTCAGGCTTACTGCTCCTGGGACAGACGCTTGTTGAACTCGGACTCGACCTGCTTGGCGGCCTCGGCCGGGGTCTTGCCGTTCAGCACAGCGGTCATGTAGGTCTTGATCGGGTTCGGGGCGTTCTCCACCGGCGCCCACTGCGGGATCAGCGGCGTGGTGCCACCGAACGCGGCGGCCGGGGCGGCGGCCTCGGCGGCGGGGTTGCCCGTCAGGTTGTTCTGCAGCGACTCCTTGTTCGGGATGACGCCGTTGGCCTTGGCGAGCTTGCCCTCGAACTCGTCGGACAGCATGATCTTCAGGAACTCCTTGGCGAGTTCCTGCTTCTTGCTGCCGGCCGCGACGGCGACGTTGGAACCGCCGAGGAAGACACCCTCGGGCTTCTCGGCCGAGTCACCCGGGATGGTGAAGTAGCCGATCTCCTTCTCGATGTCCGGGTTGGCCTCGATCGCGATGCCGGCTTCCCAGCCCATGCCGATGAAGGAACCGACGTTGCCCTCGGCGAAGACCTCACCCTGCTGCGGGGTGGCCTCGTCCTTGTCCTTGGGCGCGTCCGACAGCTCCTGGAACTTCTGGTACTTCTCCATGGCCGCGGCGACCTTCGGGTCGTCGAGGTTGGAGACGTACTTGTCGCCGTCCTCCTTGACCAGTTCGCCGCCCTCGCCGATGACCAGGCCGACGAAGTGGTACCAGTTCTGGCCCGGCAGGTAGATCGGCTCGGCGTCGGTCTTCTCGCCGATCGTCTTCAGGGCGTCGTAGAACTCGTCACGGGTCTTGGGCGTCTCCTTGATGCCCGCGTCCGCCCAGATCTTCTTGTTGTAGAGGACGACGCGGTTGGCGAAGTACCAGGGGGCCGCGTACTGCTTGCCCTCGAAGACGGAGGAATTGTTCAGCGCCTCGGTCCAGTCGCCGCCGATCTCCTCCTTCAGGTCGCCCAGGTCGGCGAGGCCGCCGGTCTTGGCGTAGGCCGGGGTCTGGGTGTTACCGACCTCGAAGACGTCCGGGGGGTTCTCCTCGGAGAGAGCGGTGGTCAGCTTCGTCTGGATGTTGTTCCACTGCTGGATCTCGAAGTTGACCTTCGCCTTGGTCTTCTTCTCGAAGGCGGCGCCGAGTTCCTTCTGCCAGTCGTCAGGGGACGAACCGTCCATCACCCAGACGGTCAGCGTCTCACCGGCGTAACCGTCGGCGCCCGACTTCTTCCCCCCGTCGTCGCCGCTGTCGCCCCCACACGCCGCAATGGACACCAGCATGCCCGCGACACCAATCGCGGATATCAGCTTGCGCTTCACGCCACCCTCCTCAGGGATGCCACAAACCCCCCTGCCTCCCCGCGGTGCTCGTCGAAACGCCGTGCGTACCGTCAATGGGGCCGGGACCTGGACCAATGGTGTAGACCAGTACGGGGAGCTTGGCTCAGACCAATTGGCCTGTCAAGGGTGCTCAAGCGCGGTCTCGGTGTCCGTGATGCGACCGAGATATGCAGGGACCTTTCATTGAACAAGCGACGTATCGGACGGACCACTTCCGGTGTACCACCGGCTTCATCCTGCCGCTATGGACTAGACCAGCGAGGGTCACGAAGGTATACAGAAGAGATCACGGACGTGCGGCGGACCACCCGGAGGCGATGAGGCGACCGGGAGTGGCCAACCGCGCACAAAGCCGTGCCACGATGTGAGCCGCGCCGGCGGATGCCGGTCGCTTCGGCATCCGGAGCCGGGAAGGCAGAGCATGACCACCGACGTCAGCAGTGCGGAGAACGAGGGTGGGGCGCCCGTCCGTACCGCGCGCGTGCCCAAGTACTACCGCCTCAAGAAGCATCTGCTCGACATGACGCAGACCCAGGCGCCGGGCACGCCCGTGCCGCCCGAGCGTACTCTGGCCGCCGAGTTCGACACCTCCCGCACCACCGTCCGCCAGGCGCTCCAGGAACTGGTGGTCGAGGGACGGCTCGAACGGATCCAGGGCAAGGGCACCTTCGTCGCCAAACCGAAGGTGTCCCAGGCGCTGCAACTCACCTCGTACACCGAGGACATGCGGGCCCAGGGCCTCGAACCCACCTCCCAGCTGCTGGACATTGGCTACATCACCGCCGACGACCGGCTCGCGGGACTGCTCGACATCTCCCCCGGCGGCCGGGTGCTGCGCATCGAGCGGCTGCGGATGGCCAACGGCGAGCCGATGGCCATAGAGACCACCCACCTCAGCGCCAAGCGCTTCCCGGCGCTGCGCCGCAGCCTGGTCAAGTACACCTCCCTGTACACCGCGCTCGCCGAGGTCTACGACGTCCATCTCGCCGAGGCCGAGGAGACCATCGAGACCTCGCTGGCCACCCCGCGCGAGGCCGGACTGCTCGGCACCGACGTCGGACTGCCGATGCTGATGCTCTCCCGTCACTCGGTGGAGCGGGACGGCAAGCCGGTGGAGTGGGTGCGCTCCGTCTACCGCGGGGACCGCTACAAGTTCGTGGCCCGACTGAAGCGGCCGGAGGCATGAGCCGCCGGATCCCTCTGACGCCATACGTCCGCTGTACACAACCCCCTCACCTGACAACGGTGTTTGCGGTGTAGCGGAGATCACAGGCCCTGCCGTAGCGTCCTCCCGTCGCCGTACGAGACGGGAGGACGAGCCGTGCGCAGAGCCAACGCCCGAACCATCGTCATCTGGACCCTTGTCGCGCTGGTGGGTGCGGTCGGCTGGACGGTGCTCGCGCTGTCCCGCGGGGAGGAGATCTCCGCGGTCTGGATGATCGCCGCGGCCCTCGGCTCGTACGCGATCGCGTACCGCTTCTACTCGAAGTTCATCGCGTACAAGGTGCTCAAGGTCGACCGGACCCGGGCCACCCCCGCCGAACGCCTCGACAACGGTATCGACTTCCACCCCACCGACCGCCGGGTGCTGCTCGGCCATCACTTCGCCGCGATCGCCGGAGCCGGGCCCCTGGTCGGGCCGGTGCTCGCCGCGCAGATGGGGTATCTGCCGGGCACCATCTGGATCGTCGTCGGGGTGATCTTCGCGGGTGCGGTCCAGGACATGGTGGTCCTGTTCTTCTCCACCCGCCGCGACGGCCGTTCGCTCAGTCAGATGGCGCGCGAGGAGATCGGCCCGTTCGGCGGGGCCGCGGCCCTGCTCGCCGCGTTCGCCATCATGATCATTCTGCTGGGTGTGCTGGCGCTGGTGATCGTCAACGCGCTCGCCGAGTCGCCGTGGGGCACCTTCTCCATCGGGATGACCGTCCCGATCGCCCTGCTGATGGGCTTCTATCTGCGGGTGCTGCGCCCCGGCCGGGTGGTCGAGGTGTCGGTGCTCGGGGTGGCGCTGCTGCTGTTCGCACTGGTGTCGGGGCGCTGGGTGGCCGAGTCGTCCTGGGCGGAGACCTTCACCCTCGCCCCGTCCACGCTGGTGATCTGGCTGGTGGCGTACGGGTTCATCGCCTCGATCCTGCCGGTGTGGATGCTGCTCGCGCCGCGCGACTACCTCTCCACCTTCATGAAGATCGGCACGATCGCGCTGCTCGCGCTCGGTGTGATCATCGCGATGCCGACGCTGAAGATGGACGCGGTGACCGACTTCGCCTCGCGCGGCGATGGGCCGGTCTTCGCGGGCTCGCTCTTCCCGTTCGTGTTCATCACCATCGCGTGCGGCGCGCTCTCCGGGTTCCACGCGCTGATCTCCAGCGGCACCACGCCCAAGATGATCCAGAAGGAGAGCCAGGTCCGGATGATCGGCTACGGCTCCATGCTCATGGAGTCGTCGGTCGCCGTGATGGCGCTGGTCGCGGCCAGCATCATCGACCCGGGTCTGTACTTCGCGATGAACGCCCCCGCCGGGGTCATCGGCACCACGGTGGAGAGCGCCTCTCAGGTGGTGACCAGTTGGGGCTATCAGATCTCCCCGGAGGACCTGGCGCAGGCGGCGAAGAACGTCGAGGAAGCCTCATTGCAGTCCCGTACCGGTGGCGCCCCGACTCTCGCGGTCGGTGTCTCGGAGATCTTCTCCCAGGTCACCGGGGGCGGGATGCGGGCCTTCTGGTACCACTTCGCGATCATGTTCGAGGCGCTGTTCATCCTGACCGCGCTGGACGCCGGCACCCGGGTCGGCCGGTTCATGCTCCAGGACATGCTGGGGAACGTCTACCGGCCGTTCAAGAACATCAGCTGGAAGCCCGGCCTGATCCTCACCAGCGCGATCGTGTGCGGGCTGTGGGGCTACTTCCTGTGGGTCGGCGTCCATGAGCCGCTCGGCGGGATCAACCAGCTCTTCCCGATCTTCGGTATCGCCAACCAGTTGCTGGCCGCCGTCGCGCTCGCCGTCTGCACCACGCTGCTGGTGAAGTCGGGCCGCCTGAAGTGGGCCTGGGTGACGGGAGTCCCGCTGGTCTGGGACGCGACGGTCACCCTGACCGCCAGCTACCAGAAGGTGTTCTCCTCCGACCCGCGGGTCGGCTTCTTCAAGCAGCGCGAGATCTACCAGGACGCCATCGACAAGGGCCAACTGCTCAAGCCCGCGACGTCCATGGACGACATGCGCACCATCGTCACCAACTCCACGGTCGACGGGGTCCTCTCGGCCGTGCTCGCGCTGCTGGTCGTCGTGGTGCTCGTGGACGCGGCCCGGATCTGCGTCCGCCATGTCCGCCGCCCGGCCCTGTCCACGCTCAGCGAGGCGCCGTACGTGGAGTCGAAGATCGTGGCCCCGGACGGGCTGTTCCCGACCAAGGCGGAGAAGGAGGAGGCGGCACGTCATGCGATCGGCACTGCTCCGGGCCCTTGATGTCCCACGGGCGCTGCGCGGGATCCGCTGGTACCTGCGCGAACTGACCGACGAATCGGCCTACGACCGTTACTGCGCCCATCTGCGCAAGGGCCGGCCGGACGCGGAGGTGCCGTCCCGGCGCGACTTCGAGCGCATGCGCACGGACCGCCAGGAGACCGACCCCCGCGAGGGCTTCCGCTGCTGCTGACCCCGGGCGCTCGGCCGGAAACCCGGCGGCACCGGGGGCCACCGCCCGGCACACTCGCCCCATGGACCTCACGATCAGACCCGCCCGCCCCGACGAGTACCTCCGGCTCGGTGAGCTGGTGGCCGACGCCTATCTTCGGGAGGGGCTGCTGGACTACGGGGAGGAGGATCCGTATCTCCCCGTGCTGAGGGACGTCGCGCGCCGGGCGGAGGTCGCCGAGGTGTGGGTGGCCACCACGCCGGACCCAGCCGCGACCCCGCCGGACACGGTCACCGTCCTGCCGGACCCAGCCGTCACCCCGCCGGGCACGGTCACCGCCACGCCGGACCCAGCCGCCGTCCCGCCGGGCGCGGTCACCGCCACGCCGGACACGGCCGCCACCTCGCCGGGCACGGTCACCGCCACGCCGGACCCAGCCGCCGTCCCGCCGGACAAGGTCGCCGCCCCGCCGGTCGCCGTCCTCGGGACCGTCACCTTCGTGCCGTCGGGGGGCAACCCCATGGCCGACATCGCGCGGCCGGACGAGGCCGAGATACGGATGCTGGCGGTTGCCCCCGAGGCCCGCGGACAGGGCGTGGGGGAGGCTCTCGTACGCGCCTGTGTGGCGCGCGCGGCCGGGGCCGAGCGGGTCGTGCTCTCCACCCAGAGCGCCATGCACGCCGCCCACCGGCTCTACGAACGGCTCGGGTTCATCCGCAGCCCGCACCGGGACTGGAATCCCGTACCGGAGCTGGACGACCTCACTCTCCTCACCTACGAGTTGACACTGTGAAACCGTCGCGACACAACATCTGGGGGTGACGCGACAGCGCGGCACAAGATGTATGCTCATGCTCGCTGTCGCCGCAGGGGAATCCGGTGCGAATCCGGAACTGTCCCGCAACGGTGTACTTGTGCGTGTTCGCGGGGTTTCGCGGCACGCGCCTGGTCAGTCCGAGGACCTGCCGACGGCGCACCCGACCACCCGGTCCGGGTGCAGGACGTCCGGGCCTCGTGGAATGGGCCGGTGGACGCGACGCCCCGTGCGCTCGTGAGCTGCCCCCTGCCCTCGGCGAGGTCCCGTGCCGAGCGAGGGAGAGCCCCACGTGACGATCGCGCCAGCCGACCCGGCTTCAGCAGTTGCCTCCGCCGCCACCCCCGTGGCCGCCGAGGGGAACGACGGTCCAGGTGCCGCGCTGCTGCGGACCCTGACCGAGCTGACCGCCGACCTCACCGACGCCGACCCCGGGCGGGTGGCCGCCGCCGCGTTGCGCGGCCGTTCCGCCCGGGCCGACGAGGCGGAGTTGCGGGAGCTGGCGACCGAGGCCGCCGCAGGGCTGATCTCCGAGGACCCCGCCTACTCGCGGCTGGCCGCCCGGCTGCTGACCCGCTCCATCGCCGCCGAGGCCGCCTCGCAGGGCGTCACCACCTTCACCGGCTCGGTGGCGACCGGTCACCGCGAGGGCCTGATCGCCGATCGCACCGCCGACTTCGTGACCCTGCACGCGGCCCGGCTGGACGCGCTGATCGACCCGGCCGCCGACGACCGCTTCGGCTACTTCGGGCTGCGCACCCTGCACAGCCGCTATCTGCTGCGCCACCCGATCACCCGCAAGGTGATCGAGACCCCCCAGCACTTCCTGCTCCGGGTCGCCGCGGGGCTCGCCGAGGACGACAGCGTCCGCGCGCTGGACGAGGTCGCCGCGCTCTACGGGCTGATGAGCCGGCTGGACTATCTGCCGTCCTCCCCCACCCTGTTCAACTCCGGCACCCGCCACCCCCAGATGTCCTCCTGCTACCTCCTGGACTCCCCCAAGGACGAGCTGGACTCCATCTACGACCGCTACCACCAGGTCGCCCGGCTCTCCAAGCACGCCGGCGGCATCGGTCTGTCGTACTCCCGGATCCGTTCGCGCGGCTCGCTGATCCGCGGCACCAACGGACACTCCAACGGCATCGTGCCGTTCCTGAAGACCCTGGACGCCTCGGTCGCCGCGGTGAACCAGGGCGGCCGGCGCAAGGGCGCGGCGGCGGTCTACCTGGAGACCTGGCACTCCGACATCGAGGAGTTCCTGGAGCTGCGGGACAACACCGGTGAGGACGCCCGCCGGACCCACAACCTCAATCTGGCGCACTGGGTGCCGGACGAGTTCATGCGCCGGGTCGACACGGACGCGCAGTGGTCGCTGTTCTCCCCGGCGGACGTGCCCGAGCTGGTCGACCTGTGGGGCGAGGAGTTCGACGCGGCCTACCGCGAGGCCGAGCGCAAGGGCCTGGCCCGGCGCACGCTCCCCGCGCGTGAGCTGTACGGCCGGATGATGCGCACCCTCGCGCAGACCGGCAACGGCTGGATGACCTTCAAGGACGCCGCCAACCGCACGGCCAACCAGACCGCGCGGCCCGGCCAGGTCATCCACTCCTCCAACCTCTGCACGGAGATCCTGGAGGTCACCGACGACGGTGAGACGGCCGTCTGCAACCTGGGCTCGGTCAATCTCGGCGCGTTCGTGGACCGGGCCGGCGGCGACCTGGACTGGGAGCGCCTGGACGAGACGGTCCGTACGGCCGTGACCTTCCTCGACCGGGTCGTGGACATCAACTTCTACCCGACCGAGCAGGCGGGCCGCTCCAACTCCCGCTGGCGTCCGGTGGGCCTGGGCGCGATGGGCCTCCAGGACGTCTTCTTCAAGCTGCGGCTGCCGTTCGACTCGCCCGAGGCGAAGGCCCTGTCCACGAAGATCGCCGAGCGGATCATGCTGGCCGCCTACGAGGCGTCCGCGGACCTGGCCGAGCGGCACGGCCCGCTGCCCGCGTGGGAGATGACCCGTACCGCGCAGGGCGTGCTGCACCCCGACCACTACGGGGTGGAGCCGGTCTGGCCGGAGCGCTGGGCGGCGCTGCGCGCCCGGATCGCCGCCACCGGGATGCGCAACTCCCTGCTGCTCGCGATCGCCCCGACCGCCACCATCGCCTCCATCGCGGGCGTGTACGAGTGCATCGAGCCGCAGGTGTCCAACCTGTTCAAGCGCGAGACGCTGTCCGGGGAGTTCCTCCAGGTCAACTCGTATCTGGTGCAGGATCTGAAGAACCTCGGTGTGTGGGACGCCCGGACCCGTGAGGCGCTGCGCGACGCCAACGGCTCGGTGCAGGGCTTCGGGTGGATCCCGCAGGAGGTGCGGGGGCTGTACCGCACGGCGTGGGAGATCCCGCAGCGCGGTCTGATCGACATGGCCGCGGCCCGCACCCCGTATCTGGACCAGGCGCAGTCCCTGAACCTGTTCCTGGAGACGCCGACCATCGGCAAGCTGTCGTCGATGTACGCGTACGCCTGGAAGTCGGGGCTGAAGACCACGTACTACCTGCGTTCGCGTCCGGCGACCAGGATCGCGCGGGCGGCCCAGGGCCAGGCGCCCGCCGCGAAGACCATCCCCGTCCAGCAGGTCGCCGACCCCGACGCCGTCGCCTGCTCCCTTGAGAACCCCGAGTCCTGCGAGGCATGCCAGTAATGTCAGCGATGTCGACATCCGCCCGTCACCAGAACCTGCTCGACCCCGGGTTCGAGCTGACGCTCCGCCCGATGCGCTACCCCGATTTCTACGAGCGCTACCGGGACGCCATCAAGAACACCTGGACCGTGGAGGAGGTGGACCTTCACTCGGACGTGGCGGACCTCGCCAAGCTCTCCCCCGAGGAGCAGCATCTGATCGGCCGGCTGGTGGCGTTCTTCGCCACGGGTGACTCGATCGTGGCGAACAACCTGGTGCTGACGCTGTACAAGCACATCAACTCCCCGGAGGCCCGGCTGTATCTGAGTCGGCAGCTCTTCGAGGAGGCCGTGCACGTCCAGTTCTATCTGACGCTGCTCGACACCTATCTGCCCGATCCGGAGGACCGGACGGCGGCGTTCGCGGCGGTGGAGAACATCCCCTCGATCCGCGAGAAGGCCGGGTTCTGCTTCAAGTGGATCAACGAGGTCGAGAAGCTGGACCGGCTGGAGAGCCAGTCCGACCGGCGCCGTTTCGTGCTGAATCTGATCTGCTTCGCCGCGTGCATCGAGGGCCTGTTCTTCTACGGTGCCTTCGCGTACGTCTACTGGTTCCGCAGCCGGGGTCTGCTGCACGGTCTCGCCACCGGCACCAACTGGGTGTTCCGCGACGAGACGATGCACATGTCCTTCGCGTTCGACGTGGTGGACACCGTGCGCAAGGAGGAGCCCGAGCTGTTCGACGAGGGGCTCCGGCAGGAGGTCACCGACATGCTGCGGGAGGCCGTGGAGGCCGAGTTGCAGTTCGCGCGCGACCTGTGCGGTGACGGCCTGCCCGGGATGAACACCGAGTCGATGCGGCAGTACCTGGAGTGCGTGGCCGATCAGCGGCTCACCCGGTTGGGCTTCGCGCCCGTGTACGGCTCCGAGAACCCCTTCTCCTTCATGGAGTTGCAGGGTGTTCAGGAGCTGACGAACTTCTTCGAGCGCCGTCCCTCGGCGTACCAGGTCGCGGTGGAGGGCACCGTGGACCTGGACGAGGACTTCTGACCGGACCGGGCCTGCCGGGTCAGCGGTTCCCGCTCCGCCTCCCTGAGCTGACGGTCGATGCGCCGCTCGTGCGCCGCGCCGATCAGCGCAGGGAGGGTCATGAAGAGCATCAGGCCGAGTACGGCCACCATCGCGAGGAGTCCTTGTACCTGTTCACCGGTCATGACACTACTGTCGCGGCTGACACTCCTTACCGGCAGTGGCAGGACTGCCGTACACCCTCGATTTCCTGCCAAGGGCACGGCACACTGGCGGCATGCTGAAGAACGTGGCCGTGGTGCTGCTCGACGGTGTGCACCCCTTCGAGCTGGGGGTCGTCTGCGAGGTCTTCGGGCTGGACCGCAGCGACGAGGGCCTGCCGGTGTACGACTTCGCGGTGGTCTCCGCCGAGGGCCCGACCCTGAGCACCCATGTGCCGGGCTTCTCGGTGGCCACGCCGTACGGTCTGGAGCGGCTGGAGGAGGCCGATCTGATCGCGGTGCCGGCGGGCAGCGACTACGCCACCCGGGAGTATCCGCCCGCGCTGCTGGACGCGCTGGTGCGGGCGACCGACCGGGGCGGCCGGGTGCTGAGTGTGTGCTCCGGGGTGTTCGTGCTGGGCGCGGCCGGTCTGCTGGACGGGCGGCGGTGCGCGGCGCACTGGATGCAGAGCGAGGAGCTGGCCCGGCGCCATCCGCGCGCGAAGGTCGAGCCGGACGTGCTGTACGTGGACGAGGACCCGGTGATCACCTCGGCGGGCACGGCCGCCGGGATCGACGCCTGTCTGCACCTCGTGCGCAAGGAGCAGGGCTCCGAGGTCGCCAACCGGATCGCCCGGCGGATGGTGGTGCCGCCGCACCGCGACGGCGGTCAGGCCCAGTACATCGAACGGCCCCTGCCCGCCTCCCGCTGCGACACCGTCGGCGAGGTGCTGACCTGGATGGAGCAGCACCTCGACCAGGAGGTGACGGTCGAACAGCTCGCGGCGCGGGCGCTGATGTCGCCGCGCACCTTCGCCCGCCGCTTCCAGCAGGAGACCGGTACGACGCCCTACCGGTGGCTGCTGGGCCAGCGGGTGCTGCTGGCCCAGCGGCTGCTGGAGGCGACCGACGAGACGGTGGACGCGATCGCCTCCCGGACCGGGTTCGGCTCGGCGGCCTCGCTGCGTCACCAGTTCCTGCGGTCGGTCGGCATCACGCCGCACGCCTACCGGCGTACGTTCCGGGGCCCTGAGGCCGCCTGACCGCCCGCCCGGCTGTCAGCGCGCGACGGGGGTGAGCAGCAGTCGGTTCGGACGCAGGGTGATACCGACCCGGGTGGCGTCGTCGGACCCGGGGACCTGCTCGAAGCGGTACCGGGTGGCGACCGCCGCCGTGATCAGGCTGAGCTGGGCCATCGAGAAGTGATCGCTCGGGCACTTGCGATTGCCGACGCTGAACGGACTCATGGCGTATTTCGGAACCTCTTTGGCGCGTTCCGGAAGCCACCGGTCGGGATCGAACCGAAGGTTCTCGTCGTACGATCGCGGATCGCGCTGGACCGCGTACGGGCTGTACACGATGTCGGCCCCGGCCGGAATGCGATAGCCACCGAGTTCGGAGTCCTCCACCGCCCGGCGGGTCAGTATCCATACGGCCGGCCGCAAACGCATCGCCTCGACGACGACATTGTTGGTGTGCCGTAGCGCGCGGACGTCCTCGAAAGCGACGGGACGGCCGCCGGTGACCGATAGCACCTCGTCCCTGACCCGGTCGGCGTGCTCCGGGTGTTCGGCGAGGACGTGGAGCAGCCACATGATCGTGGAGGCGACGGTTTCACTGCCGGGGGTGAGTATCGCGACGACCTGGTCGTGGATCTCCTGTTCCCCGATCGGGTCACCGTTTTCGTCCTTCGCCGACAGCAATGCCGTCAGCAAATCGTCCGGCTTTTGACCGGATGCCCTGCGCTCGGCGACGATCTCATCCACCAGGAGATGCAAATCGGCCAGGGCGCGGTTGAATTCGCGGTTGGCCGGCAGCGGCAGCCGGTACAGCGGGCCGAGCGGGACCACCATGCGCCGGTACATCCCCTGGAAGACGACGGCGAGCGCGTCGCACAGCCGCTCCGCGCGCTCGTCCATGAAGTCACCGCGCAGCAGACAGCGCGCGGCGATGCGCACCGCGACCCGGAACGACTCCCCGGTGCACTCGATGGTCCGCCCGGGCTGCCAGCGCTCGGTGAGCGCGTGTGCCTCCTCCTCCATGATCGGGCCGTAGGCCGGGATCGCGTCGAGCCGGAAGGCGGGCTGGATGGTGCGGCGCTGGCGGCGGTGGCGGGGGCCGTTGGCGGTGGCCACGCCCTCCTTGCCGAGCAGGCCCTCCAGGGACTCCCAGAGCGGTCCGTCGATCTTGTAGTTGGGGTCGAGGGCGAGCGCGCCGGTCAGTTCCGGGCTGGTGACGGCGTACACCGTCTTGGGTCCGAGCCTGAGCCGGACCACCTCGCCGTCGGCGCGCAGCCCGGCCATGAAGCCGAGCGGGTCGCGCATCAGTTTCAGGCCGTGTCCGAGGAGCGGGACACCGCCGCCCGCCACGGGGGGTTCGCGCAGTGTCCCGGGCCCGGGGGAGGCGGTGCCTTCGGGCTTCACCGACTCGACGGTCATTTCTCACCTGCCGCTTCGTTGTTGACGTACGGGGGCGTGGACCGGTCGTCCCAACTGTCGACCATGTACCGGCCGGATTCATGGTGGAACCAATAGACGGAACTGAACCAGTTCCGCATGTTCGAGACACAGGACCGCACGGCGGCGCTGATTTCCTTTCCGGTGACCGTGCCGTCATTCAGGCCGTCGGCGAACCGCAGTGCCTCGCGTTCCGCGACCTGGAATTCAGAGATGCATTCCTCGACTCTGCGCCGTACTTCGGTCACGGCCTGTTCGAGGGTCAGTCCTTCATGGACGACGAGGCTGATCCCGAGATTGTGCACCTCGGCGCCTGCTATTTCCTTGGGCAGTGAGCAGAGGTCGTTGTACCAGGCGGCGAATTCCTGGCTGAGCAGTGCGGCCCGCCGGAAGTCAGGGTTTTTCCGGACCGACCGCGGCAGTTCGATCCCGACTCCGGGTTCGAGGAGATCCGTCCAGATCCAGTGCGCGAAGGTGAGGCGGCGCAGCGCGAGATATTCCTCGACGCTCGGGACGATTCCCTGGGTGCGGTTGTGGAACTCGCGGTCGTACGCCTCGATGACCGCGTGGAAGTGCCGTACGAAGCGGGCGTTCCAGGTCTCCGGCAGGAACGACAGGAGCCGTCCCACGCTCTCCGCGAAGGCCGCCACCAGGGGATCCTTGTGGCGCAGATGGTCGTGCGGGGCGTCGAGGGCGGTGTGCAGCCGCTGCCGCAGCCGCCGCCAGGCACCCGCCCGGCCGTGCACGATGTCCCGGTCGTGGCGGTCGTCCCAGACGAAGAACCACGTGCTGTAGTCGCCTATCGCCTGGAGCACCTCGTCGGGGGCGCCGATGTAGTACCCCGCCATGAGGTCGGTGTAGCAAAGTCCGTCGGCATATTCCTCCACCTTGTCGGCCGGCATGAGGCGCATTTCAAGCAGCCAGGTCCTGGTCTTCTCCTGGAGACTGGGCCAATACGGGTGCAACTGCCGCGGAAACGTCGACTCGATCACCGGGAGAGAGAGCGATGGTGGGATCGCGGTCGCCGTCGATGTGGTGCCGTGTGGGAAAGACACGAACAAACCCCTCTCAGCCGCCGTGTGCGCGCGCCCCTCCCGCGGTACCGGGCGCGCGCGGGTGCGTATCCCCGCACTTCCCATTCAGCACCATAACTGACCGACCTGGGAACGGATTTGCTTCATTCACTACCCCAACATGCCGAGATTCCCCTCCAGGGTGACTCATTGTGGATCACTGCGGGTACGGCCCGGATCGGGCGGGCGACGAGCAGACGAACGGCGCCCGACCGGGGTGGATCCCGGTCGGGCGCCGTGAGGTCCGGCCGCCGCGGTGCGGTCTCAGTCGTTGGGGACGACCGCGTAGCGCGGCTCGTTCTCGGCCATCTGCCGCAGCGCGTCCTTGCGCTCCCGCTTGGACAGCCGGTCGATGTAGAGGTATCCGTAGAGGTGGTCCGTCTCGTGCTGGAGGCAGCGGGCGAAGTACCCGGTGCCGCGCACCTTGATCGGGTTGCCCCGCTCGTCCTGCCCGGTCACCTCGGCGTAGTCGGGGCGGGCCAGCGGCGCGTACGCCGTCGGCACCGACAGACAGCCCTCGTTGCTGTCGTCCAGCCGGCGCCGGTCCGCGGGAAGCTCCACCAGCCTCGGGTTGCAGACCACGCCGGTGTGCCGCGCGCCGTCGTCGTCCGGGCAGTCGTAGACGAACACCTTCAGATCGACGCCGATCTGGTTGGCGGCCAGACCCACGCCCTCGGCGGCGCGCTGGCTGGCGAACATGTCGTCGACCAGCTTCAGCAGCTCGTCGTCGAAGCGGGTGACGTCCTGGCACTCCTTGTGCAGGACCGGGTTCCCGACGACGGTGATCGGCCGCGCGGTCCCGCGCTCCCGGTAGACCCGCTCACGCTCCTCGCCGTCCTCCGTGTCCACGACGAACCCGTCGTCGTCCACGGGAAGCACGCCCGCGTGCTGCTGATCGGTGTCCTGCTGAGCCATGACGGACGTAAGCCCTTCCTACACAAAAAATTCCGGTGCGATGCGGGTCCAGGGTACGCGGGGCGCGGAGATCGGGGGCGCGGGGAACCAGGCACCCCCACCACACCCCCACACCCGGCGGCAGGGCCTCAGCACACTTCTTCGAGATCCCGCCACCCACGCGAGTCGGGGGAGTCCGCGACCCACCCGTCCAGCAGCCCCCGCACCAGCGAAGCCGGCGCGGCCACCCCGCACTCCCGCTCCGGCACCCACTGCTGCCCGTCCGTGCGGTGCCCCAGCGGGCCGGGATGCCCCGGCTCGCTGTGGTCGTGCGGGTCCAGATGCTCCCCGTCGCCCTCGTCGGAGGGCATCCGGGACTCGGAGCACAGCCGGCACAGCAACCGCACCGACGACGACCAGTCCTCCGCCGCGAACCCGGCGTCGGCCGCGAGCTGCTCCAGCGCGTCGCGGTCCGCCTCGGTCGCGGCGTCCAGCAGCACCACCCAGGTCGGCACCGGCGAGGGCGCCCACAGCTCGATCTCGTCGAAGACCGGGTAGGAGTGCCCGGCGGACGTCGTGCGTTCCCCGTGCGGCACCCCGTCGTGGAGGACCACCTCACCCCACCGGCGCCCGGACGACGGCAGCGGAATGGACAGCACCTCGATCCGCGCGGGATCCAGCCGCCGCCCCCACACCACCTCGGCCTCGCCCTCCGGCGACAGCCGTACGGCGGCGCTGCCCAGCTCCATCCCGGCCGGCTCGCCGGCGGCGGTCGCACCGCCCGGCACCTGCAGCCCGTACGCCTGCCAGGCCCGGCGGGCCAGCGGCCAGTCCTGGAGGGCCGTGGCGGCGATGCCGACGTTCCACCAGTCGGGTGCCCCGGTCTCCCGGTCGAGCAGGGCGACGGCCCGCAGCCCGGCCGCTCTGGCCTGCTCCCAGTCGTGCCGGAACTTGTGCAGCAGGGCGAGGTTGAACCAGGACTCCGACAGCCAGGGCTCCAGGTCGGCGGCCCGGGTCAGCAACGCCCCGGCGTCCTCGTACCGACCGTCCCCGATCAGTGTGAAAGCGCGGTCCGTGGCCTGCCGCCAGGAGGCGGAGGGCCGGTGCCGTCCCTTGCCGAAGATCCTCACGATTCCCGCCTGCCAGTTCCGTCGGTGGGCTGGCTGTGCCCCCGGACACCCTCTCCCTCGCATCCAACCACGTACGGCTGGAAGGGCGCTCATTACCCATGGGTTACCCCGCTGAGCACGGGGTCAGACCCCTCACCTCACGTCCCGCCGCCCTGGTTCGCCAGCACCCGGGCCAGCGCCTCCACCACCTCGGGCGCGTAGTCCCCGGCGGTCCCCAGCCGCAGCTCCTCCAGGGCGGTGAGCGGCCCGCCGGGACCGGCGTCCCGGGCCTTCTCCTCGTACGCGTTCACCGCCCGTACGATCCGGGCCGCGACCGGCTGCTCACGGTAGGGGTCGGCCTGGCGCTCCACGACGGCGGCGACCGCCGCGTTCACCCCGGTCTGGCGTACGACGGCCCCGCCGAGCAGCGCGATCCGCCGCTGTTCGGCGGCGGGCAGCCCGGCCGTCGCCCCGGCCGGCACCGGGTCGACCAGGCTCAGCTGCCCGATGTCGTGCATGAGGGCCGCGTACTCCAGGACGGTCAGCTCGGGCTCGGTCAGCCCGAGGTCGCGGCCGACCGCCTGGCTGAGCGCGGCGACCCGGTGGGCGTGCCCGGCCGGGGTGTAGCCGGCTATCTCGGTGGCGCGGGCGAGGGAGGCGATGGTCTGCCGGTAGGTGGCGCGCACGGCGGCGTAGCGGCGGAAGGTGACCTGGGCCAGCAGCAGCGGCAGACAGAACAGGGGCAGCGCCCAGAGCCCGGCGACAGCCACCCCGAGCGCCATCACCGCGCCGGTCGCGCACACCGCCGACCCGATGCCGCGCATGGCCCGCAGTTCCTCGCGCAGCAGCGGGCCGAAGGGCCAGCCGGTGCGGGCGTGCGCGAAGGCGGCGGCCAGCACGGCCTCGCACAGCGCGGTGAGCGCGAGGATCAGCACCAGCAGCAGGGCGTAGCCGGGGCCGCCGCCCCAGACGTCGAACAGCCCGTTGCTGTAGAGGGGATGGAAGCAGACGGCGGCGAACCCGACGGTGAGGACCCGCCGGGAGAGATGGTCGAGGGTGGAGCCGCGCCCGCGCGCGATGTGCGGTACGCAGCCGACCAGCGCGGCGGCGAAGACGACGGTGACGACCTGGGCCACCCCGTGCCGGGTGGGCTGCCCGGCGACCTCGCCGAGCAGCGCGTACGCCATCGCCCCCGCGGCGCCGAGCGGCGCGGCCTCGCGGCCCTGGGCCCAGGTCCAGCGGGTCAGCTCGCCGACGGCGACCAGCACACCGAAGGCGAGCGCGATGCCCCGGTCGGCGACCCCGGTGAACAGGGTGACGGCGAGGGAGGTCCCGGCGCCCAGGGCGGCGCAGGAGTGGACGAGTCCGCGCCAGACGGGCGGGGCCCCGCGCCGGGCGGCCGTGCTCACCGGTGGGCCCCCTGCCGTCGGCGCACGGCGGGCGCCCGCGCGGGCGGGGCCTCGTCGGAGGTGACGGCCGGGTGCCAGCCCGCGCCGGGGCCCCGGCCCAGGGCCCGTATCAGCGCCTCGACCATCCGGGGGTCGAACTGGACGCCCGCGCAGCGCCGCAGTTCCTCCAGCGCGACCGGCACCGGGCGGGCCCGGCTGTAGGAGCGGGTGGAGGTCATGGCGTCGAAGGCGTCGGCGACCGCGACGACCCGCGCGGGCTCGGGGATCTGCTGGCCGACGAGGCCGTAGGGGTAGCCGCTGCCGTCCAGGCGCTCGTGGTGGTGGAGGATCGCCGAGCGGGCCCCGCCGAGGAAGCCGATGCCGCGCACCATCTCGTGCCCGTACTCGGGGTGGAGTTCGATGACCCGGCGTTCCTCGGGGGTGAGGGGCCCGTCCTTGCGCAGCAGACGGGTGGGGACGCCGAGCTTGCCGACGTCGTGCAGGATGCCGGCGAAGCGGATCAGTTCGACGCGCTCCTCGTCCATGCCGAGTTCCCGGGCGATCATCATGGACGCCTGGCCGACGCGTTCGCTGTGGCCGCGGGTGTAGCCGTCCTTGATGTCGACGGCCTGCACCAGCGCGCGGATGGTGGCCTGGTGGGCGGCGCTCTCGCGGTGGTACTGGGCGAACGCCCACCAGGAGACGCACATCGGCAGCAGCACCAGCAGCGCGGCGACCGGGCCGTACGGGCTGCGCCACAGCACGGCCATCATCAGCCCGGCGAGGCCGTGCACGGCGACGGGGGCCAGCGAGCGCGGGAACAGGCCGCTCCAGGCGCGGCGCACGGGGACGCCCTCGGCGAGCGCGAGGATCCCGCCGTCGAGCACGGTCAGGACCACGCAGAAGGCGAGCACGGCGGCACCGGCCGGGAGCAGCGCGTAGGGGAAGTCGGAGCCGACGACGGCGTCCCGGCCGCCGAAGATCCAGTGCACATGGGTCGCGGCCCAGACGGCGAGCACCAGCCGGGAGGCCCGCCACAGCCGCCGCAGTCCGACCGGGCGCTGTTCGACATGGGTGAGCAGCGCGCCCGGCACCACGACGAGCGCGGCGGCGGGCGGCGGCAGCAGGAAGGCACCGGCCAGCAGGACGGGGTAACAGGTGCCGGAGAACCGGCGGCGGGCGAGCCGCTCCCCCGCCGCGTGCAGCACCGCCAGCATGGCCACGGCCCACCAGGGGGTGCGCAGCCCGGGGACGGGGGTCAGACAGGCGAGCGCGGACAGGGCGACACAGGCGATGTACACATGGGCCTGTGTCGGTCTCGACTCCATGCCGTGCCTCCCCCGGCGTTCCCCCGACCGTGCCTGTCCAGGCTCCGGAGCCTAGGACGGTGGGGAAAAACACGCGGGCGGATAACCCGTCGATTAGCACGTTCGGGTGACACCGGCGCCTGTATCAGGGCCAAGAACCGTCGAAAACGGTCAGGACTCCCGCGGGGAGGCTGTCACATCGTGCTCTGGGACGGTCTGGCCCGAGCGGATCAGATCGAGCCGGCCCATGACCTTGGCGCGGAGGTCGGCGGGCACGTCGTCATGGCCGCAGCACCGCTTCACCAGCTTCTTCACGGCCTGCTCCAGGCCGTACTTCTCCAGGCAGGGCGAGCATTCGTCGAAGTGCTGCTGGAACTTGTCCCGGTCGATGTCCGGCATCTCGCTGTCGAGGAATTCGTAGAGATGGTCCAGGACCTCACCGCAGTCCGTCTCGTGAGGATCTCCGCAGCTCATGAGCCCGAGCCTTTCGCTTCGTTCGACTCTCCGGCGCCGGCCGGGACGAGCCCGCGCTCACGGGCGTAGTCCTCCAGCATGCCGCGCAATTGACGACGGCCCCGGTGCAGCCGGGACATCACCGTACCGATGGGTGTCCCCATGATGTCCGCGATCTCCTTGTAGGCAAAGCCCTCGACATCGGCGAGGTAGACGGCGATGCGGAACTCCTCGGGGATGGCCTGGAGGGCTTCCTTCACGTCCGAGTCGGGCAGGTGGTCGAGCGCCTGCGACTCCGCGGAGCGCAGACCGGTCGACATGTGCGACTCGGCGCGGGCGAGCTGCCAGTCCTCGATCTCCTCGGCCGCGGAGCGCTGCGGTTCACGCTGCTTCTTGCGGTACGAGTTGATGAACGTGTTGGTCAGGATCCGGTACAGCCACGCCTTGAGGTTGGTGCCCTCACGGAACTGGTGGAAGGACGCGTACGCCTTGGCGTACGTCTCCTGGACCAGGTCCTCGGCGTCGGCGGGGTTGCGCGTCATGCGCAGTGCGGCCGAATACATCTGGTCGAGGAACTCCAGCGCGTCCCGCTCGAAGCGCGCGCTGCGCTCGGCGGTCGACTCCGCGCCGCGGCCCCGGCCCTCGGGCTGGTCCGCCTGGCCGTAGTCGGTCCCTGCGTCGGTACCGGGAACCGGACCCACCTCCTCAAGTTTCCGGGCAGGACCGAACCCGGTCCCACCAGAATCGGAGGATAGACGACGATCCGGTCCGCCCGCCGCTCGAACAGGAGCGGTCTTGGCCGCGCGCAGCACCGTCCAGTCCAGCTCCACACCGGTGCTGGTGACGCTGCGGGCGGGGCAGATGGTGGAACCCATGCGGCGGACTTCCTCTCCACGGACGACGGCGCCGGTCTCCCGGCCCTTCTGTCCGCCTCAACAGCAGGCAAAGCCCCGGCATTCCCGGCCCGTCACCGCACGGTCACACCGGCCACACCGGCTCCGCGAGCCACCGGGTCACCTGTTCCGTGACGATCGTCACGGCCTCCTCCTGGCTGATCGGGGCCCGTTTCGGCACCGCGAGGCCATGATCGGCGTACGGCACCTCCACCAGCTCGTGGTCCCCCTCGGGGAACTCCTCGGGCCGTCCGAAGGGATCATTGCCGCCCTGGACCACCAGAGTGGGCACCCCGGCCCCGAGCAGTTCACCGGCCCGTGACCTCTCCGGCCGGCCCGGCGGGTGCAGCGGGAAGCTGAGCGCGAGCACCCCGGCCGCGCCGAGTTCCACGGCCGTACGGCAGGCCACCCGGGCTCCGGCGCTCCGGCCGCCGGACACCACCGGCAGCCCCCGGGCGGCGAGCGCGGGCCACACGCCCCGCCAGCCGACGTCCAGGGTCTTCGGCGCGGGCGCCACCTTCTTCCCGGCGACCCGCCAGGGCTGCTCGACCAGCGCGACGGTCACCCCGTGGGCGGGCAGGGCGTGGGCGAGCGCCCGGAGGTCGCGGGCGTCGATGCCGCCCCCGGCACCGTGGCTGACGGCCAGCACGAGCCGGGGCGGGCGCGGGGGCGTGGCGGGGTACCAGGTGATCCGGGCGGTCCCGGCTTCGGTGTCGACGGTTTGGACAGGCTGGACGGTCTGGACGGGCTCGATGGCCTCGATGGGCTCGATGGGGGTGGCGGGGGTGGCGGGCTCGATGGGCTCGGCGGGGGTGGCGGGCTCGACGGGGGTGGCAGGGGTGGCGGGCTCGGCGGGGGTGGCAGGGGTGGCGGGCTCGGCCGGGGTGGCGGGGGTGGTGGTGCCCGCCGCCTTGCCGGGGGTGGCCGGGGTGGCGGGGCCGGTGGCTCCGGCGTTGTCGGCCGTGGCGGCCGGGCCGGCTGTGGCTGTGGCCGCCGTGTCGGCCGAGGCCGTGCGGGCCGCCCGGGGGGCGTCGGCTGTGGCGGTCGCCCGGGGGGCGTCGGTCTTGCGCGTCCTGCCCGTCGTGCTGGTCTTACGGGCCCCGGCCGCCGCGCCGGTCGTCCGGGCCCCGCCCGCCGCGCCGCTCCTCCGGGCCTCGCCCGTCCCGCCGGCCTTACGGGCCCCGCCCGCCGTGCCGGTCCTCCGGGCCCCGCCCGCCGCGCCGCTCCTCCGGGCCTCGCCCGCCGCGCCGGCCTTGCGGGCCTCGCCCGCCGCGCCAGTCGTCCGGGCCCCGCCCGTCCCGCCGGCCTTACGGGCCTCGCCCGTCGTGCCTGTCGTCCGGGCCCCGCCCGCCTCGCCGGTCCTCCGGGCCCCGCCCGCCGCGCCTGTCCTCCGGGCCCCGCCCGTCCCGCCGGCCTTACGGGCCTCGCCCGCCACGCCGGTCGTCCGGGCCCCGCCCGCCGCGCCTGTCCTCCGGGCCTCGCCCGTCCCGCCGGTCCTCCGGCTCTTGTCCGTCCCGTCGGTCTTTCCCGTTCGCGTCGTCACGTCAGTGCCGTCCCGATCTCGCCGTTCCGCTGCCGGCCCCCCGTGGACGATCACGCCGTCCGCTCAGAACAGTGTGCCCTCCTCGGGCCCCTCCAGTTCCTTCAGCAGCTCCGGGCCGTTGTTGCGGACATTGCTGACGGCGGTGGAGACCGGGTAGGCGCGCATCAGGCCGGGGGGCGGGGCGGTGAGCAGTTCGCGTACGGAGTCGGGGTCGGTGCGGGACGGGTCGAGCCAGTCGTCCCAGCGGTCCGGGGTGAGCATCAGCGGCATCCGGGGGTGGATGTCGGAGAGGGTGTACGGGCCCTCCGCGGGGGCGACGGCCAGCGGGCCGCTCTCCGCCTCGGTGGTGATCACCGAGCAGGTCACCCACCACGCCTGCGGATGGTCGTCGGGCAGCGTGCGGTCCCGCCAGAACTCGTAGAGCCCGGCCATCGCGAAGACCGACCCGTCGGCGGGCAGCACGAAGTACGGCTGCTTGCGCGGGCGCTTCTTCTTCCCCTCGACCTCCAGGTCCCGCTCGTCCTTGCCGGTGACCCACTCGTAGTAGCCGTCGGCGGGCAGGATGCAGCGGCGGGTGGCGAAGGCGCGGCGGTAGGCGGGCTTCTCGTGCACGGTCTCCGCGCGCGCGTTGATCATCCGGGCGCCGCCCTCGGGCGTCTTGGCCCAGGACGGCACCAGTCCCCACTTGAGCCGGCGGAGCTGGCGAACCGGACGCGGGTCGTCCGCGTCCTTGAGGGCACGGTCCAGTACCGCGTAGACCTCTTTGGTCGGGGCCACGTTGTAATCGGGCGCCAGGGTCTCCTCGGGCTCCCACTGCTCGACCTCGAAGGTCGCTGCGAGATCCTCGGGCCCACGACTCGATGCATACCGTCCGCACATGCGTGCCAGACTGCCAGATTCCGTACGAGCACAGGGAGCGCCCCGGAAACATGGAGAGCATGGACAGTACGACCGCGACCTCGCTCTGGGACGAACTGACCGGCACCCAGCCCGCCCCCGACCTCTGGGTGGTCGTCGGCACCCTGGCCGTCGCGCTCGCCGTGATCGTCCCGCACGTGCCGTGGCGGATATCCCGCAACGCCATCACCATCGCCCACGAGGGTGGCCATGGGCTGATCGCGCTGCTGACCGGACGGACCCTGACCGGCATCCGGCTGCACTCGGACACCAGCGGTCTGACCGTCAGCCGGGGCAAGCCGCACGGCATCGGCATGATCCTCACCGCCGCCGCGGGCTACACCGCCCCGCCCCTGCTGGGCCTCGGCGGCGCCGCGCTGCTGGGCTCCGGGCGCATCACCCTGCTGCTGTGGGTGGCCACGGCCCTGCTGCTGGCGATGCTGGTGATGATCCGCAACGCGTACGGCGTCCTCACCGTCGTCCTCACCGGCGGTGTGTTCCTGCTGGTCTCCTGGCTGGCGGGCCCGCAGGTGCAGGCCGCGTTCGCGTACGCGGTGGTCTGGTTCCTGCTGCTGGGGGGCGTACGCCCGGCGTTCGAACTACAGGCCAAGCGCTCCCGGGGCGGGGCGGGCGACTCCGACGCCGATCAGCTCTCCCGGCTGACCCACGTCCCGGCGGGTCTGTGGCTGTTCCTGTTCCACGCGGTGTCGCTCTGCTCGCTGATAGGCGGGGGACGGTGGCTGCTGGAGCTGTGACCGGAGCCGCGTGGGGCGGCCCGCTCGGCCGCCGCCGAAAACCCAGGTGACCCGCCTCCTTATAAGGTGGACGTATGGTCCCCAACACCACGCACACCGCCCTTTGGCCCGCCCCGCACGCGAGCGGAGCCGTCGATGCGACGGTCCACGTGCCGGGGTCCAAGTCGGTCACCAACCGCGCCCTCGTCCTCGCCGCCCTCGCCTCCGAGCCGGGCTGGCTGCGGCGCCCTCTGCGTTCGCGCGACACCCTGCTGATGGCGGGCGCGCTGCGCGCGATGGGGGTCGGCATCGAGGAGACGGTGTCGTCGAGTTCCTCCGTCGCGGGCGGCCCCGACGGCTCGGGCGAGGCGTGGCGGGTGCTGCCGGTGGGCCTGCGCGGGGACGCCACGGTGGATGTCGGCAACGCCGGCACGGTGATGCGGTTCCTGCCGCCGGTCGCGGCCCTCGCCGACGGTCCCGTCCGCTTCGACGGCGACCCGAGGTCGTACGAGCGTCCCCTGAACGGGGTGATCGACGCGCTGCGGATGCTCGGTGCCCGGATCGACGACGACGGCCGGGGCGCGCTGCCGCTGACGGTGCAGGGCTCGGGTGCGCTGGAGGGCGGCCCGGTGGAGATCGACGCGTCCTCGTCGTCGCAGTTCGTGTCCGCGCTGCTGCTGTCCGCGCCGCGCTTCAACCAGGGCGTGGAGGTGCGGCACATCGGGTCGACGCTGCCGTCGATGCCGCACATCCGGATGACCGTGGACATGCTGCGCGCGGTCGGTGCCCAGGTGGACACCCCGGAGTCGGGTGGGGAGCGCAATGTCTGGCGGGTGACGCCGGGCGCGCTGCTCGGCCGTGATCTGACCGTCGAGCCGGATCTGTCGAACGCCCAGCCGTTCCTCGCGGCGGCGCTGGTGACCGGCGGCAAGGTGGTGATCCCGGACTGGCCGTCCCGTACCACCCAGCCAGGTGACCGGCTGCGGGAGATCTTCACCGAGATGGGCGGCGTGTGCGAACTGACCGACTACGGCCTGGTGTTCACCGGCTCGGGCGCGATCCACGGCGTGGATGTGGATCTGGGCGAGGTCGGCGAGCTGACCCCTGGCATCGCGGCGGTGGCGGCCCTCGCCGACTCCCCGTCCACCCTGCGGGGCGTGGCCCATCTGCGGCTGCACGAGACGGACCGGCTGGCCGCGCTGACCAAGGAGATCAACGAGCTGGGCGGTGATGTCACGGAGACCGCCGACGGCCTGCGGATCCGTCCGCGCCCGCTGCACGGCGGGGTCTTCCACACCTACGAGGACCACCGGATGGCGACGGCGGGCGCGATCATCGGCCTGGCGGTGAAGGACGTGCAGATCGAGAACGTGGCGACGACGGCGAAGACCCTGCCGGACTTCACCGAGCTGTGGACCGGGATGCTCGGGGCGTAGGGGTCTCGCCATGCGCCGCTACGGCAAGCACACCGACGAGGACGACATCCGCTCGCGCCCCAACCGCAAGGGCAACCGGCCGCGGACCAACATCAGGCCCAAGCACGAGGACGCCGCCGAGGGCATGGTCCTCACCGTCGACCGGGGGCGGCTGACCTGTCTGGTCGAGGACCGGACGGTCCTCGCGATGAAGGCCAGGGAACTGGGCCGCAAGGCCGCGGTGGTGGGCGACCGGGTCGCGCTGGTCGGCGACATGTCCGGCACGAAGGACACCCTCGCGCGGATCGTGCGGATCGAGAAGCGCACCTCGGTGCTGCGCCGCACCGCGGACGACGACGACCCGTACGAGCGGGTGGTGGTCGCCAACGCCGACCAACTGGCCATCGTGACGGCCCTCGCGGACCCCGAGCCGCGCCCCCGGCTGATCGACCGCTGTCTGGTGGCGGCGTTCGACGGCGGCCTCACCCCGCTGCTGGTGCTGACCAAGTCGGATCTGGCACCGCCGGACGAGTTGCTGGAGCTGTACGGCGATCTGGACATCCCGCATGTGGTGACCAGCCGCGCGGAGCTGGAGAGCGGGGCGGCGATCGAGCGGGTGGCGGAGCATCTGGCGGGCAAGGCCACGGCGTTCGTCGGGCACTCGGGGGTCGGCAAGACCACGCTGGTGAACGCGCTGGTGCCGGCGGACCGCCGCCGGCTGACCGGTCATGTCAACGCGGTGACGGGCCGTGGCCGCCATACGACCACCTCGGCGCTGGCGCTGCCGCTGGCGGGCTCGGACGGCTGGGTGATCGACACTCCGGGGCTGCGGTCGTTCGGGCTCGCGCACATCGATCCGTCCCGGGTGATCCTCGCCTTCCCCGATCTGGAGCCGGGCACGGTGGACTGTCCGCGCGCGTGCAGCCATGACGAGCCGGACTGCGCGCTGGACGCGTGGGTGGCCGAGGGGCACGCGGATCCGGCCAGGCTGTACTCGCTACGGCGGCTGCTGGCGACGCGGGAGCGCCGGGAGGGCGACTGAGCGGGGCGTGGGCGGTACCGGATGATCGACCCGGTTGTCCTTGGCGTTGTTTGCCGCCTGTCAGGTCCGGTAAGGGCATAATCGCAAAAGCCGTATCCCAAGCTTGAGCAAAAACTGACAAGCGGTCACAGAACGTTATAGAACGTGAAGTTACGGGAGGACTGGACATGGCGTGGCTGCTGGTCATCGTGGCAGGGCTGCTCGAAACCGGCTTCGCCGTCTGCCTGAAACTGTCGCACGGTTTCACCAGACTCTGGCCGACCGTCGCGTTCTGCGTCTTCGCCCTCGGCAGCTTCGGTCTGCTCACCCTGGCACTGAAGAAACTGGACGTGGGTCCCGCGTACGCGGTGTGGACCGGGATCGGGGCGGCGGGCACCGCGATCTACGGCATGGTCTTCCTGGGCGACCTCGTCTCCGTCCTGAAGATCGTGTCGATCAGCCTGGTCGTCATCGGTGTGATCGGGCTTCAGCTCTCGGGCTCCGCGCACTGAAACCCCGTCCCGGGGGTCCCGTCGCACGGAGCCTCGTACCCGCCGCTGTGCGGGCCGACCGGATGGCGTCGCAGTGCCCCGTGGATCAGCGGGGCGACAGCGCCCTCGGCGGGGGGCGCGGCGACGCAGGACAGGGCGAGACGGACGACCAGTTCGCAGGCGCGGGCCAGTTCGGCGGGGTCCGTCAGGTGGGCGCCGGGCGCGGACAGCGCGGCGACGGCGCGGTCGCGGACGATCGCCACGAAGTCGCCGGGCGTGGGCAGCGGGGCGTCGGCGCGGCGCTGGGCCGGTACGGCGGACGCCAGGGTCGGGGCGGCGGACGGCGGGGTGGGCAGCCGTTCGCTCCAGCAGCCGGTGAGCATGGCTCTGACCAGCGCGTTGTCCCGGGCGACGGCGGTGGTCCACTCGGCGGTGGCGGTGAGCCGGTCACGGGCGTCGGAGGAGCCGGCGAGCGCGCGTTCGATCCCGGCGAGGTAGCCGTCCGCCTCCCTGCGCACCAGGGCCCGCGCGAGACCGTCCTTGCCGCCGAACTCGTTGTACAGCGTCTGCCGGGACACCCCGGCCGCCGCCGCCACGTCCACCATCCGCACCGCCGACCACGGCCGACGCGTCAGCGCCGTGAAAGCGGCGTCGAGCAGGGACTCCCGCGCAGCCGGCATCATCGCCTCCCCTGGAGCACGACACTCCCGCCCAGATTTGACGCGCCCACCACCACTGTCAAGGGTCCGCGTACCACCCGAAGCCGAGAACGACCAACGGCAACCGGTGGTGACCGAAGGTGACCGGTGACGACCGAGGGACGACCGGAGGCGACCGGTGCGGCCGGAGACGTCCGGTGGCTGTCGGTGCGGCCCGGTGCGTCAGCGCCGCCGGTGGTGACCGAGGGACGACCGGCCGCGTCCGGTGGCGTCCGGCCGCGTCCGGTGGCCGCCGGTGCGACCCGTGCCCACCGGAGGGCCAACCGTGCCGCCGGTGGAGACCGGTGCGGCCGGTGGCCGTCAGCACCGCCGGGCAACCGGTTGCCATCGGTGCGGCCGGTGGCAACCGGTGGCCATCGGCCGGAGGCCGTCGGTGCGGCCGGTGGTGACCGGATTCCGCGGGTGGCCCGAGGCCCGGCCCGTGGCCGGGGGCGTCGCGGGTGCCGCGACCCGCCCGTCGTGCGGCCCGGCTACCCCCGTCACGCCCCCGGCCGATACGGTTCCCGCATGGCCGATTACCTTGACGACCTCCGACTGGCGCACGTTCTCGCGGACGCCGCCGACGCCACGACCATGGACCGGTTCAAGGCCCTCGACCTGAAGGTCGAGACCAAGCCGGACATGACCCCGGTGAGCGAGGCGGACAAGGACACCGAGGCGTTGATCCGCGGCCACCTCCAGCGGGCCCGGCCGCGCGACGCGGTGCTCGGTGAGGAGTACGGGGTGGAGGGTTCGGGACCGCGCCGCTGGGTCGTGGACCCGATCGACGGCACCAAGAACTACGTACGCGGTGTCCCGGTCTGGGCCACCCTGATCTCCCTGATGGAGGCGGCGGAGGGCGGCTACCAGCCGGTCGTCGGCCTGGTCTCCGCGCCCGCGCTGGGCCGCCGCTGGTGGGCCGCGAAGGGGCACGGCGCCTTCACGGGACGCAGTCTGACCTCCGCCGCCCGGATGCGGGTGTCCGCCGTCTCCCGGCTCGCGGACGCCTCCTTCGCGTACTCCTCGCTCTCCGGGTGGGAGGAGCAGGGCCGGCTGCCCGGCTTCCTCGACCTCACCCGGAACGTGTGGCGCACCCGCGCGTACGGCGACTTCTGGCCGTACATGATGGTCGCCGAGGGCTCCGTCGACCTGTGCGCCGAGCCCGAGCTTTCGCTGTGGGACATGGCCGCGAACGCGATCATCGTGACGGAGTCCGGCGGCACCTTCACCGGTCTCGACGGGCGCCCCGGCCCGCACAGCGGCAATGCCGCCGCCTCCAACGGCCTGCTCCACGACGATCTGCTCGACTTCGTCAACGGCCGCCGCTGAGCCAGGCGCCTCCGCGCGCCGTGCGCGAGCCGTGCGCGCCCCCTTGTCGACCCGTCCCGCCCCTGGGAGTCTGGGGCTCCCCACCCTTGTGAATTTGTGAAACGATGAACGTGGCCGCACCGGGGGCGGGGATCTCCCAAGGAGGTGGCTCCAGCCCATGCTCGTCCGCGACGCCATGAGCACCGTGGTCCTCACGATCGGCCCCGACCACACACTCCGCCAGGCCGCCGCGCTGATGTCCGCGCGCCGGGTCGGCGCGGCGGTGGTCCACGATCCCGACGCCGACGGGATCGGCATCCTCACCGAGCGCGACATCCTCGACTCGCTCGGTCTGGGGCAGAACCCGGACGTCGAGCGCGCCCACGCCCACACCACCACCGATGTGGTCTTCGCCGCGCCGGCCTGGACCCTGGAGGAGGCCGCGCGGTCGATGACCCACGGTGGTTTCCGTCATCTGATCGTGCTCGACCGGGGCGAGCCGACCGGCATCGTCTCGGTCCGCGACATCATCCGCTGCTGGGCCCCGCGCCGCCGGCAGGTACCCGTCTGACCGTCCGAGGCACGCACCCGCGCCCGAGGGCCGGCCGGTACGCAGCCTCCCGGGGGCCGGCCGGTACACAGCCGCCCGGGGCCGGCTCATGACGGACGGGCCGGGCTCCCGAGGGAACCCGGCCCGTCGCCGCCTCGGCAGGCGGCCCCGTGGTGCGGGGGTGGGTCAGCCGCGCAGGGCCTGGACCGCGGCTTCCAGCCGCTTGCCGAAGTCACCGTCCGCCTTACGGAAGTTACCGATCGCGCGCTCGGCGATGTCGTCGCGGGAGACCCCCGCGATGGCACCGGCCAGGTTGGCGATCAGCCGCTCCTTCTCGGCGTCCGACATCAGCCGGTAGAGGTTCCCGGCCTGCACGAAGTCGTTGTCCTCGGCATGGGCCGGGGCCTCGTGCTCACCGGTGAGTCCGGTGACGCCGGTGGCCGACCACAGCGGGCGGTCCGTCTGGAAGGGGCCGCCGAAGCTGTTCGGCTCGTAGTTCTTGGCGCCCTTGTGCCGGCCGTCGTAGAGGTGGCCGTCCCGGCCGTGGGTGCGCGCCTCGGTGGCGTGCGGGCGGTTCACCGGAAGCTGGTCGGCGTTGATGCCGACCCGGTAGCGGTGGGCGTCGCCGTACGCGAAGAGCCGGGCCTGGAGCATCTTGTCCGGGGACGGGCCGATGCCGGGCACGAAGTGGGCCGGGGAGAAGATGCTCTGCTCGACCTCGGCGAACACGTTCTCCGGGTTCCGGTTCAGCTCCAGGCGGCCGATGGTGAGCGGCGGGTAGTCCGCGTGCGGCCAGACCTTGGTGAGGTCGAACGGGTTGAAGCGGTAGGCCGCCGCGTCCGCCGCGGGCATGATCTGCACCTGCACGGTCCAGGTCGGGAACTCGCCGCGCTCGATCGCCTCGCGCAGATCACGCTGGTGGGAGTCGGGGTCCTGGCCCGCGAGCGCCTCCGCCTCCTCGGCGGTGAGGTTCTTGATGCCCTGGTCGGTCTTGAAGTGGTACTTGACCCAGAAGACCTCGCCGGCCTCGTTCGTCCACTGGTAGGTGTGCGAGCCGTAGCCGTTCATGTGGCGGAAGGACGCGGGGATGCCGCGGTCACCGAAGAGCCAGGTCACCTGGTGGGTGGATTCCGGGCTCAGCCCCCAGAAGTCCCACACGTTGTCCGCCTCCTGGGAGCCGGTGTACGGGTCGCGCTTCTGGGTGTGGATGAAGTCCGGGAACTTGATCCCGTCCTTGATGAAGAAGACGGGGGTGTTGTTGCCGACGAGGTCGTAGTTGCCCTCCTCGGTGTAGAACTTCAGCGCCCAGCCGCGCGGGTCCCGTACCGCGTCCGCCGAGCCGAGGCTGCCGGCCACCGTCGACACCCGCAGGAAGACCTCGGTCTCCTTGCCGACCTCGGAGAGGAAGCCGGCGCGGGTGTAGGGGGTGACGTCGGCGGTCACCGTGAAGGTGCCGTAGGCACCCGCGCCGCGCGCGTGCACCACGCGCTCCGGGATCCGCTCGCGGTTGAAGTGGGCCAGCTTCTCCAGCAGCAGCTGGTCCTGGACGAGCACCGGGCCGCCGATGCCCGCGGTCTCGCTGTTCTGGTTGTCGGAGACCGGTGCCCCGGCCTCCGTCGTGAGCGGTCCCTGCGTCGTCACGTCAGCCTCCAGCTGGGTTCTTGCTGTGTTCTTGCGCGTTCTCGCGTGCTCTTGCCGTCTGTCCGCGGCGGGGTGGATCACACCCGGCTCACCGCGCGGACCCTCGCCCGCCCTCGGCCAGAGCCCAGCTCGATCCTACAATGGACATTGTCTAAGTCAAGCGAGGCTCTAAAGCCACACCTATTCAGGACCTGGGCCCCTTGCTGTTAAAGTGGTGCGCATGAGCGACCTTCTGGAACGGCTGCGCGGACGCGGATGGCGGATGACCGCGCAGCGGCGCGTCGTGGCCGAGGTGCTCGCCGGTGATCATGTCCACCTGACCGCCGACGAGGTGCACGCGCGCGCCGTGGTCAAGCTGCCGGAGATCTCCCGCGCGACGGTCTACAACACCCTCGGTGAACTCGTCTCGCTCGGCGAGATCCTGGAGGTCACCACGGACAAACGCGCCAAGCGCTACGACCCCAACGCGCACCGGCCGCATCACCATCTGATCTGCGCCGAGTGCGGCGCGATCCGTGATGTCCATCCGACCGGCAACCCCATGGCCGACCTGCCCGACTCCGAGCGCTTCGGCTTCATGGTGTCCGGCGTCGAGGTGACCTACCGCGGCGTCTGCCCGAACTGCGCAAGCGCGTAGGCGCCCCCGCGCGGCCCCACCCGGCCCCGTCGGCACTCCTCCGACACCGGCCCGGCACCCCCACCGACCACCCCGAAGGCCCCCGCACCCCCACCGACCTCCCCGAAGGCCCCGGCATCCCCTGGAAGCCGGGGCCTTCGGCATGGGTACGGCGGTGCGGCGGCCCTGTCGCCGCCCTTCCTGAATCTGACGGACCGTCATATCGTCGGCGGCGCCCACCAGTCCGTACCACTCCGCAAGGAGACCCCGTGGGACAGCCGCACCCCGCTCACGAGCCCTGTCCGAAACTCATCGCAACCGACCTGGCCCGCACCTTCGGCCGAACCCCCCACGCGGTCGACGCCCTCGGCCCGCTGGACCTGAGTGTCGAGCGCGGCGAGTTCGTCTGTGTCGTAGGCCCCTCCGGCTGCGGCAAGTCCACCCTGCTGAGGATCGCCGCGGGTCTGCTGCGCCCCAGCGCGGGCCGCCTGGAGATCCGTACCGGCAGCACCCGCCCGGCCGCCATGATCTTCCAGGACTACGGGATCTACGACTGGAAGACCGTGCTGGCCAACGTCAGCTTCGGACTCGACGTACAGCGCGTCCCCCGCCGCGAGGCCACCCGACGGGCCGCCGACTGGCTGGACCGGATGGGGCTGGCCGAGTTCGCCCGGGCCTACCCGGCCACCCTGTCCGGCGGTATGCGCCAGCGGGTGGCGATCGCCCGCGCGCTCGCCGTCGAACCCGAACTGCTGCTGATGGACGAGCCGTTCGCCGCGCTGGACGCGCAGTTGCGCACGATCCTCCAGGACGAACTGCTGGAGATCACCCAGGCGCTGCGCACCACCACCCTGTTCATCACCCACAGCCTGGAGGAGGCGATCGTGCTCGGGGACCGGGTGCTGGTGATGTCCGCGCGGCCCGGCCGGATCATCGCCGAGCACCGCCCGCCGTTCCCGCGCCCCCGCACCGGCGCGATCCGGGCCACCCCCGAGTTCAACGCGCTGAAGGGTGAGCTGTGGGACCTGCTGCGCAAGGAGGCGGTGCCGGCATGAGCACCGTCACCGACGCCACCAGCCCCACCACCCCCGCCGAGTCGGTGCTGGTCCGCGAGCCGGGACCGCGGGAACTGCACCCCGCGCGCACCCATCGCCGCCGCCGCGCCCTGGAGATCTCCCTCGCGCTCGCCGTACCGCTGACCCTGGTCCTGCTCTGGCAACTCGCCGCCGCCCAGGCGTGGATCGACGACCGCGTCTACCCGGCGCCCTCCACGATCCTGGCCGACGGCTGGGACCGGGCCGCCGCCGGTGAGCTGTGGCCGGATGTCCGGGCCACCCTGCGACGGGTGCTCGCCGGATACGCCGTCGGCACCGCCGCGGGCTATGCCCTCGGTCTGCTGATGGGATCGTTGCCGCTGGTCAGAGCGGCACTGGAGCCGCTGCTCGACGCGCTACGTGGTCCCGAAACTCGCGCTGCTGCCGATCTTCCTGAACATGTTCGGGCTGGGCGAGGGGCCGCAGGTGGCGCTGGTGGCCGCGACGGTCTTCTTCTTCGTGTGGATCTCGACCATGTCGGCGGTGATCGCGGTGCCGGCCGGGCACCGGGACGCGGGCCGGGTCTTCGGGGCCTCGCCCTGGCAGATGTTCCGGCATGTCCTGCTGCCCGCCTCGCTCCCCGCGGTGCTGGTCGGCGCCCGGATCGCGGCCGGGGTCGCGGTCCTGGTCATCGTCGCCTCCGAGCAGATCGCGGCCTCCGACGGCCTCGGCCATCTCATCTTCGACGCCCGCGCGCTCTTCCAGAACGACGTCATGTTCGTCGGCATCGTCTGTGTCGCCGTGCTGGGCGTGCTCTTCTCCGAACTGATCCGCCTGGCGGGCCGCTTCCTCACCCCCTGGGCACCACGCGACCGGGGACGGGGGCAGTCATGACACGACGGCGGGTGCGGCGACAGAGGGGCGCGGCCGGAACGGCACCGTGGCGACCTGGGACCGGGGCCGCCACCGGGCCGGGACGCCCCACGAGGAGACGGGCGTACGGTGCTGTCCTGCTGGTCGTCGGGCTGCTCGCGTCGGTGGCCTGTTCGTCGGCGGCGGGCCCGTCCGGTGCGGCGGACGCCGCGGAGCCCCGGACGGTCAGCCCCGTCGAGGGCTGCGGCGAGGGCTCCTGGACCGACCCCGCCCTGCTCGCGCGGGACCGCGCCCCGGCCCGCTGCGACCCGGGCGCCCCGGCCGCGGAACGGCTGGACGGGACGCGGAAGCTGACCGTCGCCACCGGCACGCTGAACGCCGAGTACGTGGCGCCGCTGCGGGTCGCGCTGGACAAGGGCGAGTTCGCGAAGGAGGGTCTCGACGTCACGCTGAAGGTGCTGCCGACCCCGGACGCCCTGCCGCTGCTGGCCAAGGGCGACCTGGACGCGCTGTGGGCGGCCCCGGAGGCGGCGGTGATGAACGGCGTCAAGGGCGGCTTCGACATCCGCTGGGTGGCGGGGAACTTCTCCCCCGACCCGGCGTCCAAGAGCGGCCTGTGGGTGCGCACCGGCGACGGCGGGAGCACGGAGCGGGTCGAGATGGCCGGCCGCAGACTCGGCACGATGATCGGCAAGGGGTCGGTGATCGCGTACCCGATGCAGCGGGCGCTGGGCGAACACGGCGGCGGCCTCGACCGCATCCAGTACCAGCAGCTCGGCTCCGCCGACGTCCTGACCGCGCTGGAGAACGGCGGCGTGGACTCGGCCTGGCTGCTGGATCCGGTCTGGCGCAAGGTCGACGGCAGGCAGGGGTACACCTTCCTGGGCGGCCAGCCGATGGGCGAACCGCTCGGCGGTCTGCTGTACGGGCCCGACCTGCTCTCCGGTGACACCGACGCGGGCGTGGCCCTGATCCGGGCCTACATCCGCACGGTGAACACCTACTTCGCCGCCGACTACAAGGACGACCCGGAGTTCGTCGGCTATCTGTCGAAGCTGCTGGAGCAGGACGCGGCCGTCCTGAGGTCGACGCCGTCGCTCCGGATGGACTGGGAGATCCGCGCGGGCACCACCGACCGGCTCCAGTCGGCGTACGAGGCACAGGGGGTGGCGGAGGGATCCCCGCTCCCGGAGTCACGCACGGTGAACCGCGCCCTGTACGAGGAGGCGGTGGGGCACCAGCGCTGAATCGCGGAGACGCCGGGAAACACCGGGGAACACCGAAGGCCGGAACCCTGATCTGGGTTCCGGCCCTCGGCCTTCAGTAGCGGGGACAGGATTTGAACCTGCGACCTCTGGGTTATGAGCCCAGCGAGCTACCGAGCTGCTCCACCCCGCGTCGATGAATGCAACGTTACGTCACCGGTGACCCACGAGGCAAATCACCCCGCCCCGGCCCACACGGCGCCCTCCGGACCCGACGCCCTCCGGACCCGACGCCCTCCGGACCCGGCGCCCTCCGGACCCGGGCACGGGAAGGCTCCGGCCACCGCGACGGCGGCGGGCCCGAAAACTGATCCACAAGCTACCGAGCGGTCACGTCGATCCGTACGTATCACCTTCCGGCATGCCGTCTGTCAACCTCAACCACCCCATCAGCCGCCCAAGAAATGAGAATCCTCTCCTCTTTCAGTCAACTGTTCGATTGGACTGGACAATCTCTCCATGAAGAGGCTTCGGAAAGCCAATCTGGCGATCACCGCGATCGCGGCCCTCGCGGGGGCCGGGTTGATGGTGGGAAAGGCCCTGGCCGACCCGGGACAGCCACTGGATCTGGGGCCCTCGCTCCAGGTGCGGGGGCCCAGCGCGGACCCGTCCGCCTTCCGCTCGGCGTCCCCCAAGTCACCGCACGGCCCTTCGTCCTCCCCCCTCACCCCCACTTCCGCGCGCCCCTCCACCTCGGCCTCCGCGCCGCGGCCCGACCCGGAGTCCGCGGACCCCGATCCACCGGGCCCGTCGTCCTCGGAAGGCCCAGGTGGGCGCCCCGTGCCCTCGCTCACCCCGCCCCGCAGTGAGGACGACGCCCCGACCACCGCCCCCGCCCCGCTCCCCTCGGACGACGACGATGACGACGACGAGGGCGAAGACGAGGGCGAGGGCGAGGGCGACGAGAGCGACGGCGGCGGCGGCGGTGACGGCGGTGACGCGCCGGAGTTCGACGACGACCAGGGCGGGGACTGACCCGTGCGGCGGCACACCGCCAGCGCGCGGTCCCGGATCGTGGGCTGGATGCTGCTTCTCGTGGGGGCGGCACTCGCCCTGCCCACGGTCGGTATCACCGTCGTGTGGCAGGCCCAGCTGGACGATCAGATCGACGCCCAGATGCTGCGGGAGGCGGAGAAGTTACGGCAGTTCGCCGTCAGCGCCGAGGAGCCGGGCGCCGGTCCGCGCTATCCGGACGGCGCCTCTTTGCTGACCGCGTTCATGACCATCAACCTCCCCAACCGCGAGGAGACCTTCTTCAGCATCGTGGACGGCGAGGCGGACCGCAGGAGTGTCGCCCCGGCGCCCGCCCGTCTCGACCGGGACCCCACGATCGTGGCCCGGCTGTCCGCCCTGCCCTCCGGCCGCTCCCAGGTGGGCTGGCTCAACGACGCCTCGGTGGGCCGGGTCCGCTACGGCGTCATCCCTGTCCGGGTGGAGGGGGACCCGCATGACGTACGGCTGGTGATCCTGGAGTTCCGGGACCGTCAGCTCTCCGAGGAACGCCGGGTCGCGAAGATGCTGCTGGCCGCCGGGTTCAGCGCGCTGATCCTGGCGGGCGCGGCGAGTTGGCTGGTGGCGGGGCGGATCCTGGCGCCGGTCCGGCTGGTGCGGCACACCGCGGCCCGGATCAGCGAGTCCGACCTCACCCAGCGCCTCGATGTGCGCGGCGACGACGATGTCGCCGCGCTCGCCCACACCTTCAACCGGATGCTGGACCGGCTGGAGCGGGCCTTCACCGCGCAACGGCGCTTCCTGGACGAGGTCGGCCATGAACTGCGCACCCCCATCACCGTCGTACGCGGCCATCTCGAACTCCTGGACTGCGAGCGGCCACAGCGCTCCGGCGGTCTGGACACCACCCTCGACGAACGCACCGCGATGCGCTCCCTGGTCCTGGACGAACTGGACCGGATGAGCAGGATCGTGGACGACCTGCTGCTCCTCGCCAGGGCCGAGCGGCCCGACTTCCTCAACGTAGGCGAGACCAACCTCACCGACCTCATCGTGGACGTCGTGGCCAAGGCCCGTGCGCTGGGCGACCGGTACTGGCGGGTCGCGTCCGTCGCCGAGGCGACCGTACTCGTCGACGGCCAGCGGCTCACCCAGGGTCTGATCCAGCTCGCCGCCAACGCCGTACGGCACACCCTGGACGGCGACCTCATCGAGATGGGGTCGGCGATCCGTGACGACCGGGTGCTGCTGTGGGTGCGCGACACCGGCCCCGGGGTCGGCCCGATGGACCGTGACCGGATCTTCGGCCGGTTCGCCCAGGCGGGCCGCTTCGGGCTGGGCGGGGCCTACGGCAACGGCGGCGCGGGGTCCGGGATCGGGCTCGGCCTCGCCATCGTCCGCGAGATCGCGGAGGCGCACGGCGGTACCGCGTGGGTGGAGGACGCGGAGACCGGCGGAGCGCGGTTCGTACTGGAGCTTCCGGCGTACTACCCCGGCCAGGAAGGAAACCATGCACCGGATTCTCATAGCGGAGGACGAGGCGGGGATCGCCTCCTTCGTAGAAAGGGGCTTACGCGGAAATGGGTTCATTACCTCAGTAGTGGGTGACGGCCTGTCGGCGTACGAGCACGCCCGCGCCGGCGACTGCGATCTGATGATCCTCGACCTCGGGCTGCCGGCCGTCGACGGACTGACCGTGCTGCGCAAGCTCAGGGAGTTACGGGTGACCCTGCCGGTGGTGATCCTCACCGCCCGCGACAGCGTCTCGGACGTCGTGGCGGGCCTGGAGGGGGGTGCGGACGACTACATCTCCAAGCCCTTCGCCTTCGAGGAACTGCTGGCCCGGGTACGGCTGCGACTACGGCTGCGCGCCGAGGGCGGTCCCGAGTCCTCGGTGCTGCGGGCCGGTGACCTGGTACTGGATCTGCGGACCCGGCGGGTCCATGTGGACGGCCGGGTCGCCGAACTGTCGGCCCGGGAGTTCGCGCTGGCCGAGGTCTTCCTGCGCAACCCGGACCAGGTGCTGACCCGAGAGCAACTGCTGAGCCGGGTCTGGGGGTTCGACTACGACCCCGGGTCCAACATCGTCGACGTGTACGTGCGGTACGTACGGCGCAAGCTGGGGCCGGACCGGGTGGAGACGGTACGGGGGGTGGGGTACCGGCTGCGGGCGTGAGCCTCCGGCCGGTACCGGGCCCTGTATGTGAGGGGAAGTCACGTCGTCGGCAGGGCGTTCTTCGCGTCTGACAACGTTGCCAGATCGGTGAGAACTCTCTCACCGTGATCTCACAGCGGACTCATGACCTGCACGCATGCTTCCGGGCCAGGACATCGACCGTCCCGTCGGACGACCCCCACGATGTCCCTCCCCCTACCGGCCGCCCCGGTGGTGTCAGCCCGCGGCTGCCGACTCGCAGATCCGGCAGGAGCTACAGCCATGAGGAAACTGCTCGACAACGCACGGACCTTCCGCGACCGCGTCGCCCCCGCGAGCGACATGTACCAGCAGTTCGCCGTCGGTCAGAGCCCCGGCACGCTGTTCATCACGTGTTCCGACTCCCGTGTGGTTCCCGCGCTCATCCTGGGTTCGGGCCCCGGCGAGGTCTTCGAACTGCGCAACGCGGGCAACATCGTCCCGCCCTACGACCCGGACCGCTCCTCGGGCGAGGCCGCCACGCTCCAGTACGCGGTGGATGTGCTGCGGGTCCAGGACATCGTGATCTGCGGGCACTCGCACTGCGGCGCGATCGGGGCCGTGGCCAGCAGGCAGGACCTGGCCTCGCTGCCGAGCGTCGCGCGCTGGGTCTCCTTCGCCCGGCCGGGGCTCGAACCGCTGCTGGGCACTCCGCCCCAGGACCCGACGATGTCCGCGTTCGTGCAGCGCCATGTCGCCACCCAGCTCGACACCCTGCGCGGCTACCCCGAGGTACGGGCCGCCGTCGCGGAGGGCCGGCTGAGCCTGCACGGCTGGTACTACCGCGTCGACACCGCCGAGGTCCTGGAACTCGACACCGGCGACGGGGAGTTCCACCGCCACTGAGCCCTTGCCGGGCGGGGGGTGGCGGGGTAAATGCCGCCCCGGGCGCCCGGGGTGCGGCCCGCCCGGGCCCGGGTACGGACACCCACCGCGGGGGTGCCCGGAACGCGGGCCGGGTGCCCACGAGGCGGCCCGCCGGGACAACGGCCAGGGTCCGTAACCCGGGCCCACCGGGACACCGGCCAGGGGTCCGTGACGGGGTCCGCCGGGACACCGGCCAGGGGTCCATGGCGGGGTCCCTCCGGACACGGGTCAGGGCTCAGGGCTCACGGCACGGGTCCACCGGGACACCGGCTACGGGTCCCTGACACGGTCCCTCCGGACACGGCTCAGGGGCTCATGGCACCGGCCCGCCAGGACACCGGCCAGGCGTCCGTGACACGGCCCGTCCGGACCGGGTCGCGGATTCAATGGCACGGATCCGCCAGGACACCGGCCAGGGGTCCCTGACACGGCCCGTCCGGACACGGGTCAGGGGCTCATGGCACGGGTCCACCGGGACACCGACCAGGGGTCCCTGACACGGTCCCTCCGGACACGGGTCAGGGCTCATGGCACCGGCCCGCCAGGACACCGGCCAGGCGTCCGTGACACGGCCCGTCCGGACACGGGCACGGATTCACGGCACGGGCCAGCCGGAACACCGGCCAGGTGTTCGCGGCGCAGGTCCGCCAGGGCCCGGTCAGGAACTCGTGACGCGGGAACCTCGGGCACCCGTCCGGGTGGCCGTGGCACGGTCCGCCGGGACATCGGCCTAGGGCTCATGGCACGGGTTCACCGGGACACCACCCGGGGTGCTCGGGGCGCGAGTCCCTCCGGACACCGGACCCGGCGCTCAGAGCCCGGGTCCGTCAGGACACCGTGCGGGCGCTCGGTACGGGTTCCGTCCCAGGACCCGTGCGGCTGCTCACCGCGACGGACGTCAGAAACGGACGCGGGCCGGGTGTTCGTCACCGGGTCGGTCCAGGACACCACCGTTCGACGGACACGGCAGACACCATCCAGGTGCCCGCCACGGTTCTCGCCGAGGCTTCCTCGCGGGGCCCGTCTCCCCGGACGCCGGACGCGGAGTCCACCCAGGACATCGCACGGACGAACCGGCGGACGCCACCCAGGCGCCCGCGGCGGTCCCACCCCGGGGCCCGCCCTCGCCGGGTCTTCAAGGACACCACCCAGGTGCCCACAGCAGACACCGACCGATCGTTCGTCACGGAGCCCGTCCGGGCCCACCCAGGCGCCCGCGACGACCCCACCGAGGCCACCCCTCGCGGAGTCCGTCGCGGACCGTCCCGGTGCCCGCAGTGGACGCCACCCGGGCGTCCACTCGCGGACTCCGTCCAGGGCACCCCCGGACACCCGCCGCGGAGTCCGTCCAGGACCCCGCCGGACGGACACGGCAGACGCCACCCAGGCGCCGGCCACGGCGACCGCGCCCGCGACGGTCGTGGAGTCCGTCGCAGACACCACCCCAGGTGTCCGCGGCGGACACCGTCCGGGCGCACGCCTCGGACACCATCCAGGTGTCCGCCCCGGCCCTCGGCCGAGGCCCCGTCCGCGAGGCCCGCCCAGTACTCCCCGCCGGTCTCCCCAACCGGTCTCCCCGCCCGACGCACCGCCGGCCACACCGCAGGACGGCGCACACCGCTGGAACAGACCCACCGCAGGACGGCGTACACACCGCCGGACAACAGACCCACCGCAGGACGGCAGCACGCATCGCAGGACGGCGCGCGTACCCATCGGGCGCCGTGCCCGCCGACGGACGTCGGGAGGTCTCCGGCGTTCGGGGCGAGCCGTCCGTGGCCCCTCCTTCCAACTCGCCCCCCACAGACGCATCCGGCAGCCGAAGACGCGCACCCCCGGGCGCCCCGGCAATGACGCCGGATGCGGCGAAAGGACCGATCGCTGTGTCAAACGACCGCACGCTTCTTGGCAGTACGGGGCGCCACGCGCGCCGCGGAACCGGTTCAGGCGGTGGCGGGGGCTCCCCGGCCGCCGAGCCGATGAGCGCCTCTTTCGGCACGGACTTCGTCGCCTCGATCGTTGTCTTCCTGGTCGCCCTCCCCCTGTGTATCGGGGTGGCCGCGGCCTCCGGAGTCCCCGTCGCGCTGGGCATCATCTCCGGCATCATCGGCGGGCTCGTGGTGGGCTTCCTGCCCGGCAGTTCCCTCCAGGTCAGCGGTCCGGCCGCCGGACTGGCCGTACTGGTCCTGGAGTTCGTCACCGAGCACGGCGTCGGCATGCTGGGCCCGGTGGTCCTGGTCAGCGGACTGCTCCAGATGGCACTGGGCGCGCTGCGCGCGGGCCGGTTCTTCCAGTCCATCTCGCTCGCGGTGGTGCAGGGCATGCTGGCGGGTATCGGCGTACCGCTGATCCTCAGTCAGACGTACGCCATGGTCGACACGAAGCAGCTCGGTACGGCCCTCAAGAACATCGGTGGGCTGCCCGATCTGGCCACGACGGTGGCCGGTGACTCCACGAAGCTCGCCGCGCTGTCGCTCGGTGTGATGGCGCTGGTGCTGTGCTTCGTGTGGAAGAAGGTTCCGGCGCCGCTGAGCAAGGTGCCGGCCCCTCTGATCGCGGTGGTCCTGGGCTGCCTCATCGGGCTGCTGCCGGGCTTCGACGTCAAGAAGGTGTCGTTCGGCAACATGCTCGACGCCGTCAACTTCGTGACCCCCTCGTCGATGAGCCACCTCCTCGACCCGGCGCTGCTGACGATGATCGTGACGTTCACGGTGATCGCCTCGGCGGAGAGCCTGTTCAGCGCGGCGGCCGTGGACCGGATGCACACCGGCCCGCGGACCAAGTACAACGCGGAGCTGTTCTCCCAGGGCGTCGGCAACACCATCGCCGGTCTGGTGGGCGCGCTGCCGCTGACCGCGGTGATCGTACGCAGCGCGGCCAATGTGCAGGCGGGCGCCAAGACCAAGATCTCCCGGATTCTGCACGGCGTCTGGCTGCTGGGCTTCGGTCTGCTGCTGCCGGGGCTGCTGGGGCTGATCCCCGTCTCGGTCCTGGCGGGTGTGCTGCTGCACGCGGGCTGGAAGCTCTTCAACCCGCCCGCGTTCAAGGCGATGTGGAAGACCGACCGCGGTGAGGGCACCGTCATGTTCATCACCACGGGCGCGATTGTGCTGGCGAACCTGCTGGAAGGTGTCCTCGCGGGGCTGGCCGTGGCGATCGTGCTGGTCGCGTTGCGGATGTCGCGCATCAGTATCCGTACCACCACGACCGGCGACACGGCGCGGGTCGAGCTGAAGGGCAACGCGACCTTCCTGCGGCTGCCGAAGCTGATCGAGGCGCTGGAGTCCATCTCCGACAAGCCCCGGGTGCATGTGGACGCCAGCGGGATCTCCCATCTGGACCTCGCCTGCCGCAGCCAGATCGAGGAGTGGGCGGAACAGCGCCGCAAGGCCGGCGCGCTGCACGTGGACGTGCGCCTGCCCGGCTCGGCGGAGCCTGCCGAGGACGATCTGTCCGCCGTGGAGGCGGAGCAGGAGAGGGTGGAGCAGGGACGCGCGGAGCGGGAGCGGGAGCGGGCGGACAGCGTGCGGGGTCCGGTCGGGGACACCGTGGAGACCGAGGTCGTCGCCACCGTCGTCGCGGCGGAGCGGCCCCCGATGGAGTCGGTCCGGCCGCCCTACCCGGCGGGGGCCGCGAGTCAGAGCATGGGCCAGGGCTACGGCCACACCCAGTCCGCCCACGACCACCCCACGCACGCCCACCCCGGGCACAACCACCCCGGGCACAGCCACCCGGTCCACACCCATCCCGGCCACGCCCACCCCGGGCACGCCCACCCCGGGCACGGTCAGGCGGGGCACCCGCACACCTCGCACGGCTACGCCGGGCCCAGCACCTCGTACCCGCGTCAGCACCCGTCCGGGCACCCCCAGCACCAGACCCACCCCGGTCAGCTCCACCAGGGCCAGGGCCATCAGCACCCGGAGCAGCCGCATCAGCAGGGACACGACGGGCCGCCGTATCCCCAGCAGGACCCGAACGGGTTGTACCCGCGCTATGTGGAGTACGGGCAGTCCGGCGAGGGCGCCGGGTACTGGGGCCCTGAGGACGAGTGGGCCGCCCAGCAGTACGGCGAAGGGACCCGGCGATGAAGCTCCCTCTGCACCGGTCGAGGACGACCGAGGACGACACCCTGTTCCTGCTGCTGAGGTCGTTGCACCAGTTCTTCACGGCCTGTCACGACGACCCCGAACTTCTCGCCCGCCACCCGGCGCTGACCGAGCGGGCGGAGAAGGTTGCGGAGTGCGGGCCGCCGCGCCGCCACCGTGAACCGAGCGGCCGGCGCACCCACCCCGACCCGATCCAGCTGCGCAAGCTGCGTCGGCTGCGGCATCGGGGTGCCGGGGACTAGGCAACGGTGCCGGCCGGGGCCCGTTGAGCGCGGGCCCCGGTCCACGGCGTCGTAGGCGTTGATCCGGCGCCGGGCAGGAGCGAGGCCCGTGCCCTCAGGGGTACGGGCCTTCGTGCTCAGGCCGAGAGTTCCTCGCGCAGGGCGTCCCGGAGGCGGGCCGCGCGTTCGGCGACCTCCTCGGGGCCCAGGCTGACGGCGCGGTCGGCCCAGCGCTGGCCCTCGGCGAGTTCGCCGCGGCGGGCGTAGACGAGGGCGAGGCGGAGCGCGGCGCGGCCGTGACCGGCGTCGGCGGCGCGGGTCCACCACACGGCGGCCTCCGGCTCGCTGCCCTCGCGGGCCAGCAACAGACCGAGGTTGAAGGCCCCGTTGCGGGAGCCCGCCTCCGCCGCCGCCCGGTACCACCGTGCCGCTTCCACCACGTCACCGCGCGCGGCGGCCAGCATCCCGACCCGCACCTGTGCGCGCCGGTGCCCCTGGGAGGCCGCCCGCTCGTACCACTCCTCGCACTCGGTCTTCTCGTGCGCGGGCTCGCCCAGTTCGTGCGGCGACACCGGCGGTCGGCGCGCGTCGAGCACGGCCGCGAGCCGGTACGCGCCCTCCGCGCTGCCTCCGCCCGCCGCGCACCGCAGATGCCGCTCGGCCTCGCGCTCGTCGCCCTCCCGCAGCCGGGCGATCCCGACCTGGAGGGCCGCGTCGGTGTGGCCGGCGGACGCCGCGCGCTCGTACCAGCGCAGTGCCTCGCCGTCCGCGCCCCGGCCCGCGTACAGGATCCCGAGGTTGAAGGCGGCGTCGACGCTGCCCGCCTCGGCCGCCTTGGAGAACCACGGCTCGGCGCCGGTCGCATCGCCGCCCCTCAGCAGCAGGATGGCGAGCGCGTTGGCCGCCTCGCGGTGCCCGGCGTACGCCGCGCGCCGGTACCACTGCTCGGCCTGCGCGGTGCGTCCCTGCTCGGCGCAGAGCAGGGCGAGGTTGTAGGCGCCGTTGATGTCCCCGGCGTCCATCGCGGCCCGGTACCACCGCTCGGCGGTCTGGGTCTCCCCGCGCTCGGCGTGCAGCGCGCCCAGCGCGTTGGCGGCGTTGCCGTCGCCGTCCTGGGCGGCCCGCAGCCACCACACGGCGGCGTTCTCGCTGTCGCCCGCGTCGCGCAGCAGGAACCCGAGCGCGCACGCGGCCCGGGCCTCGCCGTCCTTGGCGGAGGTGAGGTACCAGCGCCCGGCCTCCTTGAGGTCGCCGCGCCGCTCCAGGATGGCGCCGAGCTGGAGCGCGGCCCGCCGGTGGCCGCGCGCGGCGGCCTGGCGGTACCACTGCTCCGCCTCCCGGGCGCCGGAGCCCCCGGGGCGGCCGTCGCCCTCCTGGTGGGCCCGCTGGTCCAGCGCACGGGCCAGGCGGTACGCGGCCTCGCGGTGGCCCCGCTCGGCGGCGGCGCGCATCCACTGGCCCGCGGTGGCGTCGGCGCGGTGCTCCAGCAGGTCGGCGAGCGCGTAGGCGCCGAGGGCGTGGCCCTGCTCGGCGGACTGGCGCAGCCAGTACTCGGCGGCGGGTTCGTCGCCGCGCTCGCGGTGGTGGCGGCCGAGCGCGTGGGCGGCGGCGGCCGATCCGGCGACGGCGGCGATCCGCCACCATCCGGCGGCCTCATCGGCGTATCCGCGCTGGTGGAGCAGGACGCCGAGATTGTTGGCGGCGGCGCGGTCACCGGCGGCGGTGGCGGCGCGGAGATGGGATTCGGCTCCGTCGAGGTCGCCGCGGCGCAGCAGCATGGCTCCGAGGACGCTCATCGCCTCGATCTCACCGGCCTCCGCCGCGGCACGATGGCGTGCCTCCTCCACGGCCTCGACCGTTTCGTCCCGGTCGGACCCGGATTCCTCGTGGGCAGCAGGCTGCACAAAACGCCCTGTATCCAACAGAGTTGCCTTGTCCCCCATAACGTCCATCGTCGCACCACCAACAACCTGGGTACACCTGGTATACCGCAGCCAGCGAGGTCTCTTCGGCGTTTTGTCGACATGCCCACAGAGAGACAAGTCAAACACAGTCGGCCCAACTCTCCACGGCGGCACGGCGACCGGCCGTCCGGAGATCCGCGCCGGCAGATCCGTGTTCGCAGATCCGTGTTCGCGGATCTGCGAACACGGATCTGTGTTCGCAGATCCGTGACCGGGCATCTGTGGCCCGGCATCTGCGCCCTGGCATCTGTGCCAGGAGATCGATGTCCGGAGAGATCGATCTCCGAAGAGAGCCATGCCCGGAGAACCATGCCCGGAGAGCGATGTCCGGACATCGGTTTCCGCACAGCACGAAGGCCCGGATCCTTGGAAGGATCCGGGCCTTCGATGTCGTACGTCAGAGACGTCGACTTCAGTAGCGGGGACAGGATTTGAACCTGCGACCTCTGGGTTATGAGCCCAGCGAGCTACCGAGCTGCTCCACCCCGCGCCGTTGTGTTGCAACCGTACCACGGCGCGGGGCAGGGCATTTCACCCGTGCTTTCGCTCAGCCCGATCTCTCGGGATCGGGGGTGTCCGACGGATCGGGACTCGCGTCGCCGGACGGCTTGTCGCTCGGGCTCGCGCTCGAACCGCCTTCGCCGCCACCGGAGTCACCGGCCCGCGCCTGGGCGTCCTCGGCCTGCTTGAGCGCGTCCTCCAGGTTCTTCTGCGCCTGGCCGTACGCCTCCCAGTCGCCGTCCTTGAGGGCCTGCTGACCCTCGTCGAACGCCTTCTGGGCGTCGTCCAGCGCCTTCTGCACCGTCGGGTTGTCGGACGTCGGCGGTGGTGGCTGCTCGGTGTTCTCGCCGGTGTCCGCCGGTGGCGGTGGCGTGCCCTCGGCCCCGAAGACCTTGTCGAGCGCCTCTTCCAAGGTGTCCTCGAAGGCCGTGTTGCCGCCGTAGGTCACCAACACCTTGCGCAGCAGCGGGTACTTCAGGCCGCCGCCTCGGACGTAGACCGGTTCGACGTAGAGCAGTCCGCCGTCCAGGGGCACGGTCAGCAGGTTGCCGTACTCGACTTCCGAGTCACCACCTCTGAGCAGCCTGATCGACTCGGCAATGTCCTGTTCGGAGTTGAACTGGCTCTGCACCTGTTTGGGTCCGTCGACCGTGGTGCTGGTCGGCAGTTTCAGCACTCTGATCTTGCCGTAGTCCTTGGTGCCGGCTTCCGCGTCGACCGCCATGAACGCGCTGAGGTTGTCGCGCCCGTTGGGGGTGAACGTCGTCGTCAGCGAGAACGACTGCTGCTTCTGGTCCGGCATCTTCATGCTGAGGTAGTACGGCGGCACCGCGTTGCCCGACTTGTTGGTCGGGTCGTCCGGCACCTGCCACACCTCGCTGCCGCTCAGGAAGGTGTTCGCGTCCTTGACGTGGTAGCGGGTGAGCAGCTCACGCTGGACCTTGAACAGGTCCTGCGGGTACCGCAGGTGGTCCATCAGGTCCTTGTCGATGGCGGTGCGCGGCTCGACCGTGTTCGGGAACGCCTTCATCCAGGTCTTCAGGACCGGGTCCTTGGTGTCCCACTCGTAGAGCTTGACCTCACCGCTGTACGCGTCGACGGTCGCCTTCACCGAGTTGCGGATGTAGTTGACCTGGTTCTGCTGGGCCACCACCGCACGGGAGTCGTTGGTCGCCGTCAGCGAGTCGGCCGTGGTGTCCCCGAGCGTCGTGCGCGATGCGTACGGGTAGCCGTTGGTCGTCGTGTAGGCGTCCACGATCCACTGGATACGGCCGTCCACGACCGCCGGGTAGGCGTCGCCGTCGATGGTCAGCCAGGGCGCGATCGCCTCCACCCGCTCCTTGGGGGTGCGGTTGTAGAGCACCTGCGAGCCCTCGCCGATGGCTCCTGAGTAGAGGATCTGCGGTTCGCCGAACGCCACCGCGTACGCGGCCCGGTTCACCGGGTTGGAGAGACTGACCCCGCTGTCACCCGTGTAGGTGTAGGTCTTCTCCCCGTTGTCGTCGGAGTAGTCGATCTCCTTCTGGGGACCGCCGACGATCGAGTACGTGGTGGTCTTCTCGCCGTAGTAGATCCGCTGTTCGTAGTCGCCCAGCTCGCCCTTCGAGGGCAGGTCGGACTCGGTGAACAGCGGGCGGCCCTCGCCGTCGGCCGTGGTGCCCTTGGCGGCGACCGCGCCGTAGCCGTGGGTGTAGCGGAAGTGGGTGTTGATCCAGTTCTGCTTGTCCACGCCGTCGAGGTTCAGCTCGCGCAGACCGATGACCGTGTCCTGGTCCTTGCCGTCCTCGCTGTAACGGTCCACGTCCAGATTGGTCGGGAACGCGTAGTACTTCCGCATCTGCTGGAGCTGCTGGAAGGTCGGCGAGACGATGTTCGGGTCCATGATGCGGATGCTGGCCGCGTCCGCGACATCGTCCCGCAGGGTGGCCAGGTCCTTGGTGTCGCTCTTGCCGTCGTAGTCGTTGACCTGGGCGTCCTCGATGCCGTACGCCTCGCGGGTCGCCTTCAGGTTCTCTGCGACGTACGGCGCTTCCTTGGCCTGCTCGTTGGGCTGGACCTGGAACTTCTGGACGATCGCCGGGTAGAGCCCGCCGATGAGGATCGCCGACAGCACCATCAGGCCGAAGCCGATGACCGGGAGCTGCCAGGTGCGCCGCCACAGGGTGGCGAAGAACAGCAGGGCGCAGATGACGGCGATGCAGAACAGGATCGTCTTGGCCGGCAGATACGCGTTCGCGTCGACGTAGCGCAGGCCGGTCCAGTTGTCGGTGGCCTTGAAGTCACTGGACTTCACGGCCAGGCCGTACCGGTCGAGCCAGTAGGCGACGGCCTTCAGCGAGACGAAGACACCGATCAGCACCGACAGATGCCCGGTGGCCGCGGCCGTGGCCCGCGCGCCGGGGCTGGTGACGCGCAGCCCGCCGTACAGGTAGTGGGTCAGGGCGGCGGCGATCACCGAGAGGATCACGGCCGCGAAGCCGAAGCCCAGCAGGAACCGGTACCAGGGCAGGTCGAACGCGTAGAACGACACGTCGAGGTCGAACTGCGGGTCCTTCTGCTTGAACGGCACGCCGTTGACCCACATCAGCCAGGTCCGCCACTGGCCCGAGGCCGAGGCGCCGGCGATCAGGCCGACCAGCGCGGTGATCCCGAGCAGCAGCCACTTCTTGTAGGGCGCGATGCCCATCCGGTAGCGGTCGAGGTTCTGCTGCTCCATCGACATCGCGCTCAGCGGCGGGCGCAGCCGGTGGGCCAGCCAGATGTTGAATCCGACCGCCAGGGCCATGAGCAGGCCGAAGACGAAGAAAAGGCCGATCTTGGTCCACAGCGTGGTGGTGAAGACCGACGAGTAGTTCACCGACCGGTACCAGAGCCAGTCCGTCCAGAACCCCGCGAACATGGTGAACGCCATGCCGAGAACGGCAAGGACGCCCAGCGTCATGAGCAGGGTCCGGACCCGCCGGGACGGTCGGCCCACTCTGATCCGTGACCCGGTCGGGCCTCCGCCGCGGTCCGGCATCTGGAAAGCCAAGGTGTGCACCTCGAAAATCGCTGTTGATCTGTCCGGCCCGCCCGTTTTTCGGGCCTTCGAAAGGGCCCAGCGATCCTAGGCCCTCACCTATGCAACTTACCTACGCTTTACTCAGTTCCCGATTTCGGGGTGGAACGAGGCAGGATTGTGACCATGTCCAACACCCCGTCCAACACCCCCATGGCGGCGAGCCCGCTCACCCGGGCCGTACTGGAGATCGACGAGTACGTCTCCGGCCTCGGCTGGGACCAGCCCGCCCGCCTCTTCGCTCTGGTCGACACCGCTCGGCTGCGCACCCAGGAACCCTCCCTCGCCACCCAGCTCGGCCTCGACGACACTTCCGACGCCACCGGTCTCACCCCCATCGAGCAGGACGACATGGCAACGGACAAGGCGCTCGACGAGTTCCTCGCCACCATCGCCTGGCCCGACGCGGTGGCCGGATGCGCGCTGTCCGTGGAGCGGCTGATGCTGCCGCCGTCGGCGGAGGCGCAGGTCCCGCAGGATCTGGACGAGGCGGGGCTGGCGAAGTGGGTGGCCGAACACCCCAAGCGCCAGGAGGTCCGGATGACGGTCGCGGTCCTGCGCGACGGGGCCCGCGAGTCCGCCCTGCGGCTGCGCGAGAAGGACACCCCGACCGAGGTGCTGACCGGGTCGGATCTGGTGCCGGGGCTGGCGGAGGCCCTGACGGCGACGTTCGCGGACTGAGCGGGTCCGGTCGGGGGCGGGGTCGGGATCGCGACGGGGGGCTGAGGGCCCGGACGGCCCGGGACCAAGGGCCGGGAACCGGGCGGCCCGCTATCGGGCCCGGGGCCCAGGGGCCGGGCGGTCGGCTGCCGGGGCTGAGGTCCGGGATCCTGCGGTCCGGTGCGGGCCCGGCGTCAGCCCTTGGTCGCGCAGGTCGGCAGGGACGCCGTGTCGCCGTCGCGGATGTCCTTGAGGGCGCCGAGCGCGTCGTCCATGGTGCCCACCTTGACGAGCGTGAGGCCCTCGGGGGCGTCCTTGGCGGCGGCCTCGCAGTTGTCGGCGGGCGTCAGGAAGTACCGGGCGCCCTTGTCGCGGGCGCCGACCGTCTTCATCTCGACGCCGCCGATCGGACCGACCTTGCCCTCGTCGTCGATCGTCCCGGTCCCGGCGACGAAGCTGCCGCCGGTGAGGCTGCCCGGGGTGAGCTTGTCGTAGATGCCCAGCGCGAACATCAGCCCGGCGCTCGGGCCGCCGACGTCGGCGAGCTTGATGTCGATGGTGAACGGGAAGGTGTGGTCGGTCCCGGCGGAGATGCCGACGACCGCCCGCCGCTTCCCGGCGTCCTCCGAGGCGGCTGTGGTGATCGTCACCTTCTCCGTCCGGGTCGGCTCCCGGTTCTCCTTCTCGGCGGCGGCCTGCTCCTTGGCGGGCACGATGGTGAAGGTGACGTCCTCGCCGGGCTTGTGCCGGGTCACCAGCTCGGCGACATCGGCCGGCTCCTTGACCTCCGTACCGTCCACGGCCTTGATCACATCGCCGGCGTGCAGCGCGCCCTCGGCCGGGGAGTCCTTGACGACGGTGGCGACGACCACCCAGGACCGCACGTCGATGTCCAGGGCCTTGAGCGCGGAGACCTTGGCGCTCTCCTGGGACTGGCTGAACTCCTCGGCGTTCTCCTGGGTCGACTGCTCCTCGGTCTTGCCGTCCGGGTAGAGGGTGTCGTGCGGCACGACCTTGTTGTCGTGGGCCAGCCAGCCGTAGACCGCCTCGACCATGTTCATCCGGTAGTCGGCGCTGGTGACCCGGACCGTGGTCATGTTGAGGTGGCCGTCCGTGGGGTACGTCTTGCGGCCGGAGATGTGCAGTACCGGTTCTCCGTCGTGGTCCCCGAGCGTGTTCACCGTCGGGCCCGGGGACATCTCCGAGTACGGGACCTTGATGAGCACGCCGGCGCAGAGCAGCGCGATCAGCATCAGGGTGGACGCGAGCATCGTCACGGTACGGCGTGGCATGCATCGACAGTACGGGACAGTTCTGTCGGCGCACCGTCAGGGCGTCCGTCGGGGGACGGGGCCCGTGATCACGGGCCGGTGTGGGTCTTCTCCATCGCCTCGCGGAAGCGGGCGTAGCCGTCCAGCTCGGGGCCGTCGCTTCTGGCCTTGCGGGTGCGATGGGCCCAACTGCCCCACAGACCCGCGCCGATACCGGCCATCAGCGGAATCAGCAACCAGGCGAGCGCCGCCATGCCGGACCTCCCAACCCCAGATGAGCATCCCCAACTGACTGATCAGCAGATTAACCATCCGCACTGACAACGCTCACGGCAGGGGTGCGGTTACGCAAGCGGAGGGAGTGCAAGGGAGTCGCCCTCATGGCGGGAGGGCGGGGCGGCGGGGCCGGCGGGGCACGGGGTGGCAGGGGGGCAGCAGGGGCAGGGCGGCAGGGGCAGGGCGGCAGGGGCGGCGGGTTCGGCGTGGCGCGGGGGCACGGGCGGGGCGGCATGGCGGCGGGGGCGCCGGTCAGCAGGAGCCGACCCACTCCTCGGTGCCGTCGGAGAACGTCTGGTGCTTCCAGATGGGCACCTCGTGCTTGAGGGTGTCGATCAGCATGCGGCACGCCTCGAACGCCTCGGCCCGGTGCGGACACGCCACGGCGACGACGACGGCTATGTCACCGACCCCCAGCTCACCGACGCGGTGCACGGCCGCCAGCGCGCGTACCGGGTATTCGGCGGCGACCTTCTCGGCGACCCGGCGCATCTCGGCCTCGGCCGAGGGATGGCAGGAGTAGCCGAGCCCGTCGACGTCGGCGCCCCCGTCGTGGTTGCGCACGGTCCCCACGAACAGCGCGATGCCACCGGCGGCGGCCTCACCTACGGCGGTGTACACCTCGTCGACGGAGAGCGGCGTGTCCCGGACCCCGATGAGCTTGACGGGCTCGTCGGCGGCCCGTTCCCCGGGGTGATCATGCGTAACAGCCATACCGCCATCGTGCCCGATGACTCCCGCATTCCGGAATACCGATTTCACTGACCGCTGTGGAGTGCTCGCGGACGGCATCGGTCAGAGGCGGCGCCGCGCCTTGCGCGCCCGGCGCACCACCGCCGCCGCGCCCAGCAGCGCCACCGTCGCCCCCGCGGCCCCCGCCGCCGTCGCGTCCTTGCGGCCCAGCCTGCGCCCCGCCACGGTGTGCCGCCCGGCGACCTCCTCCAGCAGCTCGGCCAGCACCTCCTCGTTGGTCCACTGCGGACGCCACCCGGCGTCGTGCAGCCGGCTGCCGCTGACGACCCACGGATACATCGTGTACGCCAGGTCACCGGCCGGGGACGGGGTCAGGCCGATCCGGTGCAGGCGGGCCGCCGCGCCCAGCGCGACCGCCGACGGCAGCTCCATGCGCCGGATCCCGCTCAGCTCCTCGACCTCCTCCTGCTCCAGCCACCCGTCGCACCCGACGACCAGCTCCCCCTCCACCTTCTCCAGGACCGCGTACTCCAGGGCGCCGCACAGATCCTCGACATGGCAGAACTGCCACGCGGGCCGCGAACCGGCCACCACAAGAAGCCGAGGGGACTCGAAATACCTGGTCAGCGCGGTGTCGGTACCGCCGACCAGCACGGCGGGCCGTACCACCGTGACATTCAGCCCCGGGTGCGCCCGGGGCGCGCGCCGTGCGAGCCGCTCGATCTCCAGCAGGTCGCCCACGCCGGTCGCCTCCGCCGTGGCCCGCAGTTCGGCGTCCTCCGACAGCGGAAGCTCGTTGTCGGGCAGCGCCCCGTAGACCATCGCCGAGGTGCACAGCACCACCCGGTGCACCCCGGCCGCCGCGGCGGCGGTCAGCACGGTCTGGGTGCCGCGGACGTTGTACGCCGTACGGGCCGCCGCGTCGGTCTCCAGGTCCAGGTCGAGCGCGAGATGCACCACGACGTCCGCGCCCCGCAGCTTGTCCGCGATCGCCGGGTCCCGTACATCGAGGATGTGCCACTGCGCCTCGGCGCTCTCGCCGCGCCGCTCGTCCAGGGCGATGACCTGCTTGACCTCCGGTGACTCGACGAGCCGCTCGACGAGCAGGGCGCCCACCCCGGTCGCCGCGCCGGTGACCGCGACGACGGGCCCCCGCGAGGGTGAGGCCGACGCGGAGGCCGGAGTCGGAGTCGGAGTCGGGGCCGGGGCAGGGGCAGGGGTCGAGGCCGGGGTCGGAGGCGGGGTCGGGGTCGGTGGTGACGGAGAGGTTGAATGGTTTCGCGGTGCGCGAACCTGTGGATCTGGGGAACTCACCGGGCGTCTCCAGCGGTTGTCTACTTACGTAGCGCGAGTGACGCGTACGTACCAGGTGACATCCATCCTGCCGCAGCGCTGCCGTGGGCGAAGCACCGAGGCCCCATCGGCCCGGGGTGTCTAGGCTGGGTGGTGTTGTCGGGCAGTCGTGCCGCCGGAAAGAAACGGTGGCCTTAACAGCCGAGGAATCCCGTGAGTGACACCCCATTCGGATTCGGCCTTCCGCCGGAGGAGCCGGAGGACGGCGACGAGGGCAAGAAGAAGGACCAGCAGAGCGGTGGTGGTCAGGGACCGGCCAACCCGCTCGGTTTCGGGTTGCCCGGAGCCGGCGGCCCCGGTGCGGACAATCCGCTCGCCGCCATGTTCGGATCACTGAACCCCACCGACCTGGGCGCCGCGTTCCAGCAGCTGGGGCAGATGCTCTCCTACGAGGGCGGCCCGGTGAACTGGGACATGGCCAAGCAGATCGCCCGGCAGACGGTGTCCCAGGGCACCTCTGACGGCGTCAAGGACTCCAGCGTCGGACCGGCCGAGCGCACCGCCGTCCAGGAGGCCGTCCGGCTGGCCGACCTGTGGCTCGACGACGCGACCTCGCTGCCGTCCGGCGCGAACATCGCCGTGGCGTGGAGCCGCGCGGAGTGGGTCGAGGCGACCCTGCCCGCGTGGAAGGAGCTGGTCGATCCGGTCGCCGAGCGGGTGGGCGGCGCCATGGGCGACATCCTCCCCGAGGAGATGCAGGCCATGGCCGGCCCGCTGATCGGGATGATGCGCTCGATGGGCGGCGCCATGTTCGGCACGCAGATCGGGCAGGCCGTGGGTGTGCTCGCGGGCGAGGTCGTCGGCTCGACCGACATCGGCCTGCCCCTGGGCCCGTCCGGCAAGGCCGCGCTGCTGCCGCTGAACATCGAGACGTTCGGCAAGGACCTCGGTGTGCCCAAGGACGAGGTGCGGCTGTATCTCGCCCTGCGCGAGGCCGCCCACCAGCGTCTTTTCTCACATGTGCCGTGGCTGCGCTCGCACCTGTTCGGCGCGGTCGAGGGCTACGCGCGCGGGATCAAGGTCGACACCGCGAAGCTGGAGGACGTGGTCGGCCAGTTCGACCCGCAGAACCCCGAGGAGCTGCAGCAGGCACTCCAGCAGGGCATGTTCCAGCCGCAGGACACGCCCGAGCAGAAGGCGGCCCTGGCCCGTCTGGAGACGGCCCTGGCGCTCGTGGAGGGCTGGGTCGACGCGGTGGTGCACGCCGCCGCCAAGCCGCGGCTGTCGTCCGCGGACGCGCTGCGCGAGACCCTGCGTCGCCGCCGGGCCACAGGCGGTCCGGCCGAGCAGACCTTCGCCACGCTGATCGGCCTGGAGCTGCGCCCGCGTCGGCTGCGTGACGCCTCCCGGCTGTGGGCGTCCCTGGCGGACGCCCGCGGGGTGGACGGCCGTGACGCTCTGTGGAGCCACCCGGACATGCTGCCGACCGCCTCCGACCTGGACGATCCGGACGGCTTCGTGCACCGCGAGCACCTCGACTTCTCCGAGCTGGACAAGATGCTCGGCGAGGCGGCCGGCGGAGCCTCGGGTTCCGGCGCCGGGCCCGATCTGAAGAAGGACGGCACCGACCAGGCCGAGCCGAAGCAGGATCAGCCGAAGAAGGATCAGCCGAAGAAGGACGACGGCACCGACACCAAGGGCGACGGAGCCGAATGAGCCTGTACGACGACGCGGTCCTCGTGCTCAAGGGCTACGAGGGCCGCGGCGAGGGCCAGGACGAGCTGCGCCAGTCGTACCTGGACCACCTCGCCGCCCACCCGGACGGCCTGTGGAAGTCCTGCCACGCCGGACATGTCACGGCGAGCGCGCTGGTGATCGACCCGGCACGCGGCCAGGTGCTGCTCACCCTGCACCGCAAGCTGCGGATGTGGCTCCAGATGGGCGGCCACTGCGAGCCCGGCGACAGCACCCTGCGGGGAGCGGCCCTGCGCGAGGCCACGGAGGAGTCGGGCATCACGGGCCTGACCCCGGTCCCGGGCGGCCCGGTGCGCCTGGACCGCCATCCCATCCCCGCGCCCTGCCACTGGCACTACGACGTCCAGTACGCGGTTTTGCCGCCCCCGGACGCCCGGCACGCGGTGAGCGAGGAGTCGCTGGACGTGCGCTGGTTCCCGTACGCCGAGGTCGCGGACGTGGCGGACGACTCCGTCGTACGACTGCTGGACGCGACACGGGCGCGGCTCGGCGAGTGAGCCGGGCCGGTCGGCCTCCCCGCAGGGCCGGTCGGCCTCCCCGCGGGCTCTGACAGGGCGACGCCCGCCGGGCGAGGGACGACGGGTAAGGGGCGGGGGCTGAGGGACGACGGGTAAGGGGCGACCTCTATAGAGATCGCCCCTTACTCGTGGGGGTGCGTGTGGCCCGCCGGGTCAGTTGCGGCTGCCCCCGAGCGAGTTTCCGCTCAGGCCGCCCGAGCCCATGCCGAACTGGCCGAGCACTCCGGAGGTGCGCACGTGCTGCGGCGGCAGCAGTTCGCTGGGCTGCACCAGGACATGCCCGGTGCCGGAGAAGTGCATCTCCCAGCCCTCTCCCGTCGAACCGCGGCGGCGCCAGACGGCCGAGGTGGAGGTGGGCGCCTGGAGCTGGGTGCGCAGGGACGTGGACCAGGCGATGACCGCGTCCGAGTCGCAGCAGATGTTCCGCTCGGGCGTGACCTCCAGGACCAGCGGTTCACCGGAGGTCATCAGGACGACCTGCCCGGTACCGGACAGCTCCAGGTTGTAGGCGCCCGCCGAGGCGATCTCGACCGCGCTGTCCACGGCGACGATGCCGACATCGAGCGAGCCGTCGAAGGCGAGGACCGAGGAGGAGTCCACGGTGATGCCGCGGCCGACCTCCATGATGTGCAGGTACTGCGCGAAATTGGCGAGGTAGACGATCCCGTTGCCCTTGCAGCGCATGAGGTCGAGCTGCTCGTCGGTCAGCCGCTCGATGTTGCGCCAGCTCCGGTCGCGGTACTGGCTCTTGAACTCGACCTGTCCCTCGAAGGCGACCATGGCGCCCTGCCGGGCCAGCGCCGGGCCGCTCCCGAGCGAGACGTCGGCCTTGAGCAGCTGCGGGTTCTGCAGCGTGTAGCGCGTGCTGTGCTCGACCGGGATGTGCGCGAAGAGTGTGCTGTGCATGTGTCCTGGTGTTCCTCTCAGCCCCGGTCAGCCACGGATCTTGAAACGGTCGCCGGTGTCCTCGCTGGGCTGGACGACCACGAAGCCCTGCCCCTTGAACCCGATCTGGAACGCCTCGCCGCTGCCCCGGCCGATCAGCGCGCTCGCCTTCATGGTCCGGCGGGCCTTCATGTCGAGGCCGTCGGTCCAGGCGATCAGCGCGTCCGGGTCGACGTAGGTCTCGCGCTCGGCGCAGTCCAGGGAGATCGGCATCCCGCGCGTGACCAGGGCGACCCAGCCGGTGCCGCGGATGACGAGGTTGGTCAGGCCGGAGCCGGAGAGCTTGGCGAGGCCCTTGACCGGCTCGATGGTGAGCCCGAGCGAGGCGTCGCAGGCCAGCAGGGTGGGGCCGTTGACGGAGATGGCCTCGTTGTCGAGATGGACCACGAGCACCTCGCCGCCGTAGTCCGCGAGGTACAGCTCGCCGTCGCCGCGGCAGAGCATCAGCTTGCCGCCCTCGCCGGTGACCATCTCCTCGGCGGTGCGACGGAGGGTGCCGGGGGCCCCGTCGAACTGCACATAGCCGTCGTACGCGATCATCGATCCGGCCTTGGCGTACAGATCCTGGCCGGTGACCATGGTCACCTTGAGCGTCTTGGAGTTGTGCACGCCCATCCGGACGCCGGTCGGCGCGGGACGCTGCGCGTGGAGTGACTGGAGGTCCATGGCTGCCTCACACCTCGAAGGGCTGGACGACGACGAAGTTGCCGGGCGCTCCCCGGAACTGGAGGTTGACCGCCTCCGAGGTCTGCCGGGCGTAGCCGGAGCGGCGCAGCCTGAGCGAGGTCGTGGTGACCGCCTGCGCGCCCGCGGACCAGGCGATGACGGCGTTGCCGTCCACATAGGTGGCCGGTCCCACGGGCAGGACGACGGGTACGCCGCGGGTCTTGACGACGACCGCGCCGGTGCCGGAGAAGAGCATGCTGAACAGACCGCCGCCGGGCAGGCCCGCGCCCTCGATCCGGCGGATCTCGGTGTCCAGGGCCTCGTCGAAGGCGAGCACTCCGCGCGCGCTGGTGTAGATCTGCTCGCCCTGGAGCCGGATCACGAAGAGCCGGCTGGCCTCGTCCGCGAGGAACACCTCGCCGTCGCCGGAGCAGCGCATCAGGGCCATGCCCTGGCCGGTGAGCTGTCCGGTCAGTTTGCCGAGCAGTCCGGAGCCCTTGTGGGCGAAGTCGATGTCGCCCTGGTAGGCGACCATGCTGCCCTGTTTGGCGAGGATGTTGGCGCCCTTGGTGAGGGTCGCGCGCACCAGCTCGGGGTTCTGCTCGGTCCAGCGGTCACCGACGGGCGCCTCCGCGTACCGCGACAGGACGTTGCGCAGCCCGGCCTCCGGCGGCACCGGCGCGAGCTGGACACCGCCGCCGAAGGGCTGGGCCTGACCGGGGAACGCCGGAGCGCCGGGCGGGGGCGTGAACGGCCCGCCCACGGGGGCGCCCGGGGGCGTGAAGGGGCCTCCGGCGGGGGCGCCGGTACCGGGCGCGGGGGTGAAGGGGCCTCCGGCCGGGGCGCCGGTACCGGGCGCGGGCGTGAAGGGGCCTCCGGCCGGGGCGCCCGTACCGCCGGGGGGCGTGAAGGGACCGCCGTGCGGGGCCTGTGGGGCCTGCGGGGCTTGTGGGGCCTGCGGGGCCGTGGCGGGCGGCGGAACCGTACCGGCGGGTGGGGTGGTGAGGGGCGCTACGACCGTCTGCGCGGCGTGCACGTCCGGCGTGGCCCCGGGCGGCGTCGCTGCGGGCGGCGGGGCGAAGCCCTGCGCGGGCGCCGGAGCGGGCGGCGGGGTGGGGGCCGGTGCCGGGGCGGGAGCAGGCGGAGGTGTCGGGGCCGGTGCCGAGGGGGCGCCGAACGCGGGCGGCGGCGCGGCGGCCTGGGCGGGCGGCGCGAAACCGGGCGCGGCGAAACCGGGGGCCGGGTCGGTCTGCGGGGCGGGCTCCTCGGGCGCCTCCTCCTCCATCACCTCGCCGCCGAAGTTCTTCAGCAGCGCGTCCAGCCCACCGTCGAATCCCTGGCCGACGGCCGCGAACCGCCAGACGTCCTTCAGATAGAAGTCGCCCAGCATCACGGCCCGTTCGGTGGAGAACTCGGAGCCGTCGAAGGAGTACCGGGCCACTTCCTCGCCGCCCGCGACGATACGCAGATATCCGGGCGCGACCTGCGACATCTGTCCGTCGCCGTCGAGCGTCGCCGTGAACGACAACTTCTGGATCTGCGGCGGGATCCGGTCGAGGGTGACCCGGAAGGACTCCGTGTCACCGGCCTGTTCGCCCAGGAGCTGCAAGGACTCCTCGGGGGACTTCGGCTGGTTGAAGAAAATGAAGTAACGGTCGTCGGAGAGCCGTTCGTCGGAGTCGAGTCCGAAACAACTGATGTCGAAGCTCAGCCCGGGGCCCGATATCTGCACACCTACGTACAGATCCGTCCCCGCGGTGAGGTCACTGATCCTGGCCTTGTGGCCGCGCTGGAATTCCCTGGCCATGCGTTACGACCGTCCCCCATCCCGAATGCGAGTGCGTCGCGTCAGGCTAACGGCAATCCCGGACAACGGTTGAAGTCGGTACAGACCCGGTACAGAGCGGTCGGCCCACGACCTCGCTCATTCCTCCCGCGCGCCCGGCAGATGGGGCAGCCGCTCCGCCGCCACCACGCCCTCCAGATAACCGCGCGCCCGCTCGGTACGCGGATACGCCTCCAGCAGCCGCCAGAACCGCGGGCCGTGACCCGGCACCAGAAGATGGGCGAGTTCATGGACGAGGACGTAGTCCACGACGTACTCGGGCATCCCCTGCAACCGGTGGGAGAGCCTGATGCTGCCGTCGGACGGGGTGCACGAGCCCCAGCGGGTGTTCTGGTTGGTGACCCAGCGCACGGACGCGGGGCGGGCCCGGCCGTCGAAGTACTGCTCGGACAGCCGCTCGGCGCGCTCGGTCAGTTCGGCGTCGCCCAGCATCCGCTTGCTCTCCTGGGCGGCGAGCTTGTCCAGCATGACGCCGACCCAGCGTTGCTCCTCGGCCTCGGACATCCGGGCAGGGATGAGGACGACGGTGCGATCGCCTTCGCGGTACGCCGAGACCGTCCGTCGTCGGCGGGTGCTTCTGCGCACCTCGATCGCGCTCGCCCCCGGGCCGCTCGGCGGCTGGCTGGACGTACGGCGCTGTGGTGTTCCGGCGCGGTGGAGTGGATCGGCGGACACGCCCCGACGTTACCCGCTGCACATGAGTGAAGTCTTGACTCGGGAACCGTTCCGTTTCCGATCGCCCACCAAGCGTCTGATTTGTACGACGAACACCCGGTGCCTGTGGACAACTTTCCGCCCCGCTGCGCGTGGCCGGGCATCCTGAGGCAGGTCGGAGGAGCGCGGACCGGCGAGGGGGTTCTCCGCGCCTCCCGTGGGTTTCCGCAGGTCTCGCGGGTTCCCGTGGTCTCCCGCGGGTTCCCGTGGGTCTCCACGGTGGCCGCGGGGTCCCGTGGGTTCCACGGTTCCACCGGCGAACGGAATGTTCCACGGCACTTCTGGGACCACGGGGGGGACCTGTCATGCATCCGATGGTGAAGCCGGCGCTGCGGCGCGGCTGGCGCGATCTCAACACCGTTCAGTTCGGGCTGGCTCCGGCGCACGCGATGACGCTGGGCCCGGTGGACCCGGCGACGGCCCATTTCCTGGACCTGATCAACGGCACGCGCGGACTGCCGCTGCTGCGCGAGGAGGCCCGCCGCATGCGGCTCCCGGACGGCCACGCGGACGCGGTGGTCGACCGACTGGCCCGGTCCGGGCTGCTGGACGACGCGCGCGGGGGTGGTCCGCGGGCCGACGCCCTGCGCGCGAAACAGGAGGTGCTCGACCGGCTGCGCCCCGATCTCGCGTCGCTGTCGGTGACCACCTCCGAGCCGGGTGACGCCCTCGCCCGGCTGGCGGCCCGCCGGGCGATGCGGGTCCGGGTGCTGGGCGCGGGCCGGGTCGGCGCGGTGGTGGCCTCGCTGCTGTCCGGGGCGGGCGTCGGCGAGGTGGACGTACGCGACATCGGCACCGTCGAGCCGTGGGACGTGGCGCCGGGCGGTCTGCCCGCCGAGTCGGTGGGCGAGCACCGGGCGGAGTCGGCGCGCCGTGCGGCGTTGCGCGCCGCGCCCGACCGGCCCCCGCGCCGCTCCCCCGGCCCGGCCGGGCCGGACGGTGACCCCGGGCTGTCCCTGGTGGTCCTCGCCCCGAGGGACGACGTCGCCGTCCACGCGCCCGCCGCGGAATCCGTCCGCGCCTTCCTCGCCTCCGGTACGCCGCATCTGTACGCCGGTGTGGTGGAGGCGACGGGGGTGGTGGGCCCGCTGGTGCTGCCGGGGGTGACCGGCTGCGCGGGCTGTCTCCACGAGTCCCGTACCGACCGCGACCCGACCTGGCCCCGGCTGGTCGCCCAGTGGCGCTCGGGGCGGCAGCGCCGGGTGGGCGCCTGCGATCTGACGCTGGCCATGACGGTCGCGGGCCTGGCCGCGGCGCACGCGCTGGCCTTCCTCGACGGACGGACGCCGTCGGGCGCGGGCGTCCGCTGGGAGGTGTCGCTGCCGGTCCTCCAGTGGCACGCCCGGCCGGTCCTGCCGCACCCCTCGTGCCCGTGCGGCGCCGCGGAGAAGGCGGCGGAAGGAGAGGCGGTGGAACCGGCCGGCGAGAGGGCCGGGAGGACCGCTGCGGAGACCCATGAGAGGACGACGCGGAAAGGTGAGACGGAACACCCCTCTGAGAAGGGCGCACCGCACGCGACAATGGCAGGGCAACGGTCGTCGACGAAGTCGTTCCGTACGCCAGGCACGGCGCGGCCGTCCGGCACTTGGAGGGCGCATGTCTGATCTTCCCCGCAAGGCGGTCACCCGGACCGCCAAGCTCGCCGCGCTCCCGCTCGGATTCGCCGGACGGGCCACGTGGGGCCTGGGCAAGCGGATCGTGGGCGAGTCGGCCGAACTGGTCGGCCGCGAGCTTCAGCAGCGCACCGCGGACCAGCTCTTCAAGGTGCTCGGTGAGCTGAAGGGCGGTGCGATGAAGTTCGGACAGGCGCTGTCCGTCTTCGAGTCCGCCCTCCCCGAGGAGATCGCGGGACCGTACCGGGCGGCACTGACCAAGCTCCAGGAGGCGGCACCCCCGATGCCGACCCGCACGGTGCACGCCGTGCTCAGCGAGCGGCTCGGGGAGGACTGGCGTGAGCTGTTCCTGGAGTTCGAGGACAAACCGTCGGCGGCGGCGTCGATCGGCCAGGTGCACCGGGGGGTGTGGCACGACGGGCGAGAAGTCGCGGTCAAGGTCCAGTACCCCGGGGCCGGCGAGGCCCTGCTGTCCGACCTGACCCAATTGAGCCGTTTCTCCCGTCTGCTGGGGCCGCTCATCCCGGGGATGGACATCAAGCCGCTGCTCGCGGAGTTGCGCGACCGGGTCGCCGAGGAGTTGGACTACGCCCTGGAGGCCGAGGCGCAGCGGGCGCACGCCGAGGAGTTCGCGGACGACCCGGACGTCCTCGTCCCGGACGTGGTCCACCAGTGCGAGCAGGTGCTGGTCACGGAGTGGATCGACGGGATCCCGCTGTCGGAGGTCATCGCGGACGGCACGGAGGAGCAGCGCGACCGCGCCGGTCAGCTTCTGGCCCGCTTCCTGTTCTCCGGCCCCGCCCGTACGGGCCTGCTGCACGCCGATCCGCACCCCGGCAACTTCCGGCTGCTGCCCGTCACCCCGGACGGCGAGAGTGACGAGGGTGACGAGGGTGACGACGGCGGGGACGGTGTGAGCCGCTGGCGGCTCGGTGTCCTGGACTTCGGCACGGTCGACCGGCTGCCCGGCGGGCTGCCCGCCCCCATCGGCCACAGCCTGCGGCTGACCCTGGACGACGAGGCCGAGGCGGTCTACGAGTTGCTGTGCTCCGAGGGCTTCGTCAAGGAGTCGATAGAGCTGGACCCGGAGGCCGTCCTGGACTATCTGCTGCCGATTATCGAACCGGCCCGTGTGGCGGATTTCACTTTCACCCGCGGCTGGATGCGCAGCCAGGCGGCCCGGATCGCCGATGTCCGCTCCCCCGCCTACCAGCTCGGCAAGCAGCTCAATCTGCCGCCCGCCTATCTGCTGATACACCGTGTGACCCTCAGCACCATCGGCGTGCTCTGCCAACTGAACGCGACCGTACGGCTGCGGGAGGAACTGGAGGAGTGGCTCCCGGGCTTCGTCCTGGACGAGGACGAGGACGAGGGTGAGGGTGAGGGCGAGGGTGTTCTCCCTACCACCAGGCCGAGTCGAGCCGCCCCTCGATCGCTCTGAGGTGCTCCCGTGAGCAGGCGTCGCAGAAGTACCGACGGGCACCGTTCTCCACGGAGCAGGTCCACAACGCCGCCGGCCCCTCGGCGGGGCTGCCGCAGCGGGCGCACACGAGAGTCGGGGACGGCCCGGCCGAGCCGCCGTCGTCACTGCCTCCGGTCCTACGCGTCATCAGCTGACGATACCCCCGCCATCGGGAGATAACGGGGCACAACGCACCGCGGGGGTCGGTCCGTTCGGACGGACCGACCCCCGCGGGAAGCCTTCGCCTCCCGGTCAGGGAGGCCACCGCTTCAGGTGAGTACGGATCACTGATCAGTGGTCCACTGGCCAGTGGTCACTGGTCACTGGTCACTGGTCACTGGTCAGTAGTCAGTCGTCACTGCATGACGGCGATGGCCAGCGCTCGGCGGGCACGCATCGAGGCGCGCTCGGCCCGGCGCTGCATCCTGCGGGCAGCCACCAGGCTCGCGGCCCGGCGCTGTTGCTCCGCTTCACGCAGCTGGTCGTGCATTCGGGCACGAGCCAGTGCTTCTGGGATGAGTTGCATCTCGCGGGTCCTGTTCTGGCGCGAGTCGTTCGCGCCGGTGGTGGTGACGTCTTCGGTCGCTGAGCCGGTGGGCTCGTTGGCGGACGGTTTCATCGGGGCCTGTTTCCTGGGGTCGAGCGTGAGGGGGCGATCGATCGTTCCTGCGGCGTTCATGCTGTGACCGGGTTCTTGCGCGGACGGCCACGCGGACGCTTGCGGGCGACCACGACACCCTGGACGAACAGCTCGCCGCCCCAGACGCCCCACGGCTCACGCCGCTCCTTGGCACCGGCGAGGCACGCCTCCATCAGCGGGCAGGTGCGGCAGAGGGACTTGGCGTACTCGACGTCCGCCGGGGACTCCGCGAAGAAGACTTCCGGGTCGTAGGAACGGCAGGGGACGGGCACGCCGAGGTTCTCGATGGCGTCGTCGAGCGCGGTCAGCGCGGTGAGCGGGGTCAAGGTGGAGTCCTTCGTGAGACCGGGCGGGGGCATCGTTTGGGAAGGCGGTACGGACGGGGCGTGCGCTTCGAGTTGCACGGTTCGTCTTCCTCGTCTGGTCGGTCCGGCCGGGTGGGCCGGGGTCGGCTTGGTACCGGGTTCAGTGCTGGTCCCGAGGTCCCTTCGGTCCGTTCTCCCCGTTCGGGGAAAACAGAAGGGCCGCGGATCCCGGGTGGGGTTCCGCGGCCCTGGAAGGCGCCGGCCTGATCGCCGATCAGGCTGGATCACTCCAGGGTTCTGGCCCACGGAAGGCCCACATCTGGTGGTGCTGCGTCGTCTGCTTCCGGAATCCGGCACCGGGCGCCGCAAAGGCATAGGCGCGTGCCTGTGCCATCACTGCCGCTTCCGGTGCCTTGGTCGGTCGCTCATTGCCCTCGCGAACCGGGAGGCCCACGACGGACAGGGAGGACGCCAGACGCACGACAGGGGCGCCGGACAGACCGGTGCCCGGGTTCGAGACGCCGAGCATGCACAGGGAGACGGTCGAGCGATCGGTCATTTCGACCGTGCGGCTGCTGAAGCTGGTGTTAATGGTGATCACTGGACTCGCCTCCTCTCGGCGTATCGGGGGCTGGGGTGAACCAACCCGTCGGATATGCAAGTAGAACACGGGATCAGGGCCTTCGAGAAGGCCGCTGTTCGCGTGTGTAAGAACCTATGGGCATGGTCGGGCCTTGCGCAAACTATTTTCTCGACGAGTTCTCATCGGCTTCGTCGGGCGCCTCCACGGGGTCGCGGCCTGCGCAGATGGCCAGCACATCCGCTCCGTAGCGGCGGAGCTTGCGCAGGCCGACGCCGGAGATCCGGGCCAGCTCGCCCTCGTCCTCCGGACCGGATTCCGCGATCGCGATCATCGTCTTGTCGGTGAACACACAGAACGCCGGCTGTCCGCTGCGGGCGGCGATGTCCGCGCGCCACTCGCGCAGCCGCTCGTAGAGCCCCTCGTCCATGTCGGAGGGGCACTCCTCGCAGCGCATCAGCTTCATCTCACCGGCCTCGATGAGGGTGCGCCCGCAGACGCGGCAGCGGGCCGGGGTGCGCCGGCCGCGTCGGGGGACCGTACCGGCCGGGCCCCGGCTGCCGCGCTCCACACCGCCCGGGCCGCCCGCTCCCGCGCGGGCGGTGGCCGCCGAGGAGCCGGGGCGCAGTCCGTCCAGGAAGCGGCTGGCGCGGCGGCTGGGCCGTCCGCCGGGCGAGCGGGACAGCGCCCAGGAGACATGGAGCCGCTCGCGCGCGCGGGTGACCCCTACATAGAGGAGGCGGCGCTCCTCCTCGATCTGCTCGTCGGTCTTGGCGTAGGTGATCGGCATCATGCCCTCGGCGACTCCGACCAGGAAGACGGCGTCCCACTCCAGGCCCTTCGCCGAGTGCAGGGAGGCGAGGGTGACGCCCTGCACGGTCGGGGCGTGCTGGGCACTCGCCCGCTCGTCCAGCTCGGCGACCAGGTCGCCCAGGGTGGCGTCGGCTCTGGCGGCGGCGAAGGCCTGGGCGAGGTGCACCAGCGCGGCCAGGGACTCCCAGCGCTCTCTGACCGCGCCGGAACCGGCGGGGGGCTGTGCGCTCCAGCCTTCGCCGGAGAGGACGGCACGGACCTGGGAGGGCAGGTCGACGACTTCGTCCAGCAGGGCGTCGTTGCCCCCGAAGCGGGCGGCGGCGCGCAGCGCGATCCCGGCCTTGCGCACCTCGGGCCGGTCGAAGAAGCGTTCGGCGCCGCGCAGCTGGTACGGGATCCCGGCGTCGGCGAGTGCCTGCTCATAGGTCTCGGACTGGGCGTTGGCACGGAACAGGATGGCGATCTCACCGGCCGGGACCCCGGAGTCGAGCAGGGCGCGGATGCGGTGGGCGGCGCCCTCGGCCTCGGCGGGTTCGTCGGTGTACTCGGTGTGGACGGGCTCGGGTCCGGCGGGGCGCTGGGAGATCAGTTCCAGCCGGTGGTCGGCGGCCCGGCCAGCGGCCTGGGCGAGCAGTCCGTTGGCGAGCCGGACGACCTGGGGTGTGGAGCGGTAGTCGCGCACCAGCTTGACCACGGTGGCGCGGGGATGGCGGACGCGGAAGTCGAGCAGATGGTCCGCGGTTGCTCCGGTGAACGAGTAGATCGTCTGGCTGGCGTCGCCGACGACGCACAGGTCGTCGCGTTCGCCGAGCCACAGTTCGAGGAGGCGCTGCTGGAGCGGGCTGACGTCCTGGTACTCGTCCACCACGAAGTGCTGGTACTGGGAGCGGACCTGTTCGGCGATGTCGTGGCGGTCCTGGAGGATGCCGACCGTGAGCAGCAGCACGTCCTCGAAGTCGATGACCGCGCGGGCGCGCTTGAGATCCTCGTAGGCCGCGTACACCTGTGCGATCTCGGCCGCGGCGCGGGGGGTGTCGCGGCCCGCCTTCGCGGCTGCGAGCGGATAGTCGGCGGGCACGGTCTGGGTGACCTTGGACCACTCGATCTCTGCCGTGACCTCCCGCAGCTCACTGCGGTCGAGGCGGATCCGGCAGGCGGCGGCGGCGTCCACGACGAGTTGGATCTTGCGGTCGGCGATCCGGGGCATGCCGCCACCGACGGCTTTCGGCCAGAAGTACTGGAGCTGACGCAGGGCGGCCGAGTGGAACGTACGGGCCTGGACGCCCTGGGCGCCGAGCTGGCGCAGCCGGCCGCGCATCTCTCCGGCGGCGCGGTTGGTGAAGGTGACGGCGAGCACGCTGGAGGGCTGGAGGATGCCCGAGCGCACCCCGTAGGCGATGCGGTGGGTGATGGCCCGGGTCTTGCCCGTACCGGCCCCGGCCAGGACGCACACCGGACCGCGCAGGGTGGTGGCCACCTCGCGCTGCTCGGGGTCGAGCCCGTCGAGCACCGCGTCGGCCGTGTCCGGTACCCGCGGGAAGAGGGGTGAGTGCGTTGCTGCTGTCACACCGCCATGCTGCCAGGTCGGCGGAGACGGGTGAGCCGGTTGTCCACAGGCGAGCCGTCGCAGTCGTACTAATGAGTCGCCTGAGCCGCCGGAGCCGCTGGAGCCGCCTGAGTCATCTGAGTCATCTGAGTCGTCTGCACCGATGAGTCGTCTGAGTCGTTCGCGCCGATGAGTCGCCTGAGTCGTCGCAGTGGTACCCGGGCCGTGTGCCCTGACGCCGTGCGCCGGGCCGGACAGCGGACTCCCCCGGCGGGAATCGTGACGGGGTCGCGTACGTTGCACCGACGCGGGCGATCGTCTTCGGACGGGCGCTCTCATCCGTCCCCGGGACCGCCGAAGGAGCGCGAGACACATGTCGGGCACTGTCACGATGTACAGCACCACGTGGTGCGGCTACTGCCGCCGGCTGAAGAGCCAGATGGACCGCGAGGGCATCGCGTACAACGAGATCAACATCGAGCACGACCCGGAGTCCGCCGCCTTCGTGGAGAAGATCAACAACGGCAACCAGACCGTGCCGACCCTGCGTGTGCAGCCCGCCTCCGGCGCCGACGAGGTCGTCATGACCAACCCGAGCCTGGCCCAGGTCAAGCAGGCCCTGGCGGCCTGACGCCGGTATCGGCACCGCGGCCCCCTCCCGTACGCACCGGAGGGGGCTGCCGTCTGTCCGGGCGGGGCCGGGAAGGCCCGGGAGGGGCGACGCGGGAGTGGCGGGCCGTCAGGCCGCCGTGCGGGTCGGCATGGGCTTGCCGTACCACAGCTCGATCAGCCGGGCCGCGATGGAGATGCCGTACGGCGGCAGCACCTCGCCCGACGCGAAGGCCGCGCTCAGCTCGTCGCGGGAGAACCAGCGGGCCTCGCCGATCTCGTCGCCGTCCACGTCGATCTCGGTGGAGGTGGCGCGCGCCAGGAAGCCCAGCATCAGGCTGGACGGGAACGGCCAGGGCTGGCTCGCGATGTACTCGACCTGGCCGACGGTGATCCCGACCTCCTCGAAGACCTCGCGGCGCACGGACTGCTCGACGGACTCGCCGGGCTCGACGAAACCGGCGAGCGTGGAGAAGCGGCCCTCGGGCCAGTGCACCTGGCGGCCGAGCAGGATGCGGTCCTCCTCGTCGGTGACCGCCATGATCACGGCGGGGTCGGTACGCGGGTAGTGCTCGGCTCCGCAGGCGGGGCAGCGGCGGATGTGTCCGGCGGCGGCGATCACCGTGCGCTCACCGCAGCGGGAGCAGAAGCGGTGGGTGCGCTGCCAGTTCTCCAGACCGACCGCGTGCACCATGAGTCCGGCGTCACGCGGGGAGAGCAGCAGCCCGGCCTCGCGCAGCCCGGCGGGGCGGGCGGACTGGTCGATCCGGCCGGGCAGGGTGTCCTTCTGGAGGGCGAAATAGCTCACACCGTCACCGTCGATGCCCAGGAAGTAGCGGTGCGCCTCGGTGAGCGGGGCCTCGAAGGACGGGGTCATGACGAGTTCGGTGTGGCCCTCGGGCGTCTCGTCGATGAGGACCTGGCCGCCGGAGACCACGAAACAGCGGGTCGTGGGGTGACTCCACGCCGCCGCGAGCCACGCCTCGTCGAGCCGGTGGTGCGCGGCGCGGTCGATGCCGCTGGGGGCGGTGAGCGAGACAGGTCGGTCGGCGGTGTGGTCGGTCCAGGTGGTCACGAGTGCTTCCAACTCCCCCAGGGCAACGGTTCGTTTCGGCGGGCGGTTCGACGGGGCGTGGGCGGCAGGTGCGAGGGGGTCCTTGCCCGCCGGGGCCCGGCCGGGCGGGGCGGTGTCTCCAGTGTGCCCCGCGCGGGCGGTCCCTTCGGACGACGGTCCCTCGGACGGCTGTCCCGGTGGGACCCCTCCGGATGGGACGGACGGGACCGGACAGGACCGCGGTGTGGGCCGGTCAGGGCGGGTTCCGGGCCGATCGACGGGCTTGTCACGGGGCTTGTCACGGGGTTTGTCAGGAGGCTTGTCACGGGGCTTGCCAGGGGGCTTGTACGGGGCCTGTCGGGAGGTTGGTCACGGAGCCTGTCGGGAGGTTTGTCAGGGGGCATGGCTCCAGTGCTCGGCGAGATCGCCCCACAGGTACGCCGTGGCCTCGACCCCCTTGAGGAGCAGGTCCAGCTCCACCTTCTCGTCGGGGGCGTGCCAGCCGTCGGAGGGGACGGAGATGCCGAGGAACAGCACCGGGGCGCCCAGCACCTCCTGGAGGTCGGCGGCCGGGCCGGAACCGCCCTCGCGCGTGTAACGCACGGGTCGGTCGAAGGCGCGGCTCATGGCGCGGACCACGGAGCGCAGGGCCGGGTGATCGAGCGGGGTCAGACAGGGGCGGGTGGCGGCGCCGAAGTCGATCTCGTGCCGGATGCCGGCGGGGAGCCGCTCGGCCGTCCAGGCGCGGACGGCCTTCTCGATCCGGTCGGGGTCCTGGCCGGCCACCAGCCGGAAGGACAGCTTCACCATGGCTTCGGAGGGGATGATCGTCTTGCTGCCGGGGCCCTGATAGCCCCCCGCGATGCCGTTGACCTCGGCGGTGGGGCGGGCCCAGACCCGCTCCAGGGTGGTGTGCCCGGCCTCACCGTGGGCGGCATACGACTTGGCCGTGCTCAGCCAGCGCTCCTCGTCGAAGGGCAGCTCGGCGAAGAGCGCCCGCTCGCGCTCGGTCAGCTCCACGATGCCGTCGTAGAAGCCGGGGATCGCCACACGCTCGTGCTCGTCGTGCAGGGCGGCCACCAGGCGGGCGGCGGCCGTCGCCGGATTGGGCACGGCGCCGCCGAACGAACCGGAGTGGATGTCCTGGTCCGGCCCGTACAGCCGGATCTCGCACTCGGCGAGGCCGCGCATGCCGGTGCACACCGTCGGGGTGTCGGCGGACCACATGCCCGTGTCGGAGACGATCACCGCGTCCGCCGCGAGCCGCTCGGCCCGCTCCTCCACCAGCGCCCGGAAGTGCGGCGAGCCGGACTCCTCCTCGCCCTCGATCAGCAGCTTGAGATGGACCGCCGGGGCCGTACGGCCGGTCGCGGCGAGGTGGGCGCGCACGCCGAGGGTGTGGAAGAACACCTGGCCCTTGTCGTCGGCCGCCCCGCGCGCGTAGAGCCGGTTCTCGCGGACGACGGGCTCGAAGGGGTCGCTGTGCCAGCCGTCCTCGCGGGCGGCGGGCTGCACGTCGTGGTGGCCGTAGACGAGGACCGTGGGCGCGTCGGGGTGGTCGCTGGGCCACTCCGCGTAGACGGCGGGGGCGCCCGGGGTGGGCCAGACCTCGGCGACCGGGAAGCCGGTCTCGGTGAGCTTGGCGGCGAGCCAGTCGGCGCTGCGCCGGACGTCCGCCGCGTGGTCGGGCTGGGCGGACACCGACGGGATGCGCAGCCATTCGCACAGGCCGTCCAGGAAGGCTTCGCGACGGCACTCGATGTACGCGCGGACTCCGTCGTCCGAGGGGTGGCTCATGGTCACGAGCCTATCGGCCCACAGTGACAATCCGATCGTGCGGTTCGTCACCGGGCGGCCCGTCCCCGGGTTCCTCCAGCAGCAGCCGCTCCAGCGCGGACCGGTCGGGCAGTGCGTCGTGGTGGACGACCTCCCCGCTGCGGACGTACACGAAGGTCGCCGTCACCGACTCCAGCGGCACCCGCTGCTGCTCGGCCCACGCCAGCCGGTACAGGGCGAGCTGGAGCGGATCGGCGTCCCGGCCGTGACCGGTCTTCCAGTCGACGATCTCGTACGTCTCTCCGGCCCCGTCCCTGCCGCTTCCCTTGCTCCTGTCCGCGTCGCTCGTTCTGTAGACGGCGTCGATGCGGCCCCGGACCACGCGCCCGGCGATGCCGAGCTGGAAGGCGGCCTCCACGCGGTAGGGCGTGCGGTGGGCGTACTCGGTGCGCTCGAACGCCTCCTTCAGGGCCTCCAGGTCACGCTCGTCGGCGATCTCGGCCTCGCTGCCGGGCAGGTCGTCCGGGTCGAGCATGGGCAGGGTCAGTTCCTCGAAACGGGCCTCGACCCAGGCGTGGAAGCGGGTGCCCCGTCGGGCCGCGGGCTGCGGTGGACGCGGCATCGGCCGGGCCAGCTCGCGCGCGAAGCCGTCGGGGTCGGCGGCGAGCCGCACCAGCTGCGAGGCGGTGAGCGACGCGGGCAGGGGAACGTCCGTGACCGCCTCCCGCGCGCGGAGCAGCTCACCGGTGAGCGCGTCCAGGTCGCGGTCCCAGGAGTCGACGACGCGGGCTTCCTCGGGGGTGAGCGGGTCGGGTCCGGGGAGCGGGACGGTCGCCGGGGGGCGGGGAGCCGGTGCCTGGTGGGGGATGGTCGGGCGGTCGGTGTCCCAGTCGTCCCAGCCGGTGGGGTCGAGAGCCTCGCCCTCGTACGGCGACTCGTGCCCGTCCCCGAAAGGGTTCTCCTCGCCGTCGGGTACGGCGGGCCGGTCCGGGTCGCCGTAAGTCTCCGGGACCGGCCAGTCCGGATCGTCGTACGGCTCCGGGGCGGGCCAGTCCGGGTCGGGGTACGGCTCCGGGACCGGCCAGTCCGGGTCGGGGTACGGCTCCGGGGCGGGTCCGTCCGCTTCGGGTGGGGTGCCGGGGCCGGCGGCGGGGTCCGCGGCCCGCTCCAGGTGGGCCAGGACCGTCGCGGCGGCGGCGCGGCGGCGGGCGAGGGCGGTGGCGTCCAGAGGCAGCGGCCAGATCTGGTCGGCGGTCTGCTGGTGGAGCGCGGGGTTCTCCGCGTCCTCCTCGGGTTCGTCGGCCCAGACCTCGATCTCGCCGTGTCCGGCGACGCAGTGGTCATACAGGGCGGTGAGGAAGTCGGAGGGGCCGCGGCGCTTCTTCTGGGTGGGGCCCCACCAGTGGCCGGAGCCGAGGAGGAGGGAGCGGGGGCGGGTGAAGGTGACATAGCCGAGGCGCAGTTCCTCGGTGTGCTGGTGGTCCTTCATCGCCTCGTGGAACGCCTTCATCCCGCGCGCGTCCCATGTCTCGATGTCGGGGAGCGTGGCGCTGTCGCCGCGCAGTCCGTGCGGGAGCACCTTGGCCTGGGCTGTCCACTTCTCGCGGCCCTGGCCGCTGGGGAAGGTGCCGCTGACCAGGCCGGGGACGACGACGACATCCCACTCCAGGCCCTTGGACTTGTGGGCGGTGAGCACCTTGACGGTGTTCTCGCCGCCGGGCAGGGCGTTGTCCAGCCCCTTCTCGTACTGGGCGGCGGTGCGCAGGAAGCCCAGGAAGGCGAGCAGGGTGGCCTCCCCGTCACCGGCGGCGAAGGACGCGGCGACGTCCAGGAAGTTGGACAGGGTCTCGCGGCGGCGGGCGGCCAGCGCGTGCGGGGACGCGGAGAGCTCGACCTCCAGACCGGTGACCGCGAGGACCCGGTGCAGGACGTCCATGAGCGGGTCGGCGAGGGAGCGGCGCAGGTCGCGCAGTTCGGTCGCGAGGTGGGCGAAGCGCACGCGCGCGTCGCCGGAGAACGGCAGCGCGTCGTCCTCCCCGCCGCCCTCCAGGAAGGTGTCGAGGGCGTCGGCGAGGGAGATCACCTCGGCCGGGTCGACGCCTTCCACGGCCTCGGCGAGCCTGCGGTCGGCGTCGCCGTCGTCCGTGACGCGCGCGTGGGCGACGAGCAGCCGGGCGCGGCGTCCCAGAAGGGCGAGGTCGCGCGCGCCGATGCGCCAGCGCGGTCCGGTCAGCAGCCGGACGAGGGAGGCGTTGGCGCCGGGGTCCTGGAGGACCTCGCAGACGGCGACGAGGTCGGCGACCTCGGGCAGGTGCAGCAGCCCCGCCAGGCCGACGACCTCGACGGGGATGTCCCGGGCGACGAGCGCGCCCTGGATCTGGGCGAAGTCCGTCGCCGTGCGGCACAGTACGGCGATCTCTCCTGGTGCCGTGCCGGTGCGCACGAGGTGGGCGACGGAGTCGGCGAGCCAGTCCATCTCCTCGGCGTGGGTGGGCAGCAGGGCGCAGCGGACCAGTCCGTCGCGCTCGGCGCCGGGGGCGGGGCGCAGAGCCTCCACGCCCGCGTGCATGGCGCGCAGCGGCTCGGCGAGGCCGTTGGCGAGGTCGAGGAGGCGTCCGCCGCTGCGGCGGTTCTCGCTGAGCGCCTGGCGGGTGGCGGTGCTGCCGTCGGCGCGGGAGAAGTGCTCGGGGAAGTCGTCGAGGTTGGCGACGGAGGCGCCGCGCCATCCGTAGATCGCCTGGCAGGGGTCGCCCACGGCGGTGACCGGGTGGCCGGTGCCGCCGCCGAACAGCCCGGCCAACAAGACGCGCTGGGCGACCGAGGTGTCCTGGTACTCGTCCAGGAGCACCACGCGGAACTCCTCGCGCAGCACCCGGCCGACCTCGGGGAGCTGGGCGAGCCGGGCGGCGAGGGCGATCTGGTCGCCGAAGTCGAGGAGATCGCGCTCGCGCTTGGCGGTGCGGTAGCGCAGGACCAGCTCGGCGAGTTCGCGACGGGCGGCGGCCGTGTCGGGCACCTTGCGCAGATCGGCGTTGGTGAGCGTGGCGTCGTGCAGGGAGAGCAGCAGTTCGGCGTCCCACGCGCGCAGGCTCTCCGGCCGTACGAGGTGCTCGGCCAGCTCGGAGTCGAGCGTGAGGAGGTCGCTGACGAGGTCGGGGAAGGAACGGGTCAGCGCCGGGTAGAGGCCGGGGGCCTCGCGCAGTACGCGCGCGGCGAGCTGGAACCGCGTGGCGTCGGCGAGCAGCCGGGAGGTCGGCTCCAGGCCGATGCGCAGTCCGTGGTCGGTCAGCAGCCGGCCCGCGAAGGCGTGGTACGTCGAGATCACCGGCTCGCCGGGCGGGTTGTCCGGGTCGATGACGTCGGGGTCGGTCACGCCCGCTTTCACCAGGGCCTTGCGGACCCGCTCGGCCAGTTCACCGGCCGCCTTGTTGGTGAACGTGAGGCCGAGCACCTGCTCGGGGGCGACCTGGCCGGTGCCGACCAGCCACAGCACCCGGGCGGCCATCACGGTCGTCTTGCCGGAGCCCGCCCCGGCCACGATCACCTGCGGGGCAGGCGGCGCGATGATGCAGGCCGTCTGCTCCGGGGTGAACGGAATCCCGAGGATCTCCTTGAGCTGCTCGGGATCGGTGATACGAGCGGGCATGTCGAAAAGGCTATCGGCGCCCACTGACAACGCGGTCCCGGCCGTCACCCGGACCGGAGCGATCCCGGCCGTCACCCGGACCGGAGAGGCCGCGGCTCGGCAGCGGGCCCGGCAGCCCGGCGGGAGGTGACAGCGCCCGTCTCACCCCACCGCTTGCCGCCCGTCTCACGCCACCGCTGCCGCCCGCCTCCCTTAGGCACAACGCTCACGCCCCCCCTGCCGCCCCGCTCACTCCACCACGTGCCGTCCCTCGGGCCGGGCGCTGCACGCCGCGCGGAACGCGCAGTGCGCGCACTGCTGGCCGGTGGTCGGGGTGAACCGTTCGTCGAGCACCTTGCCCGCGGCCGTGGCCAACAGCTCGCCGATCCACTCCCCCTCCAGCGCCTCCTGGGCCTGCACCTTGGGCAGGGTCTCGCCGCCGTCGCGCTTGGCGGCGCCTTGGCGGAGCTGGACTAGTTCGGCGCCGCCGGGCTCGGGGCGTACGTCGTCGAACACGGTGTCGACGGCGCCTTCGCGGACCGCGAGCTGGTAGACGGCGAGCTGGGGGTGGCGGGCCACCTCGGCGGAACTGGGTGCCTGCTTGCCGGTCTTGAAATCGACCACATAGGCGCGGCCGTTGCCGTCCGCCTCCACCCGGTCCATCTGGCCGCGGATACGGACCTCGTAGTCACCCGCTTCGAGGGTGATGTCGAAGTCGTGCTCGCTGGCCACGGGCGTACGGCCCGCGCGGTCCGTCACATGCCACTTCAGGAAGCGTTCGAGCGCCACGCGCGCGTTGTCCTTCTCCTGGGCGGACTTCCACGGCGCGTCGAAGGCGAGCGCGTTCCACACGGAGTCGAGGCGTTCCATGAGGACGGACAGGTCGGCGGGCGAGTGTCCTGAGGCGACCTCGTCGGCCAAGGCGTGCACGACGTTGCCGAAGCCCTGGGCGGCGGTCGCGGGCGCGTCGGCCTTCACCTCGCGGCCCAGGAACCACTGGAGGGAGCAGGTGTTGGCGAGTTGGTCGAGCGCGCTGCCGGAGAGCACCACGGGCTGGTCGCGGTGGCGCAGCGGCACCTTGGACTCGGTCGGCTCGTACATGCCCCACCAGCGCTGGGGGTGCGCGGACGGCACCAGCGCGCGGTCGTCCTCGTCGGTGAGCGCGGCGAGCCGGGCCAGCCGGCGGGCGGCGGCCTCCCTGAGCGCGTCGGAGGCCCGCGGGTCGACGGTGGTGGCGCGGAGTTCGGCGACGAGCGCGGCGACGGACAGGGGGCGGCGGGGGCGGCCGGTGACGTCCCGGGGCTCGGTGCCGAGTTCGGTCAGGAAGCGGGAGGGCTGGTCGCCGTCGTCCGCGGGGGCCTTCACGGCGGTGACGACGAGGCGTTCCTTCGCGCGCGTGGCGGCGACGTAGAAGAGCCGGCGTTCCTCGGCGAGCAGGGCGCCCGGGGTGAGGGGTTCGGCGAGCCCGTCGCGGCCGATCCGGTCGGCCTCCAGCAGGGAGCCGCGGCGGCGCAGGTCCGGCCACAGTCCCTCCTGTACGCCCGCGACGACGACGAGGCGCCATTCGAGGCCCTTGGAGCGGTGCGCGGTCATCAGGCGGACGGCGTCGGGGCGCACGGCACGCCGGGTGAGGGTGTCGGCGGCGATGTCCTCGGCGTCGATCTCCGCCAGGAAGTTCAGGGTGCCGCGGCCCCCGGTGCGTTCCTCCGCGCGCGCGGCGGTGGCGAACAGGGCGCAGACGGCGTCCAGGTCGCGGTCGGCGTTGCGGCCGGCCGCGCCGCCGCGTCGGGTGGCCCGCTCCAGGCGGCCGGGCCAGGGCGTGCCCTCCCACAGGGCCCACAGGGCTTCCTCGGCGGTGCCCCCGCCCGCGAGGCGCTCGCGGGCCGTGCGCAGCAGCCCGCCGAGCCGCTGGGCGCCGCGCGCGTACGCCGGGTCGTGCACGGCCAGCCGCTCCGGCTCGGCGAGCGCCCGCGCGAGCAGTTCGTCCGAGGGCGGCGGCAGCGGATTGCCGCCGGCCCGCTCCTCGTCCCGCAGGGCCCGCCCGAGGCGCCGCAGATCGGCGGCGTCCATACCGGCGAGGGGGGAGGTGAGCAGCGTGAGGGCGGTTTCGGTGTCGAGCCACGGAGCGGGTTCCTCCTCCGACCCGGGGGACGGGTCGGGGCCGGGCCCTGACAGCCCTTGCCCTCCGGTGCTCCGCGCTCCCCCGTCGCTCCGTCCCGTCACCTCCGCCGTGGCCACCGCGCGCAGGGCCGTCAGCAGGGGTGCCACGGCCGGCTCGTGGCGCAGCGGGATGTCGTCGCCGTCGATGTCGAGGGGGACCCCGGCGGCCGTGAGGGAGCGGCGCAGGGTGGGGATGGTGCGGGATCCCGCGCGGACGAGGACGGCCATGTCGCGCCAGGGGACGCCGTCCTCCAGGTGGGCGCGGCGCAGGATGTCGGCGATGTTGTCCAGCTCGGTGCCGGCCGTCGGGTAGGTGAAGACCTCGACCCGGCCTCCCTCGCGCGCGGGGGCGAGTTCCCGGTGGGCGCGAACCTTGTCGGCGGGCAGCCGGGTCAGCGGCATGCGGCGGGTGAGCAGGCGGGTGGCGGCGAGCAGGGCGGCGCCGGAGCGGCGTGAGGTGCCGAGCACCTCTACGGGGGCCGCGCGGCCGTCCGCGCGCGGGAAGTCGTCCGGGAACTCCAGGATGCCGTTCACGTCGGCGCCCCGGAAGGTGTAGATCGACTGGTCGGGGTCGCCGAAGGCGACCAGGGTGCGCCCGCCGCCCGCCAGCGCGTGCAGCAGCCGTACCTGGGCCGCGTCGGTGTCCTGGTACTCGTCCACGTAGACGGCGTCGTAGCGGGTGGCGAGCTTCTCGGCGATCTCCGCGCGGTGGGCGAGGAGCACCGCGCGATGGACGAGTTCGGCGTAGTCGAGGACGCCCTGGAGGTCGAGCACGTCGAGGTACTCGGCGAGGAAGGCGGCCCCGGCCCGCCAGTCGGGCCGTCCGATGCGGCGGGCGAAGGCGTCCAGGGCTTCGGGGCCGAGGCCCAGCTCACGGCTGCGGGCGAGGACCGCGCGGACCTCGTCGGCGAAGCCCCGGGTGGTCAGACAGGCGCGCAGTTCGTCGGGCCACCGCACGGATGCGAGGTCGGCCCGTTGCAGGTCGGTCTGGCCGGCGAGCAGTTCACGGACCGTGACGTCCTGCTCGGGGCCGGAGAGCAGCCGCAGGGGCTCCACGAACAGTTCGTTGTCCTGGTGGGCGCGGACCAGGGCGTAGCAGAACGAGTGGAAGGTGGTCGCCTGGGGGGCGCGGGCCGCTCCTATGCGCAGGGCCATGCGGTCGCGCAGTTCGACGGCGGCCTTGCGGCTGAAGGTCAGGACGAGGATGCGGGCGGGGTCCCCTCCGCGCGCGATGCGGGCGGCCACCGACTCCACCAGGGTCGTGGTCTTCCCGGTGCCCGGACCTGCGAGAACGAGCAGGGGGCCGTGACCGTGAGCAACCACCGCACGTTGTTCGGCGTCCAGACGAGGGGGGTCGGGCGGGGCCGGTGGGGTACGCACCAGCCGGTGAGCGCCACGGTTCCCCTGCCGCACCTGTGGGTGCGGCAGACGCCTTGTGGAGGAAGAGGAGCTCACGTGGTTCGCCGGTCCTGGTGGTCGTGCTCGGGTCTGTCTCGGGCTGCGGGAGGCGCCGCCCGGCAAGGGGTGCCGGGGGACGGCCGTCGTCGGGTGTGGCGGGCGGTGACCGCGGGGTGAGCGGGACGCGCGCAGCCGACGCTACGCCGCCGAAGAGGCCGGAAGCCGGGCTTCCGCTTCTTCCCTTGCGGCCCGTGCGTCACACCCGCCCCTCGCTGCACGAACGTATGTCATGTCACGCCGGTGCCCCGCTTCCCTCGTACGGATCACGCTTCCCCCGTGGCGGCCTGCGATGGCGGAAGCTGTCAGGTGTGAGCCTCCGCGTGTCCTCCGCCGTCCCAGCGCGCCCGTCTCATGTCGATCCGGGGCACATGGTTCTCGGCGGCCCGGCTCGCCGTCTTCAGGGGCGTCCCCTCGGCTCTGTAGTGAGCGAGCGCCTCCAGTTCGTGCCCGGGCAGCAGAACGCCGTCCGAGCGCACGACGCGCCACCACGGGACGGCGCCGCCGTACAGGGCCATCACCCGGCCGACCTGACGCGGGCCGCCCTCCTGCAACCACTCCGCGACATCGCCGTACGTCATCACCCGGCCGGGCGGAATCAGTTCGGCCACCTCAAGGACCCGCTCGGCGTAGTCCGGCAGGGCGTCCGCGTACTGCGCACGGGCGTCCACCGGCAGGCTCTCCTCACTCATTCGTCCCATCCTGCCCCACCCCACCGACAATGCGGCGGGCCCGCGACGGTGCGTGGCCCTCGCCCCGCCGCGGCGCTTCCGGCAGACTGTGCGGCCCCGCTTTTGCACCCTGATGCCCCCGTGTGTCGGTGGGGCATGCCACCATCGTGCGGGCGGTGACCGGTGATACGAGACCAAGAAGAGTCGATGAAGCAGCAGGGTGTGCACCCCGAGGACGCGGCGGGTACCGCTGACGCCGCGTCGCGCCCGGACACCGGCGAGACGGTCATGAAGGCACCGGGCGAGGGCGACGGATCCGCCCACCGCGACGGGCCGTCCCGGGAAACACCGGACCCCCGTGACACACCCGTCACACCCGTCCCCCCCGTCACACCCGCACCCGTCACCCCCGACAGGCCCAAGGGCACCGAAGGCACCGAGGCGCCTGGCACACCCGGCCCGCCCGGCCCGCCAGGTCCACCGGGACCACCCGGTCCACCGGGCTCCCGCGACGGACAGGACCCACGGGACGACCACGACGGCCATAACGACCGCAACGGCGACGGCGACAACGGCTCCACGCCCGCCCCGCCCCCCGGTCCCGGTCCTGACCCCGACCGCGACCCCGGTCCCGGCCCCGGGCCCGGTCCCGGTCCCGGTCCCGAGGAGAACCGTCCGGACGCGGTGGAGGGCGACGAACCACTGCTCCCCGCGCGCGTGCACCGTCCTTCCGACCTCATGCGCCTTCTGGTCGGCGTCCTCGGGATCGCCGTCCTGCTGGCGATCGCGGCGTTCGCGCACGGCACCACCTCGGGCCTCGAACAGGACATCAACAAGGGCACCGGCCAGGCACCCGACCTGCTGATCAAGATCGCGGGGCTGGCGTCCAGCATCGCGATCCTGCTGGTCCCGGTCGCCTTCGCGATCGAGCGGCTGATCAAACGCGACGGGCTGCGCATCGCCGACGGCGTGCTCGCGGCGGTGCTCGCGCACGGAGTGACCCTCGCCACGGACCTGTGGGTCGCCGAGGCCGCCCCGGGCTCCATCCAGGAGGCGCTCACCCAGCCCTCCCCGGGCGACATCACCGCGCTCACCGACCCGGTGCACGGCTACCTCGCACCGGTGATCGCGTACATGACCGCCGTCGGCATGTCCCGCAGACCACGCTGGCGCGCGGTGCTGTGGATCGTCCTGATGCTCGACGCGTTCTCGATGCTGGTCACCGGCTACACGACCCCGTTCTCGATCATCCTGACGGTGCTGATCGGCTGGAGCGTGGCCTACGGGACGCTCTACGCGGTCGGCTCGCCGAACGTCCGGCCCACCGGGCGCACCCTCATGGCGGGGCTGCGGACGGTCGGCTTCCGCCCGGTGAGCGCCGCGCGCGAGGAGCCCACGGACACCGACATCGGCGACCGCGGAAGGCGCTACTTCGTCACCTTGGAGGACGGCCGCCCGCTGGATGTCACGGTCGTGGACCGCGAGCAGCAGGCGCAGGGCTTCTTCTACCGGGTGTGGCGCAATCTGACCCTGCGCGGCTTCGCCACCCGGCGCAGTCTCCAGTCGTTGCGCCAGGCCCTGGAGCAGGAGGCGCTGCTCGCCTACGCGGCCATCGCCGCCGGGGCCAACGCGCCCAAGCTGATCGCGACCTCGGAACTCGGTCCCGACGCCGTGATACTGGTCTACGAGCACACCGGTGGACGTTCGTTCGACTCCCTGGCGGACGAGGAGATCACCGACGAACTGCTGCGCAACGCCTGGCACCAGGTACGGGCCCTGCAGTCACGACGTATCGCGCACCGCAGGCTGGCCGGAGACGCGATCCTGGTGGATCGTTCCGGCAGGGTGATCCTCACCGATCTGCGCGGCGGTGAGATCGCGGCCGGCGATCTGCTGCTGCGCATGGACATCGCGCAACTGGTGACCACGCTCGCCCTGCGGGTGGGCGCCGAGCGCGCGGTGGCATCGGCGCTGAGTGTGCTCGGCCCGGACACCGTGGCCGACTGTCTGCCGATGCTCCAGCCGATCGGCCTGACCCGCTCCACGCGCGCGACCCTGCGCCGACTGGCCCGGGAACGCGCCGAGCGGGAGCGCGAGGCCGTGCTCGAAGCGTCCCGGCAGTCCAAGCCGGCCCGTGCGGAGGCGGCGGGCGACGAGGCCGGCGCCGTACCCGAGAAGCTCGACAAGAAGACGGCGCGCGCCCAGTCGCGTGCGGAGAAGCGGGCCATAGACGTCGCCATGGACGAGGCGCGCGAGGAGGATCCGCTCACCCAGATCCGGCACGAGGTGCTGCGGATCAGGCCACAGGCGCCGGTGGAACCGGCCCGGCTGGAGCGGGTCAGGCCGCGCACCCTGATCAGCATCATCGCCGGGGCGTTCGCCGCCTACTTCCTGCTCTCGCAGCTCACCCACATCGAGTTCGGGACACTGTTCGCGACCGCCGAGTGGGGCTGGGTCATCGCGGCCGTGCTGTTCTCGGCGCTGAGCTACTTCGCGGCGGCGATGAGCCTGCTGGGGTTCGTGCCGGAACGGGTGCCGTTCGTGCGGACCGTCGCGGCGCAGGTCGCCGGGTCGTTCGTGAAGATCGTGGCGCCTGCGGCGGTCGGCGGTGTGGCCCTGAACACGCGCTTCCTGCAACGCCAGGGGGTGCGGCCCGGTCTCGCGGTGGCGAGCGTCGGCGCGTCGCAGTTGTTCGGACTGGGCTGTCACATCCTGATGCTGCTGGCCTTCGGCTATCTGACCGGCATCGAGAAGACACCGTCGCTGTCGCCGTCCCGGACCGTCATCGCCGGTCTGCTGACGGTCGCGGTGCTCGCACTCGTGGCCACGTCGGTGCCGTTCCTGCGGAAGTTCGTCGTCACGCGCGTGAGGTCGCTCTTCGCGGGCGTCGTACCGCGCATGCTGGATGTGCTCCAGCGCCCGCAGAAGCTCGTCACCGGCATCGGCGGCATGCTGCTGCTGACGGCGTGCTTCGTGATGTGCCTGGACGCCTCGATCCGCGCCTTCGGCGACGAGACCACCTCCATCAGCATCGCCAGCGTCGCGATCGTCTTCCTCGCGGGCAACGCGCTGGGCTCCGCGGCGCCCACGCCGGGCGGTGTCGGCGCGGTGGAGGCCACCCTGACGTTCGGCCTCATCGCGGTCGGCCTGCCCAGCGAGGTGGCCGCCCCGGCCGTCCTGATGTTCCGCCTGCTCACCCTGTGGCTGCCGGTACTGCCGGGCTGGCTGGCGTTCAGCCACCTCACGCGCAAGGGCGCGCTCTGAGGACGGGCAGCCGACGCGACGCCCTATAGCGGCGGCATCCGGAAAGGGCGCTCTACGCGCGCGGGATAGACACCGACGATCAGGGTCGTCGCCCCCGGCCGTCACCGGCGTCCCCGCCGACGCCCACGTCACCGACGCCACGTCACCGACACCAGCACCCCCATGAGACGCATACACAGGCGACCCGGCTTCTCACCTATGGAATCGTCCGACGCGGCCGTGTTGAATCGGCGCCATGAGTACCAGTGCGCTGACCGCCCAGGACCTCGAATTCCTCCGACGCCCCCTGCACGGATTCCTGTCCGTGGCCGAGGGACCGGTCCCGCCGCAGCCGCGTCCGGTGTGGTTCGAGGCCACCGCCGAGGGAACGATCCAGCTGTTCACGGGCCCGGAGACGCTCAAGGTGCGGCGGCTGCGCCAGGATCCCCGCGCCTCGATCGTCGTCGCCGCGCCCGTGGGGGAGACCGAGCGCTGGGTGTCGGTCGCCGGCCGCACCACGGTCGAGTCCGACGGGGCGCACGACCTGTGCTCCCGGCTGGCCGCCCGCTACTGGGACCTCGCCGACCCGGCCCGCGCCACCGCACTCGCCGGGATGCTGGCCGAGGACCAGGTCCGTCTGGTGATCCACCCGCAGACAGTGAGCCGCTTCACGCACTGACGCCCGTACCGCCGGCACGCGTACGGCCAGTACCTCGCACGGCCAGTACCTCGTACGGCCCGTGCCCCGAGCGGCGTGCCCCGGCCGACCGCAGGATGGGTTCATGCCGAACCGATCCCTGCGGGCCGCCGCTCTCACCGCCACCGCCCTGCTGCTCACCTCCACCGCCGTGGCCTGTGGTGACGACGACTCCAAGGGCGAGGATCCGACGGCGCAGAAACTGAGCTGGAAGGAGTGTCCCGCCCCGTCGGAGGCCGAGGGCGGCGGGGACGCGCCCTCACCGCTGCCGGGCGGCACGGCATGGCAGTGCGCCACCATGAAGGCGCCGCTGAACTGGAGCGATCCCAAGGGCGACACCATCGGCATCGCGCTGATCCGGGCGAGGACGAGCGGATCGGCGGACCGGCGCCTCGGCTCGCTGATCTTCAACTTCGGTGGCCCCGGCGGCTCCGGCGTCACCACGCTGCCCGCCTTCGGGACCGAGTACGACACCCTGCGCACCCGCTACGACCTGGTCAGCTTCGACCCGCGCGGGGTGGGCCGCAGCGCCGGGGTCCGCTGTGAGAACGACCAGCAACTCGACGCGTACTTCCAGCAGGACGCGACCCCCGACGACGCCGCCGAGCGCGCCACGTACCTGAACAACGTGAAGGAGTTCAACGCGGCCTGCGAGAAGAACTCCAAGAAGGTGCTCCCGCAGGTGCGCACCACCGACGCGGCCCGCGACCTGGACCTGATGCGCCAGGTCCTCGGCGACAGCAAGCTCCACTACTTCGGCATCTCCTACGGCACCGAACTCGGCGGCGTCTACGCCCATCTGTTCCCCAAGAACGTGGGCCGGGCCGTGTTCGACGCGGTGGTCGATCCGACGCAGACCTCCGAACAGGGCTCGCTCGGCCAGGCCAAGGGATTCCAGCTCGCGCTCGACAACTTCGCCCAGAACTGCGTCTCGCAGGAGGAGGACTGCCCGATCGGCACCAGCGCCCAGGACGTGAAAAGCCGTATCGCGAAGCTGCTGCGCGACCTCGACCGCAAGCCGATCCCCGGTGTCTTCCCTCGGGAACTCACCCAGACCGCCGCCACCAGCGGCATCGCGCAGTCGCTGTACTCACAGGACTTCTGGCCCTATCTCACCGAGGGCCTCGACCAGGCGTACGACGGCAACGGCCAGATCCTGATGGTGCTGGCCGACTCGATGAACGGACGCAACCAGAACCGGGAGTACAGCAACCTCACCGCGGCCAATGTGGCCATCAACTGCGCCGACGACAAGCCCCGCTACGACGTCGGCTACGTCCAGCGGAAGCTCCCCGAGTTCCGCGCCGCCTCGCCGGTCTTCGGCGACTATCTGGCCTGGGGCATGATCAGTTGCACCGACTGGGCGGTGCCCGGCGCCGCGGACCACCCGGACGTGAGCGCGCCCGGCGCGGCGCCGATCGTGGTCGTCGGCAACACCGGCGACCCGGCGACCCCGTACGAGGGCGCGCGCAAGATGGTGACCGCGCTGGGCAAGGGCGTGGGCGTCGAGGTGACGTACAAGGGTCAGGGGCACGGGGCGTACGACAGCAAGAACCCGTGCGTACGGACGGCGGTGGACGGTTATCTGCTGAACGGGAGGGTCCCGGCGGCGGGCACGGTCTGCTCCTGACCGGCGGAGCACCCCGACCCACCACCAGAGCGACCAGGAAAACCGCAGGTCAGAGAGTTATCCACAGGCTCCGACAGACAGTGCGATCTCCGCCTACGATGGTCAGACAGCGCTCGCGGACGAGAGGCGGGCGGTTTGCGCGGGGGAAGAACGAGGGGGATGCGATGACGCGTTTCGTACGGTGGGCGGCGCTCGGCGCCGCGGCGGCACTGCTGACGGCCGGGTGCAGCTCGGGTTCGTCGGACGAGGGGAAGGGCGGTGACGGCGACGGGAGTTCCAGCCCGACCGGCGCGGCGCCCCCGTCCGGATCCGGGCTGCCGGCGTCGCTGACCTCCCAGCGGCCGGACTGGGGGAAGTGCGACGCGACCGACGACTCCCCGGCTCCGGGCAGCGGCTGGCAGTGCGCCACGCTCAAGGTGCCGCTGGACTGGTCGAAGCCGGAGGGGAAGACGATCGATCTGGCGCTGATCCGCGCCAAGGCCGAGGGGGACGACCGGATCGGCTCGCTGCTGTTCAACTTCGGCGGACCGGGCGGCTCGGGCGTGTCCACCATGCCGGCGTTCGAGTCCACGGTCGGCACCCTGCACGAGCGGTACGACCTGGTGAGCTGGGACCCGCGGGGGGTCGGCGCCAGCGAGGGCGTGCGCTGCCGCGAGGACAAGGCGATCGAGGCGGCCGAGTCGTTGGACGCCTCGCCGGACACAGCGCAGGAGGAGCGGGCGCTCTTCGCGGACGCGGCCGACTTCGCGGCGGGCTGCGAGAAGGGGGCCGGGCCGCTGCTGGCGCATGTCTCCACCACGGACACCGCGCGCGACATGGACCTGATGCGCCAGGTCCTGGGCGACACCAAGCTGCACTACTTCGGCATGTCCTACGGCACCGAGCTGGGCGGGGTCTACGCCCATCTGTTCCCGAAGAACGTGGGGCGGCTGGTCCTGGACGCGGTGGTCGACCCGGCCGCGGGCACCATCGACCACGCCAAGAACCAGGCGCGGGGCTTCCAGCGCGCCCTCGACAACTACCTCGACTCCACCGGCGAGAACCCCGAGGAGGGCACCCGCCGGATCGCGGACCTGCTGAAGCGGATGGACGCGAAGCCGCTGGCCACCTCGTCCGACCGTGAGCTGACCCAGACGCTCGCGGTGATCGGCATCGTGCTGCCGCTGTACAGCGAGTCCAGCTGGCCCACGCTGACCAGCGCGCTGGAGGCGGCCGAGAAGGGCGACGGCTCCGAGCTGCTCGCGCTGGCCGACGCCTACAACGACCGGGACGCCTCGGGCCGTTACGGCACCTCGACCCACTCCCAGCGGGCCATATCGTGTCTGGACGACAAGCAGCGGCCCACCGTGAAGGAGACGAAGGCGCTGCTGCCGGAGTTCGAGAAGATCTCGCCGGTGTTCGGGGCGTTCCTGGGCTGGGACACGGCCGGCTGGTGCCACGAGTGGCCGGTGCTGGGCCAGTTCGACACACCGGAGGTGAGCGCCCCGGGCGCGGCACCGATCCTGGTGGTCGGCAACACGGGCGACCCGGCGACCCCGGTGGAGGGTGCCCAGCGGATGGCCGACGAGCTGGGCAAGGGCGTCGGAGTGGTCCTGACCTGGAAGGGCGAGGGCCACGGCGCGTACGGCAACGGCAGCGACTGTGTCGACTCGGCGATCAACACCTATCTGCTGGAGGGCAGGACACCCAAGGACGGCACGACCTGCTCATGACGACGGCGGGGGCCACAAGCACCCTTGGCGCCTGTGGCCCCCGCCGGTCGGACGGTGGAGCCGGATCAGTAGACCGGCTTGTCCGGCTCGATCTGGTGGACCCAGCCGATGACCCCGCCGCCCACGTGGACGGCGTCGGAGAAGCCCGCCGACTTCAGGACCGCGAGGACTTCCGCACTGCGGACACCCGTCTTGCAGTGCAAGACGATCTTCTTGTCCTGGGGGAGGCTCTCCAGGGCGGTGCCCATGAGGAACTCGTTCTTCGGGATCAGCTTGGCGCCCGGGATGGAGACGATCTCGTACTCGTTGATCTCACGGACGTCGATGATCTCGATGTTCTCGCCGTCGTCGATCCACTCCTTGAGCTGCTTGGGAGTGATGGTCGAGTCGGCGGCGGCGGCCTGCGCCTCCTCGGAGACGACACCGCAGAACGCCTCGTAGTCGATGAGTTCGGTGACGGTGGGGTTCTCGCCGCAGACCGCGCAGTCCGGGTCCTTGCGGACCTTGACCTGGCGGTACTGCATCTCCAGGGCGTCGTAGATCATCAGGCGGCCGATCAGCGGTTCACCGATGCCGGCGAGGAGCTTGATCGCCTCGGTGACCTGGATGGAGCCGACGGACGCGCACAACACACCCAGGACGCCGCCCTCCGCGCAGGAGGGGACCATGCCGGGGGGCGGGGGCTCGGGGTAGAGGCAGCGGTAGCACGGGCCGTGCTCGGACCAGAAGACGCTGGCCTGGCCGTCGAAGCGGTAGATCGAGCCCCACACGTACGGCTTGTCCAGCAGGACGCAGGCGTCGTTGACGAGGTAGCGGGTGGCGAAGTTGTCGGTGCCGTCGACGATCAGGTCGTACTGGCTGAAGATGTCCATCACGTTGTCGGCCTCAAGCCGCTCCTGGTGAAGGACCACGTTCACGTACGGGTTGATACCCAGGACGCTGTCGCGCGCGGACTCGGCCTTGGAGCGGCCGATGTCGGCCTGGCTGTGGATGATCTGACGCTGCAGGTTCGACTCGTCGACCTCGTCGAACTCGACGATGCCGAGCGTGCCGACACCCGCCGCGGCCAGGTACATCAGCGCCGGCGAGCCCAGGCCGCCGGCGCCCACACAGAGCACCTTGGCGTTCTTCAGCCGCTTCTGCCCGTCCATGCCCACGTCGGGGATGATCAGGTGGCGGGAGTACCTGCGGACCTCGTCTACGGTGAGCTCGGCGGCGGGCTCGACCAGGGGTGGCAGCGACACGGGGACTCCGTTGGTCGGTCTATCACTACGGTGGTTCTCCCCGTAACAGTGCCACGGCCTTTTTCATTCCGAGACACCTGTTCCAACACGCGAGACGATCTCGTCCCAGTAACCGGGCATGGTCTCCCAGGGGCTCCCTCCGGGGGTGTCCCGCCCGCCCCGCCGGCCCCGTGCGACCCGGTCGGTGAACCAGAGCGTGGCGGCGCCCTGCCAGCGGGCGATACGGAGGGCCTCGTCCAGATGCCCTCGGGGCACACCGTGGACGAAGTGGCAGAACTTCTCGGGTGGATAGCCGGCGGTCCACTCGGCCACCTGCGACCAGCGGTAGTCGCTCCAGGGGCCGGAGAAGGTGACCAACTGGTCGGCGTTCTCGGCGTAGCCGGGGTGCGGGTGGGTGCCGTGGCCGAGGACGACATGGGGTTCGGTGGGGCTGATGGCGCGCAGGGCGGTCACGGTGCGGCGGATCTCGGGGAGGGTGTCACGTCCGGCGGGGCAGCGGTCGAGGAGGAATCCGTCGGTGAGGTACCAGTCGAGATAGCGGTGGGCGTCGGAGATCACATCGCCGAAGCCGCGGGCGCCGTAGGCGGTGTCGATGCGGCCCAGGATCCGGATCCCGGCGTTGCGCAGCCGGCCCGCGGCTTCCAGGCAGTGCGGGTCGGGGCGGTCGCCGGGACCGTCGGCGACATCGAGGACGACCCAGTGCAGCGGGGCGCCGGGGCGGGCGAGCGCGGCCCATTCGGCACCGGCGACGAGGGGGTGGGCACAGCCGGGTACGCCGAAGCCGGTGCGGACGAGGCTGCTCGGGTCGCCGGGGGCACGGGTGTGCAGCCGGGGCGGCCTGGTCGGGCCGGTCAGCTTCAGATACGGCATGCGGCCTCCATCCAGATGTCGGCGAGCGATTCTTCGAGGTGGATCCGGGGCCGCCAGCCGAGCCGGTCGCGGGCGGTGCGGACATCGGCCTGCTGCCAGCTGCCGCAGCCGTCGGGGTACGGGTACGCGACGGGGGACAGATGGTCGGACTCGCCGCGCGGGTGGCCGATGGTCGCGCGCAGTGGGCCGGGCGGGCCGTCGAGTTCGTGCAGGGCGCCGCCGTAGCCGGCGACGCGGGCGAGGGTGGCGGCGGCGTCACGCAGCCGGACGGCCCGGCCGGAGCCGATGTTGATCACGCCTTGGGCGGCCGAGAGGGAGGCGGCGTGGACGGCCCGGGCGACATCGCGGACATCGATGAAGTCGCGCTGGGCACCGAGACCACCGAGCTTCAGTTCGCCGTCGCCGGACTGCATCGCGCGGCGCATGGCCTCGGCGAGCCGGCCGAGCGGGGAGCCGGCCGGGGTGCCGGGTCCGGCCGGGGAGAAGACCCGGAGCACGACGGCGTCGAGGCCGGAGCCGAGGACGAGTTCGGTGGCGGCGAGCTTGCTGACGCCGTAGGGGCCGCCGGGCCGCGGCACGGCGTCCTCCGCGGTGGAGGAGCCGGGCTGGCTGGGACCGTACTCGGCGGCGCAGCCGATCTGCACCAGTCGGGCGCCGCAGCCGCTGCGGCGCAGGGCCTCGCAGACGGTGGCGACGGCCACGGTGTTGTGCCGGGTGAGATCGCGGGCGCCGCCGCGGGTGGTGCCGGCGCAGTTGATGACGACGCCCGGGTGGACCGCGTCGAGGAAGCGGGTGAGCGCGCCGGGGCTGCCGGACGCGAGGTCGAAGCGGACGTCGGCGTCGTCGCCGCGGCCGAGCGCGGTGAGCTGGACGGCGGGGTCGGCGAGCAGGCGGTCGGCGACGAAACGGCCGAGGTAGCCGTTGGCTCCGATCAGCAGAACCCTCATCGGGCGGCTCCCGGGGTGTGCGCTCCGGTCGGGCCGAAGGCACCGGTGGGTCCTGGTGCTCCGGTTGCTCCGGGTCGGGAGGTGGTCATCTGGTGTTCTCCTTCGAGGGGGTGACACGGGTGCTTTTCGGCGGTGATGCCGGGGTGCTCGGCGCTGTGCGCCGGGTTGTCGTGGGCTGCCGGTGCCGGTGGCCGCGGCGTCGGTGCGGTCGTCAGGGGGACTCCGTCCGGGCGTGGGCGGAGGCGCGGGTGAGGGTGCGGGCCGCGTGGACGAGGAGGGCGAGGGCCCCGAGGCCGCAGATCAGGGTCGGTACGGCGGCCGGCCCCCAGGTGTCCACGAGGGACTCGACCGGCAGTGCGACCGGGTCGAGGCCGGGCAGCCGGCCGGCGAAGACGGTGGTGAGGGCGAGGGCCTCGGTACCGGCGGCGGCGGTGAGGATCACGGCGGGGGCGTGGGTGAAGCCGTGGAGGTGCAGGAGCCGGGCGAGCAGGAGGAGGGCGCCGAGGGTGAGGGTCTGGGAGAGCCGGAAGGGGGTGCCGGGTTCGTCCAGGAGCGTGGCGCAGCCGGTGGACAGGGCGGCGAGGGCGCCGAGGAACAGCGCGAACGAGCCGAGGAGTCGGGGGCGTACGGCGCCGGCGAACTCCTCCAGGCCCCGGCTGGCGGTGAGGGCGCGGCGGGCCCCGGCGGCGAAGAGGTGGGCGGCCCAGGCGGCGGGCGCGCAGGCCAGGGCGAGGGTGAGCAGCGGAGCCGCGGTGAGGGGCCAGGGGCCGTCGGGGGTGCCGGTCGGCAGGGTGTCGGGGCCGCCGGTGAGGGCGGCCTGGAGGAGACCGTCGCCGAGCACGGCGTAGGCGAGGAGCCAGCAGATCCAGACGCCGTTGGAGGGGTACGTCCCCGGCAGCGGGCGGCGTGGGGCGAGCGGCCCTGCGGTGAGGGCGGCGCGCAGACCGAGCGCGGTGGCGAGGATGCCGATGGCGGCGACGGCCGGCCGGAGCAGCCCGTCGGTGTACGGCAGTGCGGCCACCGTAGCCGCACCCAGCGCACCGGGCAGCAGCGTGCGGACGATCCAGCCGGCCCGCACCTCGGGCACCGTGAGGGCCTCGGGGCGGGGGCGGGCCTCGCCGTCGCGCGGGACGCGGGCGAACATCTCCTCGGCGAGGGAGAAGACGTCCCGGTGCAGGAAGCGGGTGGCGGTCCGGTCGGTGACCCCGTGCGCCTCAAGTCCGGCGGCGATCTCCAAGGCGTCGACAGCCTGTTCGCACAGGTCCCGGTGCTGGTGCATCAGGGCCTTCACGGGGTCGGCGGTACCGCGCCGCGGCCCGACCGCCTGCCCGGCCGTCTTCCTGGATCCGGTCGCCTGCCCGGCCATCCTCGTGGATCCGGTCGCCTGCCCGGCCGTCTTCCTGGATCCGACTGCCTGTCCGGCCGCGGTGATGACCCGCCGTTCGCCCGACCGTCCGGGCCCGCTCGGCTCGCCGGTCGGACCGGCGCCGCCTATCGCGGGCTCAGCGCCCCGTCCGTCGCCACCGAAGTCACCGTCGTCGCGCCCCACTTCCGAGGTCCCCTCCCCCAGCCACTCCTCCGACCGTGTGTCCCAGGCCCCCGGACTGACCGGCCTGCCGGGACGGTCGACCATCTGCCGTGCGCTCGCACCGCCCATACCGCTCACGCCACTCACGCCACTCATGCCACTGCCACCCCTGATGTCACGCACCGCACTCACCGCTCACCGCCCCCTGTCCACCCGGCCGCCAGTCCCACCGACGCCGGTGACGGTGCCGGTGACGGTGGCGCGGGCCGCGGTGTCCTCGCCGCCCCCCGCACCGGCGGCCCCGCCGCCCAGCCCGGGGTGCCGCGGGGTGCCGCCATGTGGTGGGTGACGTCGGCGGTCCAGTGACCGGGGACGTGGGCCTCCGCCGGGACCGCGAACGGCATCGGGTCGCCGGTCGCGTCGAGGACGACATGGCGGTCCGGGCACTGGGAGACGACCTCCAGATAAATGCCGTGGAACGCCGCGACGTTCTGCTCGACGCTGAACAGTTCGAGCGCCCGGGCGCGCGCGGCGGCCCCGAGGCGCGCACGGCGCGCGGGATCCCGTAGCAGCGCGACGCACGCCTCCGCGAGCGCCCGCGGATTCCGGGGCGGTACGACCAGCCCCGTACCGCCGATGACCTCGACCACCGCGCCCACGTCCGTCGACACGGTCGCGCGCCCGCTGAGCATCGCCTCGACCAGGCTCAGCGGAAATCCCTCGACCACGCTGGACAGCACCACGACCGCGCCGGAGGCGTACGCCGCGGCCGGTGTCGGCACGTCGGGCCCGCCGATCTCCTCGAAGGACACCGGGTTCTCGCCGACCGCGTGCGGACCGGCGGCCTCGTCCGGGAACAGGTGCGCCGCGAGCGCCCGGCAGTGCGCCAGATACTCCGCGCCCTCCGCCCCGACGGCGGCGCCCACCACCCGCAGCCGTGCCTTCGGTGCCGCCCTGCGGATCTCCGCGAAGGCGTGCAGCAGCGACATCAGGTCCTTCGTGGGTTCCACCCGGCCGACCCACACCAGGGTGTCCGGGTCGGTCTGCTCAGGTGCCTCACCGGCCTCCGCGAAGGGGGTGACGTCCATCCCCTGGTACACCGTCCGCAGCGTGTCCCGGCCGGCCCCGCACCGCTCCTGCCAGCGCCGCGCGTGCGCGTTGCCGTGGGTCACCCGGGCCGCGCGCCGGTACACCTCCGCCGCGAGCCGTCCGTGGAAGGCCGCCAGCAGGGCCCGTACGGCGGGGGCCGCCACATCGGCGCCGGACGCGAGGTAGTGCGACCGCAGCCGCACGCCGTACTCCGTCACCACCAGCGGTACGCCGGTGAAGTGCCGGGCCAGCAGTCCGGGCAGGGCGGCCGTACCGCCGGACGCGGCGTGGCACAGGTCGACCGAGCCGAGCCCGGTGTCCTCGTACCAGTCCAGGGAGAGGGGGCGCAGGGCGCGTTCGAGATGCGCGGCGACGGCCAGCAGATCCGGTACGCGCGCCTCACGCGCCGGGCGCGGGGCGCCGGGCGCACGACAGGCGCGCTCCAGGGCGCGTACGGCAATCTCCGAGCGGAGCGCGCCGACCAGTCCGCCCTCGTCGCGGGCGAGTTCGGCGAGCCCGTACAGCGCGTAGGCGAAACGGTCCGCCTGAACCGCGGAACGGCTGGAACCGCCGGAACCGCCGGAACCGCCGGACCGACCGGGAGACCCGACCAGATCAGACGGGCCGGAGAAGCCAGACGGGCCGGAGAAGCCAGACAGGCCGGAGAAGCCAGACAGGCCGGAGAGACCAGACAGGCCGGACGGACCGGCCACGGCGGACGGACCAGCCAGGTCGGAGGAGTCCGCGCCCCCATACGGCTCGGAGGAGTCCGCGCCCCCGTACGGCTCGGCGGCGCACAGCACCGCCACCAGTTCCCCGTACGCCTCCGCGAACCGCCGGCGTGCGCGCCGTCCGTGGGCGACCCCGTCGTCCTGGGCGGTCCACAGCGGCGCGGTCCGCACCCGGCGGACCTGCGGCGGCAGCGGCAGTCGGCCCTCGTGCTCCTGACGCTCGCTGCGGCTGAGCGCGTAGATGTCGAACTCATGCCGCCCGAGCCCGCGCACGAGCCGGTCGCACCAGAGCCCGTCATCACCGCTCACATACGGATAGCCACCCTCCGTAAGCAGTCCGATGCGCACGAGTGCACCCCCGATCTCCTGTATGGGGAGCCACCGCCGACCCGGTGGCTCGCAGCGGGACGAACGTATGTGGACAAGGCGGTGGCGCGACGGACGGTTGTCCATCGCGCCACCAAAAGGGGTGAACGGTCGTAACTTTCCCGTGCGGATCGCGTTCCGTCGCGCTATGCGATCAAGCGGCTACATGCAGCTACGCAGGGCCGCGGGCGCCCACGGGGGCCCGGCACGGCGCCGCCCCGGGCATCAGTTCCCGGCGTCCCCGGAACTCCCGGAACCTCCGGGGTACGGCCACGCGTTGGCCCGGCAGGAGACCCCGTCGTACTCCAGGAACTTCGTCTGCTGCTGCATCACCGGCGCGAGATCGCCGTCCGCGTCGCAGGTCACATGGGTGTACCCGAGCCGGTGTCCGACCTCGTGGTTGATCAGCATCTGCCGGTAGGCGTGGATCTTGTGGTCGCCGTAGGTCTCCGAGCCCTGCGCCCACCGGTAGGCGTTGATCATCACGCGCTCGGTGGAGGCCGAGTCGCACGAGACGTTGTCGATGGTGGTGTCCAGACCGGACATGGCACACCATTCGCCGGTGGTACCGGGACTGGCCAGGGTGATCACGAAGTCCGGGGAGCCGGAGTGGACCCGCTCGAACGTACGACCGCCTCCGTGGGCCCAGCTCCGCTCGTCGTTCAGGGTCTTCTGCACGGCCTCGGCGAACAGGTCGGCGTCGAGCCCGAGCCCCTCCTCGACGTCGACGCGGTAGGTGTACTTGTCCCCGTCGCCCGGCGCCCTGTCGACCCCCTCGACGGCCTCGAACTCGCCGGAGCCCGCCAGGGTCTCACTCAGCGGGTAGAGCTTCGCCATCTTCTGGTCGTACGTCAGCGGCACCACGCTCGGCGACTCGGTCGGCGTCGGCCGCCCGTCCCCGCGCGAGGCGGGATCACGGGTGTCCCGTGCCTGATCGGCGGCGGGCTTCGCCGGTACGGAGGGGTCGTCGCCGGCGCGGACCTGTCCGGCGACCACCACCGCCAGCACGGTCGTCACAGCGAGCGCCGCGATCCCCGTGAAGGTCCGGCCCTTGCCGCCCTTGCCGTCCCTGCCGCGCTCGGGCGCGGTGGAGCCCGGTGGACCGTCGTCGCCGTCACGGGCGTCGATCAGCAGCCCGACCTGGGTGTCGGTCTGCGTCTCCCACCGGGTGACGGAGGCGTACGGGTCACCCGCGCGGCCCGCGCCGGAGCCGGACCTCGCCCCGTGCGGCGGGTCGAACCCCTCGTCGTCGCCGTCGAAGGCGTCGACGTAATCCTGTCGGGGCCCGGCACCGGCCGCAGAAGCGGGCCGGGTGGGTCGCTGTCGCGGTATCCCGGGACCCCCGGAACCTCCGGGACCCCCGGGGGCACCCTGGCCGGCGGCGCCGGAAGCACCGCCGGTGCCCCGTCCCCTCAGCTCCCCCCAGCCACCACCGGTCTCGTACTGCTCGGGGTGCCCGCCCCGCGCCGACGCCGTCCCGTGAGCGGAGGCCCCGTACACCGGGGTGCCGTGGGCCGGCGTGCCATGGGCCGGCGTGCCGTGCGCGGGCGTGCCGTCGGGCAGTCGGGGAAAGCCGTGCGCGGGCGTACCGTCAGTGAGCCTCGGCCCACCTGCGGCCGAGGCTCTTCCGTCGAAACGCGGCCCGCCTGGACCCGGCGTGCCGTCAGCGGCGCGACCTGGCACGCCGTCAGTGGAGCGTGGCGCCCCGGAAACCCCCTGGCCCGGTTCGGCCCCCGCCCCTCGGCGGCGACCCCCCGTGCCCGTGGCGTCCCCCTGGGGGGCGGACCCCCGGCGACTGTGGCGTCCCACGTCCCGCCTCAGCTCCCTGTGTTCGTGGACGTACTCGTGGATGGACCGGTGGACGGACCGGACGGGTCCGACGCATCCGACGTACTCGGCGTGACGGGTGTGACCGGTGCGCCCGGTGTACCCGACCCATCCGACCCGCTCGTACTTGTACTCGACGTGTCCATGGACCCGGCCGGTTCACTCCCGGCCCTCGTTGCGTCCATCGTCACATCGCTCCCGCCATCGTCCACCGCCGCCACGGCCTTCACATCCGCACCCGTACCCGATCTCGCGCTCCCGGCGGGCTCCCCGAAGTCTTCGAGGAGTTCACGGAACGCCGAGGCCACCGTCTCCGGGTACTCCATCATCGCCACATGCCCGGCGTCCGGCAGTGACAGCAGCCGATTGTCCCGGAAGGCGCGGGCCGCCTTCTGGGCCATCCGAAAGCCTACGAGCTGATCCCGGCCGCCGTAGACGAGCAGGGTCGGCGCGAGCACCCGTTCGGCCTGCCGCCACAGTCCGTGCTGGCCGCCCAGCGTGTACGCGTTGACGATACCGCGCGCGGAGCGTGCCATCGCGTCCCAGAAATACGGCAGTTGGAGCCGCCGCTCCATCTCCTGCACCGCGTGGCCGAACCCTTCGGGCGTCACCCGTCCGGGGTCGCCGTAGCAGAGCCCGGTGACCCCCTGGACCCGCTGCTCGGCGCTCCAGCCCAGGGTGAGACGGGTGAACAGCCGGGCCACACCGGGCAGCGCGAGCAGCGCGGTCGGTACGGCGGTGCGCTGGACGCGCAGCTCGGGAAGGGCGGGCGAGACCAGGGTGAGGGTCCGGACGAGATCCGGCCGTACGGCGGCCACTCGGGTGGTGACCGCTCCGCCGAGCGAGTTGCCGAGGAGATGGACGGGGCCGCGCCCGGCGGCGTCGAGATAGCGGATGACCGCGCGGGCGTGCCCGGTGACCGAGTAGTCGCCGTCGTCCGGCGGCGGGGAGTCGCCGAAGCCCGGCAGATCGAGGGCCTCGCTCTCCACCGTGCCGTCGAGGAGTTCCATCAGCGCCGACCAGTTCTGCGAGGAGCCGCCCAGTCCGTGGACGTAGAGCGCGGGCGGCAGTCCCTCGCGGGCGCCCGGTCGCGAACGGACCGTCAGCGACATCCCCGGCAGCCGCACCGACCGCAGCCGCTCACCGTCCGCGACCCTGACGGGCGCCACCTTCGGGAGGACGTTGGCCGTCGATACGGACGGCGACTCGGTCGAAGACATGCGGCAATGTTACGAGACGATCACGCAGCGGTTCCTGTGTTCGCCATCACAAGCAGAGACGGGCCGATTACGGACAAGTACGGATACGTGCCTCCCTTCGCGCGGCGTGACGTCCCGGACGCGGATCGCATAGCGTCCGGGGCGGCTGTCTCCTACGCTCGTAGTCAGGAAGGGAGCCCGCCATGGCCGTCGACCCCACCGACCCCGAGACATTCCTGGAAGAGGGCGAAGAGGGCATGGAGAACCCCACGGAGCCCGACGTCGAGGCGCCGGACGCCGACACCGCCGAGCAGCGGGCCGCCGTGGCCCCGGAGCGCGACGACCCGCCGACCGCGCTGAACAGCCACGAGGCCGACGAGGGCGACCTGGCCGAGCAGGCCAGGGTGGTCTCCCTCGACGAGGACGACTACCGCTGACCGGAACAAGAAGACCGAGGGACCGCTACCAGGGCCGAGCCCCGACGGTTTCTCCCGGTCGGACCGTGTTCGGCGCCATACGCACAGCTTTCATGACGGCCGGGTCCGTGAAATTCTGCGCTCGCACCGCGCACACCACGGTTACCGAAAAGTACGATGGCCGCGCGGCGGCACACCGCACAGGGACGATCTTGGGAGGCGGCGTGACAGCCATCGAGCAGACAGAGGCGGCACGCCCGCGGGGCACCCGCCTGCCGCGCCGTGCACGACGGAACCAGCTGCTGGGCGCCGCGCAGGAAGTGTTCGTGGCCCAGGGCTACCACGCGGCCGCCATGGACGACATCGCCGAGCGCGCCGGCGTCAGCAAGCCGGTGCTCTACCAGCACTTCCCCGGCAAGCTCGACCTCTACCTCGCCCTGCTCGACCAGCACTGCGAGTCCCTGATCCAGGCAGTACGGCACGCGCTCGCGTCGACCACCGACAACAAGCAGCGTGTCCGCGCGACGATGGACGCCTACTTCGCGTACGTCGAGGACGACGGCGGCGCGTTCCGTCTGGTCTTCGAGTCGGACCTGACGAACGAGCCCGCGGTGCGCGAGCGCGTCGACAAGGTCACCACCGAGTGCGCCGAGGCCATCTGCGAGGTCATCGCCGAGGACACCGGCCTGTCCCGGGCCGAGTCGATGCTGCTGGCCTCCGGGCTGGGCGGCCTCGCCCAGGTCGTGGCCCGCTCCTGGCTGCACAGCGACCGCAGTGTGCCGCGTGACCAGGCGGTCCAGCTGCTCACCTCGCTCGCCTGGCGGGGTATCGCCGGTTTCCCGCTGCACGGCAGCGAGCAGCAGCACTGAGCCGAGGACCGAGCCGGGTCCCGGCTCGAGGACCCGCCCGTCCTTCTTTGTTCCCGCCCGCTGTTCGCTTTGTTCCCGCCCGCTGTTCGCTCCTGGCGTGGCAGGGCGGAACATCTAGGTCCCCTCACCGGGCTAATGTGTGCTGCGTACGGCGCGGAAGGTCGCGCACTTCACTGACCGTCGGAGGGACATAGCCGTGGAGGTCAAGATCGGCGTGCAGCACGCGCCCCGCGAGATCGTTCTGGAGAGCGGTCAGACCGCCGAGGAGGTCGAGCGCGTGGTGGCCGAGGCGCTGGCGGGCAAGTCGCAGCTGCTGAGCCTTGAGGACGAGCACGGCCGCAAGCTCCTCATCCCGGCCGACCGCCTGGCCTACGTCGAGATCGGCGAGGCGGCCCCGCGCAAGGTGGGCTTCGGGGCGCTGTAGGGCGACGCGAGACAAGGTACGAGGGCCGGTGGCCCGGCGGCGAGAGCCCCGGCCACCGGCCCTCGCCGTTCCCGTCGGTCTCGCCCGTCCCCGGCGCCCCGAGCGCCCCTGGCGCCCCCGACTGCCTCCACACTCCCCCCACAGTTCACGCACAGAGGGGATTGCATTCCGCAGGTCAGGGGTATGACCGCCTAGGACCGTTTAGGGCGGGACGGCCTGGTGGGAGGAACCCCGACATGCTCTTGGAAGCGATCAGTTCCGCGGTGCTCGGTGTGGCCCTCGCCTGGGCGGCGGCGAGTCGACTGCCGCATCGTCTGCCTGCCCGCCCCCTGGTCCTGTCGACCGGCGTGGGCGGCTCGCTCATCGGCGCCTTCATCGCCCAGAGTTCCCTGGGGACGGACAATCTCCTGCTGATCCTCACCGGCGCCGTGGTCGTCTCGGCCGCGTCCCTCTCCCTGCTCCTGCGCCCCACAGCCAGACTCCGCCGCTCAGCCACGGCCTAACCATCCAACCCAGACATGCCCCCCAACGCGGGCATGCCCACAAACCCCAGCCCCCACCCAAAGGGGCGCGGGGAACTGCGCAACCAGCCCCCACGACGGCCGCCCGCCCACAAACCCCAGCCCCCACCCAAAGGGGCGCGGGGAACTGCGCAACCAGCCCCCACGACGGCCAGCCGCCCACAAACCCCAGCCCCCACCCCCGACCGCGCGCCCCCGGCACCCCCACCCGCACCCCACCCGCACCCCCAGCCAAACCCCCGGAGGGACTACGCGGCGAGCCCCAGCGCAGCCATCCGCTTGGTGTGCGCCTCCGTGATCCGCGAGAACATCCGCCCCACCTCCGCGAGGTCGAACCCGTCCGCGACCCCGCCCACCAGCATCGTGGAGAGCGCGTCCCGCTCGGCGACCACCCGCTGGGACTGCGAGAGCGCCTCCCCCATCAGCCGCCGCGCCCACAGCGCGAGACGCCCCCCGAGCCTCGGGTCGGCGTCGATCGCGGCCCGCACCTTCTCCACCGCGAAGCTCGCGTGCCCCGTGTCGTCCAACACCGCCAGCACCAGCTGACGGGTGTCCGAGTCGAGCCGCACGGCGACCTCCCGGTAGAAGTCACTGGCGATCGAGTCACCGACGTATGCCTTGACCAGGCCCTCCAGCCAGTCCGAGGGCGCGGTCTGCCGGTGGAATCCCTCCAGCGCGGCCACGAACGGCTCCATCGCGGCGGTGGGCTCCTCGCCGATCTCGGCCAGCCGGTCCCGCAGTCGCTCGAAGTGGTGGAACTCCGCCGACGCCATCTTCGCCAGCTCCGCCTTGTCGGCCAGCGTCGGCGCCAGCTTGGCGTCCTCGGCGAGCCGCTCGAACGCGGCCAGCTCCCCGTACGTGAGCGCGCCCAGCAGATCCACGACCGCGGCCCGGTACTGCGGATCGACGGCGGCCCGCGCCCAGTCCTGGGCGGCGACCCCGGTGTGCTCGGCGGCGGTGCCGGCGGCCTCGGAGGTGTCGGCGGAGTGGTCAGGCTTGTCAGCGCTCGTCATGCTGCGCACAATAGCCCGCGCGCCCGTCGGCGGAAGCCTCTGACCAGTTCCTACGGCCCCGACCGGCCACCGCGGACCGGCCCGTCCGCGCGGCCGGGATCCCGCCCCGACCGGGCGATGTGAACATCCCGGCCAATGTGACGATGACAACGTGACCGAATCGGCCATCACGTGTGCGCCATTCCGGGGTATGGTGGTAATGCGTCTGCTGAGCACCCAGTCGTCATACGACGTCCGTGCGCATGGCAGACCGCACGTATGAGGATGCCCGGTCGGAGGCCCGATCGGCTCCGCCCCGACAGCCCTCCCTGACCGTACGGCTCTGCGCGTACGACGATCGGAGGGAACCCTCAGCGGTACGAGCGCTAGAGCGTCGGCAGAGGTCCCGTGCCATACGGCCCGCCGTACGGCAGCCGACGTCCCCGGCACGGTCGAATCGACCCCCGCGCTCGCCTCGCACCGCGCACACAGAAGAGGCAGCACCCTGACTACGACGTTCCGAGAGCTCGGGATCCTTCCCGAGACCGCCGAGGCCCTTGAGGCCGTCGGCATCGTCACCCCGTTCCCCATCCAGGAGATGACCCTCCCCGTCGCCCTCTCCGGCACGGATGTCATCGGCCAGGCCAAGACCGGCACCGGCAAGACGCTGGGCTTCGGCCTGCCGCTCCTGGAGCGCGTCACCGTCCCCGCCGATGTCGAGGCCGGACGCGCCGCTCCCGAATCCCTCACCAACGCCCCGCAGGCGCTCGTCGTCGTCCCCACGCGCGAGCTGTGCCAGCAGGTCACCAACGACCTGCTCACGGCCGGCAAGGTCCGCAATGTGCGCGTGACGGCGATCTACGGCGGTCGTGCCTACGAGCCCCAGGTCGAGGCCCTGAAGAAGGGCGTCGACGTGGTCGTCGGCACCCCCGGCCGGCTGCTCGACCTGGCCGGACAGAAGAAGCTCGACCTCAAGCACGTCAGGAGCCTCGTCCTGGACGAGGCCGACGAGATGCTCGACCTGGGCTTCCTGCCCGACGTCGAGAAGATCATCAACCTGCTTCCGGCCAAGCGCCAGACCATGCTGTTCTCGGCGACCATGCCGGGCGCGGTCATCGGACTGGCCCGCCGGTACATGACGCAGCCCACGCACATCCGCGCGACCCAGCCGGACGACGAGGGCGCGACCGTCGCGAACACCGCGCAGCACGTCTACCGCGCGCACAACATGGACAAGCCCGAGATGGTGGCCCGCATACTGCAGGCCGAGGGCCGTGGCCTCGTCATGGTCTTCTGCCGCACCAAGCGCACCGCCGCCGATCTCGCCGACCAGCTCAAGCAGCGCGGCTTCGCCTCCGGCGCGGTCCACGGCGACCTCGGCCAGGGCGCCCGTGAGCAGGCGCTGCGCGCCTTCCGCAACGGCAAGGTGGATGTCCTGGTCTGCACCGACGTCGCCGCCCGCGGTATCGACGTCGAGGGCGTGACGCATGTCATCAACTACCAGACGCCCGACGACGAGAAGACCTATCTGCACCGCATCGGCCGCACCGGCCGCGCGGGCGCCTCGGGTGTGGCGATCACGCTGGTCGACTGGGACGACATCCCGCGCTGGCAGCTGATCAACAAGGCGCTGGAGCTGAACTTCAACGACCCGCCCGAGACGTACTCGACCTCCCCGCACCTCTTCGCCGAGCTGAGCATCCCGGCGGGCACCAAGGGTGTCCTGCCGCGCTCGGAGCGCACCCGCGCCGGGCTCGACGCCGAGGTGCTGGAAGACCTGGGCGAGCCGGGCGGACGCGGTCCCCGTGGCCGCGGCGGTCGTGGCGAGGCCCGGCCCGAGCGGGAGCGCGAGCGCCCGGCCCGTACCCCGCGCCGTCGCCGCCGCACCCGCAGCGGTACGCCGCTGGAGGCCGGTTCCGCGCAGGAGCAGGCCGGCACGTCCGCCGAGGCCGTGGCCGACACGGTCGAGGCCGCCGGTACCGCCGAGGCGGAGGCCGTGACCTCGTCCCGTACGCCTCGTCGCCGTCGCCGCACCCGTGGTGGCACCTCGGCGGAGCAGACGGCCGCCGTGGCACCGGTGTCCCCGGTCACTCCGGTGACCCCGGTGACCCCGGTCGAGTCGGCGCCCGAGCGGGCCGAGTCCTCGGCGCCGGTTCTGGACGAGACCCCGGCCAAGCCGCGCCGCCGCCGTACCCGCCGCTCGGCGGAGCCGACGACGGCGACCCCGACCCCGGTGTCCGAGGCCACCCCTGTCGGGACCCCGGCCGCCGTGATCCCGGCCGCCGAGCCCACGGTCGCCGAGACCCCGGTCGCGGTGGCTTCCGCCCCGGCAGAGAGCGCCCTGGACCTCACGGCCGCGCCCGAGGCCGTGGAGACCAAGCCCCGCCGCCGCACCCGTAAGACGACGGCGACGGTCATCGAGGCCCCGGTGGTCGAGGCCGCCGAGGTCACCGAGGTCACGCCGCGCCGCCGGACCCGCAAGACCGCCGAGGCCGCCCGACCCGCCGAGGTGGCGGAGGCGGCCGTGGCCGCGGTCGACACGGCCGAGGGCACGGAGACCAAGCCGAAGCGCGCGACCCGCAAGAAGGCCGTCGCCGCCGAGCCCGTCACCCCGGCGGAGCCCGCGGCCGAGGCCGCCGAGGTCAAGCCCCGTCGCCGTACGCGCAAGACGGCCGAGGCCGCCCCCGCCGTCACCCCGGAAGCCCCCGCGGCCCCGGAGGCCCCGGAGGCCGTGGTGGACGCCGTCGAGGCCAAGCCGAGGCGCACGCGCAAGAAGGCGACCGCGCCCGCCGCGGAGACGGCCGTCGACACCGCCGAGGGAACAGAGGCCAAGCCGAAGCGCGCCCCGCGCAAGAAGGCCATCGCCGCCGTCGCCGCCGTCGAGCCGGAGCCGGTCGCCGAGGCGAAGCCGAAGCGCACCCGGAAGACGGCCGCGGCCCCCGTGGCCGAGGCGCCGGAGACGGTCGCCGAGCCGGTCGCCGAGGCCAAGCCGAAGCGGACCCGCAAGAAGGCGACCGCGCCCGCCGCGGAGACGGCCGTCGACACCGCCGAGGGAACAGAGGCCAAGCCGAAGCGCGCCCCGCGCAAGAAGGCCGCCGCCGCGATCCCGGCGCAGGCCACGGGTGACGAGCCCGAGGTCAAGCCGCGCCGGACCCGTAAGACGGCTGCTGTCGCCACGGCCGAGGGCGCCACGGAGACCGAGGCGAAGCCCAAGGTCCGCCGTACGCGCAAGACCGCGGCCACCGCCGCCGCCACCGCGGAGTCCACGCCGACCGAAGGCTGATCCGCACCCGGCGCCAGCCCGCCGACGGCCCGGCCCCTTCCCACGAGGGGGCCGGGCCGTCGCCGTTCCCGGCAACCACCCCTCTCCCCCCCACCCCCGTCTCCGAGCCCCCTCTCATCCGCGCCGGATACCCTCGCAGCGTGAGCCGACCCCCGACCCTGACCCCGCCCCCCGCCGCCCGTGCCCGCCCGCTGCGCACCACGCGCGGGGAGTTCGCCGTCCTGGACCATCCCGTGGCGGCCGGGGTCGAGCCCAGAGGGACCGCGCTGATGCTGCCGGGGTTCACCGGGAGCAAGGAGGACTTCCTCCTGCTGCACGAACCGCTGGCGGCGCGCGGATACCGCACGGTCGCGGTCGACGGCCGGGGCCAGTACGAGTCGGACGGCCCTGCCGACGACCAAGCCCCTTACGCCCAGGCGGAGTTGGCGAGGGACGTACTCGCCCAGGCGGAGGCCCTCGGCACCCCCCTGCATCTGTTCGGCCATTCGCTCGGTGGCCAGATCGCCCGGGCCGCGGTCCTTCTCGACCACCGTCCCTTCCTGTCGCTCACCCTCATGTCCTCGGGCCCGGCGCGGATCTCGGCGCCGCAGCGGGAACGGGTGACGCTGCTGAGGCAGGCGCTCGCGGTGATGACGATGGCGCAGGTGTGGGAGGCGATCGAGACCACGGGCACCCCGAAGGACGCGGGCACTCCGGAGGACGCGGGCGCCGCAGAGGACAGGGGCACCCCGAAGGACGCGGGCGCCCCGGAGGACATGGAGGGCCCCGAGGACATGGAGGGCCCGGAATACACAGGTGGCCCGGAGTACACAGGTGGTCCGGAATACCCGGGTGGCCCGGAGGGCACTGGGGGTTCGGCCGGGGGCGACGGCGGTCAGGAGCATCTGCGTCACCGCTGGCTGGCCCACCAGCCGGCCCAGCTCATCGCCACCGGACACCAGTTGTGCACCGAGCCGGACCGGGTCGCCGAACTCGCCGCCGTCCCGCTCCCCTGCCACGTCCTGTCCGGCGCGAGCGACGACACCTGGCCGGTACCGCTCCTGGACGACATGGCCGTACGACTGCGCGCCCGCCGTACGGTCGTCCCGGGCGCCGAGCACTCGCCCAACATCGACCAGCCCCTCGCGACGGCCCGCGCGGTCGCCGATTTCTGGGACACGGTCCACCCGTCGACTGGCTGAAAAGCCGTCTACACGGACAGCCACCACCCGGGGCTCAGCGCAACGCCCCGCCCGGTGCGGGGATCAGTACAGCGTCCGCAGGTGCTCCCAGAACCCGTCCCGCAGCGCCCGGCGCAGATCGGCCTGGCCGCGCAGCGAGTACTGGAGGATCCCCTCGGCCTCGACCAGCAGGTCCTGGTCGACCGAGCCCGGCAGATAGGGGTGGCCCGGCAGCAGGTCCACCAGGGACTCACGGCCCCGGGAGGCCAGCCACTTCGCCGCGATCTGGGCGCCGACGAAGCGGACGTCCTCGCGGGTGGGCCGGGCCGCGGCGCTGCTCTCGTAGGCGGCGGCCGTGCGGCGGCTGACGTAGGGCTTGAAGAAGTCGAGGTCGAGGGTGCGCTGGCTGTCGACCTCCCAGAGCAGCGGCTCGGCCTGGTTGCGGCCCTCGGGTGCCTCGATGCCCCACAGATGGACCCGGGCCCCGTACCCCTGGGCCGCCTCGACGGCCGAGACCAGGTCCTCGTCCCCGCCGAGCAGGGCGGCGTCGCTGATCGCGCGATGCCGGGCGAGGGACTCCAGGTCGGTGCGGATGAGCGAGTCGACGCCCTTCTGCTGGTTGTTGGCGTTGAGGTTGCCGAGGCGGACCTTGACGTCGGGCAGTTCGGCGATGGACTGCTGCTCGGCGGTGTGGATCCGGCGCCGGGCGCCGTCGTACCAGTAGACCCGCAGCAGCCGGCTGTCGGCGAAGATCTGGCGGGCCTTGTCGATCAGCCCCTCGATCAGTCCCTCGGCGTCGAGGTCGAAGGCGCGACGGTCCTCGGTCCCGGCGACCAGCCGCCCGGCGGCGGCGTACAGATAACCCGCGTCGACAAAGATCGCATGGGTCGAGGGTGTCTTGGCCACCTCGGCGAGCATGCGCTGCAACAGCTCGTTCGTGCGGTCGATACGGGCGGACAGGGCCGCTGGGTCGTCGTTCATCCCTTCCATTGTCCTGGCGGTCACGCTGCGAACACAACTGGTCCCGATCAGTCTCCGCCACCCCTCTTACCGGTCAGTAATTAGCTCTTCGAAAGATTTCCTTAGCGTAGGGAATGTTTGCAGGAGGCTACTTGTTGTGCAGCTATAGAGCCGGGGCGCAGACGCCCCACGGCCACCAGTAGTTCTCCTTCAGGAGGATGACCAGACGAAGGGAGAAGCCCTTGCGCTTCGAAATCATGCGCCTTGACGACGTCGACGGCACGCCCGTGGACACCACCGTCGTGGACGCCGCCTCCGTCAATGGGATTGTTCAGCAGGCCGCCGCCATCGGGCAGCGACTGTGGATCCGCCCCGCCGACACCTCGGCCTCATAACGCGGAACACTGCTCACGAAGCTCGCGGGACCCCGTACGGACCTTCCGTACGGGGTCCCGCCACGTCCGGGCCGTGCTCGGGCCGCGCTCGGGCCGTCCAGGACGGTTCGGCCCGGCCCGGCTCAGCTCCCCTGGATCACCTGGGTGACCCCGTTGATGATCTGCTGCACGGCGATCGCGGACAGCATCATCCCCGCGAGCCGGGTCACCAGCACCACCCCGCCGTCCTTGATGACCCGGATGATCAGCAGCGAGTACCGCATCACCAGCCACAGCACGACATGGATGGCGAGGATCGCGGACCACACCGACACCTGGGTGGCGAAGCTGTCCGCCTTCTGCACGGCCAGGATCACCGAGACGATCGCCCCGGGCCCGGCCAGCAGCGGCATGCCCAGCGGGACCAGGGCGACATTGACGTCCTTGGTCTGCTTGGGCTCGTCCGTCTTGCCGGTGAGCAGATCGAGCGCGATCAGCAGGAGCAGCAGCCCACCGGCGATCATCAGGGCCGGGACCGACACATGGAGATAGCTCAGGATCTGATGCCCGAGCACCCCGAACACGGTGATCACCCCACCGGCCACACAGACCGCCTGGAACGCCATGCGCCGCTGCGCCTTGGCGGGGCGCCCGGAGGTCAGGGCGAGAAAGATGGGGGTGATCCCCGGGGGATCCATGATGACGAAGAGCGTGAGGAAGAGGGAGCCGAAGACGGCGAGGTCGAACACGGGCAAGCCTTGCGAGATGAGCGGAACGAGGGAACCGGCGGCGGAACACGCGCCGGAGAAATGAAGGGGGGGAGGGCCTCAGACTCCGCCGGTCCCCGGCACGGGGAACGCCCCGCTGGCCCGGCGGACGATCTCCCCGTACACCTCGGGGTCGGTGGTGTACTCACCGAGGACACAGGTCTTGCGGCTGCCGTGGTAGTCGCTGGACCCGGTGACCAGCAGCCCGAGTTCCTTGGCGAGGCCGCGCAGCCGCGCGCGGGCGTCGAGGTCGTGGTCCATGTGGTCGACCTCGATGCCGTCGAGCCCGGCGGCTGCCATCTCGACGATCACCGACTCGGGCACCGTACGCCCCCGCTTGCTCGCGGCCGGATGGGCGAAGACGGTGACCCCGCCCGCGCTCTTGACCAGCCGGATCGCCTCGAAGGGGTCGGTCTCGTGCTTCTCCAGGTAGGCCCGCCCGCCGTCGGCGAGCCAGTCCCCGGCGAAGGCGGCGTCCACGGTCGGTACGACACCCAGCTCGACCAGCGCGCTCGCGAGATGCGGCCGGCCCACGGAGCCGCCCGCGGCGATCCGCTCGACCTGCTCCCAGGTGACGGGCACACCCAGCTCATTGAGCTTGGCGACCATGCCCTGGGCCCGGGGCACCCGGTCGTCGCGGACCAGTTCCCGCTCGGCGAGCAGCGCGGGCTCCTCCGGGTCGAAGAGGTACGCCAGCATGTGCAGGCTGACCCCGTCGACCCGGCAGGACAGCTCGGCCCCGGTGACCAGGGTCAGCCCCTCCGGCGTCGCGGCGATCGCCTCGGCGTGGCCCCGGGTGGTGTCGTGATCGGTGAGCGCGATGACGTCCAGCCCGGCGGCACCGGCCTTGCGCATCAGCTCGGCGGGGCGGTCCGTGCCGTCGGACGCGGTGGAGTGCGTGTGCAGATCGATCCGCACGGAACCTCCCACCACACCGGAACGGACAACGGACAACGGACAACGGACAAGACGCTCAAGACTAACCGCACAACCCATCAGGACCGACCGCCCACCGCCCTGAAGGGGCCCGCCCTCAAGGGGCGCGAGGAACCGCGCACCCCGGCGGAAGCCCCCCGCACCCTCCGGCGGACCACCCCACACCCCGGCGCAAGCCCCCCTGGCACCCAGGCGGCAGCCCCCCGCAACCACCTCCCCGCAAGCCCCCCCTACGGCTCAAGCAAGCGCGGCGACAACGCGCCGCAGGGCACCAGGTCGATCTCCGCCCCCGCGTCCCGCAGATCCGTCAGCACCAATTCGTCGTACATCATCAGCCCGGCCTGTTCGGGCCACACCACGGCCCACAGCCACAGTCCGCGGGCCTCACCGGCGAAGACCGCGCGGTCGGGCGGCGGGCCGGAGACATGCCACAGCGGCGTCGGCCGCCCCACGGCCAGCACCTTCGCGTCGGCCGGTTTCTCCACGCTCATGTTCGGCCCCGGGTCCGGGCCGTCGATCCCCGCGTACCGCGCGCCGAGCCCCACGCCGATCTCCTCGGCGACCAGGATCAGCTCGCTCATCCCGCCCAGCGGACCGGGCCCGGAGCAGGCCACGGCGGTGGCCCGGCCGCCGCTGCGGTCGTCGCCCGCGCAGGCCACACCGGTGAACAGCCACCCCACGGGCAGCGGCCAGGGCATCCACACGGGGACCTGTGTGCGGTGCACCACCACATTGAGGGCATCGACACTGGGCGGGATCACGGGCTGGACCGGATGCACCGTGCCATGGATGTCGCACTGCCAGGTATCGGCGAAGAGGCCGGGAGCCCTGACCCGGCCACCACACTTCGGGCAACTGGGTTCGCCCCTCATAGAGCCCCACGGTCCTACCCATCCCCCGTCCCGTCAAGGACGATCACCCGGAGGGAAGAAGCGCCGTCGGCGGGCTCAGTCCAGCGGGACGGACTTCCGCAGCGGATCCCGCAGATCCGTGCCCCGGGCCAGCCACCGCTCCTGGAGCGCCGCGGCGCCGTGCACCCGCTTCCAGGCGGCCTCGTTCGGCGTCATCGGCAGCAGCGGCAGGAACCGTACGGCGTCGAGCGGCGGATCCAGCTCCAGATCCTCCACCAGGCCGCCCGGCTCGGCGACCAGGACCGAGGTGAAGGGGGCGTCCGGCCACAGCGGACCGCCCACGTCGAGCGAGGCACCGGGAGCCACGACCACCCCCTCGACCTGCGGGGACGCGGCGAGCACGGCGAGCGGGCGGAGCACCTTGTCGATAGCGGCGAGCCCGGCCCGCACCGACAGGACCAGCTCGGCGCGCGGCCCCCGGACCGGGTCGGCGAGCACCGCGGTGGGATCCGCCATGGGCTGTGCGGACATCCCGAGGGTGGCGTACCGCACCACCGGCCCCGTCGGCTCCTGGAAACGGAGCACCTCGATGCGGTCGGTGCCGAGGAAGGTGACGGCCGCGCGGGCGTCCGGGGTACCGAGCGCGGAACGCAACCTGGCCTCGACCAAAGGGAGAACATCAGCCATGGCCGGAGCATAGAACTCGTCAGGGCCGGGCGAAGCGGCGCCTTGACACGTCAGTCGGCTGATACTCTTGGCCGGTGGTCGGGCAGCACGCGGCAAGCGTCGATCGAGACCCGACCCGACGCCAGAACTCCCCCGGGACTCCCCTCGGGGAGACTCCCTCATGGGGGATGGATCGTCCCTCACCAGGGACCGGCCGGAGGAGGTGGGGCTGCAATGGACCGAAGTCGACCGTGCAGTACCACCCGCTCTTCCGGCCACTGATGTAGCCGCCCTCGCACAGAGCCTTCGCTCTCGCCCTGGGGCTTTCGCTCTCGCTCTGGGGCTCTCGCTCTGGGGCTCTCGCTCTAGTCGGCTGCCACCTCTCGCGTTCGCGTCATCGCGGAAGAGCACTCGTTTCGTTTGCGTGATCCGTCTGTACTGACTCAGCAGCGAAGTTCGCCACCGCGACGATGCGGTGCTCCCCGCTTTGTGGACGTGCCAAACATCCGGTAGCACGGACGTCCTCATTCCGGGCAGTTCCACCCGTCGCAGGCCCGTGACGCGCTGCTCCGTCGCGAAGGAGCCTGCCATGTCGATGATCCGTGACCTGCGTGCCGCCGTGCGGCCCGGTCGCCCCGGCCGCCTCGGTGCCCTGCGCAAGGACACCGGCTACGACACCACCCGCGACCCCTCCACGCCCTCGGCGGTCGTGGACTGCGCCGTGTACCGCGACGGCGCCCGCGTCGAGACCCCGAGGCCGCTGTCGCCGCAGGAGGCGATGCGTCAGGTGCGCCGCTCCGGCGGGTTCGTCTGGATCGGGCTGCACGAGCCGACCGAGGCCGAATTCGCCGGGATCGCCGGTGAGTTCGGGCTGCACCCGCTGGCCGTGGAGGACGCGGTGCAGGCGCACCAGCGGCCCAAGCTGGAGCGCTACGACGACTCCCTGTTCACGGTCTTCAAGACCATCCACTACGTCGAGCACGACGAGCTGACCGCGAACAGCGAGATCGTGGAGACCGGCGAGGTGATGTGCTTCACCGGCCGGGACTTCTTCATCACCGTGCGGCACGGCGGGCAGGGCTCGCTGCGGGCGCTGCGGCACCGGCTCCAGGACGAACCGGAGTTGCTGTCCCGGGGGCCCTCGGCGGTGCTGCACGCCATCGCCGACCATGTGGTGGACGGCTACATCGCGGTCGCCGACGCCGTGCAGGACGACATCGACGAGGTGGAGACCGAGGTCTTCTCACCGGGCCGCAAGGGGGCCCCGCGCGGCACGGACGCCGGGCGGATCTACCAACTCAAGCGCGAGGTGCTCCAGTTCAAGCGGGCCGTGTCGCCGCTGCTGCGGCCGATGCAGCTGCTCAGCGAGCGGCCGATGCGGCTGGTCGACCCCGACATCCAGAAGTACTTCCGGGACGTCGCCGACCATCTGGCCCGGGTGCAGGAGCAGGTCATGGGCTTCGACGAACTGCTCAACTCGATCCTTCAGGCAAATCTCGCCCAGGCGTCGGTGGCGCAGAACGAGGACATGCGGAAGATCACGTCGTGGGCCGCGATCATCGCCGTACCGACGATGGTGTGCGGGGTCTACGGCATGAACTTCGACCACATGCCCGAGCTGAAGTGGCGCTTCGGCTATCCGATGGTGCTGGGGATCACGGCCCTGATCTGCTTCGGCATCCACCGCACGCTCAAGCGCAACGGCTGGCTGTGAACACCCCGGGCGGGGACATCGTTACGCTTCTGCCATGACACGTGAGCTGCTCGACCGGGCCCTTGTCGAGGAGGCCACCAAGAAGTCGGGCCTCGTCTGGGTGCGCGGGCCCGCCGGTCCGGCCCGCGCGCTGTGGCACGTCTGGTTCGAGGGCGCCGCGTACGTCGTCGGCGACGGGCCCGGTGAGCAGCCGCTGCCGGGTCTCGCCGACGGAGACGCCGCCGAGGTGACCGTACGCAGCAAGGACAAGGGCGGACGGCTGGTGGTGTGGGAGGCGCGGGTCTTTGAGCCGGCGCCGGGCTCGCCGGCGTGGGAGGCGGCGGTCGCCGAGCTGAAGGGCAAGCGGCTGAACGCCCCCGACGGCGAGGCCGTGCCCGGTCGCTGGCGCCGTGAGTGCCGGGTGCTGCGCCTGGAGCCGACAGGGACGACGACACCGCTGCCGGACGGCTCCCTGGCCGAGCCGCCGCTGCCGACCCCGGCCACCACCCGCGCACCGGTCCCCGCCGCCCTGCCCCGGCTGCTCGCCCGCCGTCGCCGCAGAAGCTGAGGGGACCTGGGGGAGGGACGGGGAGGAGAGGCAGAGGTTCAGGACGTCGGCAGTTGCTGCCCGTAGTCCACGGTCTCGTCCTTCGCCGGTTCCTCCAGGGGGAAGTCCTTGCCCCAGTCGGAGAAGGTGAGGGTGCCGGCGTCGCCCGCGCGGGCCAGCCGCAGGGGGTACGGGGTGCCCTCCAGGGAGACATCGAGGGTGCCGCCGGCGCCCTTGTCCCCGGTGAGGCGGACGGTACGCACCCCGGACTGCTCGTGCCGGCCGTCGGTGGACAGCGCCCCGTGCAGAGTCAGCAGCCCCTTGAGCAGCACGTCTTTCTGGGTGAAGCCGCTGAACCGCCGGTAGGAGGGGTCACCCTGCGGGACCTTCACATACTTGCCGTCGAGCTTCCCGGCCGCGGCGGTGTCCTTGCCGCCCCCGCCGCCCTTGCCACCGTCGGTCCAGAAGTCCGCGCTCGCCTTCAGGAACAGCTCCTCGCCGATCCTCAGCAACTGGAAGGTGGAGGTGCCGGAGGTCACCGAGCCGGTGCCGCCGTCCTCCTTCAACCGCATGTCGAGCCGGTACGACGTGCCGCCCGCCGTGACGCTCCCCGCCAGCCGTACCGTCTCCGCGGCCTCCGCCGCCGTACGGGTCCTGGTCTGGATCTCCTTCGGGGTGAGCTTGCCGACGCCGTTCGTGCCCGCGTCGGGGTCCGCGTCCCCGCCGCCGCATCCGGTCAGCCCGGTCGAGGCCACGGCCAGGGCGCACAGCGCGCCCACCAGGGTGGTACGGCGGACTCGGCCCCGGCGCATAACGATCACAGGTGACGCTGCCTTTCTGGCGGTTCCCCGAGCGGGATTCCTGAGCGTTCTCCTCAGCGGCGTACGGCAGCGTACCCGGGCCCCGAACACGGGTCGGAACCAGTCCGTCCCCCTCCCCCACCGACCGCCTCCGGACCTCTCGCCCGGCCCGTCCCCCCTCCGTCCGCCCCGCTCGCGGAGTCCGTCCGGACCCCCTACCAGCGCGGACGGAGGGGGGACGGGCTAGCCTGAAGGGCGATCGAGCCGACAGGCTCACGCACGAGTGCCGACCGGCTCCCGCACGCGTACGGCACAGCGCGCGGGCCCACGCGCGGCCCCGCCCGCCGGCACGCGTAAGGAGGTGCGGCCATGGCCGCCGGTGCCCCCCGGATCTTCGTCTCGCACCTGTCCGGCGTCGCCTGCTTCGACCCCAACGGCGACGCCGTGGGCCGGGTGCGGGACATCGTGGTCATGCTGCGGGTCGGGGGCCGTCCGCCCCGGGTGCTCGGGCTGGTCGTGGAACTCTCCACCCGCCGCCGGATCTTCCTGCCCATGACCCGGGTCACCGGCATCGACTCCGGCCAGGTCATCACCACCGGCGTGGTCAACGTCCGCCGCTTCGAGCAGCGCCCCACCGAACGCCTGGTCTTCGGTGAACTGCTGGACCGCCGGGTCACCCTCACCGAGACCGGCGAGGAGGTCACCGTCCTCGACCTGTCGCTCCAGCAGCTACCGGCCCGGCGGGACTGGGAGGTGGACAAGGTCTTCGTCCGCAAGGGCCGCAAGGGCGGCTTCCGGCGGGCCAAGGGCGAGACGCTGACCGTGGAGTGGTCCGCCGTCACCGGGTTCACCCTGGAGGAGCAGCAGCAGGGCGCGGAGAGCCTGCTCGCCACCTTCGAACAGCTCCGCCCGGCCGACCTCGCCAACGTGCTGCACCACCTCTCCCCCAAGCGCCGCGCCGAGGTCGCCGCCGCCCTGGACGACGACCGGCTCGCCGACGTCCTGGAGGAACTGCCCGAGGACGACCAGATCGAGATCCTCGGCAAGCTCAAGGAGGAGCGCGCCGCCGACGTCCTGGAGGCGATGGACCCGGACGACGCGGCCGACCTGCTCTCCGAACTGCCCGAGGAGGAGCAGGAGCGGCTGCTCGCCCTGATGCAGCCCTCCGACGCGGCCGACGTACGACGGCTCCTGGCGTACGAGGAGCGCACCGCGGGCGGGCTGATGACGACCGAGCCGATCGTGCTGCGCCCGGACGCCACCGTCGCCGACGCCCTGGCCCGGATCCGCAACCCCGACCTCTCCCCCGCGCTCGCCGCGCAGATCTACGTCTGCCGCCCGCCCGACGACACCCCCACCGGCAAGTACCTGGGCACCGTCCACTTCCAGCGGCTGCTGCGCGACCCGCCCTACACCCTCGTCAGCGCCCTCCTGGACGACGACCTCCAGACCCTGGCCCCGGACGCGGCGCTGCCGGTGGTCGCCGGGTTCTTCGCGGCGTACGACATGGTCGCGGCGCCCGTCGTGGACGAGTCGGGGTCGCTGCTGGGCGCGGTGACCGTGGACGACGTGCTCGACCACATGCTGCCGGAGGACTGGCGGGAGACCGAGTTCCACCTCGGGGAGGGAGCGGTGAACGATGGCTGAGCGCGAGGGCGGCCGGGAGCGCACCCCCGCCGGGGCCACCGCGTCCACCCGTACGCGCGGCCGGACCCGTCTCGACCAGCCGAGCCAGCGCCGCCGGAGGCTGCCCGAGTGGGACCCGGAGGCGTTCGGACGGCTCTCGGAGCGGATCGCGCGGTTCCTGGGCACCGGGCGGTTCATCGTCTGGATGACGGTCGCCATCATCGTCTGGGTGGTGTGGAACATCACCGCGCCCGAGCACCTGCGGTTCGACCAGTACCCGTTCATCTTCCTGACCCTGATGCTCTCCCTCCAGGCGTCCTACGCCGCCCCGCTGATCCTGCTCGCGCAGAACCGGCAGGACGACCGGGACCGGGTCAATCTGGAGCAGGACCGCAAACAGGACGAGCGCTCGATCGCCGACACCGAGTATCTGACCCGGGAGATCGCCGCCCTGCGCATCGGCCTCGGCGAGGTCGCCACCCGTGACTGGATCCGCTCCGAGCTGCAGGACATGGTCAAAGAGCTGGAGGAGCACTCCGACGGCAGGCGCCGGGACGGACACCGGGTAGTCCCGGCAGAACGGTCGGGGCCGCGTGACGCAGAAGACCGCTGACGGGCTTCCCGGGGGCCCGGTGCGGCGCCGTACCATCGTCCTATGGCTACGGAAGACGCGGTGCGTGAAGCACTGGCGACGGTGAACGACCCCGAGATCAACCGCCCCATCACCGAACTCGGGATGGTCAAATCGGTGGAGATCGGTGCGGACGGGGCGGTCGCGGTCGCCGTGTACCTGACGGTCTCCGGCTGCCCGATGCGTGACACCATCACCCAGCGCGTGACGGACGCGGTCTCCGCGGTCGAGGGCGTGACCCGGGTCGACGTCACGCTCGACGTGATGAGCGACGAGCAGCGCAAGGAACTGGCGACCGCGCTGCGCGGCGGCCAGACCGAGCGCGAGGTCCCGTTCGCCAAGCCCGGCTCGCTGACCCGGGTCTACGCGGTCGCCTCCGGCAAGGGCGGCGTCGGCAAGTCCTCCGTGACCGTCAACCTGGCGGCGGCGATGGCGTCCGACGGCCTGAAGGTCGGTGTGGTGGATGCCGACATCTACGGCCACTCCGTGCCGCGCATGCTGGGCGCCGGCGGGCTTCCCACCCAGGTCGAGAACATGATCATGCCGCCGTCGGCGCACGGTGTGAAGGTCATCTCCATCGGCATGTTCACCCCGGGCAACACCCCGGTCGTCTGGCGCGGCCCGATGCTGCACCGCGCCCTCCAGCAGTTCCTCTCGGACGTCTACTGGGGTGACCTGGACGTCCTGCTCCTGGACCTGCCGCCGGGCACCGGTGACATCGCCATCTCGGTCGCCCAGCTGGTGCCGAACGCGGAGATCCTGGTCGTGACGACCCCGCAGCAGGCGGCGGCCGAGGTCGCCGAGCGGGCGGGCTCCATCGCCGTACAGACCCATCAGAAGATCGTCGGCGTGGTCGAGAACATGTCCGGCCTGCCGTGTCCGCACTGCGGCGAGATGGTCGACATCTTCGGCACGGGCGGCGGTCAGCTCGTCGCCGAGGGCCTCACCCGCACCACCGGCGCCCATGTCCCGGTGCTGGGCTCCATCCCCATCGACGTCCGCCTCCGCGAGGGCGGCGACGAGGGCAAGCCGGTCGTCCTCACCGACCCCGACTCCGCCGCGGGCTCCTCCCTGCGCGCCATCGCCGGGAAACTGGGAGGCCGCCAGCGTGGCCTGTCGGGCCTGAGCCTGGGCATCACCCCGAGGAACAAGTTCTGACGAACAACGGGGGAACGCCCCGCTCGGGGACACGGGGCCCTGCGCGAGAAGCGACCCGCATGGGAGCACGAGGAACTCCACGAGAAGCGACCCGCTCGGGGGCGCTGGGCCCTGCGCGAGAAGCGACCCGCTCGGGGACACGAGAAACTCCACGAGAAGCGACCCGCTCGGGGGCGCTGGGCCCTGCGCGAGAAGCGACCCGCTCGGGGACACGAGAAACTCCACGAGAAGCGACCCGCTCGGGGGCGCTGGGCCCTGCGCGAGAAGCGACCCGCTCGGGGACACGAGAAACTCCGCGAGAAGCGACCCGCTTGGGGGCGCGGGGAACTGCGCGAGTAGCGACCACCCCCCGCACCCGCCGGACCACCCCGCTCCCGCGACGAAGGGGCGCCGACACCGACAGCGCCCCTTCACGCACCGGTCAAGCACACCCGGCGCACCCGGCGCTCCCGTCGAACGCGCCGACCGAACCCACCGACCCCACTGAACGCGCCCGGCGCCGCCGTCACGCGTACTCGGCGATGTCCTTGACCACGGCGAAGCCCAACCCGTACGCGCTCATCCCCCGCCCGTACGCCCCGAGATGCACCCCGTCCGCGGTGGACCCGGCGAGCACCCACCCGAACTCGGACTCCCGGTAGTGGAACGGCTGCGGCACCCCGTCCACCGGCAGGGACAGCGTCGACCACTCCGCCCCCTCCAGATCGTCCGCGAGGACCCACGCGGTGTCCGTCTGCTGTTCCAGCCAGTTGTCACGCATGCTGTGGTCCATCTGGCCCGGCCAGGTGAAGGCCAGCAGCCCGACGCCCGCGAGCCAGGCCGCCGAGGACACCGACGTGGCCTCCAGCAGTCCGGTGCCGTCGGCGCTGCGCCGGGACGGGCTGGCGGCGACGGTCACCACGACCGCGAACCGCTCCCGGTCCTCGCCAGTCGTCTCGGCCCGTACCGAGGGCTCGTCACCGTGTCCGATCGAACCGTGCTCCACGGCTCCGTCGGCCGCCGTCGCCACCTGCATCAGCCAGCGCGGCCCGGTGAAGGCCCCGTCGAGGCCGTACCAGGGGAAGTCCGCGTTCAGGTAGCCATCGACCGCCTGCGCGACCGCCCGACTCGTCGTCTCCATGTGCCGGAGCCTCCTCGCTCTCGTCGAACCGCCGCGGCCCGCCCCCCATTCGGGCGTACTCGACCGGTCCGCGCAACAACTCGGCAGCATATCGACACCTCAGAGGGCATCCGGGAAACGCCCGGCGCAGAGGTCGCCCGGACGGCGCGTTCCCGCCGTGTGAGCGGTCACACGGCTATGAGAAGCGTCACGTCGCGTCGGCGTCGAAGGGCGGCCGGTCTTCGCGGGCGGGCTCGGGCTTCTTGACCATGTCGACCCGGCCGTCGGACGGGGCGGCCGGGGTGGCGGGGGACGAAGACGACGAGGACGACGGGGCCGACGACGAAGCCGACGAATCGGAGTCCCGGCCATGGACGGCGTCCGTGACCTCGGCCATCTCCTTCTTCAGGTCGAAGCCGTTGCGCAGCTCCTTGAGCCCCAGTTCGTCGTTGTCCATCTGCTTGCGGATGAACGTCTTGGGGTTCAGGTCCTCGAACTCGAAGTCCTTGAACTCGGGTCCCAGCTCCTGCCGTATGTCCTGCTTGGCGCTCTCCGAGAAGTCGCGGATCTTCCGGATCGTCCGTGTCACGTCCTGGATGACCTTGGGGAGCTTGTCCGGGCCGAAAATGAGCACGGCGAGGACGATGAGCGTCACCAGCTCAAACGGTCCTATGTCATTGAACACCTGAAGCTCCTTGCCATGTCCCGGGCCGGAACCAAGGTACCCGGCGACCCTGTCCGACCGGTACCGTCCCGCGACGTCCGGGTGGGTGCACCCGACCGGATTCTTCCGGTGCCTGCCGTGCCGACGTGCTCTGTCGGCCCGCCTCTGTGCCCGGCACGGGGATCAGTCACCGTCCGAGGAGCCCAGCACCAGGGAGACCGTCCGCTCCTGTCCGTCGCGGCGCAGCGTCAGCTCCAGCCGGTCGCCGGGGCGGTGCGAGCGGATTTTGATGATCAGTTCCTCGCCGGAGTGGACGCGTCGGCCGTCGATCTCGGTGATCACATCGCCGGGCTCGATGCCGGCCCGGTCGCCGGGGCCGCCCGCGGTCACGGGTGAGCCGCCGTCGCTGCCCTCGGTGCCCACCCGGGCGCCGTCGCCGGAGTGGTTCATGTCGAGGGTGACGCCGATGACGGGGTGGGTCGCCCTGCCGGTGTTGATCAGCTCTTCGGCGACGCGTTTGCCCTGGTTGATCGGTATGGCGAAGCCGAGCCCTATCGAACCGGCCTGGCCGCCGTCCGTCTCGGAGCCGCTGCCCGCGGAGCGGATGGCGGAGTTGATGCCGATGACCCGGCCCCGGGAGTCCAGCAGCGGCCCGCCGGAGTTGCCGGGGTTGATGGGGGCGTCGGTCTGGAGGGCGTCGACATAGGAGATGTCGCTGCCGTCCCCGCGCTCGCCGCCCGCCGTGATCGGGCGCTCCTTGGCGCTGATGATTCCGGAGGTGACGGTGCCGGAGAGGTCGAAGGGGGCGCCGATGGCCACGACCGGGTCGCCGACCTGCACGTTCTCCGAGTTGCCGAGGGGGGCGGGCTGGAGTCCCTTGACGCCGGTCACCTTCACCACGGCGAGGTCGTAGCCGCCGTCGCGTCCGACGACCTCGGCCTTCGCCGTGTCGCCGCTGTGGAAGGTCACGGTGATCTCGCCGTCGGATCCGGCGGGCTCGACCACATGGTTGTTGGTGAGGATGTGGCCGCTGCCGTCGAGCACGAACCCGGTTCCGGTGCCGCCCTCGCCGCCACCGGACACATGCAGGGTCACCACGCTGGGCAGCGCCCGCGCGGCGATCCCGGCCACGCTGTCCGGCGCCCGTCCGGCCGGTTCCTTCCCGGCCTGCGGCAGTTCGACGTCGGCGATCCCGCCGTTGCGCTCCAGGTAGGCGCCTACGGCTCCACCGAGGCCGCCGGACATCAGGGCCAGCGCGAGGGCCGCACCGATCAGCAGCCGTCGGGCGCGCCTGCGCCGCTGCTGCCGGCTCGGCACGGCGGCCCCGTTCTGCTGGAGGGGCCCGCCCGCCCCGGCGGACGGCTGCTCGGCCCCGGAAGGGGTCGCCCAGGGGTCGTAGCGCTGCCAGGGGCCGGGTGGGGTGTCTGTGGCGGCTGGTGCCGGTACGGAGGGCGCCTGCGGGGCCGCCGGAGCCGGTGCGGGCGGGCTCTCCTGCCGGGGCACGGTCGGTACCACCGGCGTCCTGTGCGGCGGAGTCGCCACCGGGTGCTGCACGGGCGGCGCGAGCGCCCAGGGCCCGGGCTCACCGTAGGGCGGAGTGCTGTAGGGATCCGGGTCGTGCAACGGCTTGACCACCCCGGAGGAAACGGCCGCCCCGGCTCGGACAGACCCAGCGGATTCCCCGGCTGCCGCTTCCACCGGCTCGGGGGAAGCCGGGGCGGCCACCTGCGCCGGCCTGGAGGAAGCCGGGGCGCCCACCTGCGCCGACTTGGAAGGAGCCGACGCTGCCGCCTGCACCGGCCTGGAGGAAGCCGAAGCTTCCACCCGCACCGGCGAAGTGGACCCCGCGGACGCCCCCTGCACCGCCTCCGAGGAAGCCGCAGACACCCCCGCAACCACCGAAGCGGACCCCGTCGAAGCCTCCGGCACCGGCACCGACCCAGAGGCCGACCCGGCAGCGACGGCCGCAGACCCGGCCGCGAGGGCCACAGCCCCTTCAGCCACAGCCCCGTCAGCCGCAGGCTCATCGACCGAAGCCCCGTCAGCCCCGGCCCCGCCGACTCCGGCCCCGCCGACCGCAGGCCCGCCGACCCCTGCCCCGTCGGTCTGCTCCCCCGCCGTCGCCCCCGTCGCCCCCGTCGCTCCGGGGGTGCCGAGGGGTCGTTCCAGTACAAAGTCGCCGTCGGGCGAGGTGGGGTCGCGCAGCGGGAAGTCGCCCTCGGCGTCGGCGGTCGGTGGTGGCACCTCCGGGGCGGAGGGTGGTGGTGTCGGTTCCGGTGGCCCCGACGGGCCCGGCGCGGGCTTCCCCTCGTTCATGCTCTCCCCACAGCTGGAGCCTGTCGTCCGGACCTTCCCCGGTCGCGCTGGGCCGAGCCCGTGCCGTCGCGTCCCTCAAAGGCCCTGGCGGCAGCCCACCGTGGATTCAACCAGGTTCGCGCGCCCGCGAGCGGACTACCAGGTCAGCGGGCCGGGACGGACGGTCCGGCCGACGGCGCCCCGGACAGGCCGGGCAGCGGACCGGCGAGCAGACCGGGCGGCATGACGTCCGCGACCTCGGACCACGCCGTCAGTGTGAGCGGCGGGGTCACGCTGAACGGGCGTATGAGCGGGGACATCGCCGCGGCACCGGCCTCCACGGCCGTGGTGAGCGGTTCGGACGCCTCGTGGGCCGCCGCGTCGGACGCCGACGTGCTGGGCACGCCCGGCAGGAGCGGCGCGGACGCCTCGGTGGCCGCGAGGGGGGTGTCGGCGAGCGATCGCTGGCCCTGGGCGAGGACAGGCCCCACCCCACGTCGGCGCTGGCTGTCGCCGCCCGTCGTGGCCCCCGCGCCCGGCGTGCGCATCGGCGTCACATTGCTGCCGTTGCCGCCGCGGGCGTCCGTCGTGGTGTCCCCGGGCATACCGGTGGTGACCCCGCCCAGCGCGATCGCGGCCAGCGACACCGCCCCGGCGGCGACGAACGCGAACCGTCGGCTGCGGGAGGCGGCGGACCGCTCGGCGTCGGGCCGCCGGACCTCGTGGATACGGAAACCCCTCGGGGTCCCGGAGGCCGGAAGCACCGGGGCGTGCGGCCCGGCGGGGACATAGCCGAACTCGAAGCGCTCGCCGCGCTTGGAGCCGAACAGCCCGGCGGGGGGGCGTCCCGGGCCCGGGACGCCGTCGAGGAAGCCGTCGTCCGGCGGACCGCCCCCGTCGTCGTCACCGCCGCCCGGCAGCCCCTGGAGACGGGCCAGGAAGCTCTCGGAGAGCGGCGGCGGGGCCGCCTCCGCGAACACGTTCTTCAGCCGGCGCTGGGCGTCGACCTCCGCCTTGCACCGCGCGCAGGTCGCCACATGTGCCAGCACGCGCTCGCGCGCGTCATGACCCAGCTCGCCGTCGACCAGGGCGGCGAGTCGGTCTCCCAGATGCTGTTCTGCGAGGCGCTCCTCGACAGATTTGGGCCGTGAACCACTCACGCGGACGCGCCCCCTCCCCCCAGAGCGGGAACGCGCGCCACGAAGGAGCGGCGCTCACGACGCGCCTCCGGCGAGCGATGGGCGAGGGCCTTGCGGAGCTGGGAGCGACCGCGGTGGATCCGGGAGCGGACCGTGCCCAGCTTGACGCCGAGGGTGGCGGCGATCTCCTCGTAGGACAGGCCCTCGATGTCACAGAGCACGACCGCGGCGCGGAACTCCGGCGCCAGGGTGTCCAGCGCCTGCTGGACGTCCGCGTCGAAGTGGGCGTCGTTGAAGATCTGCTGCGGGTTGGGCTCCCGGCTGGGCAGCCGCTCGGCCGCGTCGTCACCCAGGGCGTCGAAGCGGATGCGCTGCTTGCGGCGCACCATGTCCAGGAAGAGGTTGGTGGTGATGCGGTGCAGCCACCCCTCGAAGGTGCCCGGCGTGTACGTCGACAGCGAGCGGAAGACCCGGACGAAGACCTCCTGGGTCAGATCCTCGGCGTCGTGCTGGTTGCCGGTGAGGCGGTAGGCGAGGCGGTAGACCCGGCCGCTGTGCGTGCTGACGATCTCCTCCCAGGTGGGCGGAGTCCACGCCTGCCCGTCCGCGTCGCTGGAGAAAGTCGCGGTCTGGGTCTGGTCAGCGGCGTGACGGTGGTCAGCAGCGGTGTCGTTCACGGATTTCGGCCTGCCCGCCGACGTGAGGATGCGCCACAGCACTCCTCCCCGGTCCCCGGGCTCGGCCGCACCTCCCCTGTCGGCTCTGGTGGTGTCCAGTGGAGCCCCTACCATAGCCACCTCGCCCGTTAGCTCCCCATAAGCGGTTTTACGAGAATTTGATCTGTGCTGACACGGCTCATGCGGCTGCGTCAGCACTTGGTCCGCGCCCTGCTCGTCGTCGTGATCCAACTGTGTCCCCCGGTCTCCCGCACACCCTTCTAAACGCGCGGTCCCATCTGCGGGTTCCCGGCGGCAACGGATACAGTCACGCCCGAGGCACCGACGGGGACAGGAGAGGGTCATTACCGGCAACCGGCAGACGAGCTGGGCGTTCGCCGACGCCTATGTCGCCGAGGACGAAGCGCTGCACTGGGCCCGTGACCGGGCCCTTGATGCGGGGCTGCGCTCGGTGTCGCCCGGCACGGGTGCCGCGCTGCGGCTGCTGGCCGCCTCCGTGGACGCCAAGGCGGTCGCGGAGATCGGCACCGGCACCGGCGTCTCCGGTATCCATCTGCTGCACGGCATGCGCCCCGACGGGGTGCTGACCACCGTGGACCCCGAGCCCGAGCACCAGCAGTTCGCCCGGCAGGCTTTCCGCGCCTCCGGCTTCGCCAGCAACCGGGCCCGCTTCATCCCCGGCCGGGCCCTGGACGTGCTGCCCCGGCTCGCGGACGCGGGCTACGACCTCGTCTTCTGCGACGGCGATCGGCTGGAGGTCCTCGACTACCTCGCTGAATCGTTGCGCCTGCTGCGCCCCGGCGGCCTGGTCGTCTTCGAAGGGATGTTCGCCAACGGGCGCACGGTGGACTCCGGGCCGCAGCCGACCGAGGTGCTGCGGCTGCGCGAGTTGCTGCGCTCGGTGCGGGAGAGCCAGGACCTGGTGCCGTCGCTGCTGCCGGTGGGCGACGGCCTGCTGTGCGCGGTCAAGCGCTGACACCCGCCACCGCGCACCCAACACGCACCGATCACCGATCACCGATCACCGATCACCGATCACCGATCACCGATCACCGGCCACTGATCACCGGCCACCGGCCATCACACACCAGACACCCGACACCCGACACCTGACCCCGCGCACGGGACCAGAGATCCGTCCGAACGGCCAGGTCAGGAGCCCCGTACAGCAATCAGCCGCCCCGGCACGAGATGCGTGCGGGGGCGGCTGAAAGGGTATGGTCGCCTGCGGAATCGGGGGCTCAGCCCACGACCTTCTTGAGGGCGTCGCCGAGCGCGTCGGCCTCGTCCGGGGTCAGCTCGACGACGAGCCGACCGCCGCCTTCGAGCGGAACGCGCATGACGATGCCCCGCCCCTCCTTGGTCACCTCGAGCGGGCCGTCACCCGTTCGCGGCTTCATGGCCGCCATGCTCGTTCCCCTTCCTGAAACCAGCTCAATCGTCAAAGCCGAAAACCCCCTGAAGGGCATGCGCGCACCCTCAGCGGGAGACGCACCACCGGCATCGAACACATTGCTTCCCAGCCATTATCCCGCATCTCAGGACCCGATGACCAACATCAGTCGGCATCGCTTGGGCAACACGCGCGAGCAAAACCACTCAATTCGGCGATCGGACAGCGATACTGCGCGCCCGCACTCTCTTCCGGCCACCGGAAGACGGCCTGAATTCTTTGACGCAGGTCACACGTCCGTTCCGGTGCAATGGCGGCGATCTCCGCCATGCTGTCGTGGGTACACGACCTACCGTTCGGTACGCCGCCGGACGCCAGACGACGGAGGGGACCCGCCATGGCCGACACCGTGCGCTACGAGGTGAGCGACGGGCTCGCGACGATCACGCTGAACCGCCCCGAGGCGATGAACGCGCTGGACACCGCGACCAAGGTCGCCCTGCGCGAGGCGGTGCGATCGGCGGCGGACGACGACGCCGTACGGGCCGTGCTGCTGACCGCCGCCGGGGACCGGGCGTTCTGTGTGGGCCAGGACCTCAAGGAGCACATCGGGCTGCTGACCTCGGACCGCGAGACGGGCGACGGCCGGACGATGAGCACCGTGCGTGAGCACTACAACCCGATCGTGAAGGCGCTGGTCAGCATGGCGAAGCCGGTGGTGGCCGGGGTGAACGGGGTCGCCGCCGGGGCCGGATTCGGGTTCGCGCTCGCCGCCGACTACCGGGTGGTGGCGGACACCGCCTCTTTCAACACCTCGTTCGCGGGCGTGGCCCTCACCGCCGACTCCGGTGTCTCCTGGACCCTGCCGCGGGTCGTCGGCCCCGGCCGGGCGGCCGACCTGCTGTTCTTCCCGCGCGGGATCAAGGCGCAGGAGGCGTACGAGCTGGGCATCGCCAACCGGGTCGTGCCGGCGGCCGGGCTGCGGGCCGAGGCCGAGCAGGTGGCCCGCGCCCTGGCCGGGGGGCCGACCGTGGCGTACGCGGCGCTGAAGGAGTCCCTCGCCTACGGCCACTCCCACTCCTTCGAGGAGACCCTGGAGAAGGAGGACGCCCTCCAGACCCGCGCGGGAGCGTCCGAGGACCACGCGATCGCGGTACGGGCGTTCGTGAACAAGGAGAAGCCCGCGTACCTCGGCCGCTGAAGCCCGTGCCGAGCCGCTGGGACCCGCGGGCCCGCCGAGACCTCCCCGCCAGGTCTAGGGCCTGTCCGTCGCTTCCCGGCCGCCTCGCGCCACGCACCCCGCGAGGTGGTCGTCGACCAGTCCGCACGCCTGCATCAGGGCGTACGCCGTCGTCGGGCCGACGAAGCGCAGGCCGCGCTTCTTCAGGGCCTTGGACAGGGCCGTCGACTCGGGGGTGACCGCGGGGACGTCGGCGAGGGTCCGGGGGACCGGGCGCCGGGCCGGATCGGGGGCGTGCGACCAGATCAGCGCGTCCAGCTCGCCCGGCGCCCAGTCGGCGAGCACGCGCGCGTTGCCCATCGTGGCGTCGACCTTGGCGCGGTTGCGGATGATCCCGGTGTCGGCGAGCAGCCGGTCGCGGTCGGCGTCGGTGAAGGCGGCCACGGCGGCGATCTCGAACCCGGCGAAGGCGGTACGGAAGCCGGGGCGGCGGCGCAGGATGGTGATCCAGGACAGGCCGGACTGGAACGCCTCCAGGCTGAGCCGCTCGAAGAGGGCGTCGTCGCCGTGGACCGGGCGGCCCCACTCCTCGTCGTGGTACGTCATGTAGTCCGGGGTGGACAGTGCCCAGGGGCAGCGCGGCGCGCCGTCCTCGCCGGGGATCGCGGAACCGTCGCTCACTGGTGGTCCCCCGTGCCCGGCTTGTCCAGGGTGACGGCGCCTGCGGTGGGCGCTCTGTCCTCGGCAGTGTCGCGGGGGCCGGCCGCCGCGGACTCCAGGTCGGCGATCCGGGCGTCGCGCTCGGCCAGTTCGGCGCCGAGGCGGTTCAGGGCGTCGTCCACGTCGGCCATGCGGTAGCCGCGGACGGCGAGCGGGAAGCGCAGGGCGTCCACGTCCGCGCGGCCCACCGGGCGGTCCCAGGGCAGCGGGTCGTGCAGCCGCTGCGGCTGTGCCTCCGGCAGCGGGCCGCTGCCGTCGCCGCCGCCGACCACCGCGAGGGTGACCGCGGCGACCACGACGGCGAGCGCGACGACCAGGAACAAGAACATGACCATCGGGTGTGCCCCCACGCTCCGTGTGCTGTGTAGTGGTCCGATCGTGCCATGCGAGTCCGACAGTTAGGGTCACAGGCGGCCGGAAAGGCCGTGGACCTCGACGGACGGCGGACGTCGGGCTGAAGACGTAAGGAAGGTCACGGATGCTCAGGCTGGGCAAGCGGGAGTTCGCACCGCACGAGCCGGTGATCATGGCGATCGTGAACCGGACCCCGGACTCCTTCTACGACCAGGGGGCGACCTTCGCCGACGAGGCGGCGCTCGCGCGCGTGGAGCGGGCGGTCGCCGAGGGGGCCGCGATCATCGACATCGGCGGGGTCAAGGCCGGGCCGGGCGAGGAGGTCACGGCCGAGGAGGAGGCGCGGCGCACGGTCGGTTTCGTGGCCGAGGTGCGGCGGCGCCACCCGTCCGTCGTGATCAGTGTGGACACCTGGCGGGCCGAGGTCGGCGAGGCGGTGTGCGAGGCCGGGGCGGATGTGCTGAACGACGCGTGGGGCGGGGTCGATCCCCGGCTCGCGGAGGTGGCGGCGCGCTACCAGGTGGGTCTGGTGTGCACGCACGCCGGCGGCGCGGAGCCGCGGACCCGGCCGCACCGGGTGACGTACGACGATGTCGTCGCCGACATCCTGCGGGTGACGCTGGGGCTCGCGGAGCGGGCGGTGGCGCTCGGCGTGCCGCGGGAGTCGGTGATGATCGACCCGGGGCACGACTTCGGGAAGAACACCCGGCACAGCCTGGAGGCGACGCGGCGGCTCGGGGAGATGGTGGAGACGGGGTGGCCGGTGCTCGTCTCCCTGTCCAACAAGGACTTCGTGGGGGAGACGCTGGACCGGCCGGTGAAGGAGCGGGTGCTGGGGACGCTGGCCACGACCGCGGTGTCGGCGTGGCTGGGGGCCCAGGTGTACCGGGTGCACGAGGTGGCGGAGACCCGGGAGGTGCTGGAGATGGTGTCGACCATCGCCGGGCACCGGGAGCCGACGGTGGCCCGGCGGGGGCTGGCCTAGGAGTCACGCTCCCGACGCCCTGAGGCTCCGCCCCCGGACCCCGGACCCCGGGCCCGGCCCCCCGACCGGCTCTGGGCGGGCCTCGCCTCGGACGCCGGTCGGGGGCGAGGGCGCCCGTCCGGCATCTGAGGACTCGGGTCCGGTCCTCGCTACCTGCCGGTCTCCTTGGACACCAGCGACACCGCCTCCTCCACGTCGTCCGTGACGTGGAAGAGGAGAAGGTCCTTCTCGGCTGCCTTGCCCTGGGCGACCAGGGTGTTGCGGAGCCAGTCGAGGAGGCCGCTCCAGTACTGGGTGCCGAACAGGACGATCGGGAAGCGGGTGACCTTCTGGGTCTGGACGAGGGTGAGGGCCTCGAAGAGTTCGTCCAGGGTGCCGAGGCCGCCGGGGAGGACGACAAACCCTTGGGCATACTTCACAAACATCATCTTCCGGACGAAGAAGTAGCGGAAGTTCAGCCCGATGTCGACGTACTTGTTGAGGCCCTGCTCGAAGGGCAGCTCGATGCCCAGGCCGACCGAGACCCCGCCCGCCTCGCAGGCCCCCTTGTTCGCGGCCTCCATCGCGCCGGGGCCGCCGCCGGTGATGACCGCCCAGCCGGCGTCCACCAGCGCCCGGCCGAGCTGGACGCCCGCCTCGTACTCCGGTGAGCCGACGGGAGTGCGGGCCGAGCCGAAGACGCTGATCGCGGGCGGCAGTTCGGCGAGCGTGCCGAAGCCCTCGATGAACTCCGACTGGATGCGCAGCACCCGCCAGGGGTCGGTGTGCACCCAGTCCGACGGGCCGCCCGCGTCCAGCAGCCGCTGGTCAGTGGTACTCGCCGTCACCTGCCCCCGCCGCCGGAGGACCGGTCCGAGGCGCTGCTCCTGCGGCGGACGCCGCCCACCCTCAGAGTTGCCGGTGACCATATGCGCTCCCTCCGCTCTGGTTCCTCCCCGGCCGGCCGAGGCCGCGAGTCCGGGGAGGAACGTCTTTCCACCTCAGCGTAGATCTACGCGGGTGAAGCGCGGGGGACGTCGGCGTGTCCGGTCCCCTTCAGGACCGGCGGGGAGCGTCTCCGCTACGACGTCAGCCACACCGCCAGGCGTTCCTCCGCCGCGAGGATCTTCGAGGTCTCCACCCGCTCGTCCCGCTTGTGCGCCAGGTGCGGGTTGCCCGGACCGTAGTTGACGGCCGGGACGCCCAGGGCGCTGAAGCGGGAGACGTCGGTCCAGCCGTACTTGGGCTGCGGGGTGCCCCCGACCGCCTCGATGAAGGCCGCGGCGGCCGGGTGGGAGAGACCGGGCATCGCGGCACCGCTGTGGTCGACCACCTCGAAGTCCGTCACCCCGCAGTCGGCGAAGACCTCCCGGACGTGCGCCACGGCCTCGGCCTCGGTGCGGTCGGGGGCGTAGCGGAAGTTGACCGTGACCACGCACTCGTCGGGGATGACATTGCCCGCCACCCCGCCCGAGACGGCGACCGCGTTGAGGCCCTCGCGGTACTCCAGGCCGTCGATCACCGGGTAGCGCGGCTCGTACGAGGCGAGGCGGGCCAGGATCGGGGAGGCGGCGTGGATGGCGTTGGAGCCCATCCAGGAGCGGGCCGAGTGCGCGCGCTCCCCCGAGGTCTTCAGCAGCACCCGCAGCGTGCCCTGGCAGCCGCCCTCCACCTGGCCGTCGGAGGGTTCGAGGAGCACCGCGAAGTCGGCGGCGAGCCACTCGGGGTGGGCGGCGGCCAGGTGGCGCAGCCCGTTGCGCTCGGCCGCGACCTCCTCGTTGTCGTAGAAGATGAAGGTCAGGTCCCGGTTGGGGGCGGGGACGGTGGCCGCGATCCGCAACTGGACGGCCACCCCGGACTTCATGTCGCAGGTGCCGCAGCCCCACAGGACACCGTCGTCGTCCAGCCGGGAGGGGACGTTGTCGGCGATCGGCACGGTGTCGATGTGCCCGGCGAGCACCACCCGCTCCGCGTGCCCGAGGTCCGTACGGGCCACGACGTTGTTGCCGTAACGGTGGACCGTCAGGTGCGGCAGGGTGCGCAGCGCCTGCTCCACGGCGTCGGCGAGCGGCTTCTCGCTGCCGCTGACGGACGGGAAGTCGACCAGCCGGGCGGTCAGCCGCGCGGCGTCCAGGGTGAGGTCAAGCGGGGTGTCGGCCATGCTCCGACACTATCGCCGGGGCCGTTCGCGTCCGCCCGCACCACCCCTCCCCCGCCGTCCCGCGGCGCCCCCCGCCGTCCCGTGCCCGTCCGGTCGGCTGGGCCGGACGTGGTGCGGATCGTCGCCGTACGCCAGTGCGGGAGGTACCTCTCCGGGGGGAGGCGTCCTCGCGTCCCGCGGCGGGGCGCGCAGGATTTCCCGCGGTCGCCCCCGAAATCGGTAAATCCCTTGGGGGCACTGGGATGTAAGGATTCGGCCGACATTCCCACCGGAGGCCCTTTGCCCGCTTTTATCCGCAAGCGATAATGCGACGCATTACCAACTCTTTACGTTGGTGCTCCGCAACCTAGGTGGGGGGTCGAGCGGTAGTCACTGCGTCCGAGGCCGGAGGGCGACCGCCGAGTGGGTGGTCGACTCAACTCCCCGGCCCGGATGGACACTTCATCGTTCTCTTCCGTCAAAGGAGCATCATGTCCCTCCCCCTGACCCGCCGGATCGCCCGTGCCGCGCTGCTCGTCGCTGCGGGAGCGGCTGCCGGGGTCGGTGCGGCCGGCTCCGCCAGCGCGGCCCCCGAGCTGGCGGCCCCGAACCTCGGCGGGCTGACCGCGCTGGACGGTGCGAGCGTCGGCAACACCGTCGACGGTGCCGCGCAGACCGTCACCGGTGTCGCGGGCGAGACCGGCGGCAACGCCGTCAAGAAGGCGGTGCCGGCCGCGGGCAAGACCACCGGTGCGGCGGCGAAGAAGGCGGCGCCGGCCGCGCAGCAGGCTGCCGGGGGTGTCGCCGGGTCCGCGGGGGACATCGTGGGGGACACGGCGTCGACCGCGACGAAGGGTGGGCTGCCGACGGACGCGCTGACCAAGGGCGGGCTGCCGGTGCAGGGGCTGCCGCTGGGTGGCTGACGGGTCCCTTCGGGGAGCCGCCGGTTCTGACGGGGCCCGGGGTCACACCCCTGGGCCCCGTCGACGTTTCCCCGGGGTGCCCCCGGACTCCATCTGGCAGTACCCGGCATGGTCGACTGTGCCCACCCTCCCCCATCGCCCTGCGGAACGATTGCCCACAGCGGGGGGCGGCGTGCGGAGCCGCTGCCGCCCCGGGGGGGGTTGGATGGGTGGCTAAGACAGGCGTTTTACGGCGGCTTGTACTCGTTCGTCCGTCGCTGTCAGGGCGACGCGTACGAAGTTCTTGCCGGACTCTCCGTAGAAGTCGCCCGGGGCGACCAGGATGCCCAGGTCGGCGAGGTGGGCGACGGTGGTCCAGCAGGGTTCGTCGCGGGTGGCCCAGAGGTAGAGGCTGGCCTCGCTGTGCTCGATGCGGAAGCCGTGGGCGAGCAGGGCGGCGCGCAGCGACTCCCGCCGGGCGGCGTAGCGCTCACGCTGGACGCGGACGTGGGCGTCGTCGTCCAGGGCGGCGGCGGCCGCCGCCTGGGTGGTGGCCGGGGTCATCATCCCGCCGTGCTTGCGGATCTCCAGCAGCGGGCCGAGAACGGCCGGGTCACCGGCGAGGAACGCGGCCCGGTAACCGGCCAGGTTGGACCGCTTGGAGAGGGAGTGGACGGCCACGATGCCGTCGTAGGAGCCGCCGTTGACGTCCGGGTGGAGGACCGAGACGGGGTCCGCCTCCCAGCCCAGCTCCAGGTAGCACTCGTCGGAGAAGACGAGGACGCCGTGCGAGCGGGCCCAGGCGACGATGCGCTTGAGGTCGTCCTGGGGGAGGACCTTGCCCGTGGGGTTGGACGGCGAGTTCAGCCAGAGGAGCTTCAGACCCTCGGGGTCCAGCTCGGTCGGGTCGTCGTAGAACTCGTACGCGGCGCGCGCCAGTCGGGCGCCGACCGCGTACGTGGGGTACGCCAGGCGCGGATACGCGACCCGGTCGCCGGGGCCCAGGCCGAGCTGGGTGGGGAGCCAGGCGACCAGTTCCTTGGAACCCACGACGGGCAGCACATGGCGGTGGGTGATGTCCCGCGCGCCGAGGCGGCGGGTGACCCAGCCGGTGATCGCGTCACGCAGTTCGAGGGTGCCCCAGACCGTGGGATAGCCGGGCGAGTCGGCCGCCGCGACCAGCGCCTTCTGAATGACCTCGGGCACCGGGTCGACCGGGGTGCCGACGGAGAGGTCCACGATGCCGTCGGGATGCGCCACCGCCGTTTCCTTGAACGGGGTCAGCTTGTCCCAGGGGAAGACGGGCAGACGGTCGGTGACTGCGGAGACGGACACGGGCACGGACACGGCTCTCTGGCTCACTTTCTGAGGCGCGCTGGTACGGCGAACGCCCCGGCCCCACCGGCGATCTGCACGATCAGGCCGTACGGGACCGGGGCGGCGCGGAGCGTCGGTCCGCGCTCAGCCGTTCTGCGGCGGCAGCGCGGCGATGAAGGGGTGGTCCCGCTCGATCAGCCCGAGCTTGCTGGCGCCGCCGGGGGAGCCCAGCTCGTCGAAGAACTCGACGTTCGCCTTGTAGTAGTCCTTCCACTCCTCCGGAGTGTCGTCCTCGTAGAAGATGGCCTCGACCGGGCAGACCGGTTCACAGGCGCCGCAGTCGACGCATTCGTCCGGGTGGATGTACAAGGACCGGGAGCCCTCGTAGATGCAGTCGACCGGGCACTCCTCGATGCACGCCTTGTCCTTGACGTCTACACAAGGCTGCGCGATGACGTAGGTCACGCTGTCGTTCCTCCTCGATACGGGCGCCGACGGGCCACCTCGGGCTCCGCCGCCTGGTGCGCGGGAGCGCGGCGTCGTAGATGCCCACCCCTAGTATCTCCGTTCTTGGGCATGATCCGAACAGGAGGGGTGGACCGACCTGTGGAAATCTCGGCGACAGGACGCCTCGTGGTCCGCATCACCGCTGATGACGTGGGCAAACGAGTCTCGGTACGACAGCGGCTCGACATCCGCGACACCCTGGGTGAATTCACCGACACGGTGGGTGTTCTCACATCCTGGGACGACGGTGTGCTGGTGATCACACGCCGGGACGGGGAGCCGGTGCGGATCCCGGAATCCTCCCTGGTCGCGGGCAAGGTGGTGCCCGCGGCCCCGGCCCGCCGCCGGGGGCCTTCGGCGTCGTACGACGAACTGGCCCGGGTCGCCTCGCGTGCCTGGCGCCCGCTGGAGAGCGAGCGGCTCGGGGACTGGGAGCTGAGGGCCGCCGCCGGGTTCACCCGCCGGGCCAACTCCGTGCTGCCGCTGGGCGATCCCGGGATGCCGCTGGACTCCGCGCTCGATGCCGTGCGCCGCTGGTACGGGGAGCGGGGGCTGCCCGCGTACCTCCAGGCCGCGACCGGTGGCGAGGGCACCCAGGAGCGGCTGTGCGCGGAGCTGACGGAGCGCGGGTGGGTGCGGGAGGTCACCGCCGAACTGTGGGTCGGGGCGCCGGCGGCGCTCGCCGACCGGGCCGAGGGCGGCGGGGTCACGCTGGCGCGGACGGCCGACGAGGGCTGGCTGGCGCGGTACCAGCGCAAGGGCGTGAGCGAGGTCGCGCTCCGGGTGCTGGGGAGCGGGGCGTCGGTGTGGTTCGCGAGCATCGCCGGGCCGGCCGGGGCGGCGGGGTCGGCAGCGGTGCCCGCCGCGATCGGGCGGTGTGTGGTCGACGGGCGGTGGGCCGGGTTCGCGGCGGTCGAGGTGGACCCGGCGCTGCGGCGGCGCGGGCTGGCGGGCGAGGTGATGGCCGCGCTGGCACGCCGGGCGCTGGACGAGGGCGCGTCGGCGGCCTGGCTCCAGGTCGAGTCGGACAATACGGCGGCACGGGCCCTGTACGCCGGGACGGGCTTCGGCGCGCACCACGCCTACCACCACTTCCGGGCGCCGGACTCCCCCGCCCCGGGCCGGTACTGAAGCAGCGCGAGAGGCCACGAGGCAGTCATGCGGTCCCCCTTCCCCCCACCGCCCGAACGCTCCGCGGAGCTGCGCCGCCGGTTCGCCGAGGAGGCGCGCTCCGACCCGCCCGATCTCGCCGCGCTGTGTCTGCTGATCGGCGCGCAGGGCGACGCGGCGCTGGACGACCCCGGGATGGACGCCGCGCAGATGGAACTGGACGCGCTGGCGGGGCGGTTGCCGTTCCGGCCGGGCGGCCCGCCGCAGTGGGCGCGGGCACTGCGGGAACTGCTGGGCGAGCGGTACGGGTTCGGCGGCTCGGCCGCGGACTACCGGCGGCTGGAGTCCTCGCTGCTGCACCGGGTGCTGGAGCGGCGGCGAGGGCTGCCCATCCTGCTGTCCGTGGTGTGGATGGAGGTCGCCCGGCGGGCCGGGGCCCCGGTGTACGGGGTCGCGCTTCCGGGGCATTTCGTGGTCGGCCTCGGACCGGCCGAGCGGCAGGTGCTCGCGGATCCGTTCGACGGGGGACGGGTGTTGACGGGCGCGGACGCGCAGACGCTGGTCGCGGGGGCGACGGGCGCGGTGGACGCGTTGCGCGGCGGCCTCGATCCGTCGCTGCTGGCGCCGGCGGAGCCGCTGGACGTGGTGCGGAGGATCCTCAACAACGTGCGGGTGTGGGCGCGGGCCCGGCCCGAGCGGTCGGATGTCGCCCTGTGGGCCGTGGAGTTGTCGTTGCTGCTGCCTTCGCGTCCGGCCCGGTTGCGGTACGAGCGGGCGCAGTTGCTGGTGCAGCGGGGCGAGTTCGTGGCGGGCGCCTCGGAGATGGAGGCGTACGCGGAGGTGCTGGAGGCGGTGGACGGACCCGGCGCGGAAGCGGTCCGCAGCGAGGCGCGCGCCGCGCGGGCGCTTCTCAACTAGGGCCTGTCCGGACCGGACCAGACGGACGGACCATGGGGGACGGGCCCTGGAGAGGACGGAGGACGGACGAGTGCCCCGTCCGTCGTCCGTCCCCCTTGCCGTCCCTGGACCCGCTAGCTCGGGTTCGTCTCGATGATCGCGACGCGGTCGGTCGTGCTCTTCAGGGCCGGGCGCAGGGCGCTGATGACGTCCTGGACCGTGACCGGGGTCTTCTCGCCGGTGCCCCGGGTGATCAGGACGCCGTCGAAGTTGCCGCCGTACAGCTCCTGGAGCGCGGCCTCGTCGTAGGAGTCGACCAGTTTGCCGTCGACCGTCTTGATCTTGAGGAACTTCCAGAGGCTGTTCTCCGGACTGAACTCGATGCGGTTGGAGGGGTCGGTCTGGACGAAGACGCTCGCGGACATCGCGGGCTCCGCGAACTCCTTCATCATGCGGTCGACCTCGGCGTCCGGGACCGTCGGTTCCTTGCTGGTCGTCGGGAGCCGGACCGCCCCGCTGGTGCCCGTCTCGACCTGGGTGCGGTACGCCTCCTCGATGACGTCGGTGGCGCCTGCGGTGTCGATGCCCTTGCCCTTCTTGCCGTAGGTCGCGACCGCCTTGCCGGACTCGAATGTGATCGTGCCGTCCCCGGCCGCGCCCGTGTCGCCCGCGGCGCTCTCCAGCGCGGAGTGCAGCTTCTCCTCGTCCACCGGCATGACCGGCTCGACGACGCGCTTCTCACCGAACAGGGAGCCGATCACGGAGACCGGGTTGTAGTCGCTCTGCGCGGCGGAGGAGACGGTGGCGTCCGCGTCGAACTGGAGGCCCGCCTGGTCCGGCTTGAGCGAGACCGTCTCGCCGCCGACGGAGAGCTTCAGCGGGGCGCCGACCCGTTTGCCGAGGGCCGCGTCCAGCTTCTTCACGGCGTCGTCGCGGGTGCCGCCGCCGATGTCCACTCCGAGCACGGTGGTGCCCTTGGGCACGTCGGAGTGGTTCATCAGCAGTCCGGCGCCGTAGGCCACACCGGCGATGACGACGATCCCACCGGCGAGCAGGACCAGCTTGCTGCGGCCCTTCTTCTTGCGGGGCGCGGCGGCGGGCGCGCTCTGCTGCGCGGGCTCGGTCCGCTGGGGCGGGCTCTGCGGGCCGTCGGTCCGGCCGGCGCCCGGCGCGAAGGACGGCCCGGGGGCGCCGCCGCGGTCGGCGGGCGGTACGACCGGGATACCGCTGGAGACGGTGTCGCCGGAGACGTTCTCGGGGGGGTGGTGGCCGCCGGGGTGGCCGGGGACGTGCTTCTGCGGGGTGAGGATCGCGGTGTCGTCGCTCAGGCCGCCGCCGGGGACGAGGCCCGCCTGGGGGTGGGTTCCGGAGCCGGGGGTCGTGGAGACACCGCTGGTGCCGGAGCCGCCCGGGACACCGGGACCGCCGGGGAGGCCGTTCGCGCCGGGGACGCCCGGGACGCCGGGGCCGCTGGAGATGCCGCCCGCGCCGAGGGGCGGCACGACCGGGCCGTCGCCCGTCACGGGGCCGCCGGTGGGGCCGGTGGGACCGGTGGGGCCGCTGGGGCCCGTGGGGCCTGCCGGGCCTTGGAGGGTGCCGCCGTAGCCCTGAGGGCCGCCGATGGGGCCACCGGGGACTCCCGGGACACCGGGGGGCGTTCCCTGGCCGGGGTAGGGGCCGGGGCCGTTCTGCGGGGTCTGGCCGTTGGGCGGCCCGGAGTCCGGGAAGGCGCCCTCCGCGAAGCCGTTGGCGGAGAAGGAGTTGCCGCCCTGGCTGTGGTCGGGGAAGGCGTTCCCGCCCTGGCTGTGGTCCGGGTAGTACGGGGCGGGACCGCCGCCGTGGTGCCCGGGGGTCCCGGCGCCGGTGCCGTTCCCGGTGGTGCCGGTCGTCCCGTCGCCGGGACGGTCGGCGGCGGCGCGGTGGCCCGCCGTCAGCGCCTCGGTGACGTCGAACGAGCCGGTGCCGCCGCCGTGGCCGGGGGCCACCGGGCCGCCGGTCGCGCCGGAGAGGCCGGTGCCGCCCGCGGGGGGACGCGGGCCGCCGGTGGTGGGGCGGGGGCCGGTGGGGGCCGGGCCCGCGGAGGCGGCCCGTGGGGCGGAACCGCCGCCCTGTGTGGCCCCGTTGGCGCCGCCGCCCTGGCCGGGCTTCTGCTGGCCGGCCCTGCGGGGCGCGAACCAGTCGCTGGTCTTGTCCTCGCCCTGCGCGGCCGGTGCGGGCGGCGGGGTGTCCGCTCCGCCGGGGGCGGGGGCCGGCGCGGGGGCCGGTGCGCTCTCGGCGGTCGGCTCGTCGGCGGTGTCGGCGTCCGCCACGGGCTTGCGGACCACGACCGGCGGGATCGGCCGGGACCCGGGGATGTTGATCCGGATCCGGGTGGTCAGAGTGGTCTCGGTCTTGCGTTCCTCCGGCTGCGCGGCCGAACGGCCCGCGTCCGCACCGCCGTCGGTGGCGGCCGGCGTACCGTACGGCGGCGTGCCCGAGGGGTATGCGGCTCCGCCGCGCCCGTTGGGCCCGGAGGACGGACTGTCAGTTTCACGACTCAAGGCAGGTTCTCCCGGTTGGCTCCGCCGCCCGTTGCGACCTCACTCTGCTTGGGGGTCCCCCCGGGCCCGTACCGAGTCGGGCGGTGGGGAGGATCGGCGGCGCGCACCACCATACTGGCCACGTCACGCGCGCATCCCCTGACCGCTGGGGAAACCCACACCGGACTCGCACGTGCGGGGGGCCGAGAAGTGGTACGTCACTTGCCAAGTCGGACGGACGGGCCGCCCGGTTGCCGCCCCAGGCCGAGCGTGGCGCAGATCACAGCCACGGCCATGCCGCCGAGCAGGAAGAGATACGAACCGGCGCCGGCCGCGAAGACGAAGTCCCCTTCCGGGCGGCTGGTGGTGAGCAGCACGACGGAGAGCATCCAGCCGGCCGCCGGTGCCACCGCCCCGCCCCGCCCCCCGGTGAGCCGCGCCCCGCCGAGGAAGGCGCCCGCGGCACCGGCGAGGGCGAGCAGCAGCCCGCCCGGGAACAGGCCCGCCTCGACGAGGGCGCCCGCGATCCCGACCACCAGGCCGAGCACGAACAGGCCGAGGTGGACGGCGATCCGGCCGAACGGGGGCCGGCTCAGCGGCTGGGCGATCATGGGACCCCGCTCGTTCATGACGCGGCTCCGATCCCGGCGAACAGATCGCGCTCCACGCCGGGCGCGCGCTCCCCTCGTACCAACTCGTAGTACTCGGTGGTGAACAGCGGCTGGGGGAGGTGGTTGGAGAGCGCGAAGTACGGTTCGGCCACGGTGATCTGGGTGGCGTGGGCGCGCATCGCGGCGGCCTTGGCCCGGGCGTGCGCGGTGCCGTCGATCGTGGTGGTGATCCGCTCGTCGTCCACCACTCCGGGGACGTCGGCGACGGAGGCGGCCCGCTCGTACGGCAGGGTCGGCAGGTCGGCTTCGAGGCGGGCGAAGGCGGTGGCGGCGGCGGTGCGCGGGACGCGGTTCCAGAAGATCCGCTCGACGCCGACGCCCTCGGCCTCGGCGAGGTCGGCGGCGCGCAGGGCGACGCGGTGGGCCTGGATGTGGTCGGGGTGGCCGTAGCCGCCGTCGGGGTCGTAGGTGACGAGGACCTGGGGGCGGACCTCGCGGATGACGTCGAGGAGCACGCCCGCGGCCTCGTCGACGTCCGCCTGCCAGAAGCAGTCGGGGTCGTCGTTGTCGGGCAGGCCCATCATCCCGGAGTCGGTGTAGCGGCCGGGGCCGCCGAGCTGACGGAAGTCGCTGACGCCGAGCGCGCCCAGGGCGGCGGTCAGCTCGCCCAGCCGGTGGGCGCCCAGGGCGGCGCCCGTGAGGTGGGCCAGCTCCGGCGGGATGACCTCGCCGCGTTCGCCGAGGGTGCAGGTGACGAGGGTCACCCGCGCGCCCTGGGAGGCGTACGCGGCCATGGTCGCGCCGTTGTTGATCGATTCGTCGTCCGGGTGCGCGTGCACCAGCAGCAGCCGACGATCGGGCAGTTCCGTCATGAGCCCCAGCCTACGGGGCTCAGAAGTTGATGCTTCCGATCATCCCCGCGATGTTCGACGTCAGCTCGCTGATCGTCGGGGCCATCGTGGACGAGGCCAGATAGAAGCCGAGAAGCATACAGACCACCGCATGCCCTGCTTTGAGGCCGGACTTTCTGATCAGCAGGAAGACGATGATCGCCAGCAGCACCACCGCCGAAATCGAGAGTGCCACAGCGGCTCACCTCCAAGCAGAGCGGGCGGACTTGCCCATCCGTACGGACCTGTCAATCCATCAGTCGTGTAATTCCATGCAGCAGCCAGCAGGTTCATACCCACACTGCGCTAGTGATCATAACTATCCGTACGCGCGCATCTGTCGGCGCACAGCCGCACAAGGGGGCGCATGGCCAATATCGTCGGGGTATGACGACCGAGCCTGACTCCTTCCCCCGCCGGTACGCCCGCACCCAGCGCTTCACTCTCGGCGCGCCACGTTCGTTCACCGTCGCCCCGGACGGCTCGCGGGTGGTGTTCCTGCGCTCGCGTTCCGGGGCGGACCGCGCGGGTGCCCTGTGGGTGCTCGATCTGCCGGGCGGCGAGGAGCGGCCCGCGGCCGATCCCGCGGTGCTGCTGGGCGGGGCCGGTGAGCGGCTCTCCCCCGCCGAGCTGGCCCGCAGGGAGCGCACCCGGGAGGGCGGGGCCGGGATCGTCGGCTACGCCACGGACGCGGCCGTGGAGTTGGCCGCGTTCGCGCTGTCGGGGCGGCTGTTCACGGCCGCGCTGCGGGCCGGCACCACCGGCGAACTGCCCGTTCCCGGGCCGGTGATCGACCCGCGCCCCTCCCCCGACGGCCGGTATGTCGCGTATGTCGCCGCGGGCGGGCTGCGGGTGACGGGTGCCGGGGGCGAGGGCGACCGGGCGCTCGCGGAGCCGGAGTCCGCGCAGGTCACGTACGGGCTCGCGGAGTTCATCGCGGCCGAGGAGATGGACCGTACGCGCGGGTTCTGGTGGGCGCCGGAGTCGGACCGGCTGCTGGTGGCGCGGGTGGACGACACGCCGGTGCGGCGCTGGTGGATCGCCGATCCCTCCCGGCCCGAACGTGACCCGCACCACGTGGCGTACCCGGCGGCCGGGACGCCCAACGCGGAGGTCCGGCTGTTCGTGACGGATCTCGACGGGGCCCGCACGGAGGTGCTCTGGGACCGGGAGCGGTACCCCTATCTGGCACGTGTGCACTGGTCGGACGCGGGGGCGCCACTGCTGCTGGTGCAGGCGCGCGACCAGCGCAGCCAGCTCTACCTGGCGGTGGACCCGGACACCGGTTCGACGCGGATGGTGCACGCCGACGAGGATCCGATTTGGCTTGATCTTTTCGCCGGGGTGCCGTGCTGGTCGCCCTCGGGGCAGCTCGTGCGGATCGCCGACGAGGGCGGTGCGCGGGTGCTCGCGGTGGGGGAACGGCCGTTGACCGGACCGCAGTTGCAGGTGCGGGCGGTCCTCGATGTCGGGCCGGGAGACGTGCTGGTCACCGCGGCGGCGGGCGAGGAGGCCGGTGCGCCGGAGGTGGGCGAGGTGCATGTCTACCGGGTGAACGAACTGGGTGTGGCACGGGTCTCCGAGGGGCCCGGGGTGCACACGGCGGTGCGCCGGGGCGGGGTGACGGTCCTGGTGTCGGCGTCCCTGGAGCGGGCGGGGTCGGTGGTGCGGGTGCTGGGCTCCGGGAAGCCCGGTGCGGGTGGTGCGAAAGCCACGAGTGGTACAGGTGTAGCAGGTGAAACAGGTGAAACAGGCGATACGGGCCGTGCGCCTGGTGCAGCGGGTACACCGGGTGCCCCTGACGCGTCTGCCGTGTTGATCCGGTCGTACGCCGAAGACCCCGGTTTCTCCCCGCGGGTGACGCTCACCGAGGGGGGCGCACGGCGGATCCCGTGCGCCGTGCTTATGCCACAGGACTACCCCGATGACACTCCCCTGCCGGTCTTGCTGGATCCGTACGGAGGCCCTCACGGTCCCCGGGTGCTGGCCTCGCACAACGCGTATCTGACCTCCCAGTGGTTCGCCGACCAGGGGTTCGCGGTGGTCGTCGCCGACGGGCGCGGCACCCCGGGGCGCTCGCCCGCCTGGGAGAAGGCGGTGCACGAGGACTTCACGGTCTCCCTGGACGACCAGATCGAGGCGCTCCAGGATCTGGCGAAGAACCACCCGCTGGATCTGGACCGGGTGGCCATCCGCGGCTGGTCCTACGGCGGCTGGCTGGCGGGGCTCGCGGTGCTGCGCCGCCCCGATGTGTTCCACGCGGGCATCGCGGGCGCCCCGGTCACGGACTGGCGGCTCTACGACACCCACTACACCGAGCGGTATCTGGGCTCCCCGGACACCTCCCCGCAGGCGTACGCGCACAGTTCGCTGATCACCGACGCGGGGCTGTCCTCCCCCGCCGAGCCGCACCGGCCGCTGATGATCGTGCATGGGCTGGCCGACGACAACGTGGTCGTCGCGCACGCGCTGCGGCTGTCCTCGGCGCTGCTGTCGGCGGGCCGCCCGCACGAGGTGCTGCCGCTGTCCGGGGTGACGCACATGACCCCGCAGGAACAGATCGCGGAGAATCTGCTGCTGCTCCAGGTGGACTTCCTGAAGCGGGCGCTGGGGATGCGGTAGGCCGGCCGCGGCGGAGGACCGTCGGCGCATACGGCGGGCCGGGGTGACATGGCCCACCCCGGCCCGCCCACGGCACCCGCACGGCCGTTACGTCCCTCAGTGTGCAGTGCCCGTATATCGCAAGGGGGTCCGCGGCGTTGCCGGGGCGTTACCGCGTGGGGGTCTCCGGCGGTACGACCTGTTTCTCCTCGGCGAACAGACAGGCGGAGGGGTGGGCGGCCGGGCCGGGGAGGTGGCCCAGATGGGGCGGTACCGCCAGCGCCGGGATCTCCTCGGCGCAGCGGGCCTGGGCTTTCCAGCAGCGGGTGCGGAAGCGGCAGCCGGAGGGGATGTTGGTCGGCGAGGGCACGTCGCCGGCGAGGATGATCCGCTCGCGGTGGGCGCGGGCGCCGGGGTCGGGCACGGGGACGGCGGAGAGCAGCGCCTGGGTGTAGGGGTGGGTGGGATGGTCGTAGATCTCGGCGTCCCTGCCGATCTCCACGATGCGGCCGAGGTACATGACGCCGACCCGGTCGGAGATGTGCCGGACGATGGACAGGTCGTGGGCGATGAAGAGGTAGGAGAGTGCGAACTCGTCCTGGAGGCGCTCCATCAGATTGATGACCTGGGCCTGGACGGAGACGTCCAGGGCGGAGACGGGTTCGTCGGCGACGATCACCTCGGGGCGCAGGGCGAGGCCGCGGGCGATGCCGATGCGCTGGCGCTGGCCGCCGGAGAACTGGTGGGGGTAGCGGTTGATGTACTCGGGGTTGAGGCCGACCACGTCCAGCAGGTCCTGGACCCTGCGGCGGCGGTCGCCCTTGGGGGCCACCTCGGGGTGGATGTCGTAGGGCTCGCCGATGATGTCGCCGACGGTCATCCGGGGGTTGAGCGAGGTGTAGGGGTCCTGGAAGACCATCTGGATGTTGCGGCGGACCGCTTTCAGCGCGCGGCCGGACAGCCGGGTGATGTCCTCGCCCTTGTAGCGGATCGTGCCGGCGGTGGGGCGTTCCAGGTTGACCAGCATCCGGGCGACGGTGGACTTGCCGCAGCCGGACTCGCCGACGATGCCGAGGGTCTCGCCGCGGGCGAGGGCGAAGTCGACGCCGTCCACGGCTCTGACCGTGCCGACCTGCTTCTTGAAGAGGATGCCGGTGGCGAGCGGGTAGTGCTTGACGAGCCCGGTGACCTCCAGGATCGGCTCAGCGCTGCTGCGGTCGGCCATCGAGGCACTCCCTCCAGAAGTGGCAGGCGCTCACCCGGTGTCCGGAGACCCGGTACAGCGGCGGTTCGTCGGTGCGGCACACGTCCTGGGCGAGGGGGCAGCGCGGGTGGAAGGCGCAGCCGGGCGGGATGTTCAGCAGGTTGGGCGGCAGGCCCTTGATGGCGTACAGCTCCCGGCCCTTCTGGTCCAGGCGCGGGATGGAGTCGAGCAGGCCGCGGGTGTAGGGGTGGGCGGGGGCGCGGTAGATGTCGTGGACGGGGGCCTGTTCCACGATCCGGCCCGCGTACATCACCGCGATCCGGTCGGCGACGTCGGCGACCACGCCGAGGTCGTGGGTGATCAGGATGAGGCCCATGTCCAGTTCGCGCCGGAGTTCGGCGAGCAGTTCCATCACCTGGGCCTGGACGGTGACGTCGAGGGCGGTGGTGGGCTCGTCGGCGATGATCAGGGCGGGTTCCAGGGCGAGTGCCATCGCGATCATGATGCGCTGGCGCATGCCGCCGGAGAACTGGTGCGGGTACTGCCTGACCCGCTCCTTGGCGGCGGGGATACGGACCCGGTCCATCAGTTCTACGGCCTTGGCACGGGCGTCCTTCTTCGACATGCCCCGGTGGACGACGAACATCTCGCCGAGCTGGTCGCCCACGGACAGGACCGGGTTGAGGGAGGACAGCGCGTCCTGGAAGATCATCGCCATCTCGGCGCCGCGCACCTTGCGCCGCTGGTCCTCCTTCAGCTTCAGCAGGTCGCGGCCCTGGAAGAGGATCTCGCCGCCGGTGATCCGGCCGGGCGGCATGTCGAGGATGCCCATGACCGCCTGGGCGGTGACGGACTTGCCGGAGCCGGACTCGCCGAGGACGGCGAGGGTCTCGCCGGCGTCGACGCCGTAGGTGACGCCGTTGACGGCCCGGGCGACGCCGTCGCGGGTCTTGAACTCCACGTGCAGGTCGCGCACTTCGAGCAGCACGGGCGGCTCACCTCAGCTTCGGGTCGAGGGCGTCGCGCACCGCGTCGCCGAGCATGATGAACGCGAGGACGGTGACGGCGAGCGCGCCCGAGGGCCACAGCAGGGCGTGCGGGGCGTTGCGGATGTAGGGCGAGGCGGCGGAGATGTCGATGCCCCAGGAGACGGTCGGGGGTTTGAGGCCGACGCCGAGGTAGGACAGGGTCGCCTCCAGGGCGATGTAGGTGCCGAGCGCGATGGTCGCGACGACGATCACGGGGGCGACGGCGTTGGGGGTGATGTGGCGCAGCAGGAGCCGGGAGTGGGAGGCGCCGAGGGCGCGGGCGGCCTGGACGTAGTCGTTCTGTTTGGCGGTGATGACCGAGCCGCGGGCGATCCGGGAGATCTGCGGCCAGCCGAGCAGCACCATGAAGCCGATGACGGGCCAGATGGTGTTGCTGGTGACGACGGAGAGCAGGACCAGTCCGCCGAGGACGACGGGGATGGCGAAGAAGATGTCGGTGAGGCGGGAGAGGACCGCGTCCCCCGTCCCGCCGAAGAAGCCGGCCAGTCCGCCGAGGACGGAGCCGAGCAGGGAGACGCCGAGGGTGGCGAGGACGCCGACGGAGACGGACGTACGGGCGCCGTAGACGGTGCGGGTGTAGACGTCGCAGCCCTGGCCGTCGAAGCCGAAGGGGTGGCCGGGCTGGGAGCCTTCCTGGGCCTTGGCGAGGTTGCACTGGAGGGGGTTGCCGGAGGCGATGAGGCCGGGCCACAGGGAGATGACGATCAGGAAGAGGATGACCAGCGCGGAGAGGAGGAAGACGGGGTTGCGGCGCAGGTCGTGCCAGGCGTCGGACCACAGGCTGCGGGCCCTCTCCTGGGGGCCGGGGCCGCCGGGGGGTGCCTCCAGGGTCTCGCCCTCGCTGGTGGCGAGGTCCATGGCGCCGCCCATCCCGGTCGCCGCGATGGCCCCGTCCCCGGGGGTGCGGGCACCGCCGGGCGGGTGGGGCTGCGGCGGCTGGGGCTCAGGCATAGCGGATCCTCGGGTCGAGTACGGCGTACAGGAGGTCGACCAGCAGGTTGGCGACGAGGAAGACCAGGACGAGGACGGTCACGAAGCCGACGACGGTCTGGGTGTTCTGGCGGAGGATGCCCTGGTAGAGCTGGTAGCCGACGCCGTGGATGTTGAAGATGCGCTCGGTGACGATGGCGCCGCCCATCAGGGCGCCGATGTCGGTGCCGATGAAGGTGACGACGGGGATCAGGGAGTTGCGCAGCAGATGCCGGGTGACCACCCGGTGGCGGGGCAGGCCCTTGGCGGTCGCGGTGCGGACATAGTCGGAGCGGCGGTTCTCGGCGATGGAGGTGCGGGTGAGGCGGGTGACGTAGGCGAGGGAGACGGAGGCGAGGACCAGGCCGGGCACGATCAGCTCGCCGAAGGTGGCTTCGGCGGAGACGGACGGTTTGATCCAGGCCCATTCGACGCCGAGCAGCAGTTGGAGCAGCAGGCCGGTGACGAAGGTGGGCACGGAGATCACCACGAGGGTGAGCAGCAGCACCGAGGTGTCGGTGGGGCTGCCGCGGCGCAGGCCGGTGAGGACGCCGAGGGTGATGCCGATGACGATCTCGAAGAGGATCGCGACGACGGTGAGGCGGATGGTGACGGGAAAGGCGTCGGCCATCAGCTCGGTGACCGGCTGCCCGTTGAAGGCGGTGCCGAAGTCGCCGGTGAAGATGTTGCCCATGTAGGTCAGGTATTGCTGCCACACGGGCTTGTCGAGGCCGAACTCCTTGCGGAGCTGGGCGGCGGTGGCGGGGTCGCACTCCCGTTCGCCGCAGAGTCCGGCGATGGGGTCGCCCATCACGTTGACCATGAGGAAGATGAGCAGCGTCGCCCCGATGAAGACCGGGATCATCTGGAGCAGGCGACGGACGACGTACCGTCCCATGCCGGCTCAGCTCACCTTGATCTCGTTGTACACGGGGACGCTGAACGGATTGAGTTCGACGTCGGAGAGCCGCTCGGAGTATCCGGCGCTGCCGTTCTGGTACCAGAGCGGGATGGCCGCCATGTTGTCCCGGACGACGCCCTCGGCCTGCTGGAAGAGGCCGACGGCCTTGGCGGTGTCGGTCTCGGCGTTGGCCTGGTCGACGAGGCTGTCGAACTGCTTGTTGGACCACTTGCCGTCGTTGGAGGAGGCGTCGGTGTAGTAGAGCGGCTGGAGGAAGTTCTGGATGAGCGGGTAGTCCATCTGCCAGCCCGCCCGGAAGGGGCCGGGCATCTTGCGTCCGGTGATCTGGTTGCGGAAGTCGGCGAAGGTGCCGACCGGGTTGGCGACACAGGCGCGGTCGTTGCCGAGCGCGTTGTTGATGGAGTTGCAGACGGCGTCGACCCACTGTTTGTGGGAGCCGGTGTCCGCGTTGTACGTGATCTTCACCTGGCCGCCGGGGAGGCCGCCGCCCTGCTCGATCAGCTTCTTCGCCGCGGCGGCGTCGTAGGTGCAGGCGTCGCCGCAGAGCCCTTCCTTGTAGCCGCCGTCGGCGCCGAGGACGGGTGAGGTCCAGTCGGTGGCGGGGGTGCGGGTCCGGTGGAAGATGGTCTTGGTGATCTGGTCCCGGTCGATCGCGCGGGACAGGCCCTGGCGGAGCTTGTCGGAGTTCGGCTTGTTCCAGGCGCTGTCGTAGTACGGGAAGGCGAGGGTCTGGATGATGCCGGCCGGGGTGTTGAGGTAGCGGTCGCCGAGGTCGCTCTTGACGTTCTTGAGCTGGGCGGCCGGAACGTCGTCCACCAGGTCGAGGTTGCCGGCCATCAGGTCGGTGTAGGCGGTGTTGTTGTCGGTGTAGACCCTGAGGTCGACGCCGCCGTTGACGGCCTTGTCGTCACCCGGATAGCCGTCCCAGGTGCGCAGCGACATCTGGGAGCCCTTGCGGTACGAGTCGATGGCGTACGGCCCGTTGCCGACGGGCTTGTCGACCCAGGCGGCGTGGTCGTCGAAGAAGGACCGGGGCAGCGGGGCGAAGGCGGCGTAGCCGAGGGTGTCGGGGAAGCTGGAGAACTTCTGGCCGAGCTTGACGGTGAAGGTGCGTTCGCCGGTGACCTTCAGGCCCGAGAGGGTGTCGGCGCTCTGCTGCCCGCTGGCGGGGTGGGTCTTGTCGTAGCCCTCGATGTAGCCGAAGAAGTAGGCGTTGCGCTGGTTGTTCTTCAGGCTGGCGCCGTAGTTCCAGGCGTCCACGAAGGACCGGGCGGTGACCTTCTCGCCGTTGCTGAAGGTCCAGCCGTCCTTGACGGTGATGGTGTACGTCTGCGAGTCGGTGGTCTCGATCTTCTCGGCGAGCATGTCCTTGGCCTCGCCGGTCTTCGGGTCGTAGCGCTTGAGCCCCCGGAAGATCATGTCGAGGACCTTGCCGCCCTGGACCTCGTTGGTGTTGGCGGGCTCCAGCGGGTTCTGCGGATCCCCCCAGGAGGCACTGAGCACCGCGCCGGTGTCCCCGCCGCTGCCGCCGCCCCCGCAGGCCGTCGCCGTGAGAGCGACCACCGCGGCACCCGCGACCCATGTGGCTCCACGCATGATGCCTCCTCGTCAGTGCGCCGTGCCCCAGCGCCGGGACGCTGGGCCGTTACCGGACCATATTCCGGCAAATACGTCATACTGCACATTTCCGGAGGCCATCCGTGTGGTACGGGGCGAGTCGGGGGTTGACCCCCGACTCGCGTGGAAGGGATGGCGGGTTGCGCAGTTGGGGGGCGGGGGGAGGGGAGAGCGGGGAGGGGGGAGGGGGAGGGTCGGGTCGGGGGGCTGGGGGTCTGGGGGCCCGAGGGGCCCGAGGGCACGGGAGGGGCGGGGGTCGAGGGGCACGGGAGGGCCGGAAGCCGGTAAGCCCCGGGGGCCCGGGAGGGCCGGAAGCCGAGGGGCCCGGGAGGGCCGGAAGCCGGGAAGCCCCGGGGGCCGGAAGGACGGAAGCCGGAAGGGCGGAAGCGGGGAAACCCGAAGCCCGGGAAGCCCGGAAGCCCGGAGACCGGAGGCCCGGAGGCCCGGAGGCCCGGAGGCCGGGAAGCTGGGAAGCCCGGAAGCCGGAAGCCCCGAGGCCGGAAGGCCGGGAAGCCGGGCCGGAAGGCCGGAGACCAGGAAGCCGGAGACCGGAAGACCGGGAAGCCCAGAGGCCGGGGCCCGAGGCACGGGAGGGCCCGGGGCCGAGGGGCGGAGGGCCCGGGAGGCCCGAAGCCTGGAGCCCCAGAGGCCGAGAAGCCGAGGGCCGGAGGCCGGAAGGCCCGGAGACCGGAAGCCCGGAAGCCAGAAGGCCCGGAGGCCCGGAAGCCGGGAAGCCCGGAAGCCGGAAGCCCCGAGGCCGGAAGGCCGGGAAGCCGGGCCGGAAGGCCGGAGACCAGGAAGCCGGAGACCGGAAGACCGGGAAGCCCAGAGGCCGGGGCCCGAGGCACGGGAGGGCCCGGGGCCGAGGGGCGGAGGGCCCGGGAGGCCCGAAGCCTGGAGCCCCAGAGGCCGAGAAGCCGAGGGCCGGAGGCCGGAAGGCCCGGAGACCGGAAGCCCGGAAGCCAGAAGGCCCGGAGGCCCGGAAGCCGGGAAGCCCGGAAGCCGGAAGCCCCGAGGCCGGAAGGCCGGGAAGCCGGGCCGGAAGACCGGAGACCGGAAGACCGGGAAGCCCAGAGGCCGGGGCCCGAGGCACGGGAGGGCCCGGGGCCGAGGGGCCGGGGGCCCGGGAGGCCCGAAGCCCGGAGCCCCGGAGGCCGAGAAGCCGAGGCCCGGAGGCCGGGAGACCGGAAGGCCGGAAGGCCGGAAGGCCGGAAGGCCGGAAGGCCAGGAGACCGGAAGGCCGGAAGGCCGGAAGGCCAGGAGACCGGAAGGCCAGGAGACCGGAAGGCCAGGAGACCGGAAGGCCGGAAGGCCGGAAGGCCGGAAGGCCAGGAGACCGGGAGACCGGGAGACCGGGAAGCCCAGAGGCCGAAAGGCCGGGGTCCGGGGCCCGAGGGCACGGGAGGGCCCGAAGCCCGAAGCCCGGAGGCCCGGAGACCGGGAAGGCCGGAGACCGGGAAGGCCGGGGCCCGGAAGCCCGGGGCCCGGAAGCCCGGGGCTCGGAAGCCCGGGGCCCCGAAGGTTCTGGTGCTTCCGGGAGGCCGACGCTTCTCGTGCTCCCGCTGCTCCCGCTGCTCCCGGTACTTCCAGTACTCCAGGTGCTCCCGGTACTCCCGTACTCCCGGTACTCCCGGTACTCCCGGTGCTCCCGGTGCTCCCGGCACTCCCGGTGCTCCGGGGCAATTCATGGTTCCTGGGGTTCCGTTGAGGCACGGCTCTGTACTGATCGGCGGTACAGGAGGCAGACTGCCCGGGTGGTTGATCGTTTCTACGGTGACCTCTCGCTCGCCGAGATGTATGACGCCCTGCACCCCTGGGGACCGACGGACGCGTTCTGTCTGGAGCGGGTCGGCTCCGCCGAGTCCGTGGCCGACATCGGCTGCGGGACCGGGCGGCTGCTGAGCCGGGCCCGGCGGGTCGGGCACGGCGGGCGGCTGACCGGTCTCGACCCGGCCGCCGCGATGCTGGTCCAGGCCCGGCGGCGCACGGCCGGCGTCGAGTGGGTGCTCGGGGACCTCGACTGTGTGCGCTGGGAGGCGGAGTTCGACCTCGCCGTCATGAGCGGACAGGTGCTTCAGCTGCTGCCCGGCGACACCGAGGCGCGGCACGCCCTGGCCGCGCTGCGGCGGGCCCTGGTGCCCGGCGGGCGGCTCCTGGTCGACACCCTCGACCCGGCCGGCCGGCCCTGGGAGGGCTGGGGCGAGGAGGGGGCCCGGGAGGTCGTCCGCCCGGACGGGAGCGTCGTACGGGCCTGGCGGGAGGCGGTCGCGCCGGTGCGCGGCGAGCGCGTGAGGTACGTCGACCGCTTCGACTGCGACCGGTGGGAGCGCGCCCAGGAGAGCCGGGGCACGCTGCGGTTCCGGGAGGCGGCGGCCCTGGACCGGCTGCTGGAGGGGGCCGGGTTCACGGTGGAGGAACGGCACGGGCCCCGGGGCCGGGCGGCGGCCCGGGGAGCGGGAGGCGCGGGGACGGTGACGGTGGCGCGGCGGGGGTGACACGGGATCACCGCCCTGGTGGCCGTGCGGGATCCATGCGTGACCCGAGCGCGCCGACCGCACAGTAGGGGGACCACTCCCGACCGACAGGGCTCTCCGTGAACGTTCAGCTGCTGGGGTGCGTCGAAGTGCGGACCGCTGCCGGACAGGTCCCCATCCCGTACGGCGCCAGGCTGCTGCTCGCCGCACTGGCCTGGACGCCGAACGACTTCGTGGCCGACGACACCCTGATCGCGCGCGTGTGGGAGCACCGGGCCCCCCGGCACCCGGTCAACGCGCTCTACACCCTCGCCACCCGGCTCAGGAAGGCGCTGCCCGGCCCGGCGTTCGGGGAACGGCCGGCGTTCCAGTTGGCGAGGCGCCGGGGCGGATACGTCTTCGCGATCGATCGGACCAAGGTCGACCTCTCGGTCTTCCGGCACTCGGTCCAGGAGGCGCGCCGGGCCGCCAACCAGGGCCAGGACGAACTGGCGCTGCGGCGGTACCGCGACGGGCTGTCCCTGTGGCGCGGAGGGCTGCTGTCGGACGTTCCGACGGCCTGGGCGGACGCCATGCGGATGACTCTGTGGCAGGAGTACCGGGAGGCCCGGGTGCACTGCGCCGAGGTCGGGATGCGCCTCGGCCGTCACGACGAGTGCGTTCCCGTCCTGCACGACCTGTTCGATCAGCTGCCCTACGACGAGAAGGTCGCCGGGCTGCTGATGCTCGCGCTGTACCGCAGCGGGCGGCCGGGCGAGGCCCTCGAACGGTACCGGCAGTGCCGCGCCCGGCTGATCGACCAGCTCGGCGACGGTCCCGGCACCGAACTCCGGGCCCTGCACGACCGCATCCTGCGCCGGGACGCGGAGCTGGGGCGCCCGGACCTCGTCGGGGCGGCCGGAGCCCGTCCGCTCTGACCCCGGGCGTCAGCCCGCCGGGCTGTAGCCCCCGGGGACGTCAGCCCGCCGGGACGCCGCCCCGCCGGGGGCCGGGGCGGGTCGCGGCGGTGCGGTGGGGGCGGAGGGTGCCGATCTCCTCGTAGAGGCTCTCCGCCTCGCGGCGGGCGGCCGGTACCGGCGTCGGGTCGCCCGCCGCCCCCTGGATGTCGGCCAGCGCGGTCAACGCCTGCGCCAGCACCAGGCGTTGACCGGTCTCGCGGGCCAGGTCGACGGCGCGCTGCGCCGAGGCCAGCGCCTCGGTGTGCTCGCCGGTGTGGAGCAGGGCGAGAGCCGTCGCGAGGTGGACGCGCGGCATCATCAGCGGGCTGCCGTCCGTCGCGAGCTGGGCCGCGTGGCGGAGAGGGACGACCGCGTCGTCGTGCTCGCCCAGAGCGCTTTTGATCTTGGACTGCTCCAGCAGGATCTCGACCCAGCCCGCCCGATGGCCGGTCCGCTCGGCGATGATCTGGGCCGCGTCGAGGTGTCGTACGGCGGTCTCCGTCCGTCCCGCGCGCAGGGCGAGCGAGGTGAGGCCCACCAGGCAGTCGACCTGGCCGTGGCGGTTCTCCACCTGCTCGGCGACGGCGAGGGCCTCCTCGTAGGTGCGCACCGCCCGCTCGTCCTGACCGGCGTCGGCGCGGGTCCTGCCCAGGGCCTCCAGCGCGATCGCCTGGGCGTAGAGCGATCCGGTGGCCCGGGACATGCTCAACGACTCGCGCCCCGCCGCCTCCGCCTCCGCCCATCTGGCCTGTTTCTGACGGACGAGCGAGAGATAGGCCAGGGCCAGCGAGGGGAACTGGTTGCCGTCGTCCGCGAGCGCCATCGCCTCGGACACGGCCTGCTCGGCCTCGGCGAACCGTCCCAGCGCGAGATTCAGGGACGCCGTGTTGATCTGCATGATGGCCTCGCTGCGCCGCATCCCGAGCATGCGGTAGAGGGCTGTCGCCCGCAGGTAGCACGGGAGGGCCTCGCGCGGTCTGCCCAGGAGCTTCAGGGAGACGCCCTTGCCCTGAAGGCCCGCCGCCTCGCCGAGCGGCCAGTCGGCGCGGCGGGCCAGTTCCTCGCCCCGTTCGTACCAGGTCAGGGCGGTCCGGAGGTCGCCGTGGCGCCAGCGGGCGTGCCCCGTCGACAGCCACATGGCCGCCTGACCGGCCACGTCGCCTTCCCGCTCGGCGGCGGCCAGGCCCACACCCGCCAGCCGGATCCACTCCGACAGCGGGCGCCGGTGGTGGAAGAGGTCCTGCGCCGCCTGCACGATCTGCCAGGAGAACCGGGCGGGCCCGTGCTCCGCGGCGTGCGCGATCGCGGCCGAGATGTCCTCCCATTCGGCGTCGAACCAGGCGTACGCCTCCTCGCTCGTGTCGAACTCCCTGGGCACCGATCCCGCGACCGGGTCCGGAGCGGGCCGCGGTACGTGGTGGCCGCAGACCCGGGCGGTGTTCATGACGCTCTGGAGGTAGTGGTCGAGGGTGCGCTCGACGGCGGCACGCCGTTCGGCCGCGTCGCCGTCGGCCAGCGCCCGGTGCCACGCGTATTCGTGCGCGAGGTCGTGCCAGGTCAGGCGCCCCGCGTCCAGATCCCGCACCAGGTGCACCCGGTGGGCCTGCCGGATCAGCTCCTCCGTCTCGGCCGTGCTGAGCCGGGCCGTCGCGGCGACCGCGCTGATCGACCGCCCGGTGCCCGGCAGCAGCCCCAGACAGCGGAACGCGTGCCGCGCCTCGGCGGACAGCCCGCTGTACGACAGATCCAGCGCGGCCCGGACGGCGACGCTGTCCTCGCCCTCCACATGCAGCCGCGCGAGACGACCCCGATCGGACAGTTCGCTGACGTACTTCTTCATGCTGCCCGGCCGGTCACCGATCCAGGAACTGGCGGCGCACAGGGCCAGCGGCAGCCGGTCGCACATCTCGACCAGGCGGGCGGCGGTGTCCGGATCGGCGCCGACGACGTCGGACCCCACCGCGCCGCTGATCAGTTCCAGTGCCTCGCCGCTTTCGAGGACGTCGCACGTCACGCGGTAGGCCCCGTCCAGGGTGACCAGTCCGTTGAGCCGGTACCGGCTGGTCACCAGGGTCAGGGAGCCCTCGGCGGCGGGGAGCAGCGGTCGTACGTGGGCCGCGTCCGCCACGTCGTCCAGGACCACGAGCACCCGGCGGTCGACCAGCAGGGTGCGGTAGAGCGCGGACTGGGCGTCGAGGCCCAGCGGGATGTCCTTCGGCGCGCACCCCAGCCCCTGGAGCAGCAGCGGCAACGCCTCGTCCGGGGTCATCGGTTCGGCCCGGTCGAAGCCCCGCAGGTCGAGGAAGAGCTGTCCGTCCGGGAAGTGGTCGGCGGCCCGGTGGGCCCAGTGCAGGGCGAGAGCGGTCTTGCCGACGCCCGCCGGGCCCACGATGACGGCCAGCGTCTCGGCGTTCCGACGGCAGCCGTCGAGCAGCCCCGTCTCCCGCGCACGGCCGACGAACCGGCGGGGCGGGCGCGGGAGTTGCCGCGGCACATGCGGGGTCACGCGCGGGTCCTCGGCCCGGCCGGGCGGCCCCGCGGGCGGGCGGCGGGCGCCGCCGTCGTGCAGCAGGCTCCGGTGGAGGTCCCGCAGTTCGTTCGAGGGCTCGACGCCCAGTTCGTCCACCACCCTCCGGCGCAGTGCCGCGTACCGCTCCAGGGCCTCGGCGGTACGTCCGTCCGCGTGCAGGGCGCGCAGCAGCAAGACGTGCGGGCGCTCCCGCAGCGGGTGTTCCCGCGCCAGCCCCAGCAGTTCGGCGATGGCGTCACGGTGCTGTCCGGAGGCGATCTGGGCTTCGGCCCGCCCTTCGAGCGCGACCACGCGCAGTTCGCTCAGCCGCTGGCGTTCGGCGTCGGCCGCGGGCAGGTCGGACAGCGGCTCGCCGCGCCACAGCGACAAGGCGCGGTCGTGCCGTTCGTAGGCCACCCGCCAGTCCCGGCCCGCGCCCGCGCGGGAACCGCCCTTGACGAGTGCCTCGAACTCCAGCAGGTCCACTTGCTCCGGCGTGGCGCGCAGGGAGTAGCCGGGGTTCCGGGTGACCAGGAGGCCGGTCCCCTCGGGGCCGAAGGCCCGGCGGACCTCGGCGACGAGCGCCCGCACCCGCGCCGCCCCGGCCGCGGGGGGTGCCTCGCCCCACACGTCCCGGATCAGACGGTCGACGGAGACCACATGGCCGGACCGCAGCAGCAGTGCCGCGCACAGGGCACGCTGACGCCCGGTCAGCGAGACCGCGCGACCGCCGATGCGCACTTCGAGGGGGCCGAGCACGCGGAACCCAGTTGCGGGGTGGGACATCCGGTGAACTTAATCCAGCACCGCTGGCCAGGCAATCACGGTTGGTCGTTCCCGGACGCCGCTCCGTGGGCGTGAGCGGCTCGCTGTCCGCCGTCTCCGCGCGCACGTCGCCTTGCTCGCCGTTCCCTCCCCCGAGGAGAACGGCGAGCAAGGTGAGATGCGCGCGGAGTCCGGCCGATGCGACCCGAGCGGACCGGTACGGCCCTCGCTCAGCGGCTCAGGGCATCCCCCCGTCACCGGCGCGGCTGGTCACCGTGGTCATTCGGGAGCCCCCTCCGTGCTCTGACCGGTCGCTGTCACCACGGACGTCGCACCGGCCGGGCGCCACCACTCTCGCGGCTCCGGTGGATCCGGTGGACCCGGTGGACCCGGTGGATCGGTGGACCCGGTGGACCCGGTGGATCGGTGGATCGGTGGATCCGGTGGATCGGTGGATCGGTGGATCCGGTGACTCGGTGACTCCGGAGAAGGCTCCGGCCGGGGATCCAGGTGCCCAGCGGCTCCGATGCATGGGTGGAACCGCTGGGCAGAAACAGGATGCCCGCCACACCTGTCACATCCCTTTCACTGATCTTTCATCACCCGGTACGGCCCGGAAAACGCCCTGTGGCCCGTCCGGCGGAAACCGGATCGGGCCACAGGGCAGGAGCAGGGCAGGAGCAGGAGCAGGGCAGGGACAGGGCAGGGACAGGGCAAAGGTCAGGCAGGGGGCAGGGACGCGGCTACGCGTCAGGACGTCGGCTCCTCGGCGATGTCCTCCAGGGCCCTCAGCGCCGGGTCCATGATCACGGGCTCCTCGCGGGGCGCCGTGGGGTCCTCCGGGAAGTGGCAGGCCGTGAGGTGGCCGCCGTTGTTGCCGGAGATCTGCACCAGCGGCGGTTCCTCCGTGGCGCACTTGTCCTGCGCCTTCCAGCACCGGGTGCGGAAGCGGCAGCCCGACGGCGGGTGGATCGGCGAGGGCACGTCGCCGTAGAGCCGGATCCGCTCGCGCTGCTCGCCCTCGTCCGCCAGTTCCACCTCGGGCACCGCCGAGAGCAGGGCGTGGGTGTACGGGTGCCGGGGCCGGTTGTAGATCGAGTCCCGGTCGCCGACCTCGACGACCTTGCCGAGGTACATGACCGCCACGCGCTGCGAGAAGTGCCGCACGATCGCCAGGTCGTGGGCGATGAACACGAACGCGATGCCGAGTTCTTCCTGGACCTTCTGGAGCAGGTTGACCACCTGCGCCTGGATGGACACGTCCAGCGCGGAGACCGGCTCGTCGGCCACGATCAGCTTCGGGTTCAGGGACAGCGCGCGGGCCACCCCGATGCGCTGGCGCTGACCGCCGGAGAACTCGTGCGGGAAGCGGTTGTAGTGCTCGGGGTTGAGGCCGACCAGCTCCAGCAGTTCCCGGACGCGTTTCTCCCGGCCGCCCTTCGGGTCGATCCCGTTGACCTCCATCGGCGACTTGATGATGCTGCCGACGGTCTGCCGCGGGTTCAGCGAGGAGTACGGGTCCTGGAAGATCATCTGGATCTCCGAGCGGACCGGGGCCAGCTGGCGGCGCGTGGCGCTGGTGATGTCCTGCCCGGAGTAGGTGATCTGGCCGGCGGTGGGCTCCAGCAGCCGGGTGATCAGCCGGCCCATGGTGGACTTGCCGCAGCCGGACTCGCCGACCACGCCGACGCTCTCGGCGACGCCGACGGTCAGGTCCACGCCGTCCACGGCCTGGACCGCGCCGACCTTCCGCTTGATCGGGAAGCCGCCGTAGATCGGGAAGTGCTTCGTCAGCCCCTTGACCTCCAGGAGCGTCTCCCGGTCGGTGGCGGTGGAGCCCTGCTGACCGGGGAGGGTGAGGTTCTCGCTCATGATCTCGGTTCTCCCTAGCGCAGCCGGGGCTGGATCTCGTCGATGAAGATGGTCTGCTTCTGCTCGGCCGTCAGATGACAGGCGGAGGCCCGGCCGGCCGCCAGCGTCGGGCGGTCGGTGGCGCACAGACCGCCCGCGACCTTCTCCGGGTAGGAGCAGCGCGGGTGGAAGGGGCAGCCGGACGGCGGATTGAGCAGGGAGGGCGGGGAGCCCGGGATCGGGGTCAGCTCGGTGCCGATGTCACCGTCCAGGCGCGGCATGGAACCGAGCAGGCCCCAGGTGTAGGGGTGCTTCGGTGTGCGGAGCACCTCCTTGACGCTGCCCCGCTCCACGGCCCGGCCCGCGTACATCACCAGCAGGTCGTCGGCCACCTGGGAGATGACACCGAGGTCGTGGGTGATGAAGATGATCGCCGAGCCGAACTCCTGCTGGAGGTCCTTGAGCAGGTCGAGGATCTGCGCCTGCACGGTCACGTCGAGCGCGGTGGTCGGCTCGTCGGCGATCAGCAGGTCCGGGTCGCACATCAGCGCCATGGCGATCATCGCGCGCTGGCGCATCCCGCCGGAGAACTGGTGCGGGTAGTCGTCGAAGCGCACCTTGGGCTGCGGGATGCCGACCTTCTCCAGCATCTGCACGGCCCGCTCCTTCGCCTCCTTCTTGGAGGCGCCGGTGTGCTTCATGAAGGGCTCGGAGAGCTGGCGGCCCACCGTGTAGTACGGGGACAGCGCGGTCAGCGGGTCCTGGAAGATCATCGCCATCTTGTTGCCGCGGAGCTTCTCCAGCTCCTTCTCGCTGGCGGTGACCAGCTCCTTGCCGTCGAGGACGATCTCGCCGTCGACGGTGGTGGAGCGGGGGTTGTGCAGGCCCAGGACCGTCAGGTTGGTGACGGACTTGCCGGAGCCCGACTCGCCGACGATGCCCAGGGTCCGGCCGCGCTCGACATCGAAGGACAGGCCGTCGACGGCCTTGACGATGCCGTCCTCGGTGGAGAACTGCACCCGCAGGTCACGGACCGAGAGGAAGCTCTCGGGCCCGGTCGGGGCCGGGGCGTCCTCGGTCTTGGTCAGTGTGGTCACGGTGGTGGGTTCTTCCTAGGAGAGCCGGACGCGCGGGTCGATCCAGGCGTACACGATGTCGACGAAGATGTTGAGGAGCAGGATGAAGAAGGCGCCGAACAGCATGACGCCCATCGTCAGCGGGAGGTCCTTCTGGGTCGCTCCGTCGACGGCCAGCCGGCCGATGCCCTGGAGGGAGAAGGTCAGCTCGGTGACCACACCGCCGCCGAGGAGGGCGCTGAGGTCGATACCGAGAACGGTGACGATGGGGATGAGCGAACCGCGCCAGGCGTAGCGGAAGAACACATAGCGCTTCGGCATGCCCTTGGCACGGGCGGTGCGTACGTGCTCCTCCGAGAGCTGCTCGATCAGGGAGGCGCGGGCCATACGCGTGTACTGCGCGGTGAAGATGGTGGCCATCACGATCATCGGGATCCACAGTCCGGCCAGCCAGCCGAACGGGTCCTCGGTGAAGGGGACGTACTTGGGGTCCTCCACCCAGCCGGTGCTGTAGACGAAGATCAGCAGGACGATCGGGCCGAGGAAGTAGATCTGGAAGGAGCTGAGCACCATCGAGGTGCCGGTGGCGATCTTGTCGATCAGGGTGCCGCGGCGGTACGCGGCGATCATTCCGGCCCCGATGCCGAGGGTCAGGAAGACCGCCATGGCGCCGGCGGTCAGCGACAGGGTCAGCGGGAAGCGGTCCATGATCGTGTCCCAGACCATGTCACCGGAGTAGAAGGACTGCCCGAGGCACGGGGCGTCGCAGTGGCCGGCCGGGAAGTCACGCCCGGTGACGATGCCGGACATGAAGTCCCAGAACTGCTGGGCGATCGGCAGATTGAGGCCGAGCGCCTCACGGATGTCCTCCAGTCTCCCTGGAGAGCAGTCCTTGCCACACGCCAGCGAGGCGTAGTCGGACGGCGCGGCGACGAAGAGGAAGAAGGTGGCTGCGCCGATGAGGAACAGAGTGACGAAGGCACCGACCAAGCGCCGGAGGATGAACTGAAGCATGGCGGGGAGGCTGCTCTCTGCGGAGACGGTGGGAGGTTTGCGCGGAACCGCGGGAGTGCGCTCCGCCTGGTGCGCACTCCCGCGATCAGCCGTAGAGAGCTACGACTTGAGGAACAGTCGGGTCACGTCGATGTAGCTCGACTCGGTGCTGTAGCGGGCACCGCCGATGTTCGAGCCGTAGAGCTGGAACTGCTTGGTGTACCAGAGCGGCGCGGCCGGGTTGACCTCTTCGAGGATGTAGCGGTGCGCCTCCTGCCAGGTCTTGGCGGCCTCGGTCGGCTCCTGGGTGACGGCCTTGTCGATCAGCTCCTGGACCTTGGGGTCCTTGATGTGCGAGTAGTTCGGCGCACCGTCGGAGACCAGCGAACCGTCGTAGACCGGCGTGACGACCGTGGCGGCGGACGGCCAGTCCTGGCCCCAGCCGGAGATGTAGATGTCGTACGGGTTGTCGAGCTTGCCGATCTGCTCGTAGTAGCTCGCCGCGTCGATCTCCTTGGCGACGACCTCGAAGCCGACCTTGGTCAGGGCGTCCTCGATGGCGACCTTGCGCTTCTGGCCGGCCTCGCTGTTGGCGTAGGCGAAGACGAGCTTCTTCTCCTCGGCCGGGACGTCCTTGAGGAGCTTCTCGGCCTCGGCGATGTTGCCCTGCGGGGTCTTCAGACGGCCGTAGGGGTCGTAGTCGGCCTCGTAGCCGGGCAGGGTCGGGGCGAACAGGTTCGGGGCGACGTCGCCACCGTAGGCGCCACCCTCACCGGCGATCAGCGACTTGGAGTTCACCGCGTAGGTGATCGCGTCGCGGACGACCTTGTTCTTGACCCGGTCCAGGTTGAAGTTCAGCACCTGGACGTAGGGCTGGAAGCCCTGGATGGTGCGCTTGTTGACCGCGGCGTCGCCGACGACGTCCTGGATCTGGGTGGCCTCGACGGAGCCGGTGAGCTGGATGGAGTTCTTGGCGTCGCCCTGGTCGGAGATCAGACGCTTGGTCTGGGTCGACTCGGTGACACCGAACTGCATGTCGAAGCCGTCGACGTACTGGTGGCGCACGGAGTCGCTGTTCGGGTCCCACTGGTCGTTCTTGACCAGCTTGAGGGACTTGCCGACCTTGTACTCGGCGATCTTGTACGGGCCGGTGGAGACCGGGGCCTTGTCGTACTTCTCCTTGGTGTCGGTCTCCTCCGGCACCAGGGTGTAGCCCGGCATGGCCAGCGTCTGCGGCAGGTCCGGGCGCGGCTTGTCGAAGTGGAAGACGACCGTCTTGTCGTCCGGGGTCTCCAGCACGTCGTCCGGCAGGTGCTTGTCGCCGAAGCCGCCGTCGGGGAGCTTCTTCTTGTAGTCGGCGCCGCTCAGCCAGGTCTGGACGTAGTTCGGGCCGTCGAAGATGAACTCGGAGTAGGTGCGCTCGATGGTGTGGCGGACGTCGGCGGAGGTGATCTCCTTGCCGTTCTCGTCCTTGACACCGTCCTTGAGCGTGAACGTCCAGGTCTTGCCGTCGTCGGACGACTTGCCCGAGTCGGTGGCGAGGTCGCCGACGACCGAGACGTTGCCCTTGCCGTCCTCCTCGAAGTTGGTCAGCCCGCGGAAGAGCAGGTTGGCGACCTGGCCGGCGTCCGAGACATATATCTGGCCCGGGTCCAGGTGGGAGAGACCGGCCTCCTGGTAGACGTTGATCGTGCCGCCGGGCTTGGCACCCGGGACCTCCTCGGCGGGGCCGGTGGAGGCCGCCGCGTCCGCGTAGACGACCGCCTTCGACTGGGCCGCGGCTTCCTTCTGGTCCTTCTTGGAGTCCTTCCCGGAGCCGGTCGAACCGGTGTTCTCCGAGCAAGCGGTGAGCGCGAGCGAGCCGGCCGCGAGGGCGACGACTGCGGCGCGCGCTCTGCGCGAGGTGAAGGTCTTCATAGCGGTGAATGCACCTACCTGTCGGTTGTTATCCATGAGTACTGCCTGACGCGGCTGGTAGGCCGACGCGGGGGCGGCAGTCACCCCCCACCAATGGACGCTTTTACCGCCCGGACTTCGGGTCGAAGGCATCCCGTACGGAGTCCCCGAGGAGGTTGAAGCAGAGGATGAAGATCACCAGTGCCACTCCGGGGAAGAACATGAACGCCGGGTCCTGCTCCGCGTACTTGGCGCCGGCTGCGAACAGCCGCCCCCAGTCCGGGGTCGGCTCGATGAAGCCCACACCGGCGAAGGAGAGGAAGGCGATGGTCAGGATCGTGCTGGGCAGGATGTACGTGAACTGCACCAGGATCGGCGACACGATGTTCGGCAGGATCTCCTTGCGGACGATCCGCAGCGGCGAGGCGCCGGACACCTTGGCGGCCTCCACGAACTCGCGATCGCGCAGCGACAGCACCGTGGAGCGGACCAGTCGGGCCATGCCCATCCAGCCCAGCAGCCAGAGCACGATCAGGATCGCCAGCGCCCGGAAGTAGGTGGGGGTCTTCTCGGTGGGGTCGACGAAGAACGCGGTGACCACGGGCATGAAGGCGATGAAGAAGAGCTGCTGCGGGAAGGAGAGGAAGAAGTCGGTGACCCGGCCGAGCCAGTAGTCGGTACGGCCACCGAAGTAGCCGCCGATGAGGCCGATGGCGACACCGGTGATCATCAGCAGGGTGGTCACGCCCAGCGCCATGAACAGCGAGGTGCGCATGCCGTACACCAGCATCGCGAAGAGGTCGCGGCCGAACTGCGGCTCGACACCGAACCAGTGGTCGGCCGAGACGCCGCCGAAGTAGCCGAGCGGCAGACCGAAGTCGTCCAGGACGGGCTTGTGGGCGTAGGTGGGGTCCTGGCCGTAGAGGGTGTACGGGTTGGTGCCGCTGATCGCGGTGAGCAGCGGGGCCGCCAGTGCGACGACGAAGAAGAAAATCACTACGCCCGCGCAGATCATGCCTGTACGGTCACGCTTGAAGCGCTGCCACATCAACTGCCCGGGGGAGCGACCCTCAAGTTTCTTCGCACCCTTGTCGACCTCGGAGGTCGCTTCGAGCTCTGGGTCCAAGGCGACCGTGGACGACCCGGAGCCCTCGGCCTTGGTTGGACTGGTCATGTGTGTTCTTCCCCCGGGGGGTTGGAGAGTTGAGCGCAGCACAGATACCGGCAGGTTCTGTGGTTTGGGGGAACTTTCGCCAAGTGCATCAACGCGCGTCAAGGGCGGAAGGCATAGGGATCTCCCTACAACCAATTTTTTGAGCAAAAATTGCGCGGATTGACACCTGCGCGCGCTTGACATGTGAGACGACAAACCGGCGAATCGGACATATATGGACGAGTTTTTGGTTTACATGTCCGAAACTTGATCGCTCGCTCACCGATATCCGAACAGTGCTTTAAGAGTCTCGACGGGTGATCCGCAACGCACCCCGGAGCACCCGTCGAAGCGTCCGCGGGACGGCTCGCCGCGTTCAAGTCTTGAACACCCCCCGATGAGACCGCCCCGGTGACCCCTGACAGCCCCGTGACGACCCCTGGAGGGAGCGTACGGGGCCCCGCGGGGGCCCGTGGGCCGAACACCGAAGAACCCGGCCCTCCGGGGCGGAGAGCCGGGTTCCGGGGCCGCGGGGCGCCGCGCTCACCCTCGGTGGCGCGGCGCTCGCGCTCAGCTGTGCTTGGCGCGGCTCGCGGCGCGCGCCCGCTCCCGCTGGTCGAGGTTGACCTTGCGGATGCGAACCGACTCCGGGGTCACCTCCACACACTCGTCGTCGCGGCAGAACTCCAGCGACTGCTCCAGCGACAGCTTGCGCGGCGGGACGATCGACTCGGTCACATCGGCCGTGGAGGACCGCATGTTCGTGAGCTTCTTCTCCTTGGTGATGTTCACGTCCATGTCGTCGGCGCGGGAGTTCTCGCCGACGATCATGCCCTCGTACACCTCGGTGCCCGGCTCCACGAAGAGCACCCCGCGCTCCTGGAGGTTCGTCATCGCGAACGCGGTGACCGCGCCGGAGCGGTCGGCGACCAGCGAGCCGTTGTTCCGGGTCTGGAGCGGGCCGAACCAGGGCTCGAAGCCCTCGTGGATGGAGTGCCCGATGCCCGTGCCGCGGGTCTGGGTGAGGAACTCCGTCCGGAATCCGATCAGCCCGCGCGAGGGCACCACGAACTCCATCCGGACCCAGCCGGAGCCGTGATTGGACATGTTGTCCATCCGCCCCTTGCGCACCCCCATCAGCTGGGTGACCGCGCCCATGTGCTCCTCGGGCACGTCGACCGTCATCCGCTCGACCGGCTCGTACGTCTTGCCCTCCACGTCCTTGGTGACGACCTGCGGCTTGCCCACCGTCAGCTCGTAGCCCTCGCGGCGCATGGTCTCCACCAGGATGGCCAGCGCCAGCTCACCGCGGCCCTGCACCTCCCAGGCGTCCGGCCGCTCGGTCTCCAGCACCCGGAGGCTGACATTGCCGATCAGCTCACGGTCGAGCCGGTCCTTGACCTGGCGGGCGGTGACCTTGCGGTCCTTGACGACGGCCTTCGCGTCGGCGCCCTTGCCGGAGCCGCCACGGCCGACCATCGGCGAGGTGTTGGTGCCGATGACCATGGAGATCGCGGGCTCGTCCACCGTGATCAGCGGCAGCGCGATCGGGTTCTCGGGGTCGGCGAGGGTCTCGCCGATCATGATGTCCGGGATACCGGCCACCGCGCAGATGTCACCCGGGCCGGCCTTCTCGGCGGGCTTGCGGGTGAGCGCCTCGGTCATCATCAGCTCGGAGATACGGACATTGCCGACCGAGCCGTCCCGCTTGATCCAGGCGACCGTCTGGCCCTTGCGCAGCTCGCCCTGCTCGACGCGGAGCAGCGCGATACGGCCGAGGAAGTTGTCGGCGTCCAGGTTGGTGACATGCGCCTGGAGCGGGGCGTCGGCGTCGAACGTCGGGGCCGGGATGCTCTCCAGGATGGTGGAGAAGAACGGCTCCAGGCTGTCGGAGTCGGCGGGTACGGTCCCGTTGTCCGGCTTGGTCAGCGAGGCGATGCCGTCGCGGCCGCAGGCGTAGACGATCGGGAACTCGATCTGCTCCTCGTCGGCGTCCAGGTCGAGGAAGAGGTCGTACGTCTCGTTGACGACCTCGTCGATCCGGGCGTCCGGGCGGTCCGTCTTGTTGATGCAGAGGATCACGGGCAGCCGGGCCTGGAGCGCCTTGCGCAGCACGAAGCGGGTCTGCGGGAGGGGGCCCTCGGAGGCGTCGACCAGCAGGACGACACCGTCGACCATGGACAGGCCGCGCTCGACCTCGCCGCCGAAGTCGGCGTGGCCGGGGGTGTCGATGATGTTGATCGTGATGGGGTCCCCGCCGGCCTTCGGGTGGTACTTCACCGCGGTGTTCTTGGCGAGGATCGTGATGCCCTTCTCACGCTCCAGGTCGTTCGAGTCCATGACCCGGTCGTCCACCGACTCCAGCTGGTGGGCTGCGAAGGCGCCGGCCTGCTTGAGCATGGCGTCGACAATGGTGGTCTTGCCGTGGTCGACGTGGGCGACGATGGCGACGTTGCGGATGTCGTGGCGCGTGGCCATATTGCGACGTACTCCCGGAGTGGTGAGGACGGCCTGCGTCAGTGTCAGGCCCCGCCGGGCTTGACATGCCACGGCCTCACCCCATCCTACGTGGCCACCGCGGTGGGGGCTCGCGGGGGAGGTTGGTGGGGGTATGGGGGGTGCGTCTGCCGTTCTTCCGGGTGCGGCTGCGTCGTGGCTTGTCGCGCAGTTCCCCGCGCCCCTGGGTGAGTGGGGGTACGGCCCGTCATTCCGGGTGCGGCTGCGTCGTGGCCGGTCGCGCAGTTCCCCGCGCCCCCAGGTGGGTGGGGGTGGTGGCGTCTGTCGAGTACACGTTGGCCGCCATCGATTTCCCTGGGCCGCAACGCCCAGGGGCGCGGGGAACTGCGCGACAAACCACAGACCACCCGCACCCGAACAACCACCGCACCACCCCAAGGGGCGCGGGGAACTGCGCGACAAGCCACAGACCACCCGCACCCGAACAACCACCGCACCACCCCAAGGGGCGCGGGGAACTGCGCGACAAACCACGACGCACCCGCATCCGCACCGCACCCGCACTCACACCCAGAACGCCGGCCCCGCCCCCCGCAGGGCCCCGTGGGCTACTCCCCCGATTTACCCCGCTCGCCCCGCTTCAGGAAGCCGATGTCCTCGTACAGCGGCGTCTCGAAGCCGAACGCCCCCACATTCGCCAGCCCCCGCTTCGCCGCCACCAGCTGAGGCCGCTGATACAGCGGGATCGACCCCGCCGACGCCCAGATCCGCGCGTCCGCCTTGCGGATCAGCGACTTCGTCTCGCCCTCCTTCAGCGTGGAGATCGCCTGGTCGAACAGCTGGTCGACCTGGTCCGTCCCCACCCGCGTGTAGTTCTGCTCGACGTTCAGCGACCCGTCCGCCGCCGGCACCGGCTTGGCGTAGATCGGTCGCGCGTCGGTCGCCGGGAACGCCGACGTGGGCCACGAGTACAGCGCGAGGTCGTACTCCCCGGACGCGACATGGTCCTTGAAGTAGCTGTCGTCGGACACCTTCTTCGTCTCGGTCCGGATGCCCACCCGGTCCAGCATCCGCGCGATCCGGTCGGCGACCGCCCGCAGGGTCTCCGCGCCCTTGCCCGACGGCACCACGAACCGCAGCGTCAGCGGCTTGCCGTCCTTCGCCAGCGGCCCCGCCGGCGCCCCGGCCGGCGCCGCGGTGCCCTTGGGGGCGTACGCCCCCGGCGCCCCGCCCTGGGTCAGCCGGTCACCGGCGTACTGCTTGCCGTCGCCGTCGTCCCCGGCGTCGCCCGCCTTGTCGTCCTGCCCGACGATGTACGTCCCGTCGTCCCCGCCCTCCGACGGCTCCTCGGAGGCGGAGGACTCACCCTTCTCGCCCTTCTTCCCCTCCGCTCCCGCCGCCTTCTCGCCCTTCCCCTTGGGCCCCGCCCCCGGCACCCACCCGGCGTCCGCGAGCAGCGCCTGGGCCTCCGCCGGGTTCTGGTCGCCGATCGCCCCGCTGTTGTCGGCGTAGGCGGCCTGCCCGGACAGGGCGAGATGGCTGCCGACCGGCACGGCGGGCAGATCCAGCGGCTTGAGGACCAGCTTGGCCAGCTCCTTGCGGTCCAGCGCCCGGGCCACCGCCCGCCGCACCCGTTCGTCGGCCAGCGGCCCGTCGGCGCCGTTCATCGCGAGCTGGGTGTACGCGGGCTCCAGCGACTTGCGGACCTCGTAGCCCCGCAGCGCCTTCTCCTCCTTGGTCAGCACCCGCGGCGGCGGCTGGCCGGGGGCGCCCTTCTGACCGCCGCCCTCGCCCTCCCCCTCCTTCTTCTGCCGCTCCTCCTGCTCCTTCTGCTCCTTCTCCCACTTCTTCTCCGCCGCGATGTCGCCCTCGGGCCCGGCGAGTCCCACCGTGCGGGCCGCCGCCGGGTCGATCTCGGCGAGGTCGACCCGGCCCTCGGTCAGCGCCTTGACGCGGTCCTCGCGCGGGACGGCCCGCAGTTCGATCTCGGAGAGCTTGGCCGGCTCGCCCCACCAGCGGCTGCTGCGGGCCAGCGTGATCCGGTCGTTCTTGCGGTCGATCTTCTTCACGGCGAAGGGCCCGGCCGTGACCTTGAGCTTGCGCCGCGCCCCGTCGTTGAAGGAGTCGGGCGTGCCCATGACCTCCTTGGGGTACAGCGGCGAGAAGAGCGAACGCCAGTCGGCGTAGGGGCGGGCGAAGGTGACCCTGACCTCCAGATCGTTCTTGCCGCGCTCGATCCGCTCGATCCGGTCGTACCCGGCGTTGCGCGCGGTCCAGTAGCCGCTGTCCTTGCCGTTCAGAGCCCGCCACTGCGCGGCGAAGTCGGCGGCGCCGATCTCCCGGCCGTCGCTCCAGACCGCCTGCTGGTTGAGCTTGTACAGCACGACCTGGCGGGGCTCGGTCTTCACCACCTTCGCGGACTCCAGGTAGGCGGTGTTCATCTCGGTCCGGCCGTTGCTGTCCAGCCGGAACATCGAAGGCAGCACGGCCTGGGCGACCTTGGTGGTGGTGGCGTCGGCGTCGGACTGGAAGGCGTTCAGGGTCTCCGGCACCGCGTCCACGGCCCAGCGCAGGGTGCCGCCGTCGGCGATGTCGGCGCGGGCGGCCGGGGCGATGTCCTGGCCGGCCAGCGGTTTGCCGGCCTGGTCGTCCGAGCCGCAGCCGGACAGGGCCGGCACCGCGAGGGCGCCCGCGGCGAGAAAGGCGACCGAGCGCAGCACCGCGCGCGGTCCGACGGGGTGGGACATCTCTGCTTACCTCCGGGGGGCCGCGGGAGTTATGATCACGGTTGGCCGTATATGACGGTATGTAGCGATATAGAGAGCTGATCAGATCATTTCTGACCTATACGGCCACTGAAGAGGAAAGGGTTCGGCAACACGGGGCGACACGGCGCCGACGCGCGGGAAGCTCACCCGAGCGGCCGAGCGCAGAGACGGCCACCCGCCGTCACTCCGCCGTCACACCCGTACGCCTCGGCCAATCGGTGCACGTCCCTTCCCACCGGCCGGTGTGACGCGCAACACTCGCAGGCGCATGAACGTCGCCGTCCCCGGCCGGTCCGGGGCCGCGTCCGACGGAGTTCCCGACGGAAGTGAGGTCACGTCATGTCCGTCCACGACGAACTGACGTCAGTCCAGAGAAGCCTCGACGACCTGGCCCGGTCCGTGGGCCGGCTGGAGCAGCAGATGGGGAACGGCCTCGACATCCGCCGGGTCCGCACCGACTGCGAACATCTGCGCGAGAGCGTCGCCCTGCTGCGTGAGACGGCGGACAGCGCGCCGGCCACCCACCGGCGACCGGAACTGGTCACCATCCCCGACACGCCCTACGACAACAGCCTCTGGGTGGACACGGACGACGAGGGCCTCGGCGCTCGCGACCGGCGTGCGCCCTGATCCCGCCGAGCGGCCGGACGGCAACCCGTCCCCTCGGCGGCACGGCCCCCGAACCCCCGACCGGAGTCATCCTTGGCAACTGGTACGGAACCCCCAGCCACCCGACCCCATCCCCGCGGCGGCGTACGCGGTGCCGGACGCGCCGCGATCGCCGCCCCTCATCTGCGCACCGACCGCTGGTGGCTCGCGCCGGCCGCCACCGCCGCCGGACTGCTGGCCTTCATCGCGTACTCGACCTGGCGGGCCTTCGCCAACGCCGACTACTACGCGGCCCCGTACGTCTCGCCCTTCTACTCCCCCTGTCTGGCGGAGAACTGCGAGCCCATGCGCGGCGGCCCCAACTGGGAGATCTTCGGCAGCTGGTGGGGCATCTCCCCCGCCATCCTGATCCTGATCTTCCCCCTCGGCTTCCGGCTGACCTGCTACTACTACCGCAAGGCGTACTACCGGGGCTTCTGGGCCTCGCCGCCCGCCTGCGCGGTCGCCGAACCGCACAAGAAGTACACGGGTGAGACCCGCTTCCCGCTGATCCTGCAGAACATCCACCGGTACTTCTTCTACGCCGCGCTCGCCGTCGCCGGGATCCTCACCTGGGACACCGTCCTCTCCTTCCGCGACGAGCACTACGCGTGGGGCCACATGGGCCTCGGCACCCTGGTGTTCCTGCTGAACATCGTGCTGATCTGGGCGTACACCCTGTCGTGCCACTCGTGCCGGCACATCGTCGGCGGCAAGCTGAAGCACTTCTCCAAGCATCCCGTGCGCTACCGGATGTGGCAGTGGGTGGGCCGACTCAACGCCCGCCACATGCAGCTCGCCTGGGCCTCGCTGGTGAGCGTGGCGCTCGCCGACTTCTACGTGTACCTGGTGGCGTCCGGCGCCTTCGACGATCCGAGGTTCTTCTGATGTCCGTGATCGACCGCCAGCAGTGGGACGTCGTCGTGATCGGGGCCGGCGGCGCCGGGCTGCGGGCGGCGATCGAGGCGCGCGAGCGGGGCGCCCGTACGGCGGTGATCTGCAAGTCGCTGTTCGGCAAGGCCCACACGGTGATGGCCGAGGGCGGAATCGCCGCGGCCATGGCCAACGCCAACGAGCACGACAACTGGCAGGTCCACTTCCGTGACACCCTGCGCGGCGGCAAGTTCCTCAACCAGTGGCGGATGGCCGAACTCCACGCCCAGGAGGCCCCGGACCGGGTGTGGGAGCTGGAGACCTGGGGCGCCCTGTTCGACCGTACGAAGGACGGCCGGATCTCCCAGCGCAACTTCGGCGGCCACGAGTACCCGCGCCTCGCCCATGTCGGCGACCGCACCGGCCTGGAGCTGATCCGCACCCTCCAGCAGAAGACCGTGGCCCTCCAGCAGGAGGACCACCGGGAGAGCGGCGACTACGAGTCCCGGCTGAAGGTCTTCCAGGAGTGCACGGTCACCCGGATCCTCAAGGACGAGCAGGGCCGGGTCTCGGGCGTCTTCGCCTACGACCGCGAGAGCGGCCGTTTCTTCGTCCTGGAGGCCCCCGCCGTGGTGATCGCCACGGGCGGCATCGGCAAGTCCTTCAAGGTGACGTCGAACTCGTGGGAGTACACCGGCGACGGCCACGCGCTGGCCCTGCTGTCCGGGGCGCCCCTGCTGAACATGGAGTTCGTGCAGTTCCACCCCACCGGCATGGTCTGGCCGCCCTCCGTGAAGGGCATCCTGGTCACCGAGTCGGTGCGCGGCGACGGCGGGGTGCTCAGGAACTCCGAGGGCAAGCGGTTCATGTTCGACTACATCCCGGACGTCTTCAAGGAGAAGTACGCCGAGACCGAGGACGAGGCCGACCGCTGGTACGACAATCCGGAGGACAACCGGCGCCCGCCCGAGCTGCTCCCCCGTGACGAGGTGGCGCGGGCCATCAACTCCGAGGTGAAGGAGGGCCGGGGCTCCCCGCACGGCGGGGTCTTCCTGGATGTCTCCACCCGGATGTCCGCCGAGGTGATCAGGCGCCGGCTGCCGTCGATGTACCACCAGTTCAAGGAGCTGGCCGATGTCGACATCACGGCGGAGGCGATGGAGGTCGGCCCGACCTGCCACTATGTGATGGGCGGCGTCGCCGTCGAGTCCGACACGGCGGCGGCCCGCGGGGTGCCGGGGCTGTTCGCGGCCGGTGAGGTGGCCGGCGGGATGCACGGCTCCAACCGGCTCGGCGGCAACTCCCTCTCCGATCTGCTGGTCTTCGGCCGGCGCGCGGGCTGGCACGCGGCCGAGTACGCCGCCGCGCTCGAAGCGCGGCCCCACGCGGCGGACGCCGAGGTGGAGGCGGCGGAGGCGGAGGCGCTGCGGCCGTTCTCGGCCGGGACCGAGAGCGCTCCCGCGGGCGACGGTGCCGCTCCCGACGAGGCACCGGAGAACCCGTACACCCTCCACCAGGAGTTGCAGCAGACCATGAACGACCTCGTCGGCATCATCCGCCGCGAGGGCGAGATGAGGCAGGCCCTCAAGAAGCTGGGCGAGCTGCGGGTGCGCGCCCGGCGGGCCGGGGTGGAGGGGCACCGCCAGTTCAACCCGGGCTGGCATCTCGCGCTGGACCTGCGGAACATGCTGCTGGTCAGCGAGTGTGTGGCCCGGGCGGCGCTGGAGCGCGAGGAGTCGCGCGGCGGGCACACCCGTGAGGACCACCCGGGGATGGACCGCCGGTGGCGCAACGTCAATCTGCTGTGCCGGCTGGGCGATCCGACCGGCGTCCGCGCCGCGACCGACCCCGCCCACGGCCAGATCGACCTGGCCCGGGAGAACACCGAACCGATCCGCCCGGACCTGCTCGCCCTGTTCGACAAGGAGGAGCTGGTCAAGTACCTCGCCGAAGAGGAGCTGTACGAGTGAGCGGCTACGAGGCCCGTTTCAAGGTGTGGCGCGGTGACACCGGGGGCGGCGGTCTGGAGGACTTCACGGTCGAGGTCCATGAGGGCGAGGTGGTGCTGGACATCGTCCACCGCCTCCAGGCGACCCAGGCCCCCGATCTGGCGGTGCGCTGGAACTGCAAGGCGGGCAAGTGCGGTTCGTGCTCGGCGGAGATCAACGGCCGGCCCCGGCTGCTGTGCATGACCCGGATGTCGGTGTTCGAGCGGGACGAGACGATCACGATCACCCCGCTGCGGGCCTTCCCGGTCATCCGCGACCTGGTCACGGACGTCGGCTTCAACTACACCAAGGCCCGTGAGGTCCCGGCCTTCGTGCCGCCGGAGAAGCTGGGCCCGGGCGAGTACCGGATGTTCCAGGAGGACGTGGACCGCTCGCAGGAGTTCCGCAAGTGCATCGAGTGCTTCCTGTGCCAGGACACCTGTCATGTGGTGCGTGACCACGAGGAGAACAAGCCGGCGTTCGCCGGCCCCCGCTTCCTGATGCGGGTCGCCGAGCTGGACATGCATCCGCTGGACGCCGCCGCCGACTCCGGCCTGGACCGCAAGACCACCGCCCAGGAGGAGCACGGCCTCGGCTACTGCAACATCACCAAGTGCTGTACGGAGGTCTGCCCCGAGGGCATCAAGATCACCGACAACGCCCTGATCCCGCTGAAGGAGCGGGCGGTGGACCGCAAGTACGACCCGCTGGTCTGGCTGGGCTCGAAGATCAGGAGGCGCTCGGCACCGTAGGACGGGTCAGGGGCGGGAGGCGGCGGGGGGAGGTCCCGTACAGGCGGTTCTCCCACCGCTGCCCCACCCCGCTCGCGGGGGCGCATCACGCCTCATACCCTCCGAAATGTGACGCGCTCTCTGATCCGGGGCAGGCCCAAGCGGGCCAAGGCCCATATATCCGCGCGCCTGGCGCAGTCGGTGCTCGGCGGTGTGATCGCCGTGCTGTGGCTGTGTCTGGCGCTGCCGGGGGCGCACCACGCCCCGCCGGGGGCGGGCCCGGGGCCGCTCGCCCGGGACGAGGGCACGTCCACCGCCGACCTGGCGCTCCCGCTGATCGCGGGGGTGGCCGCCGTCTCGGCCGGCACGTACGGCTACGTCCGCCGCACCCGCCGCACCCGCTCCCGTACGACCCCGGGCGCGGCACTCCCCGCCACGGCCGCGGGCCCGCCCGCCACCGCGCCCTCGCGGCTGCTCGACGCCGAGGCCGCGGCGGCGCTGGTCGAGGCGGACGACTGCGTCCGCACCAGCCGTGAGGAACTGGATTTCGCCACCGCCGGCTGGGACCGGGCGACGGCCGAGCCCTTCGTGAAGGCCCTGCGGCACGCCGGGACCGAACTGGCGGCGGCCTTCGCGATCCGCGAGCGCTACGACGACGGGCTCCCGGAGGAGGAGACGGCCCGGCGGCAGGCGCTCACCGGGATCGCGGGCCGCTGCGGCGAGGCCGGCCGGCTGCTGGACGCCGAGGCGGCCGGGCTGGACGCGGCCCGCGCGCTGGAGACCCGGCTCGCCCCGGCGCTGGAGGTGGCGGAGGCCCGCTTCCGTGAGCTGACCGCCCGGGTGACCCCGGCCGAGGCCGCCCTGACCGACCTCGCCCGGGTCCACTCCCCCGGCGCGACGGCCCCGGTCACCGGGTTCGTGGAACAGGCCAGGGACCGGCTGGTCTTCGCCGCGCTCCGCCTCAACGAGGCCCGTCAACGCTCCGACCTGGGCGAATCCGAGCGGGCCGCGGCCCGGCTCCGGGCCGCCGAGGGGGCGACGGCCCAGGCGGCGGTGCTGCTGGACGCGGTGGACGGCCACGCCGCGGACCTGCGGACCGCCGAGTCCCTGCTGCCGGCCGCGTTGACCGGTGCGGAGAGCGAGCTGACCGCCGCGCGCGAGCGCACCGCGACGGACCTCCCGCCCGGTGAGCTACGGGCCCGGGTCGGCCATGCCGACACGGTGCTGGCGGTCGTACGGAAGAACCTCACGGCGGGCACGGCCCAGGACCCCCTGGCGCTGCTCCGCGGCGTCGTCCGGGCGGTCGTCCCGGCGGCCGACGGACACTCCGGGGTGCTCCCCTCGGCGGCGGAACTGCTGGCCCGTAACGCGCTCGCGGGCGCGGACGCCTATGTGTCCACCCACCGGGCCGCGGTCTCGGCCCGCCCCCGCACCCTGCTGGCCAGCGCGTTCCGCCTGCTCGCCACGGACCGCCCGGCCTGCGAGGAAGCCGCGCGCCGGGCCCGCGACCTGGCCGAACGCGATGTCCTCAGCCACGGCAACCCCTACCCCGACCCCGCCGACCACACGGCGGGCGTGGCCGGAGCCGTCCTGGGCGGTCTCCTCCTGAACCACACCCCCGACGCGGACCCCCCGGCAAGCTACGGCGGCCCCCGCACAAGGGCCCGCAGAACCCCACCCACTCCCTGAAACCCTCCCAGCAACCCCCTCCTCAGGGGCACGGGGAACTGCGCAAACCCACCCCCGGCAGACAGTCAAAGTCACACCCCAGCCCACCCCCACCAGGGGCGCGGGGAACTGCGCAAACACCACCCACGACCGTCAGCCGCCCACGTCCCCGGACCACAAGCCCACCGATTCCAGCCACACGGCCAGCCCTTTGTCCCAGGCCGCGAACAACCTCCCGTTTCAGGGGCGCGGGGAACTGCGCAAACACCCACCACAACGGTCAGCCGCCCACCACCCGCACCACCCTCCCCCGCCCCCCAACCCCCACGAACCGTCCCCTAGAACAGACTGAGCAACGCCTCCGCCGGATCGAGCACCCCGTGCTCCCCGTCGGGCAACGGCAACTCGAACCACACCGTCTTCCCCCGGGGGGTCCGCCGCGAGCCCCACGCCGCGGACAGCAACCCGACCAGCTGCAACCCCCGCCCCCCCTCGTCGGTGTCCCGCGCCCGCCGCCGCCGCGGCTGCACCAGCCCCGAGTCCCAGACCTCGCACACCAGCGTCCGGTCCAGCAGCAGCCTGAGCCGGATCTCCCCCTCGCCGTACCGCAGAGCGTTCGTCACCAGCTCACTGACCAGCAACTCGGCGGTGTCGACCAGCGCTTCCATGTCCCAGCTGAGCAGTTGCGCCCGCGCGTACTCCCGCGCGCGGCCCACACTGCGCGGCTCGCGCGGCAGCGTCCAGTCGCCGACGGACTCGGTCGGCAGCCCCTGGACCCGGGCCATGAGGAGGGCGATGTCGTCCTCCCCGTGGTGGCTGTCGAGGGTGCCGAGGACGTGGTCGCAGACGTCCTCCAGTGGGCGGGAGGGGTCGGTGAGCGCGCCGACGAACGCCTGGAGCCCCTCGTCCAGCGGATGGTCACGGGACTCGACCAGTCCGTCGGTGTAGAGCGCGAGCAGCGCGCCTTCGGGGAGTTCGACCTCGACCTCCTCGAAGGGCTCACCGCCGACGCCGAGCGGCAGACCGGGCGGGACGTCGAGCATCAGCGCGCTCTCGCCGGGTTCGACCAGCACGGGCGGCAGATGACCGGCGTTGGCGAAGGTGCAGCGGCGGGTGACGGAGTCGTAGACGGCGTAGACGCAGGTGGCGAGGTAGACCTCGGACAGGTCGGCCTCGCGGGGGTGGCGGCGGGCGGCGCGGGTGGCCTGCTGGATGCCGCCGGGGGCGCCGAGGCCGCGGGCGATCTCGTCCAGTTGGGAGAGCACCTCGGCGGGTTCGAGGTCGAGCTGGGCGAGGGTGCGTACGGCGGTGCGCAGTTCGCCCATGGCGACGGCGGCGCGCAGTCCGCGGCCCATGACGTCACCGACGACGAGCGCGGTGCGGTGGCCGGGCAGTTCGATGACGTCGAACCAGTCGCCGCCGACCTCGCTGGGGCGGCCGGTGGAGGCGTTGCCGGGCCGGTAGCGGCAGGCGATGTCGAGTCCGGAGGCGACCGGGTCGCCGGGCGGGAGCAGGGACCGTTGCAGTATCAACGCGCGCTCGTGCTCGCGGCGGTAGAGGCGCGCGTTGTCGATACAGACGGCGGCGCGCGCGGCGAGTTCGACGGCGAGGTCCCGGTCCCGTTCGCCGAACGGCTCGCTGCCCTTCGTACGGGAGAACTGGGCGAGTCCTACGACGGTGTCGTGGGCGACCATCGGGACGGCGAGGGTGGACTGGACGAGGCCGCCCTCCTCGGGCGGGACGGAGCGGGGGCGGGCGGCGCGCAGGGCGTCCGCGGAGGGCGAGTTGAAGGCGTAGTGGTGGACCGCGCCGACCGGGACGGGGCTGGCCGTACCGGCGAAGGGGAGGTCGGCGACGGCGCTGGCGTAGGCGACCCGGCGCAGTTCGGCGCTGCCGTCGGCGAGGCCGGGCGGGGTCTCGTCACCGACGAGGAGCCCTTGGTAGAGGTCGACGCTGGCGAGGTCGCAGAAGCCGGGGACGACGACGTCGAGGAGTTCGCGGGCGGTGGTCTCCAGGTCGAGGGAGTTGCCGATGCGGGCGCCGGCCTCGTTGAGCAGGGCGAGATTGCGCCGGGCGGCGGCGGCCTCGCGGGCGGCGGCGCGGCGGGCGGTGATGTCGGTGCCGAGCCAGGCGATACCGATGGGGCGGCCGGTGCCGCTGTGCACCCGGTAGAGGTTGACCGACCAGTGGCGGCGGTCCCGGGAGCCGGGGACGTGCCCGGTGACATGCATGTCGGTGATGGCCTCGCCGGTCTCCAGGACCCGGCGCAGGGTGGCGGCGATCCGGTCGGCCTCGGGGCGCGGGAGGTAGTCGTGGACGCTCCGGCCGCGGTGGTCGTCGGGGACGCCGCCGAAGACGGAGGCGAAGCGGTCGTTGGCGCGGCGGACCCTGAAGTCGGTGTCGATCAGTACGAAGCCGAAGGGAGATTGACCGAAAATCGACTGTGAGGCGGCGAGGTCGGTCTCCATGCGCCGCAGCACCCGGACGTCGACCACGATGCACACGGCGGCCTTCTCACCGCTCTCCGCGCGGGTCGGCATGACATACACCTCGGCCAGGCCATCGGCGCCGGGCGAGCCGTCGGCCCGGTCCGGTCCCCGGAACGGAACCAGTCCGGTCCACTCCCGGCCATCGAGGATCTCGGCCATCTTCCGCTGACCGCGCTCGCGCAGCCGGGGGTCGATGAACGTCTCGATCGGGTCCATGCCGACCACACGTTCGGCGGGGATGCCGAAGACTTGTTCGGCGCGCAGGCTCCACTGATCGACAAGCCCGTCGGGGCCGATGGAGAAGGAGGCGACCTTGATGTAGTCGTAGATCGAGCCGGGCGGACTGCTCTGCCACAGGGCGTCGTCCGGGCGCGCCTCACCGCGGGCGAGCGCGCCGTGCAGCGGGCGGGACGGTGCCTGTGCGGCAGTCCACCCCGCGCCGTGCGACGGGTCCTCGGCCCCCGTGGCCTTCGCTGGTATCTCGCTCACGCGAACCGTCCCCTCCAGCTCACCGCGTCCGGCACCGGTCACCGGCGGCGGCTGCCCGCAGTATCCAGCACTACGGGGCCGCAACACACGGTGTTCACGATCACAGCACGGTCCGGGTGCTTTTCGGCCCGTGCAGCATGAACACTTCCAGTCTTCTAACCAGCGGACACGCCATCGAACCACGCTCCGCGACAACCGCCAGTGGCCTGAACCAGATGCGGAACAGGGGCGCCCCGGATGTACACCCGATTCACCCCGGTACCGCCAGTTCGAACCACACGGTCTTACCGCTGTCGTCAGGGCGTGTGCCCCATCTGCGGGCGGAGGACGCGACCAGAAGCAGCCCCCGTCCGCTCTCGTCCTCGGGGGCGGGCACCTTCTCGGTGGGGAGGTCCGGGAGGGAGTCGGAGACCTCCACGAGAAGCACCTCGGGCGGACCGGGGCGACGAGTCAGCCGCAGTCCGACGGGGCCGTGGGCATGCCGCAGCGCGTTGGTCACCAGCTCGCTGACCAGCAGCGCCGTGATGTCGCTGAGGCTTTCCAGCGCCCAGCCGTCCAATTGGTCACGGACCTTGGCACGGGCGACGCGCACCGCGCCCGGGTCCGCGGCGAAGGTCCACTCGGCACAGTCACCTTCGGTGTCGATCACACCGATCACTTCCCAGACCGCGAGCCCATGAATGCCGGGTTTCATGGGATTAATAGGCACATACCCGAAATCAGGGGTGGAATATCGCCATCGAATCTGAGACTCGGGTAAGGAAGCGGTCAGCGCACCGAGGCACCGAGGGCGTAAGCGGCGCGTGGCCCCGGGGGTCGCGCCAGGGTCCGTGCGCCGAAAAATGCGCCCCGGGTCCGGCCGGGGTCAGCGGGATGCGCCCGCCGCGCCCCACTCGACGGCGGCCCGGACCGCGGGCACGTCCTGCTCCAGCCAGTCCACGTCCCAGACCTCGTCCGGGTTCAGCCAGCGCAGGTCGTCGTGGTCCTCCAGCGGCTCGGGGCCCGGCGAGCCCGGCAGCAGCCGCGCCGTCCACACCTGCAACACGTAGGGCGCCCTCAGCGGCCACTCCCCGGGAACCCGCTCACCGACCTGGGCGTCGACGCCCAGTTCCTCGCGCAACTCCCGTACCAGCGCCGCCTCGGCCGCCTCCCCGCGCTCGACCTTGCCGCCCGGCAGCTCCCAGCCCCCGGCCAACTCGACCGGCGCACTGCGCCGCGCGGCGAGCAACCGCCCCTCGTCGTACAGAGCGGCCCCGACGACAACGACCTTTTCACGCATGCGCGGGAGCCTACGGGACGACGTCCCGGCCGAGGGGTACCGAGGGGTACGGCCCGGGGGTGCGTCGGCGGCAGGCGGGCCGGGGTACGGGGCGGCGGACACCCGTACGGACCGCACGCACTCCACGGAGGGCGGCAGGGGCGGCACGGGCGGCACGGACTGCGCACACTCCACGGACTCCATGGGAGGACCGGGCACACTCCACGAACTTCCACGGAGGACCCTACGGACCGTACGGACCGCGCGACCCGGATCCGTGAGCCGGCGGGGAGGGGGCAGGGGTTCTGCGCGATCCGGCGTCAGCCCGGTTCGTTCGCCGTGCCGTTGGGGCCGGGGACGCGTTCCACGAAGTAGAGCTGCTTGTGTCCGCGGTCGTCCAGGCGGTCGGCGATCTGCTGGGCCTCGGCGCGGGTGGTGTAGCGCCCCACGCGGTAGCGGTTGCCGTTGTCGTCCTGCCGTATGACGAGCCAAGGATACGTGACCGTGCCGTCGTTCATCGCCCCCCACCGCTCCCTTCCGCCGCGACGCGCCCGGCCCCCGCGCGCGTCCCCTTGTGCGCCCCACCCGATGAGGAAACCGCAGTCCGCATATGCCCGAGCGTACGCCTTACCTTCACGCAGCGAATACGGCTTTTCACAACGAGGTACGCAACCAGCCAGACCACAGGGGGCGCACGCCATAAAACGCGCCGTCCGCGCGCACCCGAGCCCCCATCGGATGAGCGACCCCGGTTCCGCGCCCACGACCTGCGCAGACATCCGAGGCACAGCCGTACGCACCACACCCCCCGATCGGCCAACGCCACACGCGGTCTTGCGCGACGGCGTGCGCCGGTTCTCCGGGAGCGCACCTCGACTCCGGGAGCGCGCCGGGCGCGGGGAACACCCGCGCGGAGCGGGGCCGTACGGCCGACGCGCCCGATTTCCCGGGCCGTCCGCTATCTCACGGGCAAGTGGTACGCCACCCGGTAGCGGTCCGCGGGGATCACCACGTCCGCCGTCTCGACCGGCCGCCCGGACGCGTAGAACGTGCGCTGGACGACGATCACGACATGGCCGGGAACACCCCCCAGGGCGAGTAGTTCCTCGGCGAGGCCGGGGCGGGCGCCGACCTCCTCGGTGACGTTGTCCACGACGACATCGATGGCGGCCATCCGCTCGACCACGCCCATCCCGCCCAGCGGCCCCTCCTCGGGCAGCATCACCGGTGTCCGGCCGGTGACGGCGAGGGGCTCCCAGGAGGTGGAGAGCATCATCGGCTCCCCCGCCTCCCGGTACACGTACTTCGTGCACATCACCCGGTCGCCCGGCTCGACCCCGAGCCGCTCGGCGATGGCCCCGCTCGCCTCGGTCTGCACACTGCCCGACTCCCAGGTGCCGCGCGCCCCGGCGTCTGCCTGCTCCTGCCGGAAGGGCGTGGCCCCGCTGCCGCCGCGGTAGCCGGAGCGGGCGATGCGGCGGGGCACGGGGCGCTCGCGGACGTACGTCCCGGAGCCCGAGCGGCCCTCGACCAGGCCCTCGGCCATCAGCACCTTGCGGGCCTCCAGCGCGACCGTGTCCGAGACGCCGTACTCCTCGCGGATGCGGGCCTGCGACGGCAGCCGGGTGTGCGGGGGCAGCTGTCCGTCCACGATCTTCTTGCGGAGATCACCCGCGACACGCAGATACGCCGGCTGCTCACCGAATGTCACTAGCCGCTCCCATCAGGTTGTACAGACAGCAACAGCGTGGCAACCGTGGGTTCCGCCATGCAAGCAAAGGCCAGAGAATCACTCGATGTGATGACATGGCGGCTGGGCAGGCTTTACGCGGGCGCCTCTCCCCGCTATGGCGCCGGTCATACCTCGAAGTCGCCCGCGCCCCCGCCGCCCCCGGAGCCGCTCCCGTCACCCCCGGAGCCGCCCCCGCCGTCACCCTCGCCGCCGCCCTCACCCTCGAAGGGCGGCTCGGTCGACAGCCCCAGCGCCTCACGCGCCGGTACCGACCGCTCCGGATCGGTCAGCACGAACCCCTTGTCCATATGGACGTAGTAGGTGTCGGCGTCCCGCGCGTCCGCCGCCGCGCCCCACTCCTCGCGCGCCGAGCGCAGGTCGGCCAGGAGTTCGGTGACCGGTCCGTCGGCGGTGCCCGACCAGGCGTGCTCCTCCAGCCGCTCGATCTGGTCGCCCAGCGCCGTCTCGATCCGCCCCGCCCACTCCTTGTGGCCCGGCAGATCGTCCTCGACGTACTCCTCCTCCGGGACCGAGTCCAGCGCCTCGATCACCGGCAGTTCGGATTCCACGAAGGCCACCTGGTCCTGGTCCAGCGTGGTCGCGTCGGCCCGCAGCGAGCCGGTGAGCGTGCCGCCGCTCTTCGTATGGCCGAAGAAGCAGGTGATCTCCCGGTCCCCGAGGGACCAACTGCTGCGGATCGGCACCAGGTAGTACACGTCCACGTGGTCCGGCACCGCCCAGGTGTCCATGGCGTAGTCGCTCTGGAGCGCGTAGCAGCGGTCCTCGGCGATCTCCGCGACCCGCGCGTCGCCGGGGAACCCGCCCTCGGGCAGGGTGACGGTGGCGAACACCTCGCCCTCGTGCCGGTCCGCGCACGGCACCTCCTCGACGTCGTACATCACCCCCTCGGACGTGCCGTCGGGGGTGTTGAAGCATTCGCCGGTGGCGACGTACAGCGTGCTGTTCTCGCGCACCCCGTCCTTGACGCCGTCCCAGAAGTCCGAGGACGCCCCCGTGGTGAAGAACAGCGCCCACAGCACCAGGCCCACCGTCGACAGCGACACCCCGGCGATCGCCATGCCCTTGCCGCGCTCGCCCTTGCGCCGGATCTGCGCCAGCGCGATCAGACCGAGGACGAGTCCCACCCCGGGCACCAGGCAGAGGACGCCGAGAACCAGCGCGGCCACGGCGAGCGCGTTGAGGGAGGGCCGCTGCGGCGGGTACGGCGTCCAGGGCTGCTGCTGGTACGGCCCGAGAGGCGGCGGATACGGACCCTGCGGCTGCTGCGGGCCCGGCCCCGGGGGCGGGGGCGGCGGGGGTATGGACACGTGGGCCGTGCTCCTGGCTCTGGCGACTCGGGGGGTCCGCGACGGGACGCGCGGGAGGGGCATCCTAAGCGGCGGGCACACGGGGGCGGAACACGGGTGAGGAACCCGCCCATTCAGGACAGCCCCCGCCGCGCAGGCACGGACCCGTGCCCGTGCCCGTGCCCCTGCCCGTATCGGTGTCTGTGTCTGTGTCGGCGGTCCGTGACGTGTCTCGTCCCCGCCGCGGTCCGGGGCTCCGGGTCCGTCGGCGGGGACGAGGGCGGTTCGGGGGGTTCGGGCGCCGCTCACCGGCGCGGGGTCACCGCGCGCGGGGCGGGGTTCAGAACTGGAGGGCCCAGGCGTCGATGCGGCCGACGTCCGCCGCGGCGTTGTCGCTGACCCTCAGCCGCCAGGTGCCGTTGGCGGCCTCCGAGGAGGCGTTCACCGCGTACGTGGTGTCGATGTTGTCCGCGCTGCCGCCGGTGCCGTACGCCTTGAGGGTGTACGCCGTGCCGTCCGGGGCGATGAGCTGGACCTGGAGGTCACCGATGTAGGTGTGCACGATGTGCACCTCGACGGCGAGGGAGGCGGGCGCGTTGCCGCTGACGCCGGAGACCGTCACCGGGGAGTCCACGGTGGAGTTGTCGGCGATCGCGTAGTCACCGGTGTTCTCGAACCGCGGTCCGGGCGGGTTGGGGGTGTCGCTGCCGACGTAGAGCAGCCGGTTCGGGGAGCCGGTGCCCGGGTTGGTGACCACGTTCGGGGTGGCCGCGGCGGTCAGCGCCGAGGAGACCTGGGCGGGCGTGGCCGTCGGGTTGGCGGCCAGGTGGAGCGCCGCCGCTCCGGCCACGTGCGGGGACGCCATCGACGTACCGGAGATGGTGCTGGTGGCGGTGTCGTTGGTGTTCCAGGCGGAGGTGATGGAGGAGCCCGGCGCGAACAGGTCGAGGATGGTGCCGTAGTTGGAGTAGCTGGCGCGCGCGTCGGTGGAGGTGGTGGCGCCGACGGTGATCGCCTCGGCGACGCGGGCGGGCGAGCGGGTGGAGGCGTCGGTGGACTCGTTGCCCGCCGCGACGGCGAACGTGACCCCGGAGGCGACCGCGTTGCGTACGGCGGTGTCGAGCGCGGTGTCGGCGGGGCCGCCGAGGGACATGTTGGCGACGGCGGGCTTGACCGCGTTGCGGGCGACCCAGTCGATCCCGGCGACGACCTGGGCGGTCGTACCGGACCCGGAGTTGTTGAGCACCCGTACGCCGACGACGTTGGCGCGCTTGGCGACACCGTAGGCGGTGCCCGCGACCGTGCCGGCGACATGGGTGCCGTGGCCGTGGCCGTCCTGGGCGGTGTTGTCGTTGTCGATCGCGTCGTAGCCGTAGCTCGCGCGTCCGCCGAAGTCGCTGTGCGTGATCCGTACGCCGGTGTCGATGACGTACACGGTGACGCCCTGCCCGCCGTGGTCCGGGTAGGTGTACGAGTTGTTCAGCGGGAGGTTGCGCTGGTCGATGCGGTCCAGGCCCCAGGAGGGCGGGTTGGGCTGGGTCGCGGCGACGCGATAGGTGCGGTTCTGCACGACGGAGGCGACGGCCGGGTCGGCCGCGAGCCGCTTGGCCTCGGCGTCGGTGGCCTCGACCTCGTAGCCGTTGAGGGCCTTCCGGTAGGTGCGCTCGATGCTGGCGCCGTACTTCTTCGCGATCGCCTGGCCCGCGGCCGAGCCGGAACGGGCCCGGTCCGCCTTCAGGGTGACGATGAAGCTGCCGTCCACGGCGTTGGCCGCGCCCTCGTACTGGATTTTCCCCTCGGCGGCGGGGGCCGCGCCGGCGGGAAGCGCGGAGACCAGTCCGGCGGCGAGGGCCGCCGAGGCGAACGCGCTGATCGCCGTCAGTCTTCGCCGGGTGGAGCGGTGGGGAGTACGCATCACTGCCATCTGGAGGGTTCTCCTCATTCGGTGGTGCGCCGATGTGGGGGTGGCGCGACACAAGGAGCCGATGCCCGTGAATGTCAGGTCCATGACAACACATGCCTCGCGCCGGAGTGCCAGGCGAAAGACTGCGGCCTCCACAGGATTTGCACAAGGGGCCGTGCACGGACGTAACAGTCGGGCCACACGGTCGACATGACGGGGAGAAGGGCCGCCGTCCCCCCACCCACATGACGACGCGCCGGCCGAGGGGGGACGACCCCGGCCGACGCGTACGCACTTCCCTACTGACCGGTGATTCAGCGACTATCGAGCGACCACCGGCCGTCCATGGGACTGCCACCTACTGATTACTGACTGACGGTACAGCGCACCTCCGCTTCGCCGAGCCGGACTCAGCCGTCCAGCGCGGTGTCGCGGGCCTGCTTCTCCCAGACCGCGACCTCGGCCCGTACCCGGTCGGCGTGGTCGAGCACGGCGGTGACGGCGTCCTCGCCGAGCGGCAGCCGCAGCGGGGTCTCCGGCGCGGCGAGCGCGGCCAGGACGAGGGTCGCGGCCTTCGCCGGGTCGCCGGGCTGGGTGCCGTGGCCGCCGGCGACGTACTCACGGGTCCGGGTCACCGTCGGATAGACCTCGCTGTCCTCGCTGGCGCCGGCGACCCCGCCCTGGAAGAGGGAGGTCCGAAAGGCGCCGGGCTCCACGATCAGCACCTTGATGCCGAACTCGCGCACCTCGTCGGCGAGCGCCTCGGACATGCCCTCCAGGGCGAACTTGGTGGCGCTGTAGGCACCGAACCCGGCCGACGACATCTGCCCGCCCATGCTGCTCATCTGCACGATCGCACCGGTGCGGCGGTCACGCATGTACGGCAGCACCGTGCGGATCAGCGTCGCCGGGCCGAAGACATGCACGTCGAACAGATCGCGCAACTCGTCGTCGGTCGTCTCCTCCAGGGCGCCGACGTGGGTCCGGCCGGCGTTGTTGACCAGGACGTCGATCCGGCCGTGGCGGATCACCACGTCCCGGACGGCCTCCTCGGCGGCCTGGGTGTCGGTGACATCGAGGACGAGCGCCTCCATCTGGTCGGGGTGGGCGGCCACCAGGTCGTCCAGCGCCTCCGCCCGGCGCGCGGCCCCGATCACCACGTCGCCGTCCTCCAGGGCCGCCTCGGTGAGAGCGCGTCCGAAACCGCTGCTGGCGCCCGTCACGAACCACACCTTGTTCATCTCGGCCCTCCGGTTCTTGAGCCTGGTCTTCGACCTCTGGTCCTGGCTTCCCAGCTCTTGACATCCAGCGTGCCCGTGGCGGGGAGGGACGTCCAAGATCTAGCGTGATAACCCATGGTTATGACACCGGACGTCCACGGCCGTGACCTGCGCTACTTCGTCGCGGTCGCCGAGGAACTGCACTTCACACGTGCCGCCGAACGGCTGTACGTCTCCCAGCCCGCGCTCAGCAAACAGATCCGCGCGCTGGAGCGGCAACTCGGCGTGGACCTGTTCCGGCGCGATCCCCAGGGCGTGACGCTCACCCCCGCCGGAGAGGCGCTGCTGCCGCACGCCCGGCGGGTGCTGGACGCCTGGGCGCGGGGGGCGGCGGCGGTCGAGGAGGCGCGCGCGGCGCAGCGCAGCACGCTGGTCGTGGGGATGAGCACCAGTCCGGGCCGGGGCGGGCTGCTCCCCGCGATCCGCTCCCGCTTCACGGCGGCGCATCCCGAGGCGACCGTACGGCTGCGGCAGATCAGCTGGGACGACCCGAGCGCCGGGCTCGCGGACGGCGACACGGACGTGGCCTTCGTCTGGCTGCCGCTGCGGCAGCAGGAGCGGTACGGGTGGACGGTGGTGGCGGAGGAGCCCCGCCTGATAGCGCTGCCGGAGAGCCACCCCCTGGCCGCCCGGCCCGAGGTGGCCTTCGCCGATATCGCCGACGAGCCGTTCCTCGCCCTGCCGCGCAGCGCGGGCCGGCTGCGCGACTACTGGCTCGCCCTGGACGCCCGCGCCGCAGCGCCGCGCATCGGTGCGGAGATCGCCAGCACGGAGGAGACGTACGAGGCCCTGGTCGCCGGCCTGGGCATCTGCCTGGTCGCCACGGGCAACGCCCCCCTGATCACCCTCGGCGGCGTCGTCACCCGCCCGGTGACGGGCCTGAGCCCGAGCCAGTACGCCCTGGCCTGGCGGAAGGAGGAGGGCCGGCGGGCGCTGGTACGGGGGTACGCGGAGGCTTGCCGGCTGGTTACGGGGAGGGGGTGACGGGGCCCTGGGTCAGCATGGAGCATGCCTACTCCTCTGGCCGTCGACAGCCACGGCAACGCGCTCATCAGCTTCCTGGCGGCCCCCGGGGAGCACCCACCGCCGCAGGACGCCCCCACGCCCCTCGCGCTGGTGTCCCTGTGGCGGGGCGATCACGTCCTCCTGGTGTTCAACCGCTTCCGCCGCTGCTGGGAACTGCCCGGCGGCCTGATCGACCCGGGCGAGAGCGCGCGGGAGGCGGCGGAGAGGGAGCTGCTGGAGGAGTCGGGCCAGGTCCCGGAGGGCCTGTTGCGGTTCGTCGGCTTCGCGCGCTTCATCCTGGCGCCCGATCTGCGTGCCGAGTACGGGGCGCTGTTCAGCGGACGGGTACGGGGCGGTACGCCTTCCGTCTTCCGGCCCGACGAGGAGATCTGCGCGATGCGGTGGTGGGACCCCGGGGGCCGGGAGGTCGAGCGTCTTCAGCCGCTTGACGCGTACCTCGCCAGACTCACCCGGGGGTGACTCGAAGAAGGGTGTGGCCGAGGCGGTTGGGCTCACTGGCCGGCCCTGAGGTGACTGCCGGAGGACACTTTCGCTGCCCGGTCCCCGGTTCGTCGCGCGTAGGGCGGTCCTCGCCTCGGGTACGGGGCCGCTGATCGACCCCGGCCTGAAACTCGGCCTCAGGCCCCTCTGCCGTCGGCACCTCGTCCGCCACCGGGACCCCCGCGCTCCTGTTCGCCTCACGATTCGCGGAGTTCACCGGCTGGATGGCCAAGGGTGTCGGGAACACCGCTCGGCGCTCGGCTTGGCCGGTGATGCCGTCGAACTGACCTGCGCCGCGCGGAGATCCGTCCTCCGTTCCTGCGTTCTCGTGCGACGCACCCTGATCACGCTCAAAGCGGCCGACGCCGTGGTCCCGTCGCCCTGGCCCGCCAGGCCCAGAACGACGAACTCCCGCCATGTATCAGGACGCGCGGCCCAGCATGAGGCACAGGGACACACGCTCGTCGATGACGAACGCGACTGTCTCCACAGCCTTGGCGGGGCGCGCCTCCGGAAGGTCGAGCACGCGTGCGCGATTGCCGAGAAGCTCATGAGGGTGATGCCGGCCGTGCCCTCGCCGACGGTGAACAGCACCCTCCGGCGCTTCGCGCAGGAAGTGTCACGGTTCCAGAGCAGCCGAAACGTATGCGATGCAACTGGCACTGGCACGAGTCCTTGCCCCCGTGCACGGCTGACGCTGCCTCAAGCCGTCCGGCTCGACGGGCCGCCTCATCCCTCCAGCCCTTCGGTTCCCGCAATCCCCGGCGGAACGCGCTGTTCCCGTCCGGCGTGCCCCACCATGCCTCCGGCTTCTTCGAGCTGCTCGCGACCAGCGACACCGGGCCGCTCCTCTCCACCCGTACGCCCTCCCGAGGACGCGCCATGCCGTCGCACGGTGGGGACTTCATGAGCCAGAGCGAAGCCGGGACCTCGGATTCCGGGTCAACAGCCCTCCGACTCGTACCCGTTTCGCCCCGCCTTCCGTCTTTCTCTCACGAAGGGAACCTTCATGCCCGACGTCTTCGTCAACTACCGCACGGGAGACGAGGAATCCACCGCCACCATGATCGCCCGGGAGCTCGCCCGGCGGTTCGGCAGCGAGCGGATCTTCTTCGCCAGCCACTCGATCGAGCCCGGGCACCGCTTCCCGACGGGACTGATCACGGCGGTGGAGCAGTGCGAGGCGCTACTCGCCGTGATCGGCCGACGCTGGTCAGAGGTACAGAGAGCCAGCGGCCGATTCACCCTGGAGAACGAGCAGGACTGGACCCGTCGGGAGATCCGCACCGCGCTGGAGCGCGGGATCCTGGTGATCCCGGTGCTCGTCGGAAGAGCGACGCGGATCGACCGCGCCGTCCTCCCGGACGACCTGCGGGAGCTGGCGGACTACCAGTACAGGCGGTTCGACCACCGCAACGCCGAGACTGATCTGGCGGCGCTCGGCGACGCCCTCGCCCGTCTGCTGCCCGAGCTGGGCGCAGTGGACCGCAACGCGCATCAGGCGCGGGAGCGGGCGGAGGCGGCGTCACGCAAGAAGTCGGTCCGGCACGGCAGGGACGCCGAGAACGCCAGGATGCGCATGCGCGACGTCGAGCAGCGCGTGCGCGGCGGCGTCGGAAGCCTCAACGGCGATCTGTCCGGCACCTTCGTCAACGAACCGCAGGGGCCCGTGAACACCGGTCGGGGCCACCAGTACAACGCGCCCCATTTCGAGGGCGACAACACCGGGGTCCAGTTCACCGCGGGCGACAACAGCGGAGCGGTCCACCAGCGCTTCGAGCGCGAGCGCCGGCCCTCGGACGGCAGACGATGACCGAGCGGGACCGGGTCACCCTCAACGATGCGCGTGGCCCGGTGAACAACGGCGTGGGATCCCAGTACATCTTCTACGGCATCGGCACGGATCGCGTGATCCGCAAGAGGGTGGGACCCCTTCCGATCATCCACGAGGACCGGATGCGGCTGGCCGACCGGTTCGTTCCGCCGGTGGGCTATCGCGTCGCCGTCGACCGCCTGGAGAAGCCCGGATCGGTGGTGCTGCTGGGGGCTCCGCCCGGTAGCGGCCGGCGTGCCGCGGCGATCATGCTGCTGCACGGGCTCGGTGAGGAGGGGGGCGCCGACGAGGACGGCGTCCGGTTCGAGGAGCTTCCCGCGACGGACAAGGACGAGGAACCTTTCGCCCCCGGTCAGGGGGACCGCTACCTCCTCGACCTCTCCGGGGTCACCGACGAGGAGACGTACGCCGCAGCCCAGCACCGCCTGGCAGTGCGCCGGTCGCAGGTCCAGGAGGCGGGAGCCCATCTGGTCGTCGTCCTGCCGTCGGGACTGGAGCACGCCCACGTGCCGGACCTCGAACCGCACACGGTGACGCTGGGGCGCCCACGGGGGGTCGCCGTCGTCACCCGGTACCTCCGTATGGACCGGATGGTCTTTCGCGCGGCGGACCTGGGGAGTGCCGACCTCCAGCGTCTGTGCGACCGCTCCCCCATGCGGGAACTGGCACGGCTCGCGGGGCTGGTGAGGACCGCTCGGGACAGCGGCCGGTTCGGTGCCGACTTCGCGGGATGGCTCGACCAGGCGATGCACGCGGTGACCGACCGCGCCCATGAGGTGGGCCGCCAGGTGGCCGCGGCCCGCACCGCGCCCGAGCGGGCCCTGCTGCTCGCGACGGCGATGTTCGAGGAGGCCGGGGCCGACACCGTGTACGAGGCGTGGCACGGCCTGATGAGGACAGTGCGGCACGAGGAAGAGGCGACGACCGAGCTGGCGCGGACGGACTTCGGTGAGCGACTGGCCGCCCTCGGGATCGAGCGGGCCCCGGACGGGCCGCTCCGCTTCGAGCGGCTGGCCTACGCGGACGCGGTACGGACGTACTTCTGGACGAACTTCCCCGGGTTACGCCACGACCTCAGGGACTGGGTCGGCGAGGGTGCCGGGCTCCGTGGTCTGACCACCGACGATCGGGTGAACGTCGTCGTCCGCTTCGGCAAGCAGTCTCTGGCCGTCGGGCGGCCCGACCACCTCTTCGACCTTGTGGTCCGCTGGGCGGACAGCGCGACCGGGGCGTCCTGCGACCCTCGGGCCGTGGCGGCCCTCGAACTCGGTCTGAGCCACGAGCGGTTCGGGGGATGGTTCCGCAGGCGGATGAACGACTGCGCGAGATCCGGTTCCTTGTCGGACGGTCTCGTCCGCGCCCTGACCGTGGTGTGTGTCCAGAGCCTCGGCGCGACCCACCCGGATCAGGCGATGGTGCGGCTCCATCATCTCGCCGTACGGACGGGTGAGGCGGCGCGCGAGGCCCAGGAGGCACTCTTCGACCTCGCCCGCCGCGACGGCCGGCTCTACCGACTGCTCATCGACCGGGTGCGGGAACGGACCCATCGAGATCCACGCAGGGCGGAGCCCCATCTTCGTTTGCTCGCGGAGCTGTTGAGAAGCGACCGGGCACCGGACCCTCCGCGGTGGCCGGACCTGTTCCTGGGCTGGGAGGCGGTTCTCTCCCTGCCGCCGACGGAGCACTGGAAGCCGCTGGTGAACAGCTGGCTGAACGCCGTGGCCCGCGACAGTACGCGGGAAATGGCGCTGGGTGTGCTGGTCCGGGCGACGCACGGCCGCCCGGCCGCCCTGCACCGCCTGTACTCCATCGCCTACGACTGGGCGAGGCCCGGGCCCCACGCGTCCCGGGCGCCCGTCGCCGCACGCTTCTGGCGGCACATCGACCAAGCGCAGTACGCCCGCGCCGGGAGTGCGGACCGGGCCGGCGCCGGACCACGGACCACGGAAGAGGCACGATGAAGCACCGCTTTCCCAGCCTGCTGTTCGTCGCTCTCTGCGGCCTCGCACCGGCTGTACTCGGAAACTCCCTGCACTGGTCGATGTGGCTGTGGGGCTTCGTGTCCATGGTCACGATCTCCGGTTCCCTGCTGCTCGTGATGACGGTCCTCAGCGGTGGAGGCGCGTCGGCCGAGCCCGACGAGCCCGGGGAACCCGAGCCGCCCGCGGCGCCGACCGAGCAGCCGTACCAGGAGACGCGGGTGGTCGACGCGGCCCTGCCGAGCGCGGCGGCCGGCTACGACTTCCTCTTCTCCGCCACGGTCTGGTGGCGGCCGTTCCCCGAGCACACGGAACGGTCCGACGGCGCTTTCCCGGCCCTTGCCGTGTCCTCCGTCATGAGCCGGGCCCTGGCTGTCGTCCGCCACGAGGAACCCGGCCGGGCCGGCTTCGCGCGCTATCTCCTGGACGGGGAACTGGGCGTCCCGCTCCCGGACCGGAGCGGGCGGGTGAAGGCGCTGGCGGCCGATGTGACACTGACCCTCGCCCCCGCCGACCGCGAGCGTCTGCGGAAGTTGAACGACCTTCGCAAGGACGAGGAGGTCTGGGAGTCCGAGCGTCAGCACGAGCGCAACAAGCGTCGCTACCTCGGTGACGACGTCCTCAAGAGCGCGGGCAGCGCGGTGGTGTGGTGGCTGACCCGTCACGAGAACGAGATCGAGAAGGCGGTCGAGATGATCGGCCCGCTCGCCCGGATCGCGGCGGCGGCCAACGACGAGGAGGTGCCCGAACTCTTCCGCCATCTGCTCGTCCCGCCCGTCGCGGACTCACCGTGGGACGGACACGGGCGGGGAGACGTGGTGTTCGACCGCGAGGAGGACGTGGGGGTCTCGGACCGGCTGCTCCTGTTGCTGGCCGCGGCGGGCCTGAAGCCGGACATGGACGAGTACACGGTGCTCACCCACCGTGTGATGCGGAGCCTGGAGATGACCGGTCTGGACGAGGCCGCCGAGGAGATCAGGCGGAACCTTCTCCCCACGCCCGACGAGAGCGGGGACGAGGGCCCGGAGAGCGGACCGACGGGCGACGGAAACACCACGGAGCCCGAGCCCTCGCCCTTCCCGGGCCCTGAGGGCTCACCGTTCACCGCCCCAGCCACGGACGACGCCGGCACGGGCACGTTCACACCAGGTGCGGCGGAGTTCGGCACGGGCGACGGGATTCAAGGCCGCCGGGAAACGAGCGAGGAAACCCCGGCACCCCCGTACTTCTGGGAGACCTCACACAACCCTCATCGACCCGCCGCCCCGCACGCGCAGGACGAGGACGAGGACGAAAGCTGACCCAGCAGCCGGCCGTCCCACCGGGGCTCCCCTTCACCACCCAACGCGACAGGGGAGCCCCACCCGGCACCCGAGCCCCAGGGCACCTCGCGGGGCACCTTGCTGTCACATCGGTGACGCGCCACACGTTGAAGCGCAATCTGACGTGCACTGCCCCCACCTGCGAAGATGGTGTTCCCGCCGCTCTCACCCAGCACCAAATCCAGCACGGTGCGAGTTCATCCGGCGCAAGCGGAGGGCCACTGCGGATTCCAGCCGTTGTGTACACATGGGACACTCGGTACCCTTGGGCGCATGACGCAGCCACTGCCCAGAGAGTCCATCCGTGACGTGCGCGCGCACTTGGCGGAGGTCGTGGAGCGCGCGGACCGCGACGACGTACCCACGGTGATCACGCGCCGGGGCAAGGAAGTCGCCGCCGTGGTCTCCATCGAGGTGCTGCGCAAGTACCAGGAATGGGAAGAGCGCGAGATCAACCGGATCATCGACGAGCGCATGGCCAACCCTGCTCCCGGCATCCCGATCGAGGACATCATGAGGGAGACGCTGGCACGCGGTGAGTGAGTACCGAACCGTCTTCCGCCCCGAGGCGCAGGCCGAGCTTCGGAAGATCCCTCGCGACATGGCACTGCGCATCCTGGCCAAGCTGACTGAGCTGGAGACCGACCCCCTCGGCTTCAACACCACCGCGCTCGTGTCCCAGCCCGAGCGACGCCGTCTGCGCGTCGGCGACTACCGCGTCGTCTACACGATCGACAACGGGGAGCTGGTGGTCTGGGTCGTTCATGTGGGACACCGGTCCACCGTCCATGAGACCCGACCGCCGCTGACCCACCGTCAGGATATCCAGCGATATCCAGCGACCCTCCAGCACGGTGCCGACGAAGGGGCCGACTCGATAGAGTCCGCCCCCTCCTGACCTGCATGTTTGCCGCGTCAGCGACGTGGTGTCATTTCATCCGCTCAGACATTGAACCGAAACTCCACCACATCCCCGTCCCGCATCACATACTCCTTGCCCTCCATCCGGGCCTTGCCCTTCGCCCTCGCCTCGGCTACCGAACCCGTTTCGACCAGGTCGGTGAAGGAGATGACCTCCGCCTTGATGAAGCCCTTCTGGAAGTCGGTGTGGATGACACCGGCGGCCTCGGGGGCGGTGGCGCCCTTCTTGATGGTCCAGGCGCGGGATTCCTTGGGGCCTGCGGTGAGGTAGGTCTGGAGGCCGAGGGTGTTGAAGCCGACGCGGGCCAGGGTGGCGAGGCCGGGCTCCTCGGCGCCGACGGACTCCAGCAGCTCCATGGCGTCGGCCTCGTCCAGCTCCGCCAGCTCGGACTCCAGCTTGGCGTTGAGGAAGATCGCCTCGGCGGGGGCGACCAGGGCGCGCTGTTCGTCCTTGAACGCCTCGTCGAGGAGTTCGTCCTCGTCCACGTTGAAGACGTACAGGAACGGCTTGGTGGTCAGCAGGTGCAGGTCGTGCAGCGGCTCGGCGCGCTCGCTGCCCTGGAGGATGCCGTGGGCGAAGAGCGTCTCGCCCTTCTCCAGGATCTCCTTGGCCTCCTCCACCGCCTTCACCTTCGGCGCGAGGTCCTTCTTGATCCGCGCGTCCTTCTGGAGGCGCGGCAAGACCTTCTCGACGGTCTGGAGGTCGGCCAGGATCAGCTCGGTGTTGATGGTCTCGATGTCGTCCTTCGGCGAGACCTTGCCGTCCACGTGGACGACGTTCTCGTCCTTGAAGGCGCGGATGACCTGGCAGATCGCGTCGGACTCACGGATGTTCGCCAGGAACTTGTTGCCCAGTCCCTCGCCCTCGGACGCGCCGCGCACGATGCCCGCGATGTCCACGAAGTCCACCGTCGCCGGGAGGATCCGGTCCGAGGAGAAGATCTCCGCCAGCTTCGTGAGGCGCGCGTCGGGGACGCCGACCACGCCCACGTTGGGCTCGATCGTGGCGAACGGGTAGTTGGCCGCCAGCACGTCGTTCTTGGTCAGGGCGTTGAACAGGGTCGACTTGCCGACATTCGGCAGACCGACGATTCCGATCGTGAGCGACACGTTGCGTCTTCCCGTACGTGAGAGGGCCTGGGGAGGGGCCGGCGGGCCGGGGCCGGCCCGGCACGGCGTTGACTGGCCGATCCACCAGTCTACGGGGTGCCTGCCCGCGCCGGGCCGCCCCGCACCCGCCCCGCACCCGCCCCGCTCGAACAGGTGCCCGCACTGTCCCACGCGCTCTCCGACAAGCTCCGCCCCACGGCGTGTCTGTCGGCCTATTCGGCACATAAACCGACCTAAGTTGGTCCGGTGGAGCAACCCAGGACGCGTCCCCCTCAGCCCGGACCGCGCCGCGGCGTCCCGCCCCTGCCGCCGCAGGCCGCGCGCGACACCCGCAGTGCCCGCGATGCCTCCGCCGGTCGCCCGGGGCCCGCGGATCGTCCCGCGCCGCCCAGGGCCCGTACGGCCGACCCGCCCGCAAACGCGGCACGCGGCTCCCGGGCCCCCCGAGGGGCGCAAGCCTCGCGGCCGTCCCGGGTCTCGCCCCGCCGGCCCGCCGCCGTGCGACGCCCCGCTCCCCCGGCCCCCGGCCTTCCCGGTCCCCGGCTCACCGGTCTGGGCGGCGGGCTCTTCTGCACGGCGACCATGCTCGTCCTCGCCTGCCTCGACGCGCTGCTCCTCGGCTCGTCGCCGACGGTCTACGGCGTCCTGTTCCTGCCCGTGTGCGCGCTGACCGCGCTGTGGGTGCGGCCGGGCGATCTGGTGACCGCGCCCGTCGTCGTACCGATCGCCTTCGCCGTCGGGCTGTTCCCCATCGCCGAGGGGGCGGGGTTCCTCGCCCGTCTGATGGGGCTCTTCACCGCCCTCGCCACCCACGCGGGCTGGCTCTACGGCGGCACCCTCGTCGCCGGTTCGATCGCCACCGTGCGGAAGGTCCGCCTCATGGCCCGGCGCCGGGCGGAGGCGGCGCCCGTCCGGCGCCGGGCGCCCTCGGGGCCGTAGCCCCGGACCCGTCACTCCGACTTGGCCGCCCGCATCGCCGCGCCCACGATGCCCGCGTTGTTCTGGAGCTGTGCCGGGGTCAGCTCCGCCGTGATGCCCTCGATGTAGTGGAGGAACTTCTCGGACTTGCGGCTGACGCCGCCGCCGATGATGAAGAGTTCGGGCGAGAACAGCATCTCCACGTGCGCGAGGTACTTCTGGACCCGGTGGGCCCAGTGCTCCCACGTCAGCTCGTGGTCCTCCTTGGCCTTGCTGGAGGCCCGCTTCTCGGCGTCGTGGCCGTGCAGTTCCAGATGGCCCAGCTCGGTGTTGGGGACCAGGACGCCGTCCACGAAGACGGCGCTGCCGATGCCGGTGCCGAAGGTGAGCAGGATGACCGTGCCCTGGCGGTCGCGCCCGGCGCCGAACGACATCTCGGCGACGCCCGCGGCGTCCGCGTCGTTGACCACCGTCACCGGCAGCCCGCCCAGCGCGTCGGAGAACAACGCGCGCGCGTCCCTGTCGACCCAGCTCTTGTCCACATTGGCCGCCGTACGGACCATGGCGCCGCCCGTGACGACCCCGGGGAAGGTCAGTCCGACCGGGCCCGTCCAGCCGAAGTGCTCCACGACCTGCCGCACTCCGTCGGCCACGCCCTCGGGCGTCGCCGGGTGCGGGGTGAGCACCTTGAAGCGCTCCTCGGCCAGGTCACCCCTGTCGAGGTCCACAGGGGCACCCTTGATGCCGGATCCGCCGATGTCCACGCCGAAGATCTGCATGGCTCCACGTTACGACGGACGACTGACGGTCACTCCCCGGATCGCTCACCCGGGGCGGCCCCGGTGCCCGCGCCGCCGCGCTCGGCGACCAGGGCCGCCGCCTCGTCGCGCAGATCCCGGCGCAGTTCCTTCGGCAGCGAGAAGGTGATGGTCTCCTCGGCCGCCTTGACCAGCTCGACGTCCTGGTAGGAGCGCTGGGACAGCCACTCCAGGACCTCCTCGACCAGCACCTCCGGCACGGAGGCACCCGAGGTGACACCGACCGTGGTCACGCCCTCCAGCCATGCCTCCTCGATCTCGCTGGCGTAGTCGACCAGGTAGGCGGCGCGGGCGCCGGCCAGCTTGGCGACCTCCACAAGCCGCTTGGAGTTCGAGGAGTTGCGGGAGCCGACGACGATGACCAGGTCGGCCTCCTCGCCCATCTGCTTCACGGCGAGCTGGCGGTTCTGCGTGGCGTAGCAGATGTCGTCGCTCGGCGGGGCGATCAGCTGCGGGAACTTCTCCTTGAGGGCGTCGACGGTCTCCATCGTCTCGTCCACGGAGAGGGTGGTCTGGGAGAGCCAGACGACCTTGGACTCGTCGCGGACCTGGACCTTGGCGACGTCGGCGGGGCCGTCGACCAACTGGATGTGGTCGGGGGCCTCGCCGGAGGTGCCGATGACCTCCTCGTGGCCCTCGTGGCCGATGAGGAGGATGTCGTAGTCCTCGTCGGCGAAGCGGACGGCTTCCTTGTGGACCTTGGTGACCAGGGGGCAGGTGGCGTCGATGGTGGCGAGCTGCCCGCGCGCGGCCTCCTCGTGGACGACGGGGGCCACACCGTGCGCGGAGAACATCACGATGTTCCCGGCCGGGACCTCCTCGGTCCGCTCGACGAAGACGGCACCCTTCCGTTCCAGGGTCTGGACGACGTACTTGTTGTGCACGATCTCGTGCCGGACATAGATCGGGGCCCCGTACTGCTCCAGGGCTTTCTCGACGGCGATCACCGCGCGGTCCACACCCGCGCAGTAGCCACGGGGGGCGGCGAGCAGGACACGGCGGCCAGTCGAAGCAGTCATGCGAACCATCGTACGGCCGTGTTCGGCGGGTCGAGAGCGTCTCCCCGGCGCATCACCGGGAGACTGGGCCGCAGGAGTCGGACGGGGTCCGCGCGGTGCGGTGCGGTGCGGCGTCCGCCGGTCGATCCAGCCCCACCGCGATCGATCCGGCCCGCCCGCAACAGCAGGCCGCGCCGGGCGGCGGTCGTAGGGCCGCGCTGTGGTCGTACGGGGCCGCGCTGTGGTCGGGCAGGCCCGCTGTGGTCGTACGGGGCCGCGCTGTGGCCCTGCCCGGCCGGGCCGCGCGTGCCCATGCCGGCCGCGTCACGGTCGGGCAGGGCCGTACCGCGGTCGCATAGGCCGCGTCACGGGCGAACGGCCGCGTCACGGGCGCGTGGGCCGGGACACGGTCTCACGGGCCGCGTCACGGTCGCGTGGGCCGTGGCTCGGCCGGGTGGCCGTAGCTCGGCTGGGTGGCCGTAGCTCGGCTGGGTGGCCGTAGCTCGGCTGGGTGGCCGTAGCGCGGTCGCTTGGCCGTGGCGCGGTCGCGTGGGCCGCGTCACGGTGGCGCGGCCTGTGCGACCGCGGTCGGGCGGGCCGCGCCGCGGTCGGACGGGCCGTGGAGGTCGGTCCGTGCGGCCGTTCAGCGGTCGATCCGCCGCGCACAGCGGTCGGTGCGGCCCGCACGGCCGTCGTTCCGGCTCGCAGGGAAGTCGATCCGACCCGCGGAGGAACTGATGTCCGACCCCGGCACCACCGCCGCCGCTCCCCCCGCCGACGCCGAGCACCGGCTCAAGCGCAGTCTGGGCTTCCGGGACCTGGTCGTCTACGGTCTGCTGTTCATCGCCCCCATGGCCCCGGTGGGTATCTACGGCACCCTGGACGCGCGCTCGCACGGCGCGGTGGCGCTGGTCTACATCGTCGCGACGGTCGCCATGGCGTTCACCGCGTTCAGCTACGCGCAGATGGTGCGGGTGGTGCCGCTGGCGGGCTCGGTGTTCGCCTACGCGCGCGCGGCGCTCGGCCGGGACGTCGGCTTCATCGCCGGCTGGATGGCCATGCTCGACTACCTCCTCATCCCCGCGGTGGCCTACCTCTTCTCCGGGATCGCCATGGAGGCGCTGGTCCCGGAGGTCTCGCGCTGGGTGTGGACGGCCATCGCCGTCGTCATCACGACCCTGCTGAACCTGTGGGGCGTACGGGCCGCCGCGCGCGTGGGCTTCCTGGTGCTGGCGATGGAGATCGTGGTCCTGCTGGTGTTCGTGGTGTCCGCGATCGTCGTCCTGGTGCGGGACGGCGCGGAGCGGGGCTGGCTGTCGCCGCTGTCCGGGGACGGCTCGCAGGGCGCGTTCGCGCTGTCGGCGGTGCTCGGGGCGGTGTCGGTGGCGGTGCTGTCGTATCTGGGCTTCGACGCGATCGCCTCCTTCGCGGAGGAGGTCACCGGGGGCTCGCGGAAGGTCGCGCGCGCGGTGCTGTTCTGTCTGGCGCTCGCGGGCTTCCTGTTCATCGTGCAGACGTATCTGGTGGCCCTGCTGGAGCCGACGACGTCCGCCGAGTTCGCCGCCGACCCGAGCAAGCAGGGTTCGGCGTTCTACGACGCCGTGGACGCCTCGGTGGGGACCTGGCTGCACGATCTGGTGGCGGCCAGCAAGGCGATCGGGGCGGCGTTCGCCGCGCTGGCCGGGCAGGCGGCGGCCGGGCGGCTGCTGTTCGCCATGGGCCGCGACCGGCGCCTGCCGCGCGTCCTGTCGCGGACCGACGCGGGCGTGCCGCGCGTGGCGCTGCTGTGCGCGGCCGTGATCACCCTGGTCGCGGCGGTGTGGGCGGCGCGGGCGAGCGACGGGATGGACCATCTGGTGTCGGTGGTCGACATCGGCGCGCTGACCGCCTTCACGCTGCTGCACGCCAGTGTGATCGGCTGGTTCGCGGTACGGCGCCGGGGCGGGCCGGTGATCTGGTGGAAGCACGTCCTGATCCCGTTGCTCGGCGCGGCCATCACCATCGCCGTGATCGTGGAGGCGTCCGGTACGGCGCAGGTGGTGGGCGTGGTCTGGCTGGTGCTGGGGATCGGGGTGCTGCTCGTGCAGCGAGGGTGGAAGGAGCCGGCCTGAGCCGCGCGGCGGTCCCGGCCGCGCCCGCCCGGACCGGTACGGCCGGGCACGGCCCGGCTGTCAGTGGTGGGGGCTACGCTCGCGGACATGGCTGTCAACACGTCCGCCGAGACCCCCATGCCCGTCGGGGAGGTCTCGCGGCTCATCGGGGGCTGGATCGACCGGCTGGGGTCGGTGTGGGTCGAGGGGCAGATCACCCAGTTGTCGCGGCGGCCGGGCGCCGGGGTGGTGTTCCTGACGCTGCGCGACCCGTCGTACGACATCTCGGTCGGGGTGACCTGTTACCGGCAGGTGTTCGACGCGGTGGCCGACGTGGTCGGCGAGGGCGCGCGGGTCGTCGTGCTGGCGAAGCCGGAGTGGTACGCGCCGCGTGGGCAGTTGTCGCTGCGGGCCGCCGAGATACGGCCGGTGGGCGTCGGTGAGCTGCTGGCCCGGCTGGAGCAGACGAAGAAGAAGCTGGCCGGGGAGGGGCTGTTCGCGCCCGAGCGCAAGAAGCCGCTGCCGTTCCTGCCGCAGCTCATCGGGCTGGTCTGCGGGCGGGCCTCGGCCGCCGAGCGGGATGTGCTGGAGAACGCGCGGCACCGCTGGCCCGCCGTCCGCTTCGAGGTGCGCAATGTGCCGGTGCAGGGCGTGCACGCGGTCGCGCAGGTCACGCAGGCGGTGAAGGAGCTGGACGAGCACGCGGACGTGGATGTGATCGTCGTGGCGCGCGGCGGCGGCAGCGTGGAGGATCTGCTGCCTTTCTCCGACGAACAGCTCGTGCGCGCGGTCGCCGCCTGCCGTACGCCGGTGGTGTCCGCGATCGGGCACGAGCCGGACACCCCGCTGCTCGACTACGTGGCCGATCTGCGGGCCTCCACGCCCACCGACGCGGCGAAGAAGGTCGTCCCGGACGTGGGCGAGGAGCTGGAGCGGGTGGGGCAGCTCCGCGCGCGGGCGCGGCGGTGCGTGGAGGCGTACGTCGAGCGCGAGGAGCGCGGGCTGGCGCAGGCGCTGAGCCGTCCGTCGATACAGGACCCGCACCGGATGATCGACGGGCGCGCCGAGCAGGTGGACGCCCTGCTCGCGCGCGGGCGCCGTACCCTCGGCCATCTCCTGGACCGCGCCGACTCCGAGCTGGCCCACACGCACGCCCGCGTGGTGGCCCTCTCCCCGGCGGCGACCCTCAAGCGCGGCTACGCGGTGCTCCAGAAGGCCGACGGCCATGTGGTCCGGGCCCCCGGCGAGGTCACGGCCGACGAGCCGTTGCGGGCGCGGGTGGCCGAGGGCGAGTTCTCCGTACGTGTGGATCCCGAGGTGGGTGGATGAGCAGCAAGGTGGAAGAGTCGCTCGGCTACGAGCAGGCCCGCGACGAGCTGATCGAGGTCGTGCGGCGCCTGGAGGCGGGCGGTACGACGCTGGAGGAGTCGCTGGCGCTGTGGGAGCGCGGCGAGGAGCTGGCCAAGGTGTGCCGGCGCTGGCTGGAGGGGGCGCGGGCCCGGCTGGACGCGGCCCTCGCGGAGGGCGAGGACGGGCGCCCGGACGGGGAGGGCGTCGAGGGGGAGGGCGAGTAGCCGGACACGGGGAGGGGGAGAGGGGCGGCGCCTCGGCTGCGAGCGGGGGGCCGCTCGGCTGAGCAGGCGGCTGGGCTGAAGGGCGTTCGCCGACGGGCGGCCAGCCGCCGAGAGACATGCGGACCAGGGTCCGTTTCTGTGAAGCGGATCACGACACCCCGCTTTTTGTTGAAGCTTGAATCTTCTACGGCGTACTGTCGTCCTCCGTAAGCCCGCCGACCTCTCCCCGGGGCCGGCACCCCTTTCCCCTCCCTTCACCCGCACCGGAGAGCACACGCATGTCCCTCGTCCTCGACCCCACCGCCCAGGACCTGCTGTTCCGCGAGGCCCGTACCGCCAACGCCTTCACCGACGAGCCCGTCACCGAGGAGCAGGTGCAGGCGATCTACGACCTGGTCAAGTACGGCCCGACCTCCATGAACCAGTCGCCGCTGCGGGTCACCCTCATCCGCTCCGCCGAGGCCCGCGAGCGTCTCGTCCCCCTCATGTCCGAGGGCAACCGGGCCAAGACCGCCACCGCCCCGCTGGTCGCGATCCTCTCCGCGGACAACGAGTTCCACGAGGAGATGCCGCATCTCTTCCCGCACTTCCCGCAGGCCAAGGACACCGTCTTCGCCGACCGCGTGGTGCGCGAGGACCACGCCGCGTTCAACGCCTCCCTCCAGGCCGCGTACTTCATCATCGGCGTGCGCGCGGCGGGCCTGGCGGCCGGTCCGATGACCGGGTGCGACTTCGAGGGCGTGCGCAAGGAGTTCCTGGACGACGACCACGCCCCGCTGATGGTGGTCAACATCGGCAGGCCGGGCCCGGACGCCTGGTTCCCGCGCTCGCCGCGGCTGGCGTACGAGCAGGTCGTGACGACGCTCTGAGCCCGACACGAGAAAGCCCCCGGCGCGATGCCGGGGGCTTTTCCGTGTCTCGGGGTGCCGGGAGGGGCGATGCGCGCGGGCGCGGCTCAGTCCAGTTTCAGGGCCGTCGCCATCTTCGTCAGTTCGCCGAACGAACCCGTGCCGATGACCATAGTTGTCGAGCCCTGCTTGCCGTCGGCGCCGTCCAGGACCAGCGCGCTGTACCGGCCGCCGGTGTAGCGGGTCCAGTTGCGGCCGTCGATCTCCTGGGTGACCTTGGTCTCGGTGCCGCCCCGGCTGGTCTCGTCGATGTACTTGGCGCGCGCCTGGGTGGACTGCTCCACCGCCACGTACTCACCGCGCGGCGAGTGGAAGCCCAGGTGCCACGCCTCGCCCTCCTGGCCCTGGTACCGGACCGAGGTCGCCTTCCAGCTGTCCGGCAGTCCCTCGGGCGCGGCGACCGGGTAGGACGCCGCCCGCTGGGCCGTGAGCAGCTCCACCCGGTAGTCCACCGGCTTGAGATCGGGCTCCGAGTCGTCGTGCGGGATGAAGAGGTATATGACCCATGCCGCCAGCACGATCAGGCCCAGGGAGAGGATCATGTCCCGGGCCGTCTTCTGCTTGCCGTTCGTACCTGCCACGCCCCCTATCGTCGCAGGTGCCCGTTGCGCTCATCCGTGGGGGGCCCTGCTCATTTTGTCGGTCTGACGATAGAGTCGATGTTCGAAACCCTCATCCGGCCGTCGTCGTATCAGAAAGGTGCGCTCCGATGACCGAGCATCACTTGCCGTCCGAACTGGACGTCCCCTCCGAAGCCCCCGACCGCAACCTCGCGCTGGAACTGGTCCGGGTGACCGAGGCCGCCGCGATGGCCGCCGGTCGCTGGGTCGGGCGCGGGGAGAAGAACGGCGCCGACGGCGCCGCCGTGCGCGCGATGCGCACCCTCGTGTCCACCGTGTCGATGAACGGCGTCGTCGTCATCGGGGAGGGCGAGAAGGACGAAGCGCCGATGCTGTTCAACGGGGAGCGGGTCGGCGACGGCACCGGCCCCGAGTGCGACATCGCGGTGGACCCGATCGACGGTACGACGCTGACGGCCAAGGGCATGCCGAACGCGATCTCCGTGCTGGCCGCCGCCGAGCGCGGGTCGATGTTCGACCCGTCGTCCGTCTTCTACATGGACAAGCTCGTCACCGGCCCCGAGGCCGCCGAGTTCGTGGACATCGACGCGCCGGTGGCGGTGAACATCAAGCGGATCGCGAAGGCGAAGCGGCGCCAGCCCGAGGATGTGACCGTGGTCATCCTGGACCGGCCCCGGCACCAGGGGATCATCCAGGAGATCCGGGACGCGGGCGCGCGCATCAAGCTGATCTCGGACGGCGATGTGGCCGGTTCGATCTACGCGCTGCGCGAGGGCACCGGGGTGGATCTGCTGCTCGGTATCGGCGGTACGCCGGAGGGCATCATCTCGGCGTGTGCCGTGAAGTGCCTCGGTGGCACCATCCAGGGCAAGTTGTGGCCCAAGGACGACGAGGAGCGGCAGCGGGCGCTGGACGCGGGACACGATCTGGACCGGGTGCTGACCACGGACGATCTGGTGTCGGGCGAGAACGTGTTCTTTGTCGCCACGGGGATCACGGACGGGGAGTTGTTGCAGGGGGTGCGGTATCGGTCGGAGACGGCGACGACCGACTCGATCGTGATGCGGTCGAAGTCGGGGACGGTGCGGAGGATCGACTCCGAGCATCGGTTGAGCAAGTTGCGGGCCTACAGCGCGGTGGATTTCGGGCGGGCGCGGTGATGTGGGGGCGGGGGGCGGGCGCGGCTGCGCTAGGGGTGGGGTGCGGGGGGGGTGGGGGTGCTCGGGAGCTTGGGGCGCGGCTGCCCCGGGGGCCTGGGGTGTGTGGGCGGGTGCGGGTGGGTGGGGGCTGGTCGCGCAGTTCCCCGCGCCCCTTTGGGTGGGGGCTGGGGTTTGTGGGCGGGCGGCCGTCGTGGGGGGCTGGTCGCGCAGTTCCCCGCGCCCCTGGGGTGGGAGCCCGGGCCCTCGGTCGTCGGGGAGCCGGCGTCCGTAGAAGTCGCCTCCCGGCGGCCGGAATCCGGCGTCGCCCGAGGTCGGACTTCGTGTCGCCGGTTGTCAGGGGACCCGGTGTTGGGGTGGGTGGGAGCGTCCCCGGTGCGGTGGGGGCGCTCCCGGTGCCGTGTGGGTCAGCCGGCCTGGGCTATGCGGCCCGTCGTCCTGGCCGCCTTCTGCAGTTCCAGGTCCCGTCGGCGGCGGCGGGCCAGGACGACCCGGCGTTCGGCGGCGGTGAGGCCGCCCCAGACGCCGTACGGCTCGGGCTGGAGCAGCGCGTGTTCGCGGCACTCGACCATCACCGGACAGCGGGCGCACACCCGCTTGGCGGCTTCCTCGCGGGAGAGCCGCGCCGCGGTGGGTTCCTTGGAGGGGGCGAAGAACAGGCCGGCCTCGTCGCGTCGGCACACCGCCTCGGTGTGCCAGGGAGCGTCTTGGTCCCTGTCTCGCGCTGGCACCCGCTGGGCCGGAACAGCGGCTACCTGCAGGGACGAATGCGGCGGTTGCAGCACGGTCTACTCCTGACGACGGCTTCGCGAGCGAGAGACGATGCAGCAAGGTCTACCCGCTGTGCGCGTGCCTATGCAGGGAGTTCCCAATCGCCAGAGCATGGCGGTTCTTTTCCGCTGCGGGAAGCGGACGCGTTCGTTTCGGGGCGGAAGTTCGCAACCGCCAATGATCGGCGCCGCGCACGCAAACCCCTGCCGCGGGCGCACGCCCTCCACGCCCCCGAGGGGTCGTCACAGATATTTGCGCTCTGTCTTCTCCGTCTTGCGCCGACCCTTGCCCGCCTTGTCCGAGATGCCCAGCTTGTCGGCTATGTCCGCCACGAACTTGCCGCGCTTGGGCCGGGCTTCGACGCTGCCGAGGATCGCCCAGCCGTCGATGAAGACCACGGGCGCGTCCGGATCGTCCGAATCGAGCGTGGACACCTCGAAGTTGCCGAGCACACCCCCGCCGGTGCCGCGCAGCGACACATTCTCCGGGACGCGGACCTCCACGCTGCCGAAGACCGAGAACGCCTTGATCATGACCCGCGGATACTCGAACAGCGCCTCGCTGAGGTCGATCTCCACGCTGCCGAAGACCGCGTACGCGTGGATACGGCGGCCCGCGCGCCAGCGCCCCTTGCGGACCGAGGCGGAGAACACCGCGACGACGTTGTCGTCCGCCTCCGCGGGTATCTCGCCGTCGGCCGGGCGGTTCGGCGCGGTGGTGCGCGTCGGCGCCGGGCGGCGCTGGTGGGCGCCGGGCAGATCGCGGATCAGCGGCTCCAGCTCGCCGACCGTCTTCGCCTCGTAGACCCCGCCGATCCGCTCGGCGTGCTCCTCGGCGGTCAGCCGGCCCTCCGCGTGGGCCTCGCGCAGGATGTCCGCGATCCGGTCGCGCTCGGCGTCGGAGGCGCGCAGTTCGGCGGGGGCCACCTCGGCGTCCTGGCGGACCGGGGCCTGGGGACGCGGCGGCTCGGGACTGCTCTGCTTGTGAAGGTCCACGGCAGCAGACTACCCACACACGATAGATCGCGACACCCCGGAATCCCCGCCGCCTCGCCCCGGGAGACCCGGGAGACCCGGGAGACCCGGGAGACCCGGGAGACCCGGGAGAACTGAGCCTTACCTCACCGGCCCGCCGTCCGGGGCACGGCCTACGCTGGTGGACGCTGCCAATGGTTGCCAGCCGCTGTCTGCCGTGAGTGAGGAATGGGCCGAGATGCCTGAGTTCGCGTACACCGATCTGCTCCCGATGGGAGCGGACACCACCCCCTACCGGCTGGTGACCGCCGAGGGTGTCTCCACCTTCGAGGCCGACGGGCGCACGTTCCTCAAGGTCGAGCCGGAGGCGCTGCGCAAGCTCGCCGAGGAGGCCATCCACGACATCCAGCACTATCTGCGCCCGGCCCACCTCGCCCAGCTCCGCCGGATCATCGACGACCCTGAGGCGTCGGGCAACGACAAGTTCGTGGCGCTCGACCTGCTGAAGAACGCCAACATCGCGGCGGCGGGCGTGCTGCCCATGTGCCAGGACACCGGCACGGCGATCGTCATGGGCAAGCGCGGGCAGCAGGTGCTGACGGAGGGCGGCGACGAGGCGGCCCTCAGCCGGGGCATCTACGACGCCTACACCCGGCTCAACCTGCGGTACTCCCAGATGGCCCCGCTCACCATGTGGGAGGAGAAGAACACCGGCTCCAACCTCCCGGCGCAGATCGAGCTGTACGCGGCCGACGGCGGCGCCTACAAGTTCCTGTTCATGGCGAAGGGCGGCGGCAGCGCCAACAAGTCCTTCCTCTATCAGGAGACCAAGGCCGTCCTGAACGAGTCCTCCATGATGAAGTTCCTGGAGGAGAAGATCCGTTCGCTGGGTACGGCCGCCTGTCCGCCGTACCACCTCGCGATCGTGGTCGGCGGCACCTCGGCCGAGTACGCGCTGAAGACCGCGAAGTACGCCTCCGCGCACTACCTGGACGAGATCCCCGCCGAGGGCTCGCCGCTCGGCCACGGCTTCCGGGACAAGGAGCTGGAGGAGAAGGTCTTCGAGCTGACACAGCGGATCGGGATCGGCGCGCAGTTCGGCGGCAAGTACTTCTGCCACGACGTCCGGGTGGTCCGGCTCCCCCGGCACGGCGCGTCCTGCCCCGTCGCCATCGCCGTCTCCTGCTCGGCCGACCGGCAGGCCGTCGCGAAGATCACCGCCGAGGGCGTCTTCCTGGAGCAGTTGGAGACGGACCCGGCGCGGTTCCTGCCGGAGACGACCGACGAGCACCTCGAAGCCGACGGCGACGTGGTCCGTATCGACCTCAACCAGCCGATGGACGACATCCTCGCCGAGCTGACCAAGTACCCGGTCAAGACCCGGCTCTCGCTCACCGGTCCGCTGGTCGTGGCCCGGGACATCGTGCACGCCAAGATCAAGGAGCGGCTCGACGCGGGCGAGGGGATGCCGCAGTACCTGAAGGACCACCCGGTGTACTACGCCGGTCCGGCCAAGACCCCGCAGGGTTACGCGTCCGGGTCCTTCGGCCCGACGACCGCCGGGCGGATGGATTCGTACGTGGAGCAGTTCCAGGCGGCCGGCGGGTCCAAGGTGATGCTCGCCAAGGGCAACCGGTCCCAGCAGGTCACCGACGCCTGCGACGCGCACGGGGGCTTCTACCTCGGCTCCATCGGCGGCCCGGCCGCCCGGCTCGCCCAGGACTGCATCAAGAAGGTCGAGGTCGTGGAGTACGAGGAGCTGGGGATGGAGGCGGTCTGGAAGATCGAGGTCGAGGACTTCCCGGCGTTCATCGTGGTGGACGACAAGGGCAACGACTTCTTCCAGGACCCGGCGCCCGCGCCGACGTTCACCTCGATCCCGGTGCGGGGTCCCGGGCTGGGCTGAGGGAACACCGGACGGGCGGACGGAGACAGAGACAGACACGAACACAGACACGAACACGGGCACGAACACGGGCACGAACACGGGCACGAACACGGGCGCGGGCACAGGCGGGTTCGCCCGCGTGCTCGTGTCCGGGGCGGTCGTGAGGCTCACGCCTCCGACCGCCCTTTCGCGTTCCGCCCGCCCGGCCGCAGCGCTCGGCCCCGCCCGGCCGTCCCGCCCCGCCCCGCCGTAGCGCCCGGCCGCCCCGCCCCGCCGTAGCGCCCGGCCGCCCCGCCCCGCCGTAGCGCCCGGCCGTCCCGCCCCGCCGTCGCCCCGCCTCCCCCCGGTGTCGTCCGGTGTCGTCCGGTGTCGTCCGGTGTCGTCCGGTGTCGTCCGGAGCATTCCCAGTAGCAGTAGCGTGTGACATATTACTGCCATGGGCAAGCAATTGACCTGCGACATCGTCGTCGTGGGCGCCGGCATGGTCGGTGCCGCCTGTGCGTTCTACGCGGCCCGCGCCGGATTCGACGTGGTCGTCGTGGACCGGGGAGGCGTCGCCGGGGGCACCACCGGGGCCGGGGAGGGGAATCTGCTCGTCTCCGACAAGGAACCGGGGCCCGAACTGGAACTCGCCCTGCTGTCCCACCGGTTGTGGACCGAACTGGCGCGGGAGTTCGGCGCCGCGGTCGAGTACGAGGCCAAGGGCGGGATCGTCGTCGCCGAGGACGGTGCACAACTCGCCGCGCTGGAGGCGTTCGCCACGTCTCAGCGCGGTGCCGGGGTCGACGCGGTGGGCGTCGGCCGGGAACGGCTCGCGGAACTGGAGCCCTGGCTGTCGCCCGAGGTGGCCGGCGGGGTGCTGTATCCGCAGGACTCCCAGGTGATGCCCGCGCTCGCCGCCGCGCGGCTGCTCAGGGCCTCCGGCGCCCGGCTGCTCACCGGCCGCACCGTGACCGGCGTGCCGCGCGGCCCCGACGGGGCGGTGCGGGGGGTGCGGACCGACCACGGGGAGGTGCGCGCGCCCCATGTCGTCAACGCCGCCGGGACCTGGGGCGGCGAGGTCGCCGCGCTCGCCGGGGTGCGGCTGCCGGTGCTGCCCCGGCGGGGCTTCGTCCTGGTCACCGAACCGCTGCCGGTCCGCGTCCGGCACAAGGTGTACGCCGCCGCCTATGTCGCCGACGTCGCCAGCGACTCCGCCGCGCTCCAGACCTCGCCGGTCGTGGAGGGCACGGCCGCCGGACCGGTGCTGATCGGCGCCAGCCGGGAGCGGGTCGGCTTCGACCGGAGCCTCTCCCTGCCCGCCGTGCGCGCGCTGGCCGCCGGGGCGACCCGGCTCTTCCCCTTCCTCGAACAGGTGCGGGTGATGCGGACGTACGCCGGTTTCCGGCCGTATCTGCCGGACCATCTGCCCGCGATCGGACCCGACCCCCGGGCGCCGGGGCTCTTCCACGCCTGCGGGCACGAGGGCGCGGGCATCGGGCTCGCCACCGGCACCGGCCATCTGATCGCGCAGGTGCTCGGCGGCCAGCGCCCCGACCTCGATCTCCACCCCCTGCGCCCCGACCGCTTCCCGGAGGCCGAGCCCGTATGACGTCCCACGACCCGAACGCCGCCGTCTCCGGTCCGCTCCGGCTCGCCCGGGCGCGGCCCGGCCCCCCGTTCACCGTCACCTTCGACGGCCGTGAACTGCCCGCCCTGCCCGGACAGACCGTCGCCGCCGTGCTGTGGGCCGCCGGGATCACCTCCTGGCGCACCACCCGCGACGCCGGCCGCCCGCGCGGCGTGTTCTGCGGGATCGGGGTCTGCTACGACTGCCTGGTCACCGTCGACGGACGGCCCAACCAGCGGGCCTGTCTCGTCCCGGCCGTCCCCGGCGCCGCCGTCCGCACCCAGGAGGGGACCGGTCATGAGGACTGACCTCGCGGTGATCGGCGCGGGTCCCGCCGGGCTCGCGGCGGCCCTCGCGGCGGCGGCCCGGGGGGTGCGGGTCGCGCTCGTGGACGCGGCGCCCGCGGCGGGCGGGCAGTTCTACCGCCGGCCCGCGCCCGGCCTCGGCGCCCGTCGGCCCGAGGCGCTGCACCATCAGTGGCGGACCTGGGAACGGCTGCGCGCCGGGCTGGAGGACCTGGCGGACGACGGCCTCGTCATCCGTCTCCCCGACCGTCATGTGTGGTGCGTCGAACGGCGTCCGGAGGGCGGCTTCACCGTCCACGCGCTGCTCGGCCCGCTCCAGGAGGAGGCGACCGCCGTGCACGCGGACGCGGTGCTCCTGGCGACCGGCGGCTACGAACGGGTGCTGCCCTTCCCCGGCTGGACCCTGCCCGGGGTCGTCACGGCCGGGGGCGCCCAGGCCATGCTCAAGGGCGGGCTGGTGCTGCCGGGCCGTACCGTCGTCGTGGCCGGGACCGGACCGCTGCTGCTGCCGGTGGCCACCGGGCTCGCGGCGGCGGGCGCGCGGGTCGCCGCGCTGGTGGAGTCGGCGGACCCGAGGGACTTCCTGCGGTACGGCCGTGCCCTCGCGGCCAAGGCGCCCGAAGGGGCGGGGTACGCGGCCGGGCTGCTGCGCCACCGCGTCCCCTTCCTCGCCCGGCACACGGTCGTCGCGGCGCACGGCACCGAGCGCGTCGAGGCGGTGACCGTCGTCCCCCTCGCGGGCGGCGCCGCCCGCCGGATCCGCTGCGACGCCCTCGCCGTCAGCCACGGCATGCTGCCGCACACCGATCTCGCCGAGGCGCTCGGCTGCCGGCTCGACGGGCTCGTCGTCGCCGTGGACGACGAGCAGCGCACCGACGTCCCCGGCGTCTGGGCCGCCGGCGAGAGCACCGGGGTCGGCGGGGCCGCCCTCGCACTCGCCGAGGGACATGTCGCCGGACGCTCGATCGCCGCGCGGCTGGCGGGCCGGGACCCCGACCCGGGTGGCTGGTCCGCCGCCGCGAAGGCCCGGGCGCGGATGCGCCGGTTCGCCGAGGTGCTCGACCGGGTCTACGTCCCCGACCCGCACTGGCCCGACCGGGTCACGGACCCGACGGTGCTGTGCCGGTGCGAGGAGGTCACCGCCGGGACCGTGCGGGAGGCCGTCGACGCGCTCGGCGCACGGGATCTGCGGACCGTGAAGCTGCTGACCCGGGCCGGGATGGGCTGGTGCCAGGGGCGGATGTGCGCGCCGGGTGTCGCCGGGGTCGCCGGGTGCGCGCTCACCCCGGGCCGCCGCTCGCTCGCCCGGCCGGTGCCGCTCGGGGTGCTGGCCGGTCCCGGACCCGCCGCCGAGGAACCCCCCGCGACCGCCCCCGCGCCGGCCGACGACCCGGCCCGCGCGCGCCCCCGGACCGACACCCGTACCGCCACTCACAGGAGGAACCCATGACCGTCTCCCCCGCCCGCCCCTGGCACGGTGTTCTCGTCGCCACGGCCCTCCCCCTCACCGAGGACCTGCGTGTCGACCACGGCCGGTTCGCGGAGCACTGCGCCTGGCTGGTCGAGAACGGCTGTGACGGCGTCGTGCCCAACGGCTCGCTCGGCGAGTACCAGGTGCTCACGCCCGAGGAGCGGAGGAAAGTGGTGGAGACCGCGGTGGCCGCGATCGGCGGCGACCGGGTGATGCCGGGGGTCGGGGCCTACGGTTCGGCGGAGTCCCGGCGCTGGGCCGAGCAGGCGCGCGACGCGGGCTGCGGCGCGGTGATGCTGCTGCCGCCCAACGCCTACCGCGCGGACGAGCGCTCGGTGCTCGCGCACTACGCCGAGGTGGCGAAGGCGGGCGTGCCGGTGGTGGCGTACAACAACCCGATCGACACCAAGGTGGACCTCGTCCCGGAACTGCTGGCCAAGCTGCACGGGGAGGGGTACGTGCGGGCGGTGAAGGAGTTCACCGGCGATGTGCGGCGCGGCTACCGGATCGCCGAACTCGCCCCGGACCTCGATCTGCTGGTCGGCGCCGACGACGTACTCCTGGAGCTGGCGCTCTCCGGCGCCAAGGGGTGGATCGCGGGCTTCCCCAACTCCCTGCCGAAGGCGTGCGTACGGCTGTACCGGGCGGCCGTCGCCGGGGACCTGGAGACCGCGCGCGAGCTGTACACGCTGCTGCACCCGCTGCTGCGCTGGGACTCGCGGATCGAGTTCGTGCAGTCCATCAAGGTGTCCATGGACGTCGTCGGCCGCTACGGCGGCCCGTGCCGTCCGCCGCGGATGCCGCTGCTGCCGGAGCAGGAGGCGGCGGTGCGCACGGCGACCGAGAAGGCCGTCGCCGCCGGGCTCGTCTGACCGCACCGCGGACCGACGAGCGGACGAACGAGCGGACCAACGAGCGGATCAACGAGGAGACCTCATGCGCAGCAAGCTCGTCCTGCACGCCGTCGACTCGCACACCGAGGGCATGCCGACCCGGGTCGTCACCGGCGGGATCGGCACCGTCCCGGGCGCGACGATGAACGAGCGGCGGCTGTACTTCCGTGAGCACCGCGACGACGTCAAGCGGCTGCTGATGAACGAGCCGCGCGGTCACTCCGCGATGAGCGGCGCGATCCTCCAGCCGCCGACCCGCCCGGACTGCGACTGGGGGGTGCTGTACATCGAGGTCTCCGGCTATCTGCCGATGTGCGGGCACGGCACGATCGGGGTGGCGACGGTCCTGGTGGAGACCGGCATGGTGGAGGTCACCGAGCCGGTCACCACCATCCGCCTCGACACCCCGGCGGGCCCGGTCGTCGCCGAGGTCGCCGTCGAGGACGGCCGGGCGCGGGACGTCACCCTCCGGAACGTGCCGTCGTTCTCCGTCGGCCTGGACCGCGAGGCGACCCTCGCCGACGGGCGGACGGTGACGTACGACCTCGCCTACGGCGGCAACTTCTACGCGATCCTGCCGCTGGAGGAGTTCGGGCTGCCCTTCGACCGGGCGTACAAGGACGACATCCTGAAGGCGGGGCTGTCGCTGATGGCCGCCATCGAGGCCGAGGGGGACGGGCCGGTCCACCCCGAGGACCCGTCCATCCACGGGGTGCACCACGTCCATCTGCTCGCCCCGGGCTCCGACGCCCGGCACTCCCGGCACGCGATGGCGATCCATCCGGGCTGGTTCGACCGCTCCCCGTGCGGCACCGGCACCAGCGCCCGCATGGCCCAACTGCACGCGCGCGGGGAGCTGCCGCTCGGCACCGAGTTCGTGAACGAGTCGTTCATCGGCACCCGTTTCACCGGCCGGCTGCTCGGCACCACCGAGGTCGGGGGCCGGCCGGCCGTGCTGCCGAGCTTCACCGGCCGGGCCTGGATCACCGGCACCGCGCAGTATCTGCTGGACCCGGACGACCCGTTCCCGGCCGGATTCGTACTCTGAAGCGCGCACCTTCGAGGAGTGACCCCGCATGACCCCGCCCCCACCCCCGCCCCGGCTCCGGCCCCCCTCCCCGCCCCTGTCCCGGCCGGCCGCCTCCCCGCCCCTGCCCGATCTGGGCGGCCCGCGGGCCAGCTACCGCGAGCGGGTCGCCGACGCGCTGCGGGCCGCGCTGATCGCCGGTGAGCTGCGGGCCGGGGAGGTGCACTCGGCGCCGGCGCTGGCCGCCCGCTTCGGGGTCTCGGCCACCCCGGTGCGCGAGGCCCTGCTGGACCTGGCGAAGGAGGGCCTGCTCGACCCGGTCCCGAACAAGGGCTTCCGGGTGACGGCGGTGTCGGACCGCCAACTGGACGAGTACAAGCACATCCGCGCGCTCATCGAGATCCCGACGACGGCGGCGCTCGCGGCGACGGCCGACCCGGCGGCCCTGGAGGCGCTGCGGCCTCTGGCCCACGCGATCGTCACCGCCGCCGCGGCCGGGGACCTCATCGCCTACGTCGAGGCCGACACCCGCTTCCATCTGGGGCTGCTGGCGCTCTCGGACAACGCCCCTCTGGTGGAGGTGGTCCGTGAGCTGCGCGGCCGGTCCCGGCTGTACGGGCTGACCCGGCTGGTGGCGGAGGGCCGGCTGGAAGCCTCCGCCGAGGAGCACCTGGAGCTGCTGGACGCGCTGCTCGCCCGGGACGAGGACGCCGTACGGGCCGTGATGACCCGGCATCTGGGCCATGTGCGCGGACTGTGGGCCGGACCGGCCCGCTCCGCCGAGGTGCGCGACTGACCGGGCCGGACGGGGAATACGCCTGCTGGGCCGCGCGCTCTCCCGTTCGGGGCCGTACGCACTCATGGAGGCAGGAGCACGATGACCACGACCGCCGGCGGCGACGAGCAGGGCTACCGCGTCGAGCACGACTCGATGGGCGAGGTGAGGGTCCCCGCGGACGCGAAGTGGCGGGCGCAGACCCAGCGCGCCGTCGAGAACTTCCCGATCTCCGGGCAGCGCATCGAACGCGCCCACATCGAGGCGCTCGCCCGGATCAAGGGCGCCGCCGCCAAGGTGAACGCGCGGCTCGGGGTGCTCGACGCGGACGTGGCGGAGGCGATCCAGGAGGCGGCCGGCGAGGTCGCGGAGGGCCGGTGGGACGCGCACTTCCCGATCGACGTGTTCCAGACCGGGTCGGGCACCTCGTCCAACATGAACACCAACGAGGTGATCGCGACCCTGGCCGGCGAGCGGCTGGGCCGGGACGTGCACCCCAACGACCACGTCAACGCCTCGCAGTCGTCCAACGACGTCTTCCCGTCCTCCATCCACATCGCCGCCACGGCCGCCGTCACCCGTGATCTGATCCCGGCCCTCGACCGACTGGCCACCGCCCTGGAGCGCAAGGCGGCGGAGTTCGCCGATGTGGTGAAGTCGGGGCGCACCCACCTCATGGACGCCACACCCGTCACCCTCGGACAGGAGTTCGGCGGGTACGCCGCACAGGTGCGGTACGGCGTCGAACGGCTGACCGCCGCACTGCCGCGGCTGGCCGAGCTGCCGCTGGGCGGTACGGCCGTCGGCACCGGCATCAACACCCCGCCCGGGTTCTCCGCCGCGGTGATCGAGGAGGTCGCGCGGGCCACCGGGCTGCCGCTGACCGAGGCGCGCGACCACTTCGAGGCGCAGGGCGCCCGGGACGGCCTGGTGGAGACCAGCGGTCAGCTCCGTACCGTCGCGGTCGGCCTCACGAAGATCTCCAACGATCTGCGCTGGATGGCGTCGGGGCCGCGCACCGGCCTCGCCGAGATCGCGCTGCCCGATCTGCAACCGGGCTCCTCGATCATGCCCGGGAAGGTGAACCCGGTCGTCCCCGAGGCCGTGCTGATGGTGTGCGCACAGGTCATCGGCAACGACCTCACCGTCACCACCGCGGGGGCGGCGGGGAACTTCGAGCTGAACGTGATGCTGCCCGTGCTGGCCAGGAACGTCCTGGAGTCGATCCGCCTTCTGGCCAACGCGTCCCGGCTGCTGGCCGACCGCACCGTGGACGGCATCACCGCCGACCGCGAGCGGGCCCGCGAGTACGCCGAGTCGTCGCCGTCCGTCGTCACCCCGCTGAACAAGTACCTCGGCTACGAGGAGGCCGCCAAGGTCGCGAAGAAGGCGCTGGCGGAACGGAAGACGATCCGGCAGACGGTGCTGGAGGGCGGCTACGTCGAGCGCGGCGCCCTGACCGAACAGGAACTGGACGAGGCACTGGACGTTCTGCGCATGACCCGCCCCTGACGGCCCGCGGGCGAAGCCACCGGGGCCCGTGTGACGGACGGGACGGGTGATGCGGCCCTGGGGTGAACCGTGACCGGGACCGCAGCGTCGTATGCCGAGGACACCTAATATCTGCGCATGACGGACGAGGGAACGGTGAGCGCGGTGGCGGAGGGCGGAGGCACGGCGTACTGGACCCCGGGCAGCCAGGTGCTCTGGCGCTACCGGGAGAACGGCGGCGCGGACTTCCACATCGTCCGGCCGGTCACCGTCGTACGGGACGACGCGGAACTGCTGGCGGTGTGGCTGGCACCGGGGACGGAGTGTGTGAAACCGGTGCTGGCCGACGGCACGCCCGTGCATCTGGAACCGCTGGAGACCCGCTACACCAAGCCCCGCGCGGTCCAGCGCGACCGCTGGTTCGGCACCGGGGTGCTGAAGCTGGCCCGGCCGGGTGAACCGTGGTCGGTGTGGCTGTTCTGGGAACCGGGCTGGCGGTTCAAGAACTGGTACGTCAACCTGGAGGAGCCGCTGGCCCGTTGGGCGGGCGGTGTGGACTCCGAGGATCATTTCCTGGACATTTCCGTGCACCCGGACCGCGCCTGGTACTGGCGCGACGAGGACGAGTTCGCCCAGGCCCGGCGGGACGGGCTGGTGGACGACGCGCTGGCCGGGCGGGTGCGGGCGGCGGGACTGGCCGCGGTGGAGGTGATTCACGCGTGGGGCCCGCCGTTCTCGGACGGCTGGCAGGACTTTCGCCCCGACCCCGGCTGGGCGGTACCGTCACTGCCGGACGACTGGGACCGTACGCCCGCGCATGTGTCCTCATGAGACCCTTGATGCGCCCCCGGGCAAGAAACGTAGGATCGTCCTCCGCAAGGGAGCAGGGTGGCAACTGCCGGAGCGTGCACGGAGTCTGACCAGATGTCACAAAGGGGCGACCGGACGTGAGCGAGCGGTACGACGGCACCACCCGTGCGGGACGCGAGCGGGCGGCGGTCACACGGACAGGAAAAGCCTCTGACCACGCGGGAATCCCGTTCCTGGGGCAGGTATTCCGGGTATCGGGACTTCTGCGGGACGAACACGCGCGGCGCGCAGGCACCGAACGGGCGCGGCGCGCGGCCCCCGACGGACGGATGCGACACGCGTGACGGAGAATCCCACCTCCTATGAACGCCCCCAGCCGGGCGTCGACCCCGTGGATCCCCGCGGGGCACTGCTGCACACCCCGCCGCCCTCCGCTCCAGGAGAGCCCGTCCAGCCCCTCCAGCCCGCTCAGCCGGCGCCGTCCGCTCAGCCGGCTCAGCCCGCGCCCGTGCGGCCGGCCCAGGCCCGGGCCGGCGAGACCCCGCCGGGCGCTCCGGCGGCCCCGGACGGCGACACCGGCCCCGAGCACTCCCAGCCGGCCCCCGACGAGCCCCTCGCCACCGCCCCCGGCCCGGTGACCGCCGCGATGGGCGACCACCGCCCGCGCCCGGTGCCGGAGGGCATCCCGGCCCAGCCGGACGCCTCCGGCCGCGGCCCCGGCCCCGAGCGGCGCAGCGGACAGGGGGTCCCGGCCGGTCAGCCCACCCCGATGCGGCGCGACGGGGACCGGCTGCGCTTCGTGGGCGCGGCGACCCGGCGGATCGCCCGCGGCATGGACCTGGACGAGATCGTCATGGGGCTGTGCCGGGCCACCGTGCCGACCTTCGCCGACGCCATCCTGGTCTATCTGCGTGACCCGCTGCCGGTGGGCGACGAGCGGCCGACCGGACCGGTGGTGCTGCGGCTGCGCCGCACCGACCGCATCCCCGAGGAGCGGGACACCGAAGGCGGCTTCCTGCCCGCGCAGATCCCCGAGCCCAGCGAGCTGTCCGCGGTCACCGCCGAGCTGTGCGAGGTGCGGCCCGGTGGCGCCCTCGCCGAGGTGCTGCGCGGGGTGCGGCCGGTCTTCGCCGACGCGCCCGCCGCCCGCGCCGCGCTCCCCGAACTCCTCGGCGACGACGCGGAACTCGTCGTACCGGCGGGTCAGCGGGCCATTCTCGCGCCGCTGCGGGGCCGTCGCCGGGTGATCGGCGCGGCCGTGTTCCTGCGCCGCCCCGAGCGCATCGCGTTCGAACCCGACGATCTGCTGGTGGCCGCCCAGCTCGCCACCCACAGCGCCCTCGGCATCGACAAAGCGGTGCTCTACGGCCGTGAGGCGTACATCGCCGACGAACTCCAGCGCACCATGCTCCCGGAGACCCTGCCCCGCCCCACCGGTGTGCGGCTGGCCTCCCGCTATCTGCCCGCCGCCGAGACCGCCCGGGTCGGCGGCGACTGGTACGACGCGATCCCGCTGCCCGGCAGCCGGGTCGCGCTCGTCGTCGGTGACGTCATGGGCCACTCCATGACCTCGGCGGCCATCATGGGTCAGCTGCGCACCACCGCCCAGACCCTCGCCGGACTCGATCTGCCGCCGCAGGAGGTCCTGCACCACCTCGACGAGCAGGCCCAGCGGCTGGGCACCGACCGCATGGCGACCTGCCTGTACGCCGTCTACGACCCGGTCTCGCACCGCATCACCATCGCCAACGCCGGACATCCGCCGCCCGTGCTGCTCCACCTCGGCGGGGCGGCCGAGGTGCTGCGGGTGCCCGCGGGCGCTCCGATCGGTGTCGGCGGTGTGGACTTCGAGGCGGTGGAGCTGGACGCCCCCGCCGGGGCCACCCTGCTGCTGTACACCGACGGCCTGGTGGAGTCCCGGCTGCGGGACGTCTGGACCGGCATAGAGCAGTTGCGGGAGCGGCTCGCCGCGACCGCGCAGCTCACCGGCCCGGACCATCCGCCGCCGCTGGAAGCGCTCTGCGACGAGGTGCTCGACATGCTGGGCCCCGGCGACCGGGACGACGACATCGCGCTGCTCGCCGCCCGCTTCGACGGCATCGCGCCCAACGACGTCGCCTACTGGTTCCTGGAACCCGAGGACGCCGCGCCCGGCAAGGCGCGGCGGCTGGCCCGCAACGCCCTGCGCCGCTGGGAGCTGGAGGAGCTGACGGACTCGGTGGAGCTGCTGGTCAGCGAGGTGGTCACCAACGCCGTGCGGTACGCGTCACGGCCGGTGACGCTCCGGCTGCTGCGTACCGACGTCCTGCGCTGCGAGGTCGGCGACGATGTGCCGCAGTTGCCGCGGCTGCGGCAGGCACGGGCCACCGACGAGGGCGGACGCGGGCTGTATCTGGTGAACCGGCTGGCCAGACGGTGGGGCGCGACCCGGCTGAGCACCGGCAAAGTGGTCTGGTTCGAACTCAACCGGACCTGAACAGGCCGAATCCGATCCGGACCCGATCCGAATCCGATCCGGACCCGATCCGGCCCCCATCCGGCCCCCATCCGGAATAGACCCGGAATAGACCCGGAACAGGCCCGGAACCGATCCGGTTGAAGATCATCTCCAGAGTCGGATCATATCCAGAAGTTGCCGATGGTCCTGTGGCGGAGTTGAGTGGATGGGGTGAGCGAAGCGACCTGACGACCTCATGAGGGAGACGCTCATGACGCAGACGCCCCAGCGGGACCCGTACACCACCAACAACGCCGGGATCCCGGTCGAGAGCGACGAGCACTCGCTGACGGTCGGCGACACCGGTCCGGTGCTGCTCCAGGACCACTATCTGATCGAGAAGATGGCCCAGTTCAACCGGGAACGGGTCCCCGAGCGGGTGGTCCACGCCAAGGGCTCGGGCGGATACGGCACCTTCGAGGTGACCAACGACGTCAGCCAGTTCACCAAGGCCGATCTCTTCCAGCCGGGCCGCCGCACCGAGATGCTCGCCCGCTTCTCCACGGTCGCCGGTGAGCAGGGCTCCCCCGACACCTGGCGTGACCCGCGCGGCTTCGCGCTGAAGTTCTACACCGAGTACGGCAACTACGACATGGTCGGCAACAACACCCCCGTGTTCTTCGTCCGGGACCCGCAGAAGTTCCAGGACTTCATCCGCTCCCAGAAGCGCCGCCCGGACAACGGGCTGCGGGACAACAACATGCAGTGGGACTTCTGGACCCTGTCCCCCGAGTCCGCGCACATGGTGACCTGGCTGATGGGCGACCGGGGCGTGCCGAAGACGTACCGGAACATGAACGGGTACTCGTCCCACACCTACATGTGGGTCAACGGCGGCGGCTAACGCTTCTGGATCAAGTACCACCTCAAGACCGACCAGGGCATCGAGTTCCTCACCCAGGCCGACGCCGACCGGCTCGCCGGGGAGGACACGGATGTGCACCGCCGGGACCTGTTCGACGCGATCGCCCGCGGCGACCACCCGTCCTGGACGATGTATGTGCAGGTCATGCCGTTCGACGACGCGGCGGACTACCGCTTCAACCCGTTCGACCTCACCAAGGTGTGGCCGCACGCCGACTATCCGCTGATCGAGGTCGGCCGGATGACCCTGGACAAGAACCCGGAGGACTACTTCGTCCACATCGAGCAGGCCGCGTTCGAGCCGTCCAACCTGGTGCCGGGCATCGGCCCCTCGCCGGACAAGATGCTGCTCGGGCGGCTGTTCTCCTACCCGGACACCCACCGGTACCGCATCGGCCCGAACTACGCCCAGCTCCCGCCGAACCGCCCGCGGTCGGCCGTCAACTCCTACGCCAAGGACGGGCCGATGCGCTACGAGCCGGCCAACACGGCCGCGCCCTACGCGCCGAACTCCTACGGCGGACCCACCGCGGACGTGGACCGCTTCGGGGACATCGCCGGATGGCGGGCCGCCGGGGAGATGGTGCGGGAGGCGTACGCGCTGCACCGGGAGGACGACGACTTCGGGCAGCCCGGGACGATGGTGCGGGAGGTGCTGGACGAGGCCGCGCGGGACCGGCTGGCCTCCAACATCACCGGGCATCTCAGCAACGGGGTGTCCCGGCCGGTGGTGGAGCGGGCGCTCCAGTACTGGCGGAACGTGGACAAGGAGCTGGGCGACCGGATCGCCGGGCACTTCAACGGGGGCTGAGCGGGCGCGGGCTGTCTTCTCCGGGAGCTGCTCCGGGGCGTTGGCCGGGAGGTTCCCCGGGACGTTCTTCAGAACGCACTCGGGAACGCACTCCGGAACGCTCCCCGGTACGCACTCCGGGAGAAGGCGGCCCGCTGTGGCCGTCTAGTCGGGCTGTGGTGGTGGTTCCGGGGTGCCGCCGGTGGGCGGGGTGGTCGTCGGCTCCTGCGTCGGGGGTTCCGTCGTCGGCTCCTGGGTGGGCGGCTCGGTCGTCGGTTCCTGCGTCGGGGTCTGCGTGGTCGGCGCCTGGGTGGTGGGTTCCCGCGTCGGCTCCTGGGTGGGGGCCTCGGTCGTCGGCTCCTGGGTCGGGGTGGGTGTCCAGGACGGTTCCTTGGCGGCGCCCTGGTCGGTGTCCAGGTCGAACTCGGTGACCTCGCCCATCGCGCCGAAGGTGTACTGGGCCCAGATCTGCGCCGGGAGACCGCCGCCGTTGACGCGGCCCTTGCCGGGGAGGGTGCCGGTGGCGCCGGCCATGTTGACCTGCTTGCCTGACTCGGCGTCCTCGCCGAACATGCCGACGGAGGTCACCAGGTCGGGGGTGTAGCCGGTGAACCAGGCGGAGCGCCCGTAGTCGGAGGTACCGGTCTTGCCCGCCACCTGCTGGCCGTCGCGCTTCGGGTTGTCGCGGACCGAGACCCGGGCCGTACCGTCGTCCACCACCCCGGTCAGCACGGAGGTCACGGTGTCGGCGGTCTCCCGGCTGATCACCTGGTCGCCGATCGGGTCCGGCAGCTCCACCACGGTGTCCTTGTGCTCGGCCGAGGCCAGGACCGCCGGGGTGACCTTCTTGCCGTGGTGGTCGAGGGTGGCGTAGATGCCGGCCATCTCCAGCGGGCTCGCGCCCATGGAGCCGAGGGTCTGGGCGGGGACCGCCTCCATGCCGTCGGTGTCCATGCCGAGCCGGTCGGCGACCTCCATCACCTTCTCCATGCCGACGTCGACGCCCATCTGCGCGAAGACGGAGTTCACGGACTTGTTCATGGCGGTCTGCACGGTGACGTCGCCGTAGTCGACGTCGTCCTCGTTGGGCGGGGCGAAGCCGACCTTCCGACCGCCGTCCACGACGGGGCGCTTGCTGTCGCCGTCGTAGACCGTCGTCGCGGTGATCGGCTCGCCGTCCTGGGTCTCGGCCTCCTCCTCCACGGCGGCGGCCAGGATCACCGGCTTGAAGGTGGAGGCCGGCTGGTAGTCCCGCCGGGTGGCGTTGTTGCGGTAGTGCTCCAGATAGTCCGCGCCGCCGTACATCGCCACGACCTCGCCGGTCCCGGGGTCGACCGAGACGGCGCCGGGCTGGATGTCGCCGTCGACCTCGCGCTCGTCGGCGTCGAGCTTGCTGACGAGCTGGTCCTCGGCGGCCTGCTCCAGCTGCTCCTGCTTCTTCTTGTCGATGTTGAGGGTGATGGTCCAGCCACCGCGCTTGACGATGGCGAGGGCGTCGTCCTCGTTCTCCGCCGAGCCCTGGGAGACGAGCCTGCGGGCGAGTTCGGCGTTGGCCGCGTCGACCAGGTAGCCGGTCTGCCCCTTGAGCCCGGGGGTGCCCTGGGGTGCCTTCGGCACCGGGAACTCCATGCCCTGGCGTTCCGAGGCGTCGAGCCAGTTCTCCTCGACCATGTTGTCCAGGACGTAGTTCCAGCGTTCCTGGACCAGCTTCTTGCCGGTCTCCGAGGCGGCGGCCCAGTCGTACTGGCTGGGCGCCTGGAGCAGGGCCGCGAGGTAGGCGCCCTGTTCGACGGTCAGCTCGTCGGCGTCGACGCGGTAGTACGCCTGGGCGGCGGCCTGGATGCCGTAGGCGTTACGGCCGTAGAAGCTGGTGTTGATGTAGCCGGCGAGGATGTCGTCCTTGGACTTCTCGCGGTCGACCTTCAGGGAGATCACCAGCTCCTTGAGCTTGCGGGTGACCGTCTGTTCCTGGGTCAGGTAGTAGTTCTTCACATACTGCTGGGTGATGGTCGAGCCGCCCTGGGTGCCCTTGCCCGCCAGGGTGTTGAGCAGTCCGCGGGTGGTGCCCTTGAGGTCGACGCCGGAGTCCTTGTAGAAGGTCTTGTTCTCCGCCGCGACGAAGGTCCGCTGGACCGGCTTGGGGATCCGGGCGAGGTCCACGATCTCCCGGTTGACCTCGCCCCTGCGGGTCAGGACCGTGCCGTCGCTGTACTCGTAGACGTTGCTCTGCTCCTCGGCGACGGCGTTGCCCTCGGGGATGTCGATCACCATGTAGAGCACGATGAACGCGCCGAGGCACAGCAGGCAGAAGCCGAGGAACGTACCGAGGATCTTCCTCCAGGTGAGGAAGCGGCGTATGCCGGTCCTCCCGGCCGCCCGGGAGGAGCCACGGCCTCTGGGGGCGGCGCGGCGACCGCCGCGCTGTCGCGCTCGTCTCTCTTCCGCTCGTCCCATAGATCCGTATGCTCCGCTTTCTTCTCGTCCGTCACATCCGTGACAGCTTCGGCCGGGTCAGAAGTTAACACCGCCGTCCGTGACAAAGGGCGTACGATCCGGCCTTTTCCGGACGTGACAATCAGCACCTGTCCCCTCTGAACCGACGAACGAGGGGCGGAGGGGGTTGCCGTCCCGACTAAAAGTGTTATCACTTGGATAGACACAGGCTAGCGGTCTCCTTCCCGGGGGCCGCTCAGAGAATCGGGGGATCACCCATGTCCACAACTGACTCCGCGTCACACGGCTCCGCACCGGTGGCCGATGTCCCGGCGATGCCGGAACCGCGGGTGCGGGAGTTCGCCGCGCGCAGTGTCGGCGGCGGTCTGATACTGACCTTCGGCCTGATCGGCCTGTTCGGGGGGACGGCCGCCGCGGTGTCCGCGGTGGCCGTCTCGTCGGCCGGCGGCAAGGCCGTGCTGATCGTCGGCGGCTGTGTGATCGCGCTCGCCGCGTTCCTCGTGATGTGCGGGCTGAACATGGTGGCGCCGGGCGAGGCCCGGGTCGTGCAGCTCTTCGGGCGCTACCGGGGCACCATCCGGCAGGACGGGCTGCGCTGGGTGAACCCGCTCACCGACCGCGCCAAGATCTCCACCCGGGTCCGCAACCACGAGACGGCCGTGCTGAAGGTGAACGACGCCTACGGCAACCCGGTCGAGCTGGCCGCGGTGGTGGTGTGGAAGGTGGAGGACACCGCGCAGGCTGTCTTCGAGGTGGACGACTACATCGAGTTCGTGTCCACCCAGACCGAGGCGGCCGTGCGGCACATCGCCATCGAGTACCCGTACGACGCCCACGAGGAGGACGGCCTCTCGCTGCGCGGCAACGCCGAGGAGATCACCGAGAAGCTCGGCGTCGAACTCCACGCCCGGGTGGAGGCGGCCGGCGTCCGGATCATCGAGTCCCGCTTCACGCACCTCGCCTACGCGCCCGAGATCGCCTCGGCGATGCTCCAGCGGCAGCAGGCCGGAGCGGTGGTCGCGGCGCGGCGGCAGATCGTGGACGGGGCCGTCGGCATGGTGGAGGCGGCGCTGGAGCGGATCACCGAGCAGGGGATCGTGGAGCTGGACTCCGAGCGCAAGGCGGCGATGGTGTCCAACCTGATGGTCGTGCTGTGCGGGGACCGCTCCGCGCACCCCGTCATCAACACCGGGACGCTCTACCAGTGACCGGGTCGCCCGAGGGCGCGGGCCCGCAGCGCCGGCCGCAGCAGCGCAAGCAGGTGCTGCTGCGGTTGGACCCGGCCGTGTACGACGCGCTGGCGCGCTGGGCCTCCGACGAGCTGCGGTCGGCCAACGCGCAGATCGAGTTCCTGCTGCGCCGGGCGCTCGCGGAGGCCGGGCGGCTGCCCGGGGAGGCCCGGCCCATCCCCCGCCGGGGCCGTCCGCCGGGCGGTGCGGACCCCGAGCCGCCGCCGACCTGAGGCAGGGCGAACGGGGCGTTTCAGTACCGTGACAAACGGCCCTGAACTGGTCTTTCACCGTACCCTCCACCCTCTACACACTCCGCGTATACATACTGCGTATACCCGCTGTGTAGAGTGCTTCCATGTCCATCGGTCACACCCTCCTGGGCCTCCTTGAGACCGGGCCGCGTCACGGCTACGACCTCAAGCGCGCCTTCGACGAGAAGTTCGGTCAGGACCGGCCCCTGCACTACGGCCAGGTCTACTCCACGATGTCCCGGCTGCTGAAGCACGGGCTCGTGGAGGTCGACGGCATAGAGCCCGGCGGCGGTCCTGAGCGCAAGCGGTACGCCATCACCGACGCCGGGATCACCGACGTCGCGCAGTGGCTCGCGACGCCGGAGAAGCCGGAGCCCTACCTCCAGTCCACGCTGTACACCAAGGTCGTCCTGGCACTGCTCACCGACCGCGATGCCGCCGACCTCCTCGACACCCAGCGCTCGGAGCATCTGCGGATGATGCGGATCCTCACCGACCGCAAGCGCAAGGGCGACCTCGCCGACCAGCTGATCTGCGACCACGCCCTGTTCCATCTGGAGGCGGACCTGCGCTGGCTGGAACTGACCGCCGCGCGCCTCGACAAGCTGGCCCAGGTGGTGGCCCCGTGAACATCCCCTCCGGTTCCCTGCTCTCGGCGAGCGACCTGCGCAAGTCGTACGGCCCCACGACGGCGCTGGACGGCGCCGCGTTCTCCATCCACCCCGGCGAGGTCGTCGCCGTCATGGGCCCCTCCGGCTCCGGCAAGTCCACCCTGCTGCACTGCCTCGCCGGCATCGTGACGCCCGACTCGGGCTCGATCCTGTACAACGGCCGCGAGATGGCCACCATGAACGACTCCCAGCGCAGCGCGCTGCGCCGCTCGGAGTTCGGCTTCGTCTTCCAGTTCGGTCAGCTCGTGCCCGAGCTGAGCTGTGTGGAGAACGTGGCGCTGCCGCTGCGGCTGAACGGCACCTCCCGCAAGGAGGCCGAGCGCACCGCGCTCACCTGGATGGAGCGGCTGGAGGTCGACGATCTGCGGGGCAAGCGGCCCGGCGAGGTCTCCGGCGGCCAGGGGCAGCGGGTCGCGGTGGCGCGGTCGCTGGTCACCAGCCCCCGGGTGCTGTTCGCCGACGAGCCGACCGGCGCCCTCGACTCGCTCAACGGCGAGCGGGTGATGGACCTGCTGACGGACGCGGCGCGCTCCACCAACGCCGCCGTCGTGCTGGTCACCCACGAGGCCCGGGTGGCCGCCTACTCCGACCGTGAGGTCGTCGTCCGCGACGGCCGCTCGCGCGACATGGAGCGCGCCGTATGAGCGCACGTCAGTGGGCGCGCGACCTCACCATGGGCGCCCGGTTCGCCGTCACCGGCCGCGGTGGTCTGGTACGGGCCGTGCTCACCGCGGTCGGGGTCGGCCTCGGGGTCGCCCTGCTGCTGCTCACCACGGCGATACCGAACGCGCTGAACGTCCGGCACGAGCGGGAGAAGGCCCGTCAGGACTGGACGTTCGACGTCACGCTCCCGCCCAAGAGCGACGCCACCCTGCTCCTCGCCGACGCCGACACCACCTTCCGCGATGCCGAGGTACGGGGCCGGACCCTCCAGCCCGAGGGCCCGAAGGCGCCGCTGCCGCCGGGGGTGTCCGCGTTCCCGGCGCCCGGGACGATGGTGGTCTCGCCCGCGCTGGAGAAGCTGCTGAAGTCGCCCGACGCCGCGCTGCTGCGGGAGCGGCTGCCCGAGCGGATCGTCGGCACCATCGCCGAGACCGGTCTGATCGGCTCCCAGGAACTCGCCTTCTACCGGGGCGGCGAGGGGCTGGAGAAGCACGTCGACGACGAGGTCCGCCGGCTCGACGCCTTCGGGCAGGACCCCGGCTCCCCCGAACCCTGGGACCCGGTCCTGCTCCTGCTGGTGCTGGTCGTGTTCGTGGTGCTGCTGATGCCGGTGGCGGTCTTCGTCGCCGCCGCCGAGCGGTTCGGCAGCGAAGGACGGGACCGGCGGCTCGCGGCACTGCGGCTGGTGGGCTCCGACACCGCGATGACCCGCCGGGTCGCGGCCGGGGAGGCACTCGCCGGATCGGTCCTCGGGCTGGCCTTCGGCACCGGCTTCTTCCTGATCGGCCGCCGGCTCGCGGGCTCCGCCCAGATCTTCGAGATCAGTGTCTTCCCCAGCTACCTCAACCCCTCCCCGCTGCTCGCGGTGCTGGTCGCGCTGCTGGTGCCGGCCGCCGCGGTGGCGGTGACCCTGCTGGCGATGCGCGGTGTGGTGATCGAGCCGCTGGGCGTGGTCCGTACGGCCAAGCAGCGGCGGCGCCGGCTGTGGTGGCGGATCCTGCTGCCGGTGGCCGGTCTGGCGATGCTGTACCCGATGGTCGGGCAGGGCAGGGGTGAGGGCGAGTTCAACCAGTACCTGGTCACCGGTGGTGTGGTGCTGCTGCTCGTCGGGATCACCGCGCTGCTGCCGTGGATCGTCGAGCGGTTCGTCGGCCGGCTCCGCGGCGGCTCGGTCTCCTGGCAGCTCGCCGTGCGCAGGCTCCAGCTGAGCAGCGGTACGGCCGCCCGCACGGTCAACGGCATCGCGGTGGCGGTGGCCGGCGCGATCGCCCTCCAGATGCTGTTCACCGGCGTGGAGAGCGACTTCACCAGGGACACCGGACGCGATCCGCGTCAGGTCCAGATGCAGGTGAGCATGCCGACCGGCACCGGACCCGACGAGGCGGCGACGGCGCTCCGCGCCACCGAGGGCGTACGTACCGTGCGCGCCTACGCGGAGGGCTTCGTGGCCGAGCGGCCCAAGAACCCGGAGCAGGGCAGCACGGTGGCCGTGGCCGGCTGCGCGGCCCTGCGGGAACTGGCGAAGCTGCCGTCCTGCCGGGACGGGGACGTCTTCGCGGTCATGGACGCCGAGTACGACGAGGACACCCCCGAGCTGGCGAAGGCCGGCCGCACGGTGTACTTCGACGCGGCCTACGACGACACCCCGGGCCGGGCGACGCCGTGGAAGCTGCCCGCTGTCAAGCCGGCCGAGGCGAGCAACACCCTGACCGGCAGCGACTGGGGCGGCCTGCTCGTCACCCCGAAGGCCCTGCCCCAGGAGGTCCGGCCCGCCCTGTCGGGCGAGCTGTACCTGTCCTTCGACTCCTTGGTCCCCGACGCCCACGATCTGGCCCGCAACACGGTGGCGAAGATCGAGCCGCTGTCCCGGCCCATGATGTGGGTCGCCTCGGAACGCACCGAGCGCTACGACTCGATCCGCACCGGCCTGTTCGTCGGCGCCGCGGCCGTCCTCCTGCTGATCGGGGCGAGCCTGCTGGTCTCCCAGCTGGAGCAGTTGCGCGAGCGCAAGAAGCTGCTCTCGGTGCTGATCGCCTTCGGCACCCGGCGCGGCACCCTGACCCTGTCGGTGCTGTGGCAGACGGCGATCCCGATCGCGATCGGCCTGCTCCTCGCCAATGTGGTCGGGCTGGCCCTGGGCTCGGTCCTGCTGCGGATGACGGACACCCCGGTCGGCATCGACTGGATGAGTGTCCTGACGATGACCGGCGTCGGCGCCTCGGTGGTCCTCGTCGTGACCCTGCTCAGCCTGCCGCCGCTGCTGCGGCTGATGCGCCCGGACGGGCTCCGGACCGAGTGAGGTCCGGCCCCGCCGAGGGGCTCAGCCGTCCAGGACACGGACCGGCAGTTCCGCCATCGCCTCCCTCAGGGCCGCCGCCAGCTCCGCGTACTCCGCGGAGCGGGCGGCGCCCGTGCGCATGGCGAGGGCGATCCGCCGGGTGGGGGCCGGGTCGGCGAAGGAGCCGGTGAGCAACTGGCTGGAGCGGGCGGTCTCCACCCGGACCGCGGTGCGCGGCAGCAGCGTCACCCCGAGGCCGCCGGCCACCAACTGGACCAGGGTCGACAGCCCGGCCGCCGTGGTGGTCGCCGGGGTGTCCGCACGGCCCGCCTCCCGGCAGATCTCCAGCGCCTGGTCCCGCAGACAGTGCCCCTCGTCCAGCAGCAGCAGCCGCAGCGCGCGCAGCGCGTCGCGCCCGATCCCCGCCCGGCCGCCGAGCGGATGGTCGAGCGGGGTGACCAGCACGAAGTCCTCGTCGAACAGGGGCAGCTCGGTGACCCCCGGCACCCCGAGCGGCACGGCGAGCAGCAGCAGGTCCAGCCGGCCCGTGGCCAGCCCGTCGAGCAGGCTCGCGGTCTGCTCCTCGTGCACCTGGAGGTCGAGTTCCGGGTAGCGGTCGTGGACCAGCCGCAGCACCGTCGGCAGCAGATACGGCGCCACCGTGGGGATCGCGCCGAGCCGCAGCGCCCCGGTGAAGGGGGCCCGGACCGCCTCCGCCTCCTCCAGCAGCGCGCCGACCTCCGCGAGCACCGCCTTGGTCCGTACGGCGAGCCGCGCGCCGGCCGGGGAGAGCAGCACCTTGCGGGTGGTGCGCTCCAGCAGCGTCACCCCGAGGGCCTCCTCCAGCGCGGAGACCGCCCCGGACAGCGCGGGCTGGCTCATGCCGATGGCCGCCGCCGCGTCCCGGAAGTGCAGATGCTCCGCGACCGCCGCGAAGGCCCGCAACTGGGCGAGGCTCGGCTGTCTCCGCTTGGCGACGGACTTACTCACGATCACCCTTACCCACAGTCACTGATAGTCCCCTCCGATCAACTCGACCAAGTGTAGCTATTTCCGCAATCAATCCTGCTTGTGCGAGCATCGGCCGTGTCCAACCCATGGGAGACGTCTCCACGAGAGACGTCTCCTCGCTGCAAGGAGAGCTAGTGCTCACTGTCGGTGACAAGTTCCCCGAGTTCGAACTCACGGCCTGCGTCTCGCTGGAGAAGGGCAAGGAGTTCACGGAGATCCACCACAAGTCCTACGAGGGCAAGTGGCTCGTCGTGTTCGCCTGGCCCAAGGACTTCACGTTCGTGTGCCCGACCGAGATCGCCGCGTTCGGGAAGCTGAACGACGAGTTCGCCGACCGTGACGCCCAGATCCTCGGCTTCTCCGGCGACTCCGAGTTTGTGCACCACGCCTGGCGCAAGGACCACGACGACCTGCGTGACCTGCCCTTCCCGATGCTCGCCGACTCCAAGCACGAGCTGATGCGCGACCTGGGCATCGAGGGCGAGGACGGCTTCGCGCAGCGCGCCGTCTTCGTCGTCGACCCGAACCGCGAGATCCAGTTCACGATGGTCACCGCCGGTTCCGTGGGCCGTAACCCCAAGGAGGTCCTGCGGGTCCTGGACGCCCTGCAGACCGACGAGCTGTGCCCCTGCAACTGGAGCAAGGGCGAGGACACGCTCGACGCGGGCGCCCTGCTGGCCGGTGAGTGACCCATGTCGCTCGACAGCCTCAAGGCCCGCATCCCGGACTACGCCAAGGACCTGAAGCTCAATCTGGGCTCGGTCATCGGCAACTCCGACCTCCCCGCCCAGCAGTTGTGGGGCACGGTGCTGGCGACCGCCATCGCCTCCCGCTCCCCCATCGTGCTGCGTGAGCTGGAGCCCGAGGCGAAGGCGAACCTCACGCCCGAGGCGTACACGGCCGCTAAGTCGGCCGCCGCGATCATGGCGATGAACAACGTCTTCTACCGCACCCGCCATCTGCTGTCGGACCACGAGTACGGCACCCTGCGCGCGGGCCTGCGGATGAATGTCATCGGCAACCCCGGGGTCGACAAGGTCGACTTCGAGCTGTGGTCCTTCGCCGTCTCGGCCATCAACGGCTGCGGCATGTGCCTCGACTCCCACGAGCAGGTGCTGCGCAAGGCGGGCGTGGAGCGCGAGACCGTCCAGGAGGCGTTCAAGATCGCCTCGGTGGTCCAGGCGATCGGCGTCACCGTCGACGCGGAGGCCGTCCTCGCCGAGTAGGACCGGCCCCTACGGCTCCCGAAGCCCCGCTCACCCCTGGGTGGCGGGGCTTTCGGCCTGCTCCGCGGCGGTGTCCTCGGGAGCCGCGCCCGCGGGCTGCGCCGCGGCCTCGGCGTCGGTCTCCTTCTCCAGCGAGGGACGGGCGGGCGCGTCGGGGCCGGGACCGGACAGCCGCTGGGCCTGCGAGTACGCCCGCAGATACCCCACCACCGTGTTGGTCACCGCCACCAGCGGTACGGCCACCACCGCGCCGCCGATCCCGGCGACCAGGCCGCCCGCCGCCACCGACAGGACGACGGCCAGCGGGTGCACCCGCACCGCCCGGCCCAGGATGAACGGCTGGAGGATGTGGCCCTCGATCTGCTGCACCGCGAGGACCACGACCAGCGTCATCACGCCGGTGAACACGCCCTGGGTGACGAAGGCGACGACGACCGCGAGGGCGCCGGAGATGACCGCGCCGACCAGCGGGATGAACGCGCCGAGGAAGATGAACACGGCCAGCGGCACCGCCATCGGCACTTCCAGGATGTGGATGCCCAGCCCGATGAAGATGGCGTCGATGAGGGCGACCACGACCGTGCCCCGCACATAGGCGGTGAGGGTGCGCCAGGCGCGCGGACCCGCGCCGGCCACACCGGGCCGGGCGGCGGCGGGGACCAGCTTGAGCGCCCACTCCCAGATGCGGCGGCCGTCGTAGAGCAGGAACAGGGTGCAGAACACGGCGAGCAGAATGCCCGTCAGCGCCTCCACGATGACGGTGACGCCCTCCAGTCCGGCGGAGGTGATCTCGTCGGTGTTGGCGCCGACCGCGTCCCGCAGACTGCCCGCGATGTCGTTGATCTGCTGCTCGGTGACATGGAACGGGCTGTTGAGCAGCCAGTTGCGCAGTTCGTCGATACCGTCCTGGACCTGGTCCGAGAGGGTGTCGATGTTCTCCATGACCTGCCAGGTCACGAACCAGCCGATCAGCCCCATCACGACGAAGCCGAGGATCGCGGTGAGCGCGGTGGCCGCTCCGCGCGGTACGCCGTAGCGGCACAGCCAGGCCACGGTCGGCTGGAGCAGCGCGGTCATCAGCAGCGCGGCGACGAAGGCGAGCACCACCAGTTGGACGGCGCTGATCACCCGCATCAGGATCCACAGGGTGCCGGCGAGCACCAGCAGCCGCCAGCCGACCTCGGCGGCGACCCGCACACCCCACGGCACGGCCTGGGCGGGGTCGGGTCGGGGGCCGACCGCGGGCGGACCGTCCGACTGCGCCGGGACCCGCACGGCGGGCGCGGCGGTCGCGGCGACGGCCGGTTCGGGGGCGGCGCTCTCCTCAGCGGCCTCCGCACGGCGTTCGTCCAACCGCCGGCCCATTTCGGTCAGTCCGGCACCGAGCCGGCCGAGCCATCCTGGCACTCGCGACATGATCCGTCTCTTTCCCCCGTCTTCCCTCACCACTCCCCCCTGGAGTCGTCGTCTCCGACCGTACAGGGCGAAAGCCCCTCCCCTAGGACGGGGAGGGGCTCTCGGAGGTTGAGAAGGGCGAGCCGGCTAACGGCTCGCCGAGCGGACCGCGCGGCTCAGTACCACTGGTTGGCCTGCCAGAACGACCAGGCGTCGCAGGGGCTGCCGTAGCGCTCGTTCATGTAGTTCAGCCCCCACTTGATCTGGGTGGCCGGGTTGGTGCGCCAGTCGGCGCCGGCGGAGACGTACTTGCCGGCGGGCAGGGCCTGGAAGAGACCGTAGGCACCGGAGGACGGGTTGACCGCCTTGTAGTTCCAGTCGGACTCGTGGTCCACGATGTTGCTGAAGCAGGTCCACTGCCCGGCCGGCACCATCTGGCGGGCCATGGCCTGGATCTGCGCGACGGAGTAGGAACTCTGGACGCTGAAGCTGGAGGCTTCACGGGCGGAGTCGCGGCTGGCGGCCTCCTCCTTCTTGGCCTCCTCGCGCTCCTTGGCCTCCTTGGCGGCCTTCTCGGCCTGCTCCTTCTTGTCGATCGCGGTCTGGGCCGCGGCCTTGCGGGCCGCCGCCTCCGCGTCCTTCTTCGCGGACACGTCCGCGGCGATGGCCTGGACGTTGGCCTGCTGCGTGAGGGACGCGGTCTGCACCTGGGCCTGCTGACCCGTCGGTATGTCCGCGAGGAGCGTCAGGTCGGTTGCCGCCGCTTCGGCGTCGTTGTTCTGAGCGGTGCTGCCCGAGGCAACGCCGACAACGCTACCGACGGCGGTGACCGCGGTGGCCGAGGCCACTGCGAATCCCCGGACCGAGATCCGGCTCACACGGTTTCCTTCCAGCGTCGCCCGCTTCGGTGACCCTGGCGGACGCGATCGTGCCCTTGACGCTGGCCTCCCAACTGCGGGGTCACGGGAGACACGGGCCCGGTGGGCAACTCCCCTGCGGGGAGCGCCGCGAGATGCTCGGGCGGCATACGGCGTCGCTATGGAGTTGGCGTCGCGCTGTACCGCACCTCTGGAGGTACGGGCGTGCCGTATGCGGGGCCTGACAGGAACGAGACTCTAGCCGTACCGCTCCGCCGCGTGGCAATTCTGGGTCGCGTGTGAAAGCTCACACCCCGTTCACCCCCGTGGATTTCGGGAAACCATGACGCGCGAAGGCGCCGCCCGACTAGGCTTTCGGCCTTTACGGGCGGCGCCTGGGCGCCGTACAACCACCCCACCGCGGGGTGGTTCGGGTCAGATCTGGCCGTCCTCCAGCATTTCGGTGACAAGCGCGGCGATCTGGGACCTCTCGGACCGGGTGAGGGTGACATGCGCGAAGAGCGGATGCCCCTTCAGTTTCTCCACGACGGCGACGACACCGTCGTAGCGGCCGACCCGGAGGTTGTCCCGCTGGGCGACGTCATGGGTCAGGACGACCCGGGAGTCGGCGCCGATCCGGGACAGCACGGTCAGCAGGACGTTCCGCTCCAGTGACTGGGCCTCGTCCACGATCACGAACGCGTCGTGCAGCGAGCGCCCGCGGATGTGGGTGAGCGGGAGCACCTCCAGCATCCCGCGCGCGGTGACCTCCTCGATGACCTCGCGGCTGGTGACCGCGGACAGCGTGTCGAAGACCGCCTGGGCCCAGGGGCTCATCTTCTCGGCCTCGGTGCCGGGCAGATAGCCCAGCTCCTGACCGCCCACCGCGTACAGCGGACGGAACACCATGATCTTCTGGTGCTGCCGGCGCTCCAGCACCGCCTCCAGGCCCGCGCACAGTGCCAGCGCCGACTTCCCGGTGCCGGCCCGGCCGCCCATCGACACGATCCCGATGTCCGGGTCGAGGAGCAGGTCGAGCGCGATCCGCTGCTCGGCGCTGCGGCCCTTGATGCCGAACGCCTCCCGGTCGCCGCGCACCAGACGGACCTGGCCGTCCGGGGCGATCCGGCCGAGCGCCTTGCCCCGCTCGGACTGGATGGTCAGACCGGTGTGCACGGGCAGGTCGGCCGCCTCGGGCACATACAGTCCGCCCTCCTCGAAGAGGATGTCCACCTGTTCCCCGGGCAGGGCGAGTTCGGACATGCCGGTCCAGCCGGAGGCGTCGGTGATCGCCAGTTCCGCGCGGTACTCCTCGGCGAGCAGTCCGACGGAGGATGCCTTGATCCGCAGCGGGAGGTCCTTGGACACGACGGTGACGTCGAAGCCCTCGGCCTGCAGATTCCGGGCGACCGCGAGGATGCGGGAGTCGTTGTCCCCCAGGCGGTAGCCGGTGGGCAGCACGCTGGGGTCCGAGTGGTTGAGCTCGACACGGATGGTGCCGCCCAGTTCCCCGGTGGGGATCGGGGCGTCGAGACGGCCGAACCGCACCCGGAGGTCGTCCAGCAGCCGCAGGGCCTGCCGGGCGAAGTACCCCAGCTCGGGATGGTGCCTTTTGGCCTCCAGCTCCGTCACCACCACGATCGGGAGCACGACCTCGTGCTCGTCGAAGCGGCTGAGCGCGTTTGGGTCGGCCAGCAGGACGCTGGTGTCGAGAACATAGGTGCGCCGGTCTGGCGTGCGGCGCTTTGTGCTGGTCACCACGGAAGGACCTACCCCCTCGGATGAGGTCGGGGAGCGACGGAGATGTTCTGGACCGGTTCGCGGCCCCGTGGCACCACGGGCCGGAAACCGGCCCTCCGCGGCTTCTCCCGTGCCGGAACCGCACGGTCGGGCTGGTGCAAAGGGCCTCCCGGGCGGGCGGCCCCGTGCCGCCCGCTGAGATCGAGACACCCGTGGTTCGGGTGTCGACCTGATGGATTTATGCCCTCGAACAAGCTCCGCCATGCCGGACCGGCCGACGGCAGTACGGTGAACTCCATGTGACAAGCGCTACGTCCGTCCGGGCGCGGCGACGGTGTGGCGCGGCCCTGACGTGGGAAAGACCTGGTGCGGCGCCCTCAGCCGCCGTACCGGCGACCACGGGCGGCGTAGTCGCGCAGCGCCCGCAGGAAGTCCACCTTGCGGAACGCCGGCCAGAAGACATCGCAGAAGTAGTACTCGGAATGGGCGGTCTGCCACAGCATGAATCCGGACAGCCGCTGCTCGCCGCTGGTGCGGATGACCAGGTCCGGGTCGGGCTGGTCGCCGGTGTAGAGATGACGGCCGATCATCTCGACGTCGACGGCGTCGGCCAGGTCGTCCATCGAGGTGCCCTTCTCATGGGCGTCGAGCAGCATGGAGCGCACGGCGTCGGCGATCTCCTGCCGGCCGCCGTAGCCGATCGCCACGTTGACGACTATCCCGTCGATGTGGGCGGTGGCCTCCTGGGCCTCCTTGAGGGTGCGCTGCATCCCGGCGGGCAGCAGGTCGAGGGTGCCGACGTGGTGCACCCGCCAGCGGCCGTCGGCGGCGAGACCGCGCACCACGTCCTCGATGATGCCGAGCAGCGGGACCAGCTCGTCCTTGGGCCGGTCGAAGTTGTCCGTCGACAGCAGCCAGAGGGTGACCACCTCGACGTCGGTCTCGGAGCACCAGCCGAGGAACTCCCCGATGTTCTCCGCGCCGGCCCGGTGTCCGTGCACCGTGGTGGAGCCGGAGGCTTTCGCCCAGCGACGGTTGCCGTCCATGATGACGCCGATGTGCTTGGGCACCTGAGCGTGGTCCAGGTGTCCTTCCACTCGGTGCGCGTACAGCCTGACGAGCAGACCGCGCAGCGTGTCGCGCAGGTTCACGTGATTGTCAGCCCCTCCGGTACGGATCGGACGGCCCGGCCGAGTGCGGGTCCAGTCCGAGTGGCGGTCCCCCGAGGGGCCAGAGCCTACCCCCGTCGGACGCCGGAACCCTCAACGGGTGCGGGGGCGAGGGCGCGGGGGTGAGAGCGCCGGAGGGCTGGGGCGCGGGGGCGCCGGGGCGCGGCGGCGCGGGATCGGGGGGAAGAAAAAACGGGCCGGTCCGTGGGGGGGGAGACGGACCGGCCCGAGGGGGGGCTTCCACCATAACCCTTTGTAAGTGATGCTGCGTGCATCGGCGTGCCACAACTACTCTCCGAAGTCGCCCGACGACGCCTGGAAGCCCCGGAAACGCCGGGTTCACGGGGGGACGCATGGCCGGTTCTCGGCGCTCCTCGCGCCGGGCGCGTCGCGCCGTCCGACCTTCTCCCGTCGGGCCGCCGCGCGGGGCGAACACGCACTGGAAGCCCGACGGCCCAGGCAGGGCACCGCGCAGTCCCCTCCACCGCGCGGTGCCGCCCGCGCAGCTTTGCTCACGCGAATTACCTTGGTCTGAACTTACGCGACGCCGGGCGGGGATGCGAATCGAATGCGGTAACGATGTGGACAACCGGTGAAGTGACAGAATCCCTGGCGCCCCTTTTATACAGATTGCAACTATTTGCTATAACTAATCACTCCCTCCCATGAGGACAGAAGCTGACCTCATCCCCCTCTACGGTCGTCCCCATGACCTCCGCGATCACTTGGCGTGCAGCCAGCGCGCGACGGCTCGACCGTCAATTCCCGGCCATTCCTTCATCCGAGGGCCGGAACGTGCCCCAGATCGTGTCGGCGATGCTCGGCGCCCACGCCCAGGTGCTGTCCGCGGCCGAGCTGTCGATCGGCGTACGGACCACCGGACTGACCCGCGCCGACGTCCGCGCCGCGCTCTGGACCGAACGCTCCCTGGTCAAGACCTACGGTCCGCGCGGCACCGTGCATCTGCTGCCCACCGCCGAACTGCCGCTCCACTGCGCCGCGCTCACCGCCGTACCGCACGCCGCACCGCCCAGCGCCCCGCTGACCGGCGAACGCGCCGAGCAGGTCGTCGCCGCGATCGGGGAGGCCCTGGACGGCCGCTGTCTGACCGCCGAGGAACTGGGCGCGGAGGTGGTCGCGCGGACCGGGCCCTGGGCCGCGGACCCGGTGATCCCCGCCTTCCAGGGCATGTGGCCACGCTGGCGTGCCGTACTGCACCGGGCCGGTCAGGAGGGCACCCTGTGCTTCGGCCCGAACCGGGGCCGCCGCGTCACCTACACCCGCCCGCCCCGCTTCACCCCGCTCGACCGCGACACCGCCCTCACCGCCCTGGTGACCCGCTACCTCCGTGCCTACGGGCCGGCGACGCCCCAGCACTTCGCGAAGTGGCTGGCGGCACCGGTGGGCTGGGCGAGCGCCCTGTTCGCCACGCTGGCCGCGTCGGGGGTGACGGAGCAGGTCACCTTCGAGGGCCGCCCGGCCTGGCTGGCGGCGGGCGACACCGACTTCCCCGACGAGCCCTCGCGCGGGGTGCGTCTGCTCCCGTACTTCGACGCGTACGGCATCGCCGCCCAGCCCCGTGAGCTGCTGTTCCCCGGCCGCGCCTACCAGCGGGCGCTGGCCGGCGGACAGGCCGGGAACTATCCGCTGCTGCTGGTGGACGGTGTCGTCGCGGGCGTCTGGCACCAGCGGCGCCGGGGCCGCCGGACGACCGTCACGGTCGAGCCCCTGGGCACCCTGACGGCACGCCAGGAGCGGGAGCTGGGGGAACGGGTGGAACGGGTGGGGGAGATCTTGGAGGCGGAGCCGGAGTGGGGGCTGGGGGAGGTGACTGCGGGGGCGCATGCGTGACGGGGGCGGGGAGGGGTTGGGGTGGGGGGTGGGGTTGAGCTTCGGTGGGGGGTGGGGCTTTCGGGTCGGGGGGTGGGGCGGCGGGGTCGGTGTCAGGGGGTGGGCTTGCGGGCGTCGAAGAGGTGGCGGGTGCTGTGGGCGACGAAGGGGCCTTCGGCCCGGATGCGTTCGTGCAGCTCACGCAGGCGGGGCCCGTACGCCTCGACGGTGAAGCCGGGGACCATCCAGACGACCTTGCGCAGGAAATGCACCACGGCGGCGATGTCGTGGAACTCCATCCGCAGGCGCTCGGCCCTCAGCTCCACGATCTCCAGCCCGGCGGCCTCGGCCCCGGCGCGCTCCAGGTCGGGGTGCCGGGCGCGTCGGCCGGCCTCCGGCTGGGGGCCGAGGAAGTACTCGACCAGTTCGAAGACGCTGCTCGGGCCGACGTGCTGGGCGAAGTAGGTGCCGCCGGGGCGCAGGACACGGGCGATCTCCCTCCAGTGCGGGCGGACCGGGTGGCGGCTGGTGACCAGGTCGAAGGCGGCGTCGGCGAAGGGCAGCGGGGCGTCCTCCGGCGAGGCGACGACGGCGACGCCCCGGGGGCCGAGGAGGGCGGTGGCCTTGGCGACGTTGGGCGGCCAGCCTTCGGTGGCGACGGTGAGGGTGGGCCGGGAGGTGGGGGCGGAGGCCGGGAGGTGGGGGGTGGTGCGGCTGAGGGCGAAGTCGAGGACCTCGCCGCCGCCGGTCTGGAGGTCCAGCACGGCCGTGGCGTCGGCCAGCCGCCCGGCCAGGCTGACGGCGTACCCCCAGGAGGGCCGGGCCTCGGTGGCGCGGCCCTCGAACCAGGAGAAGTCCCATCCTTCGGTCGGGACGGACGCGCCTTCGGCCAGGAGGTCCTCGTAGGAACGGGAGGAGTCGTCGGCGTGCATGGTGCGATCGTCGCAGGGGGTGGTGGGGGGCGCCGCTGAATTTCGGGTGCCGCCGTCTTCGCGGGCCGCCGTATTTGGGGGCCGTCGTATTTGGGCGCCGCCGTATTGGGGCGCCGCTGTCCTCGGGTGCCGCTGTTCTTGGGCGCCGCTGTCCTCGGGCTGTCCTCGGGGCGCCGTCTTCGGCGGGGGCGCTCAGTCGATGAGGGGGCGTACGTCCTGTGCGACGAAGCGGATGAACCCCTCCGGGTCGGGTTCGTCGCCGGTCGACTGGAGGATCACGGCGTCGGCTCCGGCGTCGGCGAGGCGGCGTACGGCGTCGGCGACGGTGGCGGCGTCACCGGCGACGGCCTGTTCGGGGCGGTCGGCGCGGCCTTCGGCGGAGAGTTCGGCGTGGATCCGGTCGGCGGCATCGGGGCCGGTGGCGGCGAGGAGGTAGACGACGGTGCGGTGGTCGTCGCCGCGGCCCGCTGCCCGCCGCCCCTCACCGATCAGCGTGCCGGCGCGACGGAGGTCGTCGGCGGTGGTGCCGGAGGTGAGAACGGTGCCGTCGGCGACCTCGCCGGTGAGCCGGAGGGTACGGGGGCCGGTGGCGCCGGCGAGCACCTTCACGGGAGTGGCCGGGGGCCAGTCGAGAGTGACGTCGTCCAGGGTGACGTAGCGCCCCTTGACGGTGAGCGTCTCGCCGGCCAGCAGGGCACGCAGGGCGGTGAGGTGCTCGCGGAGCAGGGTGAGCGGGGATTCGACGCGGGCGCCGACCTGGCCCATCCAGTCCTGGACGCCGTGTCCGACGGCGACGGTGGACCGGCCCGGGAACATCCGCTCCAGCGAGGCGATCTCCATCGCGGTCAGGGCGACGTTGCGCAGCGGCACCGGGAGCAGTCCCACCCCGACCCGGATCCGCTCGGTCCAGGCGAGGGCCGCGGCGGCGGTGGAGATCCCGCCCTCGTAGAAGCAGTCCTCCCAGAGCCACAGCTCGTCCAGCCCGCTGTCGTCGGCGAGCCGGGCGAGGGAGCGGAGGCGTTCGGGGGGCAGTTGGGGACGGAATACCGCGCCGAGAGTGGTCATGGGCCTTTCCTATCGGGCGCGGTGGCCGGGGACAACCAGAGGATTCGGAGCGGGGGTCCGCTGTGGTTGGGTCGGGTCAGGTCGGGTCAGGTCGGTTCAGGAAGGGCGGTGGTCCCGGGTGGGGCGGCGTTGGGGTCGGTTGAGCCGGTGGCGGGACGGGCGGGGTCTGCTGGTCATGGCGAGTGGGGGCGAGGGTGGGGATGGGGATGGGGGTAGCGGTGCCGGAGGGGGCGTCGGAGGGGGTGCGGTGGGGGTTCCGCTGGAGATCGCGAGTTCCTATCGGGCGCGTACCAGGGGGCTGCTCGGGCGGGACGGGATCGACGGGGCGTTGCTGCTGACGCCGGCCGGGAGCGTGCACACCTTCGGGATGCGGTTCGCGATCGACGTGGCGTATCTGGACCGCGGGCTGGGGGTGATCGCCGTACGCACCATGCGACCGGGCCGGCTGGGGCTGCCGCGGCTGCGGTCCCGGCATGTGCTGGAGGCGGAGGCCGGGGCGATGGAGGGGTGGGGGGTCCGGGCGGGGGCGCGGATCGAGATCCGGGGGGACCCGGGCGAGCGGGGCTCGGCTCAGTCGGCGTAGGCCCGGCCTTCCTTGACGAGGTAGTGCGTCGGCTCGGAGCAGCCGATGGAGGGGGTCACCAGGAGGCTGACGGTGAGCGGGTACCAGAACCAGCCCTCGACCTCGCCGACGGTGACCCGGTCGGACTCCTACCAGGTGCCGCCGCCGGTCTGGGTGAAGACCTGGAGCCGTGCGGGTCATGTGGCTCATGTGTTCCCCCGTCGGGACAAGCTGGGCTATTTGGGGGTTGGACCCGACTCGCGACGTAAGGGTTGTATTGGCGTTGGAGGTGGTTCTGGTGTCGTGCTTGTGGGGCGGGGTGGGCTGAAGGGCTGAAGTCCCTCGTCAGTTGTCGGTGCGGGGGAAGGTGACCTCGACTCGGCGGTTCTTCTTGCGGCCGGCCTCGGTGGCGTTGGAGGAGATGGGGTACTGCTCACCGTAGCCGCGGACCTCGAAGGTGACGCTGGGGTCGTTGATCTCCGAGTCGAGGATCTCGTGCACGGCGTTGGCACGGTCCTTGGACAGGATGTCGCCGTGGGCGGAGGAGCCGAGGTTGTCCGTGAAGCCGAAGACACGGATGGTGGAGGCGCCCTGGGTCTTGATCTCCTGGGCGATCGTGGCGATCCGGGACTTGGCCTCGCCGCTCAGCCGGGCGCTGTCCTTGGCGAACAGCACCTCGGCCTGGAGGGCGAAGGTGACGTCGGCGTTGGTGTCCTCGCGGCGTTCGTCACCGCTCTGCTCCTCGACGACCGTCTTGATGTCCAGCACCTTGGCCTGCGCCAGGGTCGCGCCCTCGGGCAGCTTCAGGTCCGGGTCGTTCGGGTCGACGTCCACCGGCGCGGAGGCACTGGCCTCGGTGCCGGGCGGCACGCTGGGATCGTCCTCCGCGTGGGCGACGGTCCCGGTGGTCAACAGCACGGTCGCCACGGCGAGGACGAGGGGGAGCCGGGTGCGGGTCATGGTGGGGGTCCTCATCCGGAGATCTGGATGGGGGCGGCGGCGAAGGTGGGGAGTTGGAAATTGACTTCTGTCGTGCCGGTGGGCGGGGAGGGGAACTGCATGAAGACGGGGACCGACTCACCGGGTTTCATGGCCGCCAGGTCCGTGGTGGTCAGCGGGCGTCCATCCGTGTCCCGCAGCACGTAGTACCGTTTCTTCGACTTGGCATCCACCAGAGTCGCTCCGCCCAAGGACCTACCGTGCCTGATGATCTCCGTCTCATCACCGCGCAAAGCAGACGGAACGTTGACCGTTTCTGATCCGTCATTCTTCAAGTCACCACTGACGGTGAGAAAGCCCCCGCTGTCCCGCTCAGCGGAAGTGATCTGCAGCAGCAGTCCGTCCTGCCCCTTCAATTCGGCCATTGGTGGTTCGTCCTGGCCTTCCTGGGCGTTCGGACCAGGACCACCTTCCTGCGAAGCGGATGCCGATGACTCCGGCTTTTCATCGTCTCCACCACCGACACCGCAGCTCGCCACACCGAGGGCCAGCCAGGCCGCAACAGTCAACGCAGCCATCCCCCTACGAGCCTTCGTTGTGAACCGAATACTCATGACTCCGCTTCCTTCATCAATTCGTCGATCGCTTGTCAGTCGGCCAGATGGACGTCGAAGAGGTCTTCGGGGTCCGGCAGTTCAGTGAGGTCCTCCGGGTCCAGCTCCCAGTTCTCGCCATCGCACGAAAGGCCCGGCAGCACATCGTCACCCGCGTCCTCGCCAGGAAGCTCGAATGTGCAGCGTGGCTCGATCACGGCCCGCGCCCGTTCCTGCGAACGCATGCCCTCCGTGCCGGGCACGATGGAGTCACCCACAGTGTCATTGGTCGTGGCCGTGACCTCATAGGCGAGAAGTCCATCAGGCGCACATTCGGCCTCGGAGTCGTTCATCGCGGCGAGTTCCTGCGCACGCCAGCAGGCCGAACCGATGGCCGGCGCATTGCCGTCGAAGATGTCCTGCCACTTCGTGGGATCTAGTACATCGCCCAGCCAGGCATCGGCCAGGTCGTCCCGTGTCTCCTGCGCCGCCGCCAACGCGGCTGCGTCGGCCGCGGTTTGGGCGTGATTCCGGTTGGCCGCCGCCTGACCGACAGCGAGGTACGCGAACGCAAGAAAGAGCAAGCCCCCCACCACTGTGATGTAGATGGGAAAGGCCTGCCCGGAATCACCGCGCCAACGGCGCCCTTTCAGGCGCCCGTAACCTCGGTGATCTTGTTGCTGATCGCGTCGAAGATCGCCTCGCCGATGTCCGTCCCCGTAATAGCCAACACAATCGCCACCACCACCGCGATGATTCCCAGGTACTCCACCGCGGTCTGCCCCGCGTCCCCCCGTCCCCGTCGGGCCCCCCGGCCGCGCACATAAGACATCGCGCTGTTGATCCAGTTGCCCATGACGTACCCCTCCAGGGTGACCGTGGCCGTTGTCGATCCCGACGTGGGCACCGTAGTGCCGTGTGCCGTGTCTGCCCCAGGGTCCTCGGGCCCAATCCCGGGCCCAAATCCGGCGCGGGTTCATCGGGCACCCCACGGTGTGTCGGGAGCTGTGCCCAGCCACTTCGCGGTCGCCTCGGCGCGGTTGGCGCTGTGGAGCTTGGCGAAGATCCGGTTGATGTGGTTCTTGACCGTCTTCTCGCTGATGAAGCACATGGCGGCGATCTGCTGATTGGTCATCCCGGATGCGATGAGGTCCATGATCTCCGCCTCCCTCACGCTGAGCCGGAACCTCGCCCGTGCCGCGGGGTCCGGCGAGCCCCCCGGAGACACCGGACGCGGCGGCTCCGTCGGCCTCACCGACCCCGCCCACGACTGTGCCACAGCCGATTGCAATTGCGAAAGCTTTTCCCGCGAATTTGACCCACGACTACGGCGATTGATGTCATCGCCGTGTGCACTCGCATCGAGTCCTCCTAGTAACGCCTCCGCCGCCGTCGGCGTCAGATGCGGGCGTCCGGCCGTGATGTCCCGCACCGCCCTCACCAACTGCTCCACCGTGAACTCACCGTGCACCAGATACCCCCGCGCGCCCCGCCGCAGCGCCTCCCGCACGATCTCCGGCTCGCCGCTGTACGTCAGCATCATCACCGGTACGAGCGGCGTCAGGTACGGAAGCGCCGAAATCCCGTCCACGCCCGGCATCCGCACATCCAGCAGCACCACATCCGGCCGCAGCCGCCGCACCGCCTCGCACGCCTCGCTGCCGTTCACCGCCTGCGCGACCACCGTGATGTCCTCGCGGCCCGAGAGCAGCGCGGTGAGGCCCGCGCGGACCACCGGGTTGTCGTCGGCGACCACGACCCGCACCGGGGTCACGGGCGGCACCGACGGCAGCACGCCGGACGGAACCGTCATCGTCGGCACCCCGCCCCTCACCGGACCCACCGCTCCCTCATCCACCTCGTCCCTCCCATCTCTCTCCTTCCTTTCCGCCCTCTCCGCCCTCTGCTTCCTCTCTTCCATCTCGTCCCTCCAGCCCACTCCCTCGTCGGGTGCGCCCCCTCATCGACTGCCCTCTCCTCCACCGGCCCCCGGTAACCCCGTCAGCGGCAGATCCACCCGGACCTCCGTCCCCCGTTCGTGCGCGCCCCTGCCGATCCGGATGCGCGCTCCCACCGACGCCGCCCGTTCCACCATGCCGAGCAGACCGAAGTGGCCGGAGTCGCGAAGGTGGTCGAGGGTAGTGTCCGGCGGGAGGCCGCGGCCGTCGTCGTGCACGGTCATGACCAGGTGGTCGCCCTCCACATCCGCGCCGACCTCCACCCGGGCCGCGCGCGCGTGCCGGGCCGCGTTCTCCAGGGCCTCCGAGGCGATGGAGAGGAGTTGGCGGGCCACCGCCGGAGGGAGCGGCGGTACGGGTACGGCAGCACCGTCGGTGACGCTCACCCCGACCCCCGTACGGGCCGTGAATTCCGCCACCCGGGAACGCAGTTCCCGCCGTACGTCCACCCCCGCGCCCTCCTCCCCCGCCCCGCGTCGCAGATCCGTCATCAGGTCGCGGGACTCCGCCGCCGCCCGGCGTGCGGAACGGGCGACCAGGTCCGCCTGCTGCTTCACCCGCACGGGGTCGGCGCCCGGGCGGCTCGCCGTCGCGGCCAGGCCCTCCGCGGCCAGGGCGACGCCGTGCAGGGTCTTGGCGACCGAGTCGTGGAACTCCCGGGCCAGTCGCGCCCGTTCCGCCGCCACCGCCTCCGTCGCGGCCAGCCGGGCGCGGACCTCCGTCAGTGCCTGGGTCGCGGTCCCGAAGCGGAGCATCAGATGGCGCAGGGTCGACCCCATCGCACCCACGATCACGCACAGACCGGGCAGCAGCAGCGACTCGGCGACCGTCGTCGGGTCGTCGCGGGTCAGCGTCGCCTGGACCACCCACAGGATCAGGCCCTGGAACGACGCGAAGAACGCGGCCCCCCGCCAGCCGTAGACCAGGCCCGCGAGCAGCGGAGTGCAGACGCTGACGTACGCGAGGGTGCTGTCCGGGCCGGCCGAGATCAGCAGCAGGGCGCCGAAGAGGGTGTCCAGGACCAGGAGGGTGGGGTGGCGCAGGAGGAGGGGGCCGAAGCGTTCCCAGTCGCGGAAGAGGACGTACGACACCATGAACGTGACGACCACCGCCGCGCCCACCAGGCGGACCCCCAGGCCGGGGCCCGCGTTCAGCAGGGCCGCCGGGGCGGCCACGGCGATCATCGCCAGCCGGAAGCCGAAGACCTGACGGCAGATCGCCTGGAGCGCGTTCACCTGGAGAGGGATCGCGGGAGGTGGAGCGGGAGCGGCCGGAATCACCGGAGGCACCGGAGTCACCGGGGGCGCAGGGGGTGTCGGAGGCGCAGGGGGTGTCGGAGGCGCGGGGGGTGTCGGGGCCGTCCCCGCCTTCCCGGGGCCGTCCCCGCCTTCCCAGGTCCGACCCCGGCCCTGAACCCGGCCCCCGCCCCCGCCCCCGCCCCCCAGGACGGCACCGTGCTCACCGGACCTCACCCGTCCGCACCACGCGCACCACCCGCGTGACCCGTACCACCCGCGCCACGCGCACCGGCCGCACCACCCACGCCCCGCACGCCATCACCCGTGTCATCGGCCCGCCGCCCGCTCACTCGCCGGTGATCGTGCCGAAGTCGGTGCCTGAGCCCAGCAGGAGGCCCGCGGCGAGGAGCAGCATGGTGGCCGGAACCATGAACGTGGTGATCATCATGGTCGCCTTGGGCACCGCCCTGGCCGCCTTGCGGCGGGCGTTCTGGGCGTCGGTGCGGCGCATGTCCTTGGCCAGGGCGACGAGGGTGTCCACGATGGGCGCGCCGAGTTCCTCGCCCTGCTGGAGGGCGGTGACGAACATGGCGACCTGCTCGGAGTCGTTGCGGCGGCGCAGTTCGGCGAACGCCTGGCGGCGGCTCATGCCGAGGTCCATCTGGCGCAGGGTGATACGGATCTCGTCGGCCCAGGGGCCCTCGTACTTCGCCGCCACCCGGTCGAGGGCCTGCCGGAAGCCCAGGCCGGCACTGACGACCACCGCGAGGACGTCCAGGAAGTCGGGGAGGGTGCGTTCGATGACGTCCTTGCGGACCCGGATCGCCGACCAGATGCCGACCTCGGTCCAGAACGCGCCGAAGGCCAGCAGGAGCAGGGCCGCGAGAAGGTCGCCGCGCAGCAGGAAGACCAGGAAGCCCAGGGCGCCGAGGAAGCCGTAGACGGCTCTGCGGGCGGCGTAGCGGTCGATGGTCAGGCCGCCGGGGTTGCCGGCGAGGTCGATCTTGCGGCGGTATCGGGCGACCTGTTTGGGGCCCATCAGACGCAGGACGGCCGGCGCGTAGCGCATGCCCATCCGGTCCACGAGGGAGTGGGCGGCGCCGGTGCGGGTGGCGCCGATCTCCAGGGCGAGTTGCAGATCGCTCGGGAGCTTGGCGTCGGCCCGGTACATCCGGATCCCGGCGAAGACGCCCCACACGCTCAGGGCCGCCAGCGCCGCCAGCAGGAGTGCTGTCGTCTGCGTTTGCATTCTTCTTCCCCTTCCTGTCCCTGTCCCTCTCCCTGTCCCTCTTCCTGTCCTTCCTGTCCCTAGACGTCGATCCGGGACAGGCGGCGGATGAGGAGGAAGCCGACCGCGTACAGCGCGAAGGCGATGACGACGGCGGCCTGGCCGAACGGGGAGCCGGTCATCCGGTCCAGGGCGCCGTCCTTGACCCCGTTCATCAGGAACAGCGAGCCGACACCCATCACGGGGACGGCGTACGAGGTCATGCTGACCTGCGAGAGCTGGGTGCGGATCTCGCGGCGGGTCTCCTTGCGCTCCTCCAGGGTCTCGGTGAGGTTGCGCAGGGCGCCGACGACCTGGCCGCCCGCCCGGTTGGAGAGCACGAGGGTGGTGACGAGGACGACGAGTTCGCGGGAGGGCAGGCGCCTGGCCATCTCGTCCAGGGCGTCGTCCAGGGCCGCGCCGAGGGCGAGCTGGTCGGCGACCTTGGCGAGTTCCTCGCCCGCCGGCGCCTCCAGTTCCTCCGCAGCCATCCCTATGGCGGTGCGCAGGGCGAGCCCGGCGTTGGTGGCGTTGGCGAGGATCCGGGCGAGTTCGGGGAGCTGGTTGATGAACTTCTCGATGCGTTTCTGCCGTTGCCAGCTGAGGTACTGCATCGCCGCCCAGACGCCGAGCAGGCCCGCGAGGGGGCCGAAGAAGGGCGCGAGGGCGGCCTGGCCGACCAGCCAGAGTCCGGCCACCGCGGTGAGCATGGCGGCGAAGAACTCACCGGGGGTGATGTCCAGGCCGGTCGCGGTGAGCCGTAGTTCGAGGTGGCGGCCGAAGCGGGTGCGGCGCAGCCGGCGGTCCAGGTCCCGGAAGTGGCGGCGGCGGCCGGTGACGGGGGCCTGGCCGGTCGCGGTGAGCCGGTCGACCAGGGCGCGGCGCTGGGCGCGTCCGGCGGCGTAGGCGTGGACGCCGAGGACCGCGAGGAGCAGCGTCAGCAGGGTGGCGCCGATCGTGAGCGTGACGAGGTTCTGAAGGTCCATGGAGGGCGGTCCTACCTGGCTTCTCGGGTGTGGAGCAGTTCCTCGGTGAGGGCGATGCCGAACGCCTGCGGGATGGGCTGGCTCGCCATGTAGAGGCGGTCGGCGGTGCGGCGCGGCAGCGGGAGGTGGCGGAAGACGCCGTGGATCCGGCCGTCGCCCCCCATGGGGCGGGCGTCGAAGCGGGCGACGGTCACCAGCCGGTAGGGCTCGCCGCCGTGGCTGTCGAGCAGGGCGATCTCGGTGATCCGCCGGGTGCCGTCGGCGAACCGGGTGAGCTGCACGATCACATCGACGGCGCTGTTGATCTGGTCGTGCAGGGCGACGAAGGGGATCTCGACGTCCGACATGGAGGCGAGGGTCTGGAGCCGCATCAGCGCGTCCTCGGCGCTGTTGGCGTGCACGGTGGCGAGGGAGCCGTCGTGGCCGGTGGACATCGCCTGGAGCATGTCGAGGGACTCGCCGCCGCGGACCTCGCCGACCACGATCCGGTCGGGCCGCATTCGCAGCGAGTTGCGGACCAGGTCGCGGATGGTGACCCGGCCGTTGCCCTCGACGTTGGGCGGACGGGATTCCAGCCGGATGACATGGGCCTGTTGGAGCTGGAGTTCGGCGGAGTCCTCGATGGTGATGATCCGCTCGCCGTCGGGGATCAGCCCGGACAGGGCGTTGAGGAGGGTGGTCTTCCCGGTGCCGGTGGCGCCGGAGACGATGATGTTGAACTTGGCCTGCACCAGCGCGGCCAGCAGATACAGCATGTGCTCTTCGAGGGAGCCGAAGCCGATCAGCTCCTGGAGGGTGAAGGAGCGCGGGAAGCGGCGGATGGTGAGGGTGGGGCCGGTCAGCGACAGCGGCGGGATGATGACGTTGACGCGCTCGCCGGAGGGCAGCCGGGCGTCCACCATCGGGTTGGACTCGTCGACCCGGCGGTTGACGGTCGACACGATCCGTTCGATGGTCTGCATCAGCTGGTCGGCGGAGGCGAACCGCAGCGGGAGCTGTTCCACCCGGCCGCCGCGCTCCACGAAGACGGCGTCCGGCCCGTTGACCATGATCTCGGTGATCGAGGCGTCTTCGAGGAGCGGTTCGAGGATGCCGAGGCCGAGGGCCTCGTCCACCACCCGCCGGATCAGTTGCGAGCGCTCGACGGTCGAGAGGACCGGTCCCTCGCGGCTGATGATGTGCCCGAGGACCCGCTCCAGCCGGGCGCGGCGCTCGGCGGTCGCGAGCGAACTCATCTCCGCGAGGTCGATCTCCTCCAGCAGCTTGGCCCGGTAGGAGGCGACCAGATGGCCGTCCTCGCCCCGGTTGCCCTGCTCCTCGGGGGAGTTGATACGTGCCCGCAGACTCATGGAGCTCCTAGTTCCGGTGCCGTCGCGTCCAGCGGCATCGTCGCCGTCTTGCGCGCCGGGTCGAAGTCCCAGCCGGGGACGAGGGACGGGATGTCCACGGTCGCGGTGACCTCGACCTCGTCCGCGAACCGGTTCTCCGAGCAGTCGGTGCCGTCGGCCAGCCAGTCGCTGACCGCCGCCGAGCAGCCCGTCTGCGCGCCGAGGTCGAGGGAGGCGCTGCGCGCCCCGGCCCGCGCCGCCGTCCCCGCCTGCTGACCGGCGTACGCGATCAGCCCGAGCTGGACGCCGGCCAGCGCGACGAGGATGAGGATGGGGACGAAGCCGAGGTACTCGATGGCGACCTGCCCGCGATCCCCGCGCCGGGGGTCCCGCCGCGGCGGGACCCGGTGTCCGGCCCGGACGTTCCCTGGCCGCCGCCTCGCCCCGCCGATCGGAGGACGACCCCTCCGCAGGACATGTAGGACATGTGAGCCAGGTAAGACACGGTTGTACGACATCTCAGTCCGTCACCTCCTCCACCGCGCCCGCCTCGCCCCTGACCTCGAAGGGGAAGGCGACCGTGCCCGGGAAGAGGACCGGCACCCGCAGGACCACCCGCGCGGTGACGAACCCGCCGCCCGTCGAGCAGTCCACCTCGGCGCCCCCCTCCCAGGCGCCGGGCAGCTTGTCCCGCCCGGCCTCCTCGCAGGCCCCCTGGCGCGCTCCGGTTGGGGCGGCCGTGCCGGCCCGTACGGCCTCGTCGGCAGCGTTCCCCGCGAGGGTGAAGGTGTATCCCAGGAGGACGAACTGCCACAGCAGCACCAGCGTGATCAGGATCAGCGGGGTCATCCCGAGGAACTCGATGGTGACCTGGCCCCGGTCTCCGCGCGCGCGGGACGGGTGGACCGTGGTTCCGGATGCCCTCCGCGGCGTCCTGGACGGCCGAGGTGTCCCGTACGGCTGCGCCGCCGTCGATGACCCGGCCGCGTTCACCGGCCCAGTTCCTTGCGTCGGCGGAAGGTCAGCGCGGCCCGGTCGCCGCCCCGGGCGCGCTCGGCGCCGCGGGCCCGGCCGCCCTTGCGGTGGGCGCCCTCCGTGCCCTGGACGCCCTGGACCAGGCCGAGTTCACCGGCGAGGGTCCACAGGGCCTGTCTGACCGTGCTCTTGGCCTCCAGTTCGTGCAGCCGCCCGGCGTCCACACTGGGCTGCAGCTCCTTGAAATGGGCCGGTACGACGGTCCGGGCGACGGCGGTGCCGGTGATCCGCTGGACGAGGGCGGGCTGGATCTCCGTACCCTTCGTGTGGCGGTTGACGACGACGGTGGTCTCCTCGGCCTTGCGGGCCTGGAGCCGGTCCCAGAGCCGGACCATGCGTTTGGCGCCGCGTACCGCGACCACGTCCGGGGTGGTGACGAGCAGCGCGAGGTCGGCCATCTCCACCGCCGCCGCGCTGGCGCCGCTCAGCTGGGCGCCGCAGTCGATGACGACGGTCTCGTAGCGGGAGCGCAGCGCGCTGACGATCTGGCGGGCGGCGCGGTCGGTGACCTCCTCGCCGCGTTCGCCCTCGCCGGGGGCGAGGAGCAGGGCGAGGCCGGTGTCGTGGCGGAACACGGCGTCGGCGAGAACCCGGGGCGATATGTCGGTGATGGTGGCGAGGTCGACCACCGAGCGGCGGAACTGGACGTCCAGGTAGGAGGCGATGTCGCCGGTCTGGAGGTCCAGGTCGACCAGGCAGGTGGCGCGGCCGGACGCCTGGGAGGCGAGGGCGAGGTGGACGGCGGTGACGGTGGTGCCGACTCCGCCCTTGGCGCCGCTGACGGTGACGACGCTGCCGCCGGCGCCGGTGAACACCTCGGCGCCGTGACCGAGATGGCGTCGTACGCCCACCGACCACTGGGCGACGGCCTGGACCCGGCTGCCGAGTTCCTCGTAGCTGAGCGGGAGGGCGACCACACCGCGGGCGCCGGAGTCCATGGCGGCGGCGAAGAGGCCGGGGCTGGCGTCGGAGGTGACCAGGATGACGCCGACGGCCGGGAAGCGCAGGGCGACCTCGCGGATCAGTTCCAGCGCCGGTACGGGTCCGATCCGCTCGTGGACGACGACCACCTCGGGCAGTTCGTCGACGGACTCGGCGGCGAGGCGGGCCAGGGTGTCGATCAGCTGGGTGGAGTCGAGGACCGGGTGGACCGGCTCGGCGTCCGGGAGCTGGCTGAGGAGCGTGGTGAGCGACCGGACCGCGTCCGCGTCGGCCACCGCAGGGAGAATCCTCGTGGGCATGCCGGTCTCTCACTCGTCCTAACTGGTCTCTTACTTGTCTTCGGCGAGTTCGTAGGTGCGGTCCTGCTCGGCCACCGCGCCGTCGCCACCGGGCGCGACGAGGGCGAGCCGGACCCGCTCGGCGAACGACTCGGCGTAGGTGATCCGCTGGGCGTCGATCGCGGACAGCGCGAAGGTGATCGGTACGGCCTCGGTCGCCTGCCGGGCGCGTTCGTCGCCGCGGGCGTCGAGGGGGGTCAGCTCGCCGACGTCGAGGACGCGGGCGTTGGCGACGATCACCCGGGACTGGGCGGGGTCGCCCTCGCGTTCACCCTCGAAGGTGGCGTAGACGTTGACGGTGGCGCCCGGGGTGATCTTCCCGGCCACTCCGGTCGCCGCGTCGATCATGATGGCGACCTCCTGCTCACCCGATGTGAGGGCGGGCTGGTCCACGATCATGTCGCTCTGGAGCAGCGAGCCCTTCTTGAGGGTGGTGACGGCGATCTTGCCGCGGATGTCGGAGAGATCGGTGACGGCGTTCTCCGACAGCCAGCGGTCGGGCATCTCGATCTCGGTGAACTGGCGTGCGCTGAGCGGGGTGTAGGGAGCCACGTCGGACTTCAGCTCGTACGCGGCGACCTCGGGCCCGACCTTGGACCGTACGTCGTTGACGACGGAGAGCACACCGGCGAAGGCGCCGAGGGCGCACAGGATGGACAGGAGCAGGAGTATCACGCCGCGGCGCTGACGGGAGTTCATGAACCGTGCGACCTCGTTGGGGGTGGCGGATGACGGGGGGCGGGACGACGGGGTGACGGAGGTGACGACGATCGATGGCTCAGGGACTGCTGAACCGAATGCACTGAAGGAACTTCAGGGACTTCAGGGACTCGGCGGCCCGGGGCTCAGGGGGTGAGAGCCCGGCGTCCGCGGGTGGGTTGTTGTCGCGGCGGCAGCACTCCTCGGCCGCGGTTCTGCCGTACCGGGGTCGGGGCGGGTCGCCCCTCCCCCGCGGTCCCGTCCTGGGTGGTGGGCGGGGTCGCGGAGCAGAACACGCACAGGTCACCGATGACATCGAGGCCGCACCAGTGACAGACGCTCTGGCGTACGGAGGTGACGAGCTGGTAGAGCACCGACAGATCGGCCAGGTACGCGCAGAACTCGACCGTCCGCCCGGTCCCCCACCAGCGGGCGGAGTCGGCGGGCAGGTCGGTCTCGCGCAGCCCCTGCACCCGCCAGGACGGGGCGAGGGTCCCGGTGATCCAGTCGGACTGGAGCTGGCCCTTGGCGACGACCATCCGGGTGGCGAACTCGGGTCCGGTGAGCCGGGCGTCGGGTCCGAGCCGGACGAGCTGGGGCTGCGGATGGGCGAGTACGGCGAACTGGCTGCCCGGCACCCAGGACTTGGCGTGCGCCTTGAGGGTGACGGGCACCCGGTCGAGCTTGGCGACGGAGCCGAGTACGGCGCCGGCGTGGATGTAGTGGGTGAGCAGCCGTCCGGCGGAGGCGAGCACTCCCGGGCTGAGATCGCAGGAGGCGAGCTGTCTCAACTGGCGGGCGAGGACGGCGACTCCGAGCGGCGGGAGGTCGGGTTTGAAGAGCGCGATCCGGTCGCTCTCCAGCAGGGACCGGACGGTGTGCAGCCGCCGCTGCACGGCCGGGGGCGCGGCGGGCGAGGTGACGACGACGACCTGTCCGTGCTGGTCGAGCAGTACCTGCATCTCGGCGAGCGTCCGGTCCAGCGGGCGCCGGTCCAGTTCGGGCAGCACGGCGGCGGGCATGGTCCGTTCGTCCTGCGGCGGCAGCGCGAGGTCCGCGCCGGTCACGGCAATGGCAGTTGGCACGCGCGCTCCCCGATTCCGCCGGCCGGCGCGACGGGGTCACTCCGACGCACCGAGATGACTTCATTGCGTGACTACCCGAGCACTGTATCCGCGCCTCAGTGGCCGGAGAACAGCGATTGGGCGGCTATGTGACAACTGGCGACGAACAAGTCACGCCAAATCAGGGCAGGTGAGGCATCGCGTCGAAGCCGGGTCGCGGCCACGCCGGAGTCCGGCCGGAGATCGCGCCTCGCCCCGACTTGGTCTGGACCTCTTGACAACCCAATTGGTCTGGACCACCGTTGACGCCAACGGTGGCCACCGTTCCCCTTCTTGACACCTCTGGCACCTCCAGCGCTCCCCTTTCGCACGCTCCCCGCACGCCTCGCAGCACCCGCACTCCCCGCACGCCCCGCACTCCCCGCACTTCCTGGGCTCACCCCCTCGTTCTCTTCGCTCTTCCTCGTTCTTCGCCTTCTCCCCTCACCCCGACTCCCCATCGGAGGGCCGCGTGGATCTCGTACGGAACAGATGGCACAGACGGAACAGACGGAACACCGGTACCAGCACCAGCACGCGCCGGAGCGGACGCACCCGGCTGCTGGCCGGGGCCACCATCGCCGCCCTCGCCTTCTCCTTGTCGACGGCCGTCGAGGCGTCCGCCGCCGACCTCAACAACGCCAAGAACGCCGGTTTCGAGTCCGGTCTGAGCAACTGGACCTGTTCGGCGAACAGCGGCACCGCGGTGACGACCCCGGTGCGTACCGGCACCTCGGCCCTCCGGGCCGCCCCGACCGGCCAGGACAACGCCCGCTGCTCGCAGACGGTGGCGGTCCAGCCGAACTCGACGTACACACTGAGCGCGTGGGTGCAGGGCGGCTTCGCCTACCTGGGCGCGACCGGCACCGGAACGACGGACGTCTCGACCTGGACGCCGGACAGCGCGTCGTGGAAGCAACTGCAGACGACGTTCCGCACCGGCGCCTCCACCACCTCGGTGACCGTCTACACCCACGGCTGGTACGGCCAGTCCGCCTACCACGTGGACGACGTCTCGGTCTTCGGCCCCGACGGCGGCGGTGGCACCGACCCCGGCCCGACCATCCCCACCGCTCCCACGGGCGTGGCGGCCACCGGCACCTCCTCCTCGGCGATCTCGCTGACCTGGAACACCGTCTCGGGCGCGACCGGCTACACCATCTACCGGGACGGCACCCGCGTCACGGCCGTGACGGGCACCTCGGCGTCGGTGACCGGCCTGGCCGCCGACACGTCGTACTCCTTCCAGGTGACGGCGACCAACGCGGCCGGTGAGTCACCCAGGTCGGCGACGGTGACGGGGCGCACCCTGCCGACCGGCGGCGGTGGCGGCACCGTGCCCAAGCACGCGGTGACCGGCTACTGGCAGAACTTCAACAACGGGGCCGCGGTCCAGCGCCTCTCGGACGTCCCGGCGGCGTACGACATCATCGCGGTGGCCTTCGCGGACGCCACGACCACCCCGGGCGCGGTCACCTTCAACCTGGCCTCGGCGGCGCTGAACGGCTACACCGTCGACCAGTTCAAGGCGGACATCCGCGCCAAGCAGGCGGCCGGCAAGAAGGTCATCATCTCGGTCGGCGGCGAACTGGGCACGGTCGCGGTCAACAACTCCACCTCGGCGACGAACTTCTCGAACTCGGTGTACGCGCTGATGCAGGAGTACGGCTTCGACGGCGTCGACATCGACCTGGAGAACGGCCTCAACGCGACCTACATGACCCAGGCGCTGCGCTCGCTGTCCGCGAAGGCGGGCCCGTCGATGGTCCTGACCATGGCTCCGCAGACGCTGGACATGCAGTCGACGTCCGGCTCGTACTTCCAGACGGCGCTGAACGTGCGGGACATCCTCACGGTCGTCAACACCCAGTACTACAACAGCGGCGCCATGCTGGGCTGTGACGGCAAGGTCTACAGCCAGGGCACGGTCGACTTCCTCACCGCGCTGGCCTGCATCCAGCTGGAGGGCGGCCTGGCCCCGTCCCAGGTCGGCCTGGGCCTGCCGGCCTCGACCCGCGCGGCCGGCGGCGGCTACGTCTCCCCGTCCGTCGTCAACGCCGCCCTGGACTGCCTCACCCGAGGCACCAACTGCGGCACCTTCAAGCCGGCCCGCACCTACCCCGAGCTGCGCGGCGCGATGACCTGGTCCACCAACTGGGACGCCACGGCGGGCAACGCGTGGTCCAACGCGGTGGGCCCGCACGTGGACGCGCTCCCGTAACCCGGCCCACCACCAAGAAGCGACGCCCGGACCTCCGAGGGGGAGGCCCGGGCGTCGCTTCGGTCAGAAGAACTCCGACCACGGCTGGTCCCAGATCTGTTTGATGCAGAGGGTCAGGAAGAGCAGGCCCGCCGCGGCCAGCATCGTGTTGCTGAGGGGGCCGTTGCGCCATTCGCGGGGGGTGCGAGGGGAGTTGAGGAGCCAGAGAAGGGTGCCGGCGAGGAAGGGGAGGAAGGCGGCGCCCAGGACGCCGTAGAGGATGACGAGGCGGAAGGGCTGGTCCTGGAAGAGCAGGACCATGGGCGGGAAGGTGAGCCAGAGGAGGTAGACGCGGAAGGGCCAGGAGCGTTCGCGGCGGCCGGAGGCGACCTGCTCTCCGGTCAGGTTCTCCGTGTCCGCCTCGTTCTTCTTGCCGTAGCGGGCCACGAAGTCGGCGAACATCAGGCTCACCCCGTGCCAGACCCCGATCAGGGACGTGAAGGAGGTCGCGAAGAAGCCGATGAGGAAGAACGTGGCCGTCGCCGCACCGTACTCGTCCTCCAGGATGTCGCCGAGCTGGATCAGGCCCTTGTCGCCGCTCTCGATGGCCACGTTCGCGGAGTGGAGGAGTTCCGCGCCGACGAAGAGCATCGCCACCACGAAGATGCCGGTCGTCGCGTACGCCACCCGGTTGTCCAGGCGCATGATCTTCATCCAGCCGGTGTCGGTCCAGCCCTTGGCGTTGACCCAGTAGCCGTACGCCGCGAGGGTGATCGTGCCGCCGACGCCGCCGATCAGACCCAGGGTGTTGAGGATGGAGTCCTTCTCGTCGGGGAGGACCGGCAGCAGGCCCGCCAGGGCGTCGCCGAGGTTCGGGGTCACCCGGATCGCCAGGTACACCGTCACCACGAACATGACGCCCACCAGGACCGTCATGACCTTCTCGAACACCGCGTACTTGTTGAACCAGACGAACACCAGCCCCACCAGACCGCACGCGATGGCCCACCACTTCAGGTCCATCACATCCGGGAACAGCGCCTGGAGCGGCAGGGCGCTGGACGACATCGCCGCCGCGCCGTACACGAAGCCCCAGATCACGACGTAGACCGCGAAGAACCAGGTCGTCCAGCGGCCCAGGCTCGCCCAGCCGTCGAACAGGGTGCGGCCGGTCGACAGGTGCCAGCGGCCCGCCGCCTCCGCCAGGGAGATCTTCACCAGGCAGCCGATCACCGCGGCCCACAGCAGGGTGTAGCCGAAGTTGCTGCCCGCGATGAGGGTGGCGACCAGGTCACCGGCGCCGACACCCGTCGCGGCCACCACGATGCCGGGACCGATGTACCGCCAGCTCGACTTGCGCCGGCCGGTGGCCGGATCTGCGTCAGGCGCTCTGGTCTCCGAGGTGTTTCCCGTGGTGTCCGCCATGGACGACAAGTAACGCGAAGGGTCCCGCACGGACAAGGGGGCGTGCGGCGATCTTCACATCTTCACTTCCTCATCGCAAACGTCTGCGGGGTGGGTGCCGGACCCCGCGACGCCGGGATGATCCAGACGACAGGCCCTAAGGCTGTCGCCGATCGCAGCCGTCGCACACGCAGGTGCCCAATTCGAACCAGACGGTCCCGCCCGGTCCGTCGGGCTCGCAGCCCCAGCGCCGGGCCAGCGCCGCCACCAGGAACATGCCTCGGTCGCCGGGGGTCGGGCGGGCGCAGCCGGTGCCGTCGCCCAGTCCCCCGATCTCGCCGATCTCACAGCGCAGCACCCCGTGCGCCGCCATCAGCGAGAGGGTGATGCGGTCGCCGGTGGAGTGCAGCAGGGCGTGGGTCGCCACCTCGCTGACCAGGAGCGCCGTCGTGTCCGTCAGGTCCTGGGAGGCGTCCGGTTCGGCCAGGCCCCACTCCTCCAGGTGCCGGCGCACCGCCGCGCGGGCCTCGCGGACCGCGGAGGGGCGGGGGGCGTACGTGGCGCTCAAGTGGCCCGCCCGCAGCGGGGGCTGGGGGAATGCCCCGGACGCGGAGTGGGGGGCCGGGCGGCGGTTCCCGTAGAGCTGGAGCATGGCTCCAGGGTGGCCGCCGGGCTCGCGTCCGGCACGGGGAGGACTACCCCAATCGCTACCTGCGCGCCCCCGGCAGGCAGGGGTGGCGTCATCTGCGGGCGGTCACCCATGCCGCGATCTGGCTGCGGCTCGTGAAGCCGAGCTTGGTGAGGATGCGTTCCACATGGCCCTCGGCGGTGCGGCGGGCGATGACGAGGCGGTCGGCGATCTGCTGGTTGGCGAGGCCCTCGGCGACAAGGTGGGCGACCTCGTTCTCGCGCCGGGTGAGCGGGGCCGCGGCCGGGGCGGTGACGGTACGGGCGGGTGGGGGTCTGCGCTCGTCCAGGGCGTGGCCGACGATCTCCGCCAGGCCGAGCGAGCCGCCGTGGTCGTACGCCTTGCGGTAGCGCTCGGCGCCCATGGTCCGGCTGGTCAGCTCCTCGGTGTGCGCGCGGGCGGAGTTGAGGGCGGCGGAGCCCCAGCGGTGGCGGTCGACGTCGGCCCAGACGCGGTCGGCGCCGCCGAGCAGCACGGCGGCCCGCTCGTAGGCGCCGCGCAGGGCGGCGATACGGGCGAGCAGGTCGAGGGTGAGGCCGATGCCCACCACGTCGTGGACGGCCCGTTTCAGGTCGAGGGCCTCGCGGGCGTGGCGTTCGGCGCGCGGGAGGTCGTCCTTGAGGGTGTGGGCGAGGGCCAGCATGCGCAGCACGTAGGAGAGGACCCATTCGTCGCCGTGCCGTTCGCACAGGCGCCGGGTCTCCTCGCTGACCTCGATCGAGCGGTCCGGGTCGCCCAGGAGGGCCAGCGCGCAGGCGAGTTCGACGCGGTCGAGGCCGTGCAGGCCGAGGTCCTGGCCGGGGACGCGGCCCCGGGCGACGGTGGCGCGGAAGTGGTCCAGGGCGCCCGGGAGGTCGTCGCTGAAGAGCCGTATGACGCCTACGACGTGTTCGGCGTGGGCCGCCTCCGCCGGGTCGCCGAGGCTCAGGGCCAGGTCGCGGGCCTGTTCGGCCCGGTCCCGGCCGCGGGTGAGGTCTTCGGGGCAGCCGGCGAGGAGGGCGGAGGTCCACAGTGCGCGGGCGCGGTCGCGGGTGGGGGCGGGGTTGGCGTCGAGGGCGCGGTCGAGCCAGTGGCGGCCCTCGCGGGGGGCGCCGCAGGCGTGCCAGTAGAACCAGAGGGTGCCGGCCAGGCGCAGGGCGCGGGGGGCCTCTCCGGGGGTGGTGAGGGCGAAGTCGAGGGCGGCGCGCAGGTTGTCCTGGTCGGCGCGGAGCCGGGCCACGGTCCGTCGCTGGCCGGGGCCGAACCAGGTGCGTTCGTACTCGGTGGCCCGGCGCTGGATCCACGCCAGGTGACGGCGGCGGGCGGCGGCCTCCTCGCCGGGGCGCGAGCGTAGTTTCTCCAGGCCGTAGTGGCGGAGGGTGTCGAGGAGGCGGTAGCGGACGCCGTCGTCCGAGGGGTGGCGGGGGTCGGGGGCGCGCGGGTCGGGGTCGGGGGCGGGAGGACCGGAGTCGCGGGGGTCGAAGTCGCGGGGATCGGGAGCGCGGGGATCGGGGGCGCGGGGATCGGGGGCGCGGGGATCGGGGGCGCGGGGATCGGGGGCGGCGCGTGGGGTGGTAGGTGGGGTCCTGCGGGGGGTGTCGCGTGGGGTGTCGGTCCTGTCCGCGTCGCTGGCGGGAGGCTCCGGTTCCCGGCACAGGACCGACTTGTCGACCAGTCCCGCCACCGCTTCCAGGACGTCGTGCGGGCGTACGCGTTCACCGTCCGCGCACACCGCCTCCGCGGTCTCCAGGTCGAAGCTTCCGGCGAGGACTCCGGCCCTGGCCCACACCGACTGTTCCTGTTCCGTGCAGAGTTCGTGGCTCCAGTCGACCGCGGCGCCGAGGGTCTGGTGGCGGGGCAGGACGGTGGGGCTGCCGGTGGTCAGGAGGCGGTAGCGGTCGTCGAGGCGGTCGATGAGCTGTTCCACGCCGAGGACGCGCATACGGACGGCGGCGAGTTCGATGGCGAGCGGGAGTCCGTCCAGCCGGCGGCAGAGCCGGGCGACGGCGGCGCGGTTGGCGGCGGTGAGGCGGAAGCCGGGGACGACGGCGGCGGCCCGGTCGGCGAAGAGGGTGAGGGCGGGGCCGGGGTGGGCGGCGAGGTCGTCGTCGGGGCCGGGGACGGGGAGCGGCCGTACCTCCAGCAGGTGTTCCTCGGTCAGGCCGAGGCGGTGGCGGCTGGTGGCGAGGACGCGGACGCCGGTGGTGCCGTGCAGCAGGGCGGCGGTGAGCCGGGCGCAGGCGTCGGAGAGGTGCTCGCAGTTGTCCACGACGAGCAGGAGCCGGCGTTCGCGGACCTGTTCCACGAGGGCGTCCAGGACGGGCTGGGTGGAGTGGTCGTGGAGGCCGAGCGCGTCGGCGGCGGCGAGCGGGACGAGGTCGGGGTCGCGCAGCCCGGACAGGTGCACGAAGCGGACGCCGTCGGGGAAGGCCCGCTCGACCCGGGCCGCGATCCGTCCGGCGAGCCGGGTCTTGCCGACGCCGCCCGGTCCGGTGAGGGTCACCAGCCGGGCTCTGGCCAGCAGTTCGCGGCCCTCGTTCTGTTCACCGCGCCGGTCGACGAAGCTGGTCGTCTCGACCGGCGGCCGTCCGTCCCGTCGTGGTGCTGATCCGCCCATGATCAGCCTGTCCTGTGCGGTGGCGTGAGGTGGGGTGCCACTCTCCTCTCTCGCTCACATATATGCACGCCGCACTCATGCCTGTGAGTGCACTTGCAGTCATCCGGCGCGGGGCGGGGCGGCGACGCGTACACTGCGCGGCCGTTCGCCGCCGCCGCCTTCCTTCCTGACGGAGGGGCGCGTTGACCAGCCATCCTCCTCCCACTCTTGACCTGGGCATGCCAGACCCGGACGATGAGCGCCACCCGCACGTCGCTCCGAAGAACCACCCCCCGCTCCACTCCCCACGTCCGGAGACCCCGGAACTCATGGAGAAACAAGGAGACTTCATGCGACTTCGCCTACGCGGCCCAGGCACCGGCAGACGCAATGCCGCCCTCGCCGTCCTGCTCGCCCTCGCGCTCGCCGCGCCCCTCTCGGGCACCGCCGGTGACGCCAGCGCGGACAGCGCGAGCAAGCCGAAGGCATCGGCGGACGACATCCGCCAGTACGAGATCCACCAGCGGACCACCCCCGCCGAACGGACCGCGCTCCAGCGCACCGGCGTCACCGTCGACGAGGCCCATGAGCACGGCGTCGTCGTCTCCGGCCGCGCCGACCAGATCAAGAAGGTGCGCGCGCTCGGCTACGAGGTCACCGCGCTCGGCGCCGCCCCCGACCGCTCGGCCGGCGAGGACGACGTACGACTGCTCGACTTCCCGTCGGCCGACTCGCGCTACCACAACTACGCGGAGATGACGACGGAGATCAACTCGATCGTCGCCGCCAACCCCTCCATCGCCTCCCAGCGCACCATCGGCCGCACCTACCAGGGCCGGAACATCGTCGCCATCAAGATCAGCGACAATGTGGCGACCGACGAGGCCGAGCCCGAGGTGCTGTTCACCCACCACCAGCACGCCCGCGAGCACCTCACCGTCGAGATGGCGCTGTATCTGCTGCGCGAGCTGACCAGCGACTACGGCACCGACTCCCGGGTGAAGAACATGGTCGACAACCGGGAGATCTGGATCGTGCCCGACCTGAACCCGGACGGCGGCGAGTACGACATCGCCACCGGCTCCTACCGTTCCTGGCGCAAGAACCGGCAGCCCAACACCGGCTCCTCGTACGTCGGTACGGACCTCAACCGCAACTGGGCCTACCGCTGGGGCTGCTGCGGCGGCTCCTCCGGCTCCGCCTCCTCGGACACCTACCGCGGAACCGCCGCCGAGTCGGCGCCCGAGGTGAAGGTGGTCGCCGACTTCGTACGCAGCCGGGTGGTCGGCGGGCGGCAGCAGATCACGGCCGGGGTGGACTTCCACACGTACAGCGAACTGGTGCTGTGGCCGTACGGGTACACATACTCGGACACCGCGGCCGGGATGACCGCGGACGACCGCAACGCGTTCGCCGCGGTCGGGCAGAAGATGGCCGCCAGCAACGGCTACACGCCGGAGCAGTCCAGCGATCTGTACATCACCGACGGGTCGATCGACGACTGGCTGTGGGGCAGTCAGAAGATCTTCGGGTACACCTTCGAGATGTACCCGTCCTCGGCCGGCGGAGGCGGCTTCTACCCGCCCGACGAGGTGATCGAACGGGAGACCTCCCGCAACCGGGACGCCGTCCTGCAATTGCTGGAGAACGCCGACTGTATGTACCGGTCCATCGGCAAGGAGACCCAGTACTGCAGCTAGCCGCGGCTGGGGGCACCACCTGAGAGCCCCTCAAAGCCCCTCAGAGCCCCTGAAAGGCCCCTGAGAGCCACCCGAGAGCCACCTGAAATCCCTTGAGATCCCTGACGGCCCTGGTCCCCGACCAGGGCCGTGCTCTAGGTGGTCGGCTCCTCCCGCGCCTCGGACGCGTCCTTCTCGGCCTTGGCGTCGGTGTCGGTGTCGGTGTCGGCGTCGTCGGCCTTCTCCGGCTCGCCCTCCTCGAAGTACGCGTCCAGGACCGCGTCGATCCGCTCGTCCCACTCCTTGTGGTCCGAGCGGGACTTGGCCTCGATCTCGATCGGGTACCAACGGCGGTCCGGGGTGTGGACGGTGATCGTGTACCGCTTGCCGAACCGCGGTGTCACGGTCTCTATCGCGCCGATCTCGTCCCAGCGGAACTCGCACCGCTGGTCGTCGAGGCCGAGGCGGACGCCCTGGGCGTCGGCGACGATACGGGCGCGGCGGTCGGCGGCCTCGAAGACGGGGCCGTCGGCCGCCTTCCGCGCGGCCTCCGCGTCCGTCCCGGTGTCCGTCTCCGCGTCCGTCGCCGATTCCGCGTCGGGATCGGCGCCGGCGCCTGCGTCGGTGCCGTCGTCCGCGTCGGGTTGCGCCGGCTCGGGGGCCGCGCCCTCGGCCGCCGTCCCGTCGGCGGACAGGTCCTCCGCCTCGTCGACCGCGTCCTCCGGCTCCGCCGGCGCGGGCTGTGTGAGCCCGGGGATGTGTGCCGGGTTCACCCCGGCGTCCAGGGGCTGACTGCTCGTACCTATGCGTTGCTGCTCCACAGGTCCGCAGTATGGTCGACAAACCTGTGTCCGAGACAGCCAGCCCCCTACTTCGTTACGGCGACGATGCCCAACAGGGGCCTCGAACGCCCCCAATACGGCGCGAGCCGACCAGGGCCCGTCTAGACGAAGAGGCTGAGCACCGCCGCCGCGGCGAAGCCCGCCACCGACAGCACCGACTCCAGGACCGTCCACGTCTTCAGGGTGTCCCGCTCGCTGATGCCGAAGTACTTGGCGACGATCCAGAAGCCGCCGTCGTTGACGTGCGAGGCGAAGATCGAGCCCGCCGAGATGGCCATGATGACCAACGCCACGAACGCCTGCGAGTGATCGCCCTCGGCGAGCAGCGGGGCCACGATGCCCGCGGTCGTGACGATCGCCACGGTCGCCGAGCCCTGGGCGACCCGCAGGACGAGGGAGATCAGATAGGACAGGACGATGAGCGGGAGCCCGACGTCGTTGAAGGTGTCGGACAGCGCCTGGGCGACACCGCTGGCCTTGAGGACGGCGCCGAAGACCCCGCCCGCGCCGACCACCAGCAGGATGTTGCCGACCGGCTTCAGGGACGAGGTGGAGACCGTCTCCAGGGACTTGCGGGACCAGCCGCGCCGGATGCCGAGGACGTAGTAGGCGAGGAGCAGCGCGATGGTCAGGGCCACGAAGGGGTGGCCGAAGAACTCGATGACCGAGCGGACGGTGGAGGGGTCGAGGGCGATCGAGGAGAAGGTCGCGGCGAGGATCAGCAGCAGCGGCGTACCGATGATGGCGAGGACGGTGCCGAGGGCGACGGGCTCCTCACGGGGTTCGACGCCCGCGGCGCGCTGCTCGGCGAGGACGGCCTCCTTGGCCTCGTCGGCGGCCTCGACCATGTCCTGCGGGACGGGCACGAAGATCTTCCGGCCGATCCACGCGGAGTACGCCCAGGCGGCGAGGACGGCGGGGACACCGCAGACGACGCCCATGAGGATCACCCAGCCGAGGTCCACCTTGAGCAGTCCGGCGGCGGCCACCGGGCCGGGGTGCGGCGGCAGGAAGGCGTGGGTCATCGAGAGACCGGCCAGCAGCGGCAGACAGTAGAGCAGGATCGATTTGCCGGAGCGCTTGGCGGCGGCGTAGACGATCGGCGCGAGGACGAAGATGCCGACGTCGAAGAAGACCGGGATACCGAAGATCACACCGGTCAGGCCCATGGCGAGCGGGGCGCGTTTCTCGCCGAAGAGGCCGAGGAGGCGGGAGGCGAGCACCTGGGCGCCGCCGCTGACTTCGAGGATGGCGCCGAGCATGGTGCCGAGGCCGATGATGATGGCGACATGGCCGAGGATGCCGCCCATGCCGGACTCGATGGTGGAGACGGCGTCGGAGCGCTGGACGGTGCCGAAGAGTTCGGTGACCGAGAGGCCGGCCATCAGGCCGACGGCGATGGAGACCGCGAGCAGCGCGACGAACGGCTGGAGCCGGGTCTTGATGATCAGGAACAGCAGCAGGGCGATACCGATGGCGGCGACGGTCAGCAGTCCGGCCGTGCCGTCGATGAGCAGGAGCAGTCCACCGGTGTGGGGTGGGGCCTCCGCCGCGGGCGCCGAGGCGGCGAGCGGGATGGATATGTGGGACATGTGGGGGTCCTCTGGTCGGACACATGGTGGTTCTGGGCGTCACGCGGGGTGATTCTGGGTGTGGGGAAGTGCGGCACGGCGTCGTGGAGACGCCGTGCCGGGGGATGTACGTACGGGGTGGGGTGCGGGGGCGGGGTGCGGGGTGCGGGCCCCGAGGCCGCGGCCCCGGGCCGCGGGCGGGGAGGCCGGGCGGCCGGTCAGCAGGTCGGCCAGTCGGTCGGCCGGCCGGGAGGCTCGTGGGCGGGCCGGGAGGCTCGTGGGTCGGGGTCGGTCAGCCCAGGACGGCCAGCGCGTCGATCTCGATGAGCAGGCCGGCGGGGAGGCCGACGTAGACGGTGGTGCGGGCGGCGGGCGGGGCGGTGAGGCCCTGCTCCTCGAAGTAGGTGTTGTAGATCTGGTTCATCTCGGCGAAGTGGTCGACGTCGGTGAGATAGACGCGGATCATCATCACGTCGTCCCAGCTCGCGCCGCCCTCCTCCAGGATCGCCTTGACGTTGGCGAGGGTCTGGAGGGTCTGCTCGCGCAGGGTGGGGCCGGCCGGGGTCGGGGGCTGGCCCTCTACGGCGGGCAGGAAGCCGACCTGGCCGGCGACCTGGAGGATGTTGCCCTTGCGCACGCCGTGCGAGAACTTCGCGGGCGGGGTGGTGTGGGTCGCGGGGGTGAGGGCGGTCTTCTCGGTCATACGCGGTCCTTCACAATCTTCTGTGCTGTCTGGATCTTCTGTGCTGTGTGGAGCTTCTGTGCTGTCTGCATCTTGTGTGCTTGTCCGGCGGGTCAGGCGTGGGTTCTGCCGGAGTACTCGCCGCTGATGGCGTCCGCGGTGCGGCGCACGAGCGGAAGCAGGGTGAGGAGTTCGTCGGCGGTGACGACGACGTTGGGCGCCGACACCGACATGGCGGCGACGACCCGGCCGTCGGCGCCTCGGATGGGGGCGCCGATGCAGTTGATGGACTCCTCGTGGCCGCCGAGGTCGGTGGCCCAGCCCTGTTCGCGCACCTTGACCAACTCCTTGAGGAAGGCGTCGGCGTGCGGTGTCGAACGGGCCGTGTACATGGGGTAGTCGAGCTTCTCCGCGAGGGCGCGGCGCTCGGGTTCGGGAAGGTCGGCGAGGAGCAGTTTGGCGACCGCGGCGACCGTGATGGCCACGGGCTTGCCGATGCGCGAGTACATGCGTACCGGGTAGCGGCTCTCCACCTTGTCGATGTAGAGGACCTCGTTCTCCTCGTAGACGGCGAGGTGGACGGTGTGTCCGACGGCCTCGTTGAGGCGGGCGAGGTGGGGGTGGGCGATCTCCCGGATGTCCAGGTTCTCCATGGCCTCCTGGGCGAGCGCGAAGAGCCGGGCGCCCAGGCGGTAGCGCTGGTCGGACTGGCGGTAGACGAAGCCGTGCTCGTGCAGGGTGCGGAGGAGGCGCAGGGCGGTGGACTTGTGGACGCCGAGGCGTTCGGCGACCTGCCCGAGATCGGCGGGTCCCTCGGCGAGCAACGGCAGGATGCTCAGCGCGCGGTCGACGGTCTGGCTCATGGGGTTCTTACCTCCTCCTCGGCCCGGTCGGCGGCGTGGGTCCAGCCGGGTCCGAGTCGCAGTCTCCCCCACGCCTCGTCGTCCAGTGCGACAAGCCGGTCGGCCCGGTCCCGCGCGGGAGGGACGGCGAGGTCGCCGGGGACGGTCAGGGCGGCGGCGGCCATGAGGTGGCCGTGCCGCAGCCGGTCCCGCACGGACAGGCCGCGCAGGGTGGCGGAGAGGAAACCCGCGGCGAAGGCGTCGCCCGCGCCGACGGCCGCCGTGACGGTGACCTGGGGGGCGGGGACGAAGGTGACCGGGGGCCGGCGGTCGCCCCGGGTACCCGACGGCCGGTCGCCCTCCCGGGTACCCGACGGCTGATGACCGACCCCGCTGCCCTGCGGCCGGTCGTCGCCCCGCACGAAGGCGGTCGCGCCCTTGCCGCCGTCCTTGACCACGACCACGTCGGGTTCCGGGAGCAGTTCGCGGATGCGTTCGGGCCCGCCCGTGACCCCCCATGCCTCCTCGGCCTCGTCGAGTCCGACGAAGACGATGTCGGCGCCGCGGGCGAGTTCCAGGAGCACGCCGGAGCCGTCACGGCGGGAGGAACCGGAGACCGCGGACCCGTCACCGCCGGAGTCGGTCGAGTCCTCGCGCGCGGCCGTCCACAGCCGGGAGCGGTAGTTGACGTCGAAGGAGACCAGGGGGCGCCCGGGGTGGGGTGCGGTCAGTTCGCGCAGCAGTTCCCGGCAGTCCTCGGACAGCGCGGCCGTGATCCCCGACAGATGCAGGATCCGCCCGGCCCGCAGCGCCGCCCGGTCCATGGTGTCGACCGACATGGCCGAGGCGGCGGACCCGGTGCGGTAGTACGCCACCTCGTGGGCGTCGGTGGCCCGGTCCCCGGCGGTGCGGAAGTAGATCCCGGTGGGCCGGTGCGGATCGCGGCGCACGGCGGAGGTGTCGACACCGTAACCGCCGATGGCCTCGATGAGATGGTCGCCGAAGGGGTCGGCGCCCACGCGGCTGATCCAGCGGGTGGAGTGCCCGGCGGCGGCCGTCACGCACGCCAGGTTGGACTCGGCGCCGCCGATGCCGCGCTCGAAGGAAGAGACGTCGGCGAGGCGGCCTGGTGTGGAGGGAAGGAACGTGACCATGGACTCGCCTAGCGCTACGACGTCGACGACGTCGGGGGTGGGTCCGGTGACCGTCACGATGCTGTGGCTCCCTAGGGCGTGGGCGAGGCGGCTCCGTTGACCCCGCGTTGGCCGAGATGTTAGACAGCAGTAAGCGACATACGCAATGAACGTTGCACACAATGCAACACACCCCGGACCAGGAGGCTCCATGCCGCTCGACAAGGACGTCACCGGCTCCCAGGACGTCACCGGCTCGGAAGCGTTCGCCCGGCTCGCCGAGGAGCGGGTCGACCATCGCTTCAAGGGCCTCCCGCCGGACGCGACCGGCCGCACGGTGGGCGAGCTGACCGCCGAGCGCCGCAATCTGTTCACGGGCGGCTTCACCACGCCGGTGCTGGCCCTGTCCGCCGAGCGCCTGGAGCACAATCTGGCGCTGATGGAGACGTACACCGTCCGCCACGGTCTGGCCTTCGCCCCGCACGGCAAGACGTCGATGGCGCCGCAGCTCTTCCGGCGCCAGATCGAGCGCGGCGCCTGGGGCGTCACCCTCGCGGTCCCCCACCAGGTGCGGGTGGCACGGGCGTTCGGCGTCGAGCGGATCTTCCTGGCCAACGAGCTGGTCGACGCGGCGGCCCTGCGCTGGATCGCCACCGAACTCGACCGGGACCCCGCCTTCCACTTCCTGTGCTACGTCGACTCCGTGCGCGGTGTCGAGGCGATGGACGCGGCGCTGAGCGCGGCGGGCGCGACCCGCGCGGTGGACGTCGTCGTGGAACTCGCCGCCGGTGACGGCGCGCGCACGGGTGCCCGGACGGAGGCGGAGTGCGCGGCGGTGGCGGACGCGGTGGCGGCGGCCGGCACCCTGCGGCTGGCCGGGGTCGCGGGCTACGAAGGCGAGGTCCCCGACGCGACCCCGGAGCGGGTGCACGCCTGGCTGCGCCGGCTGATCGCCCTGGCGGCGGAGTTCGACGAGGCGGGCCGCTTCACGAGCGCCGGCCTGGAGGAGATCGTGGTCAGCGCGGGCGGCAGCGCCTGGTTCGACGCGGTCGCGGACGTCTTCGCGGAGATTCCCGAACTGTCGGCGCCGGTCCTGAAGCTGCTGCGTTCGGGCGCGTACGTCTCCCACGACGACGGCCACTACCGCCACCTCACCCCCTTCAACCGGGTTCCGGAGGAGGGCGCTCTGGAGCCCGCCTTCCGGCTCTGGGCGCAGGTGGTGTCGCGTCCGTCGGCGGAGCAGGCGTTCGTGAACGCGGGCAAGCGGGACGCGGCCTACGACCTGGACCTGCCGTTCGCCCAGGCGGTGCGGCGCGACGGCGCCGAGCGCCCGGCGACCGGGATCGAGGTGACGGGCCTGTCCGACCAGCACGGCTGGCTGCGCACGGCTCCGGAGGCGGACCTGGAGGTCGGCGACTGGCTCGGGATGGGGCTGTCCCACCCGTGCACCTCGTTCGACAAGTGGCAGCTGATCCCGGTGGCGGAGGCGGACGGCACGGTCGTGGAGTACGTCCGCACGTACTTCTAGCCCCCCGGCAGCCGACGCGCTGCCCGCCCGCAGGGCCCTGAGGCCCTTAGGCCCTCAGGCCCGTTCGTTCGTTTCTCTTGGAGGCCCGGCAGCATGGCAGAACTCGTCATCAGGGACGCGGATGTGGTCGACGGCACCGGCGGCCCCGCGTACCGCGCGGACGTGGTGGTGGACGGCGGCCGGATCGTCTCGATCGTGAAGGAGGCGGCAACGGCGGGCGGCCGGCGCCCTTCGGCGGCCAGGGAGCTGGACGCCGAGGGCCTGGTGCTGTCCCCCGGCTTCATCGACATGCACGCCCACAGCGATCTGGCGCTGCTGCGCGACCCCGAGCACACCGCGAAGGCCGCGCAGGGCGTCACGCTGGAGGTCATCGGCCAGGACGGGCTGTCGTACGCGCCGGTGGACGACCGTACGCTCGCCGAGGTGCGCAGCGCGATCACCGGCTGGAACGGCCACGGCGACGACATCGACTTCGACTGGCGCACGGTCGGCGAGTACCTGGACCGGCTGGACCGGGGCATCGCCGTCAACGCGGCCTACCTCATCCCCCAGGGCACGGTGCGGGCGCTGGCCGTCGGCTGGGAGGACCGGGAGGCCACCGCGACCGAGCTGGGCCGGATGCGGCGGCTGGTGGCGGAGGGCCTGGAGCAGGGCGCGGTGGGCATGTCGTCGGGCCTCACCTACACGCCGGGCATGTACGCGAAGGACGCCGAGCTGACGGAGCTGTGCCGGGTGGTGGCGTCGTACGACGGCTACTACTGCCCGCATCACCGCTCGTACGGGGCCGGGGCGCTGGAGGCGTACGAGGAGATGGTGGCGCTGACCCGGGAGGCGGGCTGCCCGCTGCACCTGGCGCACGCCACGATGAACTTCGGGGTGAACAAGGGGCGGGCGCCGGAGCTGCTGGCCCTGCTGGACGAGGCGCTGGCGGCGGGCGCCGACATCACGCTGGACACCTACCCCTACACGCCGGGCAGTACGACGCTGGCCGCGCTGCTGCCGAGCTGGGCGAACGAGGGCGGTCCCGCGCGGGCGCTGGAGCGGCTCACGGACGAGGGGACGACGGCCCGTATCCGCCACCATCTGGAGGTGCTGGGCTCCGACGGCTGCCACGGGGTGCCGGTCGAGTGGGAGACCATCGAGATCTCGGGCGTGACGAGTCCGGCGCTGGCCGAGTACGTGGGCCACACGGTCCTGGAGTCGGCGACGCGGCGCGGCGAGGAGCCGTGGACGACGGCGCACCGGCTGCTGGTGGAGGACCGTCTCGGCCCGACGATCCTCCAGCACGTCGGCCATGAGGAGAACGTCCGTCTGATCATGCGCCACGCCGTGCACACCGGCGGCTCGGACGGCATCCTCCAGGGCGCGAAGCCGCATCCGCGGGCGTACGGCACCTTCCCCGAGTACCTCGGGAGGTACGTACGGGAGCTGGGGGTGCTGTCCCTGGAGGAGTGCGTGGCGCATCTGACGTCCCGCCCGGCGGCCCGGCTGCGGCTGCCGGACCGGGGTCTGGTCAGCGAGGGCTACCGGGCGGACCTGGTGCTCTTCGACCCCGCGACGGTGGCGGCGGGCTCGTCGTTCGCGCAGCCGCGCACCCTGCCGACGGGCATCCCGCATGTCCTGGTGGACGGCCGCTTCGTGATCGAGGACGGCCGCCGCACCGATGTCCTGGCCGGCCGGGCGGTCCGCCGGACGCCGACCGCCCGGGGCTGAGCAGGCGGGCTGCTACGGCCTGGGCAGGGTGCACCCGGGGGCGTGGAGATCCAGCTTGCTGTCGAGCCCGAAGCAGGCGGTGAGCTGGTACGTCTGCTGGGCGTAGTTGATGCCCCGGCGGACGGTGACGGTGCCGTTCGCGTCCACCTCGCACGGGTTGTTGAGCGTGCAGCGCTGCCCGTTCTCGTTGCCGGTGTTGTTGACGGCGACGACCCGTCCGGTGGCCTGGTCGAGGACGGGCGATCCGGAGGTGCCGCCGATGGTGTTGCAGGCGGAGGTGTAGCGGACCGAGTCCTTCCAGGTCCAGTCGCCTTCCTTGAGGCGGTACGCGAACCCGTCGACGGAGCAGTTGTAGATCCGCTTCCAGTACCCGGAGACGACGCTGATCGCCGTCCCGGCGGCCGGGCGGGTGGCGTCGAGGGTGAGCGCGGTGATGCCGTACGAGGTGCGGATCTGGGCGTAGGTGGAGGTCAGCTGGTAGACGGCGGCGTCGGTGTCGGTCATCGTCGCGTAGGCGACCTTGTCGGCCCGCAGTGTGGCGACGCGTGTCCCCGCGGAGTTGAGCAGCCCGAACGTCCGGCTGGAGGCCCGGTCCACGATCACCTCACCGGCGGCCGGGAATCCGCTCTCCAGACAGTGCCCGTTGCTGAGCACGAGCGCGGGGTCGTCGTCCTCGGAATCGGGCATCCGCACGACGGACCCGGAGCAGTTGCTGAGGGAAACGGTCCCGGCGAAGGTGACGGCTGCGGCGGGGGCCGTCCCGGTGGCGGGGGGTATCTCGGTGCGGGGGGCGTTCTCGGCGGTGCGGGTTGCCTCGGTGCCGGGGGCCTTCCCGGCGGTGCGGGTTGCCTCGGTGCCGGGGGCCTTCCCGGCGGTGCGGGTCGTCGCGGTGCCGGGGGCCTTCCCGGCGGTGCGGGTTGCCTCGGCTGCGGGGGCCGTCTCGGCGGGGGTGGCGGCGAGCGCGGGGGCGGCGCCCATCGCGGTGGCCGCGAGCGCGGCGAGGGCGGCGAGCAGGGAGGTGCGCATGTGGGGGGTCCCCTCCTGTGACGCGATGACGGGACGGCCGGGGGTTTCCCGACCGCTCGTCTTGTCATGCACATTGTCGTCACGTGGGGGCCGAGCGGACAAGAACGCCTCCGGAGGCGCCGGGCGGCGCACCATCCGTCCGGGCGACCCCCCGTCTCATGTGGCGGAAAGCACGGCCCGCCCCCCGGGACCCGCCCGTAAGCTCGCTGGCATGCAGGTGATCCAGTCGACCAAGCTCGCCAACGTCTGTTACGAGATCCGGGGTCCGGTTCTTGAGGAGGCGATGCGGCTGGAGGCAGCGGGGCAGCGGATTCTCAAGCTGAACACCGGGAACCCGGCCGCGTTCGGGTTCGACTGCCCCCCGGAGATCCTTGAGGACATACTGCGGAACGTGTCCACGGCCCACGGGTACGGGGACGCCAAGGGGCTGCTCGCCGCCCGGCGCGCGGTCGTGATGCACAACCAGACCCTCGGTATCGAGACCGACGTCGAGCATGTGTTCATCGGCAACGGGGTCTCCGAGCTGATCACCATGGCGATGCAGGGGCTGCTGGACGACGGCGACGAGGTGCTGGTGCCGGCGCCGGACTATCCGCTGTGGACCGCCGCCGTCTCGCTCTCCGGCGGCACCGCCGTCCACTACCGCTGCGACGAGCAGTCCGACTGGATGCCCGACCTCGCCGACATCGAACGCAAGGTCACGGACCGCACCAAGGCGATCGTCGTCATCAACCCGAACAACCCCACCGGCGCCGTCTACGACGAGAGCGTGCTGCGCGGGCTGACCGACATCGCCCGCCGCCACCAGCTACTGGTCTGCTCCGACGAGATCTACGACAAGATCCTCTACGACGGTGCCACCCACACCCCCACCGCCGCCGTCGCCCCCGACCTGCTGACCCTCACCTTCAACGGGATGTCCAAGGCGTACCGGGTCGCCGGCTACCGCGTCGGCTGGATGTCGATCTCCGGGCCGCGCGCCCACGCCGCCTCCTACATCGAGGGCCTCACGATCCTCGCCAACATGCGACTGTGCGCCAACATGCCAGGTCAGCACGGGGTGGTCGCCGCGCTCAGCGGCCGGCAGACCATCGCCGACCTCGTCCTGCCGGGCGGGCGGCTCAAGGAGCAGCGGGACGTCGCCTACGACCTGCTGACCCAGATCCCCGGCGTGACCTGCGTACGGCCCAAGGGGGCGCTGTACCTCTTCCCCCGGCTCGACCCCAAGGTCTACAAGATCAAGGACGACCGGCAGATGGTGCTCGACCTGCTCCGCCGCGAGAAGATCATGGTCGTCCACGGCACCGGGTTCAACTGGGTCGAGCCCGACCACTTCCGGATCGTGACGCTGCCGACGGCCGCGGACCTCAAGGACGCCGTCACCCGGATCGGGACCTTCCTCGACGGATACGGGCAGTTCTGATCCTCCACGCCCGACCTGCGGGTTCCGGGCAGCGGGCGTTCACCTTCCGTGGCCGGTCCGGCCGGATCCGTCAAGGGCTCTACTTTAGACTCAATCCAATGTAGGATGGCTTCCGTCCGAGCACAGGAGGCCATCCATGTACGAACCGATCCGCACCAAGTCGGTCCACAGCACGGTGGCCGGCACCACCTCCGACTTCCCCCACCGGTCCCGCGAGGAGGAGCTGGACATCCAGCTCGCGGGCCATCTCGCGGCCCTGCTCGCCGTCACCGACGAGCTGCGCGCGCTGGTCCCGTCCGCCGACCTGGACACCGCGTCCGTCCGGCTCGCCGAGCAGGTCGGACGGTTGCGGGGCGGGGTCGTACCGGTGCGTGCCGTGCCCTCCGGGGGGTTCACCGACCCCTCGTCCCTCCATGAGCGGGCCCACGCCGTCGCCGGGCGCGCTCTGGTCGTCGCCGCGTCCCGGGCGGACACGGTGGTGGCGATCCTCGCGGCCGAGCGGATGGACGCGCACGCCGCCGCCGGCCGGCCGGAACTGAGTGCTGCCGCCGGCTGACCCCTGCCCCTGCGGCGAGGTCTGCTGACAGCCCGTCACGGGGCTCCCGTACGGCCCCGGTCCGCGTGCACCCGCAGCGACGCGCGGACCGGGTGCCATGGCACTGCGTTCGCTTGGGTGGGGGGTTGGGGGGGCTTCGGTTCTCGGGCGCCTGTTCGCCGTGCGTGGGTGTGCGGGTGCGGGTGCGTGGGGGGATTTGCGCAGTTCCCCGCGCCCCTTTGCGGCGTTGTCGCTCTCGGCGATATCGAGTACGGCGAAGGCCGAGCACTCTTTTGTGCTCGGCCTTGCCTGTGTGGTCCGCGGCCGGCCGTGACGATGTAGCTGGTCAGGGCACAGTCGGTTCAACCGGCCGCGGAGTCTTCGGGGGTGGGCGTCAGCCCAGGCGCCGGACCAGGGCGTGGTACTCGTCCCACAGCTCCTTCGGCGTGTGGTCGCCGAAGGTGTTGAGGTGGTCGGGGACCAGCGCGGCCTCCTCGCGCCAGATCTCCTGGTCCACGGTGAGCAGGAACTCCAGGTCGGCGTCGGCGAGGTCGAGGCCGTCGGTGTCCAGGGCCGCCTTGGTCGGGAGGATGCCGATGGGGGTCTCGACGCCCTCGGCCTTGCCGTCGAGGCGCTCCACGATCCACTTCAGGACCCGGGAGTTCTCACCGAAGCCCGGCCAGACGAACGCGCCCTCGTCGTTCTTGCGGAACCAGTTGACGTAGTAGATCTTCGGGAGCTTCGCGGCGTCCTTGTCCTTGGCCACGTCGACCCAGTGGCCCATGTAGTCGCCCATGTTGTAGCCGCAGAACGGCAGCATCGCGAACGGGTCGCGGCGCAGTTCGCCGACCTTGCCCTCGGCGGCGGCGGTCTTCTCGGAGGCCACGTTGGCGCCGAGGAACACCCCGTGGTTCCAGTCGAAGGACTCCGTGACCAGCGGTACGGCGGTGGCGCGGCGCCCGCCGAACAGGATCGCGGAGATCGGCACGCCCTTGGGGTCCTCCCACTCGGGCGCGATGATCGGGCACTGGGACGCGGGCACGGTGAAGCGGGCGTTGGGGTGGGCGGCCGGGGTGCCGGACTCCGGGGTCCAGTCGTTGCCCTTCCAGTCGATGAGATGGGCGGGTGTCTCCTCCGTCATGCCCTCCCACCAGATGTCGTTGTCGTCGGTGAGGGCGACATTGGTGAAGACGGAGTTGCCCCACAGGGTCTTCATCGCGTTGGCGTTGGTGTGCTCACCGGTGCCGGGCGCGACCCCGAAGAAGCCGGCCTCGGGGTTGATGGCGTACAGCCGGCCGTCCTGGCCGAACCGCATCCAGGCGATGTCGTCGCCGATCGTCTCGACCGTCCAGCCGGAGATCGTGGGCTCCAGCATGGCGAGGTTGGTCTTCCCGCAGGCCGACGGGAAGGCGGCGGCGACGTACTTCGACTCACCGGTGGGCGGGGTCAGCTTGAGGATCAGCATGTGCTCGGCGAGCCAGCCCTCGTCCCGCGCCATGACGGACGCGATGCGCAGGGCGTAGCACTTCTTGCCGAGCAGGGCGTTGCCGCCGTAGCCGGAGCCGTACGACCAGATCTCGCGGGTCTCCGGGAAGTGGGAGATGTACTTGGTCTGGTTGCAGGGCCAGGGGACGTCCGCCTGGCCGGGCTCCAGCGGGGCGCCGAGGGTGTGCACGGCCTTCACGAAGAAGCCCTCGGAGCCGAGTTCGTCCAGGACCGGCTGCCCCATCCGGGTCATGGTGCGCATGGCGACGGCGACGTACGCCGAGTCGGTGATCTCGACGCCGATCGCGGACAGCGGCGAGCCGAGCGGGCCCATGCAGAAGGGCACGACGTACAGGGTGCGACCGCGCATGGAGCCGCGGAACAGGCCCTGGTCACCGGCGAAGATCTCCCGCATCTCGGCGGGGGCCTTCCAGTGGTTGGTGGGGCCGGCGTCCGCCTCCTTCTCGGAGCAGATGAACGTCCGGTCCTCGACGCGGGCGACGTCGGTGGGGTCGGAGGCCGCGTAGTAGGAGTGGGGGCGCTTGATCGGGTCGAGCTTCCGGAAGGTGCCCTTCTCGACGAGCTCCCCGCACAGGCGCTCGTACTCGGCCTCGGATCCGTCACACCAGACCACGTTGTCCGGCTGGGTCAGTTCGGTGATCTCGTTGACCCACGAGATCAGTTCCTTGTGGTTGGTCGGGATGACGGGGGGAGCCGCGATGTCGCGCGCCACGATCGCTCCTTGTTGAGGGTTTTCTGACTGTCTGCCCCGTGGGGGCCGCGACCCGGATGCTTCGCAGCTGCTGCACTCGTACTGCATTTGGCGCTCATCCGGTGCCGACCGCACTCATTTGATCATCCGAGGACGCCGCGCATTTGTCCAGAGGTCCGCCCACCTGAGCGGCGTGAGGAATCACACGTCACTCCGCGTTTCCTCTCGCCACTTTGCGTACACATAAAGTGCGGATGACCTTCTCTTGAGAGAGGTCTCCCTCTCACTTGAGCGGCGACGGGTCGGGCCCGGGTGCTCACCCGAGCGGAGGGGCGGCCGGCCCGGTGTGTCGCGCCCGACCACCCCGCTGACCCGCGACTTACGGTTCCGTAGGTACCATTCCGCCCATGACTGTGCCCGCCTCCGACGCGCCCGGGGAACCGACGGTCACCGATCGCGTGTCCGCCGCACTCTCCCTGCCGCACCCCATCAAGCCGAAGCTCCGCGGCTGGCTGCATCTCGGCATGTTCCCGGCCGCGGTCGTCGCCGGCCTGGTGCTGACGGCCCTCGCCGAGTCCCCGCGCGGCCGGGTGGCCTGCGCGATCTACGCCCTCACCGCCTGTCTGCTGTTCGGGGTGAGCGCGCTGTACCACCGGGGCGACTGGAGCCCCCGGATGGACGGCATCCTGCGCCGCCTGGACCACGCCAACATCTTCCTGATCATCGCGGGCACCTACACCCCGCTCACGATGCTGCTGCTGCCGGAGGCCAAGGGGCAGTGGCTGCTGTGGGGCATCTGGGGGGCGGCCCTCGCCGGGATCGCCTTCCGGGTCTTCTGGGTCGGCGCCCCCCGCTGGCTCTACACCCCCTGCTACATCGCGATGGGCTGGGCGGCGGTCTTCTTCCTCCCCGACTTCATGCGCACCGGCGGCATCGCCGTCCTGGTCCTGGTCGTCGTCGGCGGCCTCCTCTACAGCGCGGGCGGCGTGATCTACGGCATCAAGCGCCCCAACCCGTCACCGCGCTGGTTCGGCTTCCACGAGGTCTTCCACTCCTTCACCCTCGCGGCGTTCGTCGTCCACTACGTGGGCATCTCCCTGGTCGCCTACCAGCACACGTAATCCCGCCCGCGGACACCACACAGACCGTCACCACCGACCTGGAGCACAGCCCGGAGGTGGCGTACGGGAAGGGCGCCCACCACGAGCAGTTGGCCGCGATCGTGGCGGACGCCCTTCGGTCCCGGGAGGGCGGCTGAGCCTCAGCCGCCTGTGGTGATGTGCCCCTTCCCGCTCTCGCCGTGTCCGTTCCCGGTCTTGAGGTGTGCTTTTCCGCTTCCCTTGGGGTGTGCTTTTCCGCTTCTCCTCAGGTCTCCCTTTCCGCAGGCCGAGCCGTCGCGGTCCGGGTCGAGGCGGAGCGGGTCGTCCTTGCCGTTGACCTTCAGCCGGCCGTAGTCGTTCTTGGCGAGCCAGTCGCAGCGGGCCGCCGTGGTCTTCCCGACGTCCGCCGGGAAGGCGGTCGGGACGCAGACGTTGCCCGTGCCGTAGTGGCGGTCGCAGCCGGAGACGGTCGGGGGGACCGGGTGGGAGGACCGCTTCTTGCCGGGTCCGGCGACCTTGCCCTTGAGGTTGTCGGCGAAGTCGTGGACGTGGGCGGAGGCGTCGTTCGCGGCGAGGGCCTGCGGGCCCTGGAGGTGGACCCACTCGGCCACCGAGGGCACTCCGCCCGCGTCGACCGCGAAGAGCATGTACCAGCCGGGCGGGGCCAGGTTGGGGTTGCTGGTGACATTGAGGTCGATGGTGTTGCCGTCGACGGTCAGCGGCAGGTCCACGAACCGCTGGTTCGGGTCGGAGGAGTGGGTCACGGCGGCCGGGCGGATCAACTCGGCCTTGGCGATCGGGCGGTCCACGGTGATCCGCTGGGTGTCGCCGTAGTTCCACTCGGTGTCGATGACCGAGGTGATCGTCGGCCGCTCGCCCTTGAAGAGGTAGGGCGGGGTGTAGATCGACACATTGTGGTTCCAGGAGTTGTTGCCCGGGTTGTCGCCGGTGGTCATGACCCGGCCGTCGGGGAGCAGGAACCCGGAGGCGTGGTAGCCGCGGGCCTCGGGGTCGGCGGCGACCGGGTCGAAGGTGCCGGTGGCGGGGTCGTAGAGGGAGGTCTCGTAGACCGGGTTGGCCCGGTTGTGCAGGGCGCCGCCGGTCTCCAGGACCTTGCCGTCGGGCAGCAGCACCGCGGAGACGTACATCTTGCCCTGGTCGCCGGTCTGCGGGACGGGGCCGTCGCCGAGGTCGACGGTGCCCTGCGGGATCGGCGGGCCCGCCACGTACCGCGGGTCGGGTTCCTTGAGGTCGATGACGTCGGTGAGGCGGTTGGCCTCGGGGTTGGAGTCGATGTTGCCGCCGCCGAGGGTGAGGACCTTCTGGTCCTGCGCGGGCGGCAGCAGCACACTCGCCGACTGGTCGCGCTCGTCCTTGTTCTGGAGGCCGGGCACCTGGGTGATGGTGTTGGCGTCGTAGTCGTAGATCGCGGCGCCGGTGCCGGGGATGTTGTTGCCGAAGACATGGCTGCCGGAGTAGAAGAGGCGGCCGTCCTGCATGAGGATCATCGACGGGTACAGGCCCCAGAACGACCAGGTCTGGTTGACCTGCCAGGTCGGCAGCCACTTCTGCTCGGCCTGCGACCAGCGCTCGGCCGTCACCGATCCGGTGGAGTCCTCCTTCAGCCCGCCGAAGGAGAGCACGTCGCCGTTGCCGAGGACGGTGGCCGACGGGTACCAGTGGCCGTCGTTCATGTCGTTGGTCCTCGTGTACGTCTCGGTGGCGGGGTCGAAGACGTACGAGTCCTTGTAGCCCTGGTAGCCGACGGTGCCGTCGGCCGACGGGTAGCCCTTGTTGCCGCTCATCACCAGCACCCGGCCGTCCTGGAGCTGGACGTGTCCGGCGCAGAACATGTCCCTCGGGGTGGGGATGACCTCGTAGGTGCCGGTCTTGGGATCGTAGACGGCGGAGGTGAAGGTGCCCGCCTCGAACATCGTGGGGTCGTTGCCGGAGCCCGCGATCAGCAGGATCTTGCCGTTGTGCAGGACGACGGAGTGCATGGAGCGGACCGGGTTCTGCGCGGGCAGCACCTCCCAGGCGCCGTTCTCGCACTGGTCCGCGGTGCCGGTGCAGCCCGGCTGCGGCACCGGATCGCTGACCTGCTCCATCGCGTAGTCGTCGGTGGTGACGGAGCCGGTGCCGTAGACGGAGACGCCCCAGCTGATCCGGTCGGTGCCGGCCGGGATCTCAGGGGTGCGGACGCCCGCCTCGGTCCAGTCGGCCGCCAGGTCCAGGGTCTTGAGGTCGGTCCAGTACTGCCAGCCGGCGGTCGCGTCGTGCCGGAACAGGGTGATGTTGGCGTCCGGGGTGGTGGATCTGTACCAGAGGGACAGGTCGTACTGCTTGCCCTCGGTCACCACGGGCGCGCAGTCCGCGGACTCGGTGATGAGCGCCTTGCGGTCGCCGTCCGCCCGGCGGGTGAGGCTGACCTTCATGGCGGCGGCGCCGGTGTGGGCGTCGGCGGTGGTCTCGTAGGTGAAGTCGTTGTCGCCCCAGCCGGAGCGCTGCCAGCAGTACGGCATGTCGCCGCTGCCGGCCGTCTCGAAGCCGGGGTTGGCGATGAGGTTGGCGGCGGACGCGGACTGGGGTGCGGTGAGCAGCAGCCCCCCGGTCAGTCCGGCCACCGCCAGCAGGGCCGCCGTACGTCTGCCGCGCCGGGCGCGTCCCGTGCGTCTCACTCGGCCCGCCTCCTCGCGTCCGCGCCTGTGCTCCCGTGGTGCTGTGTCACTCGGCTCTCCCTTGCTGGACCGCTTTCCTTCACGCCGCCGCGCGGGCGTCCGCGCGGCAGGTAGACCAGCGCCTCGGTCCCGACGAAGCGCAGGACGAACGTCGTCACCAGCGCGCACGCGGTGGCGGGCAGCGCCTCCATGCCGAACCGGCCGACGAGCAGCGCGATCAGCGGGATACGCAGCAGCAGATCGGCGTTGGCGAGCAGCGCGAACCGGCCGAACCGGTCCCACCAGCGCCGGAAGCGGCGGCGGTCGCGGAACAGCAGCCGCTCGATGAGCAGGAAGTTCCAGACCACGCCGCACTGGTTGGCGAGGATCTCGGCGGGGACGTAGTGCATCCCGGAGGCGGTCAGTGCCCACAGGCCGAGGAGATTGGGCAGGAAGCCGGTGACGCCGATCAGTCCGAAGACCGCCATCCGGGCCATCGGTGAGGCGGTGCGCAGCCCGGCGAGGTGGCGCAGGAAGCGCCAGCCCTCGCGGGGGCCGGACTTGGACACGCCCGCGTAGCGGTCCTGGAAGACGAAGGGAACTTCGGTGACGGTGCGGGGCCGGGAGCGGACGGCGAGTTCGAGGAGGATCTTGTAGCCGAGGGGTTTGAGGGCGTCGGCGGTGACGGTGGAGCGGCGCAGGGCGAAGAAGCCGCTCATCGGGTCGCTGATGCCGTGCAGCCGGCGCGGGAAGAGGGACTTGGTGAGCCAGGTCGCGGCGCGGGAGACGGCGACGCGGTAGCCGCCGGAGAGTCCGGCGCGGCTGCCGCCCTCGATGTAGCGGGAGGCGACGACGAGTTCGGCGCCCGCGCGTTCACCGGTGGCGATGAGGTCGGGGACGAGGGAGGGCGGGTGCTGGCAGTCGCCGTCCATGACGACGATCCAGTCGGAGCCGGCCGTCCTGAGCCCCTCGACGACGGCGCCGCCGAGGCCGCCGGCCGGTTCGTCGCGGTGGAGCACGGTGACCGGGTAGGGGCAGTGGGGTGCCGCCGCGCGGATCACGTCGGGGGTGTCGTCGGTGGAGTCGTCCACGAAGACGACCTCGCAGGGCAGTCGCGCGGGCACGGACTCGGTGATCTGACGCAGCAGCCGCCGGATGTTCGCGGACTCGTTGAAGGTCGGTACGACGATGGTGACGGCGCCCGGTTCGGGGACGGCGGGGGGCCGCAGATCACCGCCCAGTTCGCCGGGGACGATGGACTCCTGGCTCATCGGGCGCCTCCCGGGGCGGCCTCGGCGGTGATCCGGCGGATCTCGATGCGGTCCTCGCCCGTGCCGAAGACGGCGACGGGGCTGGAGTGTTCGATCGCGGCCTTCACATTGGGCAGGTCGGTGGCGTCCCGGCGGACGGTCGGGGAGGCGACGACGTAGTCCAGGTCCCGCCAGCCGCGGGGCATGGTCTCGGTGACGGCGGGGTCGAGGTCGGCCTTGTAGAACCAGATGGCGCCGAGCCCCGGCTCGTACCCGGCGTGCACGAGGTCCAGCCAGAGCGCGTCGTCCACCAGGACGCGGGTGGTGGCGGGCCTGTCGACCTCGGTGGACAGCCAGTGGGAGGCGGCCCGGTAGGGGGCGTTGGCCTCGGCGGTCATCGCGGTGCGGGCGCCCTCGTACCAGCGCGGCACGACATGGGCGCCGGCGGCGAGCACGAGGACGGCGGCCAGCGCGTACCGGACGCCGGTGACGGGCCGCCGTTCGTCGGGGCGCCGTCCGCGGCGCAGCACGGCGTGGGCGACGGAGGCGGTGCCCCCGGCGAGCACCAGGGCGAGGAACGGCAGCGCCTGGATGATGTACATGGCGGGCAGATAGCCGGTGGGGCGCATCGCGACCAGGGCGAGGATGGCGACGACGAGGGCGGGGCCGGCGAGTGCGCGGGCGGTGACCGACCAGCGCCAGGTCAGCAGGAGCAGGACCGCTCCGGCGAGGCCGCCGACGATCAGGACGCGGTCGTAGTAGAGCCAGGACTGGAGGACGCCCCAGGATCCGGTGCCCTGTTCCAGGATGAAGCCCGAGCCGGGGCGGGTCATCTGGTAGGTGATGCCGTCCCAGAGGGAGACATGGCCCTCGCCCGGCAGCAACTCGCCCTTGAGGAGCGCGAACAGGGGGTACGAGAGGCCGATCAGGACGCAGGCGGTGACGGCCCCGGTGACGGCGAACTTACGGGTGTCGCGGTGGCTGTGCCGCCACATGGTGAGCAGCAGCGCGGGGAGGACGACGAGCATCGTCTCCTTGGTGAGCACGGCGGTCGCGGCGGCGATCCCGGCGCCGAAGTGGTGCCAGAGGTGGCGGTTCGGGGAGGCGGCGAGGCAGAACGCCAGCAGGGTCCACATCACGGCGAGGTTGTCGAGGAAGATCTGGCGTTGGAGGACGACCGACAGCGGGGAGAGCCCGAAGATGACCAGGGCGAGTCCGGCGGCCCAGCGGGGCAGGGCGAGCCGGCGGGCCAGGACGTAGAGCAGGACGGCGGAGGCGGCGCTGATCAGCAGCATCGCGGCGCGCATGGTGCCCACGGTCATGGAGTCGGGGCTGAGCCAGGCGGGGATCCAGGTGAGGAGCGCGAGTTGGATCCAGCCGAGCGGGGGGTGGTCGTACCAGTAGGTGTAGTGGGCCAGGCCCAGACCCTCCTGGACGGCCCACGCCTGGGCGAGATAGGTGCCCTCGTCGTCGCTGAGGGTGGGGTACGCGGTGATGTTCCAGCCCTGGACGACGACGACGGCTGCCAGCAGCACCGCGCACAGCAGCAGGTCGGGGCGGGAGGAGCGCAGTCTCCGGGGCGGGGTTATTCGGCCGCCGGGGCGGGGCTCGCGGGCAGACCGGCGCTGCGCGGGGACCGTTGTGGTGGTCGCCGCGGGGAGGGTGGAGGTCACGCGGGGACGTCCTCTCGGATGTCACGGGTGTCACGGGTGCCGTGGGTGCCATGGGCCGCTGGGGCGTCGCGCGTGGCAGGGTCGTCCTGGCCGGCTCGGGTGGTGCCGGCGGGGCCGAGGTGGGCGCCGACGTGGCTGGTCAGTTCCCAGTCGTTGCGGCCTCGTTGCTCGCGCCAGACGGCACGGACCGCGGCTCCGGCGAGGAGCAGTTGGTAGAAGGGGCCGCCCACGATCAGCTTCAGATAGTGGACGGAGCGGACGCGCAGTCCGTACTGCTTGCCGAAGTCGTGCAGCCCGACGATCTCGAAGACGAAGGTGACCAGGGCGGTGACGGCCGGCAGGAAGGTGATGAAGGCGACGCCGACGGGCACGTCGAGGAAGAGCGCTATGGCCACGTTGAGCGGGATGACGAGTCCGGTGAACGCCTGCATGAACGGGGTCATCAGGGTGTAGCGGGCGAGGAGGCGCTGGCCGAGGGTGGGGAGCTGTTTCCAGTCCTTCTTCCGGTACACCTGGAGGAAGCCCTGGTTCCAGCGGGTGCGCTGTTTGAGCAGGGACATCAGGGAGCCGGGGGTCTCCTCGCGGGTGACCATCTCGGAGTCGTAGGCGACGACGACCTTCTTGCCGACGCTGGAGAGCCGGACCCCCAGGTCGCAGTCCTCGGCGAGGCAGTTGGGGTCCCAGCCGTCGGCCTGCCGGAGCACTTCGGTGCGGACGAAGACGGTGTTGCCGCCGAGCGGGATGAACCCCTTCTGGGCGTGCAGATGCAGCCGGGAGCGGAACCAGAAGAAATACTCCAGGCAGTTGCGCAGGCTGTACCAGCTGGAGTGGAAGTTGATCAGCTGGACGCCGCCCTGGACGACGTCCGCGCCGGTGGAGCGGAAGGCGTGGTCGACATGGGCGAGCAGTTCGGGATGGACCTGGTCCTCCGCGTCGAAGACCCCGACGACATCGCCGCGGCAGTGCGGCAGCGCGGTGTTCATGGCCTTCGGCTTGTTCTTCTTCTCGTGGGTGTCCACGACGACCCGTACGCGCGGGTCGCGTTCCTCCGCCGACCGGGCCACCTCGGTGGTCTCCGGGTCGTCGTGCCCGACGATGACGATGATCTCGAAGTCGGTGTGCGAGGACTCCAGCAGCCGCTGGATGGTGTGGTCGAGCACGGCCTGTTCATGGCGGGCCGGCAGCAGCAGCGAGAACGACACCCGCCCGGCGCCGTCCGGCCGGCCGAACCGGGTGGAGGCGAACACCTCCGGGGTGCGCCAGGCGTGCATCTGCCACCACAGGGTGAACGCCGCCATCCAGAACAGGGCGAGCGAAACGGCAGCGACGACTACGGACGTCAGCAAGAAAGATCCCCCCAGATCCCAATTCCCCCCGACACGACGACTGGTCGTAGTCGTCGCGTCACCGTGGAGAGAGTATGGGGGAAGTGTGAAGCGCGGGGGCCGTTCCGATAAATAGCGTGTTTCGCATCCTGGCGTGGTTTTAGCGGGCGTATCCGAACACCGACTCAGATCCGGACATCTGAACGGTTTCCCCTGCCGGGGCGATGGGGAGTGTGGTATTCCGCCCCGGCTCACAGGCGGGCGGACACGCCGGATCCCCTCGCACGGGCCGCTCACCGGGCAACCGGGCGCGCCGCACAGGCCCCTTGGCCTGGTCATCGGCGCCGTGTCACCGGCGCCGGGGCATCGGGTGCCGTACCGGCCGGGACACCGCCCGCTGGCCTCGACCCGACCAGCCGTCGGCCGCTGAGGGCCCCGGAGGAGGCGCTTTCAGTCGCCGAGCGCTGCTTCCAGCCGCTCCGGGTCCGTCGTCGGGGCGTCGCAGGTGAAGTTGCGGCAGACGTACGCCGTCGCCACCCCGTCGGTCAGTGGCCGGTCGGCGAGGAGCGGGAACTCCTCGCCGCCCGGGACCCCGTACGCCACCACCGCGCCCGGCGCGGTGCCGAGCAGAGCCGTGCGGTGCAGGGTCCTCGTGCCGGGGTCGTCCAGGGCGGGCCCGACCACCGCGATCTCGCGGGGGCCGTCGAGCAGCGCCTCGGCGACCGCGAGCCCCCAGCCGATGAACCGCGGGACGCGCGGGCCGAGCGCCTTGACGACCCCGAGCGCCCGTTCGGCGGCGGTGCGGTGGGGTTCGGAGCCGGTCTGCGCGGCATAACCGAGCAGGGCACCCGCGGCGGCGGTCCAGCCGGAGGGGGTGGCGTTGTCGGTGGGGTCCTGCGGCCGGCGGATCAGTTGCTCGGCGTCGACGGCGGTGTCGTAGAGGGCACCGGTCTCCGGGTCGGTGAACCGGGCGAGGACATGGTCGAGCAGGAGCCCGGCGAATTCCAGCCAGACGCCCTCGCCGGTGACGGCGGCGAGGGCGAGGAAGCCCTCGGCCACGTCGCCGTAGTCCTCCAGGACCCCGGCGCCCGTGCCGACGCGGCCGTCCTTGCTGGTGCGGGAGAGCCGGGCGTGGTCGTCGAGGTGGAGCCGGACGAGCAGGTCGGCGGCGGCGACGGCGGCCTCCACCAGATCCGGGCGGTCGAAGTAGGCGCCGGTCTCGGCGAGGGCGGCGACGGCCAGCCCGTTCCAGGCGGCCACGACCTTGTCGTCCCGGCCGGGCGCGGGCCGCTCGGCGCGGTGGGCGAGCAGCCGGGCCCGGACACCGGCGACCCGCTCGGCGTCGAACACCGCTTCCTGCTGGGGCAGTTGCAGCACCGAGGCGCCTTCCTCGAAGGTGCCCTCTTCGGTGACCCCGAAGTACTGCGCGGCCAGAGCGGCGTCCTCCTCGCCGAGCGCCTCGCGGAGCTGCTCGGGGGTCCACACGTAGTACGCGCCCTCAACGTGCGCTCCGCTGCCGTCGTCACTGTCGGCGTCCAGCGCGGAGGCGAACCCGCCCTCGGGGGTGCGCAGTTCACGGACCAGGAAGTCGGCCGTCTCCAGGGCGACCCGGCGGGCCTGCTCGGAGCCGGTGGCCCGCCACAGATGGGCGTAGACCCGGCAGAGCAGGGCGTTGTCGTACAGCATCTTCTCGAAGTGCGGCACCACCCAGTCGCGGTCGACGGAGTAGCGGGCGAAGCCGCCGCCGAGCTGGTCGTAGATGCCGCCGCGGGCCATCCGCTCGCAGGTGTCGGCGGCCATCTGGAGGGCGCCCTCGGCGCCGGTGCGGGCGTGGTGGCGCAGCAGGAACTCGACCACCATGGAGGGCGGGAACTTCGGCGCCCCGCCGAACCCGCCGCGCTGCGGGTCGTACTCCCGGGTCAGCCCGAGCAGCGCCTGGGCCAGCTCGGACTCGCCGGGCACCTCGGCGACCGGGAAGGCCAGCTCCCGGCCGGCCAGATCCCGCACGATCTTCGCGGCGACATCGGTGACCTCCTCGCGCCGGTGCTCCCATGCCTGCCGCACCCCTTCGAGCACCTGCCGGAACCCGGGCATCCCGTGCCGGGGGGCGGGCGGGAAGTACGTACCGAAGTAGAACGGCTCGGCGTCCGGCGTCAGGAACACGGTCATCGGCCACCCGCCCTGCCCGGTCGCCGCCTGCACCGCCTCCATGTAGACCGCGTCCACGTCGGGCCGCTCCTCGCGGTCCACCTTGACATTGACGAAGTGCTCGTTGAGGAAACCGGCGGTCTCCTGGTCCTCGAACGACTCGTGCGCCATGACGTGGCACCAGTGGCACGCGGAGTAGCCGACCGACAGCAGAACGGGCACATTGCGCCGTCGTGCTTCCTCGAAAGCCTCCGGCATCCAGGGCCACCAGTCGACGGGATTGTCGGCGTGCTGAAGCAGATAAGGCGAGGTCGCGCTGGCCAGCCGGTTCATGCGCCCCAGCCTCTCACGACGCCTGCTGCGACGGCGAAACCCTCACCGGCCCGCCTCGCTCGGCCGAATTGCACTTGTGAGTCATCACGTGGCGGGCGGCTCCTTCCTTTCCGAGTCGGGCAGCCTGGCACCTCGGAACAGTAGGCTTGGCGCAGCAGCGCCGGACCTGCCGAGGCCTCTCGAAGGAGGTACACCATGACCGCCGAGATGGTGGCGCCCGCGTGGATGCATAAGCAGATTAGCGCGGAACAGTACGACTCCTGGTCCGAGGAGCAGTGCGCCGGCATCGAGATCGTGGACGGGATGGTCGTGGTGAGCCCGAGCGCCTCCAAGCGCCACAACCGGCTGGCCCGCATCCTGGCCAACGCCCTGGACGCCGCCGCGGGCCCGGAATGGAATGCGGACACGGACTTCGATGTCCGCCTGCAGGACGTTCCACTCACCAACCGCCGCCCTGACGTCATCGTCTACCGAGCAGAGACCATCGACCTCACACCCACCCGCCCCGAGCACGTACTCCTGGTCGTCGAGGTCGTGTCCCCCGGCTCCGAGACCACCGACCGGATCGTGAAAGTGGACCAGTACGCCAAGGGCGGCATCCCCTTCTACTGGCGCGTTGAACAGGCCGCCACCGGTGTCCCGATCGTGTACACCTATGTCCTCGACCCCGCCACCAAGGCGTACAGGGACGGCGAAATGTTCACCGGCGCGATCAAGACTGCTGCGCCCTTCTCCGTCACTGTCGACCTGGGAGCCGTCTGACAGCGCTGGAAGATTCCTCATGACTGAGCACAAGGGAAAGCGAAAATTCCGGGAGCACCTGGATGCTCTTTTCGCTGCGGCCGGCTCCCCTAAGCCAGCCGCCATCTGCTCTACGAGCAGGGATCGACTAGGGCGAACTTCCCTGTCCGTGCAGCGCATCAGCGATTGGCGAACCGGAAAGCACATACCGACAACTAAGCTCTTCCGAGATTTTCTCCGTGCGGTCGACATCTTGGCTCGGCAGCGAAACACTGCCCTCCCTGCCACACTCGCCGACCCGGCAGTTTGGGATCGCTTACTACGCGCAGCACGAGCCAAGACTCCCACTCCGGCACAGGAAGAATCGCGTCACATCTTGGCTGGCGCAGTCCGGATCCCGATCAGTCCGGTGGCTGAGTCTGAGCCCCTGGACCTGGGCGTACACCGAACGAGTCGCCTTGAGGGCGCTCCTCCACTACCGGCCTATGTGCCACGGGACGCGGACAGCACAGTCTCGGCTCAGCTGGCAGAAGCCAGGGAGACCGGAGGCCTCGTCTTATTGGTCGGCGAGTCCACAGCCGGAAAATCTCGGTGCGCTTTCGAGGCTGTACGACGCGAACTGTCCGATCACTGGATCGTTGCCCCGCCTGCAGCCAGCGACCTGAGCCCCGTGCTAGCGCATTTATCCCTGCCTAGGCCCGGCCGCCGAAAGTGGGTGCTCTGGCTGGACGACCTCGACCGCTTCCTCCTCCCCGGCGGCCTCGATCAAGGCATGTTGTCCGCGCTCCTTGACCAACGGGTCGTGGTCATGGCCACCATGCGTTCCGAGGTGTACGGCAATTACAGTGAGCGCGCGTTGCGAGGCATGGACGCTGGCGTGGCATCTGTGCGCCGCCTTGGATCCCGAGTCCTGAACCTCATCGAGCCCCTTGTAATCGACCGGCAGTGGTCCGAGACGGAAATGAGTAGGCTCCGCGCGCACCTGGCCAAACCAAGCTCCGACAGCCGTCTGGCTGACGCAGCCCACCACCACGGCGTTCACGGCATCGCGGAATACCTCGCAGCCGGACCGAAGCTGCTCGAGGAATTCCTAACGACTCGACGCCATCCGAAAGGCCATCCCCGTGGCGCTGCCTTGGTTCAGGCAGCGATTGATCTTGCGAGAGCAGGCATCTCCACTCCTCTGCCCGCCGAGACCCTGCTGGAGTTGTCCACGTGCTATCTCAGCGCCGGGGATGCCTCCCGTCTCCAAGCTGAGAGCCCCGAGCAGGCTCTCGTATGGGCAACCGAGATCCAGTTCGGTGTGGCAGGAATGCTGGTTGCCACGGATACCACCGAGGCTTGGCGGCCATTCGACTACCTCGTGGACGCCATTGCCAGTGCCGCCGAAGCGACGGCTATCCCCGACGAGGTTTGGGAAGCGGCGGTCACGCACGCGAATGGCGGTAGCGAGCTGCTACCTGTCGGACGGTCTGCCTTCCGCTTCGGTCGTCTGGTGCTCGCCGAGCGCTGCTTCTCTCCGCTGGCGGCCCAAGGTAACCACGTCGCTATGCACGACCTTGGGTTCGTACAGCGCGAAAGACGGCCGGAACACACCTGGCCCTCGTGGTACCGGACCGTATCCGAGACAGGAACTCCGTTGCAGGCCCGCGCCCTTGGCGCCCTCCACGAAATTGAAGGGCGATGGGACGAAGCAGCGGCCTGCTACGAGAGGGCCGCCGGTCAAGGAGATGCTCTTGCCATGCGACTCCGGGGTGTGATCGCCCAGCGGCACAGGCAACACGACGAAGCTCATGAGTGGTACGTCCGCGCTGCAGAAGGCGGAGATTCGGTTGCAACGGCATTCTTCAATGAACCGGGAATCTACCGGCCCGAAATGGGACACGAGCTGGGTTCGGAAACCTGGGACCCGAACGTCGAATGGGATGAGGGGGACGAAGAGCCGTGGCAGATGACGGCCCGCACATCACGCATCCTCAGCTGCAACCTGGAGATTCTCGCCGATATGGCTCACAACGAGTTGGACGAACTGGGCGACCAGCCGATCTCCCCGAACAGCTTTGGGATCTTCTTCGCACTCTTGCCGGCCTCCACATGGAACCAGCCACGGCATTGGCGGCGCAGGGTGCTAAGAGCCCTGGATGATCTCAACGAGGACATCACTCTCGGCCACTCTCCCGAACCACGCTGCGCGGCGGAGGAACTGGCGCTCCACTTTGCTCTGGAGAGCGCCTCGGCAATGACACGCGATGAACCGGATCTGGTGGCTGAGCTCACACAAGGGCTCCCCGAACAGCAGGGTGACTATGACTGGGGTGTTTGTTCGGACTTGCTTTTCCAGGACCACGATGTTCTTTTTCTCTACGACCCGATGATGCAAGGACTGGAGCACCCTGACAACCCGCTCAACCGGCGTATGGGCATTGGAGACCTCCGGCCAGAAGGATGGTTCGAGGAGTTCGGGAACGTGTCACCTCGCGATCCATCCAGAGGATTCACACATTGACGTGACCCCACTAAATCGCGTCACCCACGTGCTGATCTTCATTGATGGACCATGATCGGGCGTTACGTCATCATGAGCCAGATGAATCGTTCGATACCAAGTGGGCGTTCGCCCAGCAGCCGCCTCCCGGGACTATGGCGTCGGCAATGGTTTGACGACCGGAACGCGCCGAATGGAATCGCCTGAAAGTTCCCACCAGTACGGCTTGGCGGGACGCGCCCGGGCGGTCTGCACACCCGTTTCCGCGAGAAGGCCAAGGACCACCTCCGAGCAGTTGCTTCAGGGGGGACCCGGTCGGCTGCATCGACTGACTGGTGTCCGGTGAACTCCACCGTCGTAGACGCTCACCAGCATGCCGCCGGGAATCGAAAGAGGGTCTCCACGGCTTGGCGCTCGGCCGCTTTCCGGAGGATCGACCGCCAGGATGTACCTGGCTTGCGGTGCGCTGGGCCGTCAGCCGTCCTCACCGTCGCGGGTCGAAACACCAACGACTACATGCGGTTCACCGAGGTGATGGAAGCGAGAGGGGCGCCCTTGGATGAGGCTGGAGCGCCAAGGGCTGCACGCTCCGGAGCCATCCGGATCTGGCTGCGACACCGAGGCATCCCGTGCACATTCCCGAGCGGGCTGACCAGATCCGCGACCGGCTCCGGCCCGGTGGCCAGGGCGGCCGACCGCCCCGCTTCGACAAGGGAGCCGATTCCTACGAACAGCCGCCGCTCCCCCTTCGGCCCAGATGTGGACGTGAGGTGTGACGACAACTCCTGGTAGGCGATCCGGACCGGAAGTCCGGACATTATCGGCCCGACCAGGAACTTCGAGCACCTTGGCGCACAAGGCGCCTCGGAGTTCAGATGCCGCGCGGCCTTGTATGAGGTCAGCGCACCGGGCGGTGCGCTGTCACTCCGAAGGGATTCTCATCGTGACCGTGGCACTGCTGTCTACCGTGATCTGCGTTGGTGCACTCACCCTCCAGCGCGCCATCTACCCCCTGACCCTTCTGGTCGGTTTCTTGTGCGCGCTGCGCGGCCTTGGCGCCCCCGAGCGGGTCTTGACCTTCCGTGCCTTTGCCCGAGCAGTTGCAGACGTGGGTAGCCACCCTAGGCGCAGTTCGACACGATCGGCCCTGCGCTCCCCTTCCGCTCACCTACATTGATGAGACATGGAAGTGACAGGCGCGACGTCAGATGTAGCAGCGCCAAGGAACCTCAGTGTCAGGAAAGATCGGCCTTCTCGACCGGTCGGCGCCACCACTCCGTGGATTTGAAGCACCCCATGAGCCAGTGTGCTTCCGCGCTGTTGAGGATGACAGTGCCGATCATCGGGATAGGATCAAATCGGAGCATTTTCTCCTCAACGCGCACAGGATCCCAGTCGAGATCATGATGCAGCAGGACTGCGAGTGGCTCTCCAGGCTTCTGCCAGAAGATCATGGGTTCGCCGTACTCGTTTTCGAAGGGCTTAACGATGTCGTTCGGAGTAAACATGACGTCCGCCATGTCAGCCCAGCGGCCGACCCCTTGACGTTCCCAAACCAGCGAATTCTGCATGCTCTGCACGAAAGCCTCAATGGTATCGTCGTCCAGCACGGAACTCCGTGAGACAACAACAGATTTCAGCGTTTTGCGCAGCGCGTCGGCTCGGCGGAGCTGACGGGTCGCATTAGCCCAGAAAAGGCCTCCCCGCTCAGGGTCATGGACTACACAGAGCACCGGCCGACTACCGTCGCGCCAGTTACCCCCATGATCCCCGACTCGGACGCGATGGCCCTTTCTGGTGCGCGTCGAGACCCCACCTTTGACCTGCACGGCTATGGAGTCTGCTGTCCGCTCGCCGTTCTGCACGAAGGTGACGTACAAGTCCTCACCGTGGTCGTTACTGCCATCGACCTCCTGCACGATGTGCCCGTGGCGCTCCAACAGGGCACGCAACACAGGCGGGTCGTCGCCTCGACGAGGCACGCACCTCATTCACAGCCATGCGCCCAAGGCGTCGGCTCTCAGGCACCTTCGGCATCCCCGCCCCCACTCCTTTGCTCTTCGGGGACCAGGCTAGAACAGGCAACAACGCACCAACCACTCATAAGTAGAAAACAGTGAGTCCGGGGCGACGCCGCGCCCGGCACGACGAAGCTTGCGCTGCTGATCGCGGTGAGCCCGCGATCACCGCTCCGCGCACGCCTGTCACGAGGTCAGGTTGCCTCGGTCGCCCGGCTCTAGGATCGCCAGGACGCTCGTCCACTTTTCCATGGACCAATCAGGTGAGGCGGCTAACTGCTCCTGCGTCCAGGCGTCGATCTGAGCGTCAAGGTCATCGCTTTCAGTACTCGTGGAGTCACTTTATAATGTCACGCCTGGTGGGCACTCATGGCTTCAGCAAGCGCATTGCCACCAGTGGCACGAGCTGTACCCCACGCTCAGCAGGAGCGGGCGGTCGCTGCGGCGGGCCTCGGTGAACGCCTCCTCGCCCCAGGGCCACCAGTCGACCGGGTTGTCGGCGTGCTGGAGCAGGTAGGGCGACTGCTCGTCGGCCAGTCGATTCATATCGGCATCGTCGCATGATCCGGACCGTCCGGCCCAGCTTCGCGTGGGCGGGCCGCCAGGGCTGCGGACGGGGCGCGACGGCTCCTGTGCTCGCCGGGCTGCCCTCCCCCGTCTTCGCGGTCCTGGTTCGGTCAGAGGGGATTGACCTGGTAGAGGGGGTAGTAGTCGTCGACGCGGCCCTGGGCGTACTCCCGGGCGAGCTGAGGGACGTCGTCGAAGTCGTGGGTGTGCTGGTGGGCGACGTCGGCGATCCAGCCCGTGCGTTCCTGGTAGTCGCGGATGGCGGGGCTCTCCTCGAAGCGCCAGCCGTGGGTGTGGACGTGCAGATGCCGACTCTGGCATTCGGTCGCCCGCACGACGGGCAGATTCATTCCCGCCTTCCACCCGCAGGTCGTGATGACGCCCTGGCGGGCCAGGGCCCGCATCGTCACTTCGTGAAGGGGGCCGCCGATGTTGTCGAGCAGGATGGAGACCCCGCGCCCGTCGCTGAGCTGGGCGATCTTCTCAAGAAAAGCGTGTTCGGACTCGCGTTGTCCGTCTCTGTCTCTGTCTCTGTCTCTGTCGGAGGCTGCGTGATAGGCGAGATGAGGGTAGTCGCGCCGGTCGACGGGGGAGATTCCGCGTGCGCGGAGGAGAGCGACTCGGGCGTCGGTTCCAGCCGTCATGGCGGTGCGGAATCCGGCCCGCCGGGCCAGTTCGAGTGCGGCCAGGGCCACTCCGCCACCCCAGCCGAACACCAGGTGGCCGGCCGGGTCGTCGTCCCCCATCTGGGCGCGCCAGCAGCGGTGGGCGACATGCCAGTTGTCCCAGGCGGTGAAGTAGCGCAGGGCCGGGGCCCAGCGCTCGGGCGGGAACGGGGTGTCCGTGGGCAGCGGCAGCAGCAGTTCGGCGGAGAGGGGGATACGGCGGGCGAGGAGGCCGTAGCTGCCGGGGGCGTCGTAGCCGTGGACGCGCACCACGTAGCCGTGGGGGTCGCGGACTCCGAACGGGAGCAGCATGCACACGGTTCCCTGCGGGGGGCTGGGCGCGGATCGTGCGGGTCGCAGGACGCGTACCAGTCCGCTGTTGCCGATGATCACCGCGGGTTCGCCGCGCTGGCGGCAGATGTCGACGGGCGAGCGGGCCAGTGCGTGGTCCATGTTGGCTTCCCAGGAACCCGTGAGTGGCTCCACGAGGGCCTCGTGGTCGGCGGGTTCGCGCAGGGAGAGGGTTTCTCGGGTGAGGGTTGCCTCCTGCTGGGCGGTCCCGACCGGGCCGGCCCGCAGGACCCAGGCGTCGGTGCTGATCACGTGGGCTCCTCAAGGGGTGGACAGCGGGAGAGGGGTTGTGTCGCGTGCCCGCGGTACCGCCCTCGTAGGGACTGGGTGTGGGCCTGGGCGTGGAGGATCACTCTCCCTCCGGTCGGCCGGAATGGCTGGGAGGGCTGGAGGGGCTGGAGGGGCTGGACTGTGTCCCGTACGGCGGTGGCGTGGTTCGGGCGGTCGGTCAGGAGCACGGCATCCGGCGGCAAGGGCCCGCCGTCCGTCGGCGTCGGGGACGGCCCGGTGCGGCGGAGGGTGGTCCGGCGGGGCCCGGTCACCGGGACCCCGCGGGGGGTGGTGGGGGCAGGACCGTGAGGCGGGGGCCTGGTCCTGCGGCGGCGATGGTGAAGGGCAGGTGGTCATCGGCGGCGAGTACGCGGACGAGTTCCGCGTGGGCTTCGGCGGCGAGGTAGGTGAGGGTGCCCTGGCCCAGGGTGTGGTCCGTGGGGGAGGTCCGGTCCAGGTCGAGGTGGGCGCACACGGGCCATCCGTGGCTCTGTGCGACGGTCGGGAGGCAGACCGCGATGAGGAATCCGCCTTCGGCGATGCGGTCGGGCTCGGTGTCCACGGCGGTGGCGAAGACCGGGCCGTTGTGGGCGCTGACACCCAGCAACAGGACCAGGTCCAGGTCCCCGTCCCGCAGATAGGGGGCGGCGACGGCCAGTCCGGCCAGCCCGGATGCGTCCCCCGCGTCCACCACGAGGTTGGGGCCGTGCAGGTCGTAGCGGTGGGAGACACGGGCGGCGACCAGGTTGGGGATCATGCCCGGCAGCACCGAAGCGCTGGTCTTCCCCACGGAGCCACGGGCGCCGGTGACCACCTCCGCGTACGCCTCGGCGTCCTTCCCGTTGAAGCAGTCCGCCATGTCACCGTCGTAGCAGCGCACCAGATGGCTGATGGAGAGGGCGGACGGGCCGTGGACGGCTGCCAGCACTCCGGTGGTGTCGCGGACCGGGTCCCAGGGTTCACCGTGCTCGGCGACGAAGCGTGCCGCCAGGCGAAGGCCCAGTTGCTGTGCGCGGTCCATGGTGCGGATGACGGGCGGGGGGACTCCCGCCTCGGTGAAGGTGGGCGGCTGCCACGGTTCGAACCGGGTGGCACTGCCTGCGGCGCCGTCGGAGGGGTCGCCGGTGTCCTGCGGCAGCAGGGCGGTCCAGGCCACTACGGCCAGGGGCTCCGGTGGGGAGCCGGGTGGGACGGGTGGGGCGGGCGGACCGGGGGCGGGTTCGCGCCGGACGATCAGATGGCTGTTGATGCCTCCGAAGCCGGAGGAGGATATCCCTGCCGTGGGGTTGCCTCCCGGGCCGGACGGCAGTTCTACCGACGTGTCCGGTACGCGGAGGTGTGCCGTGCGGGCCGGACCCGGCAACCGGTCGAACCGCTGCTGGGCGGGGACCCGGTGGTGCCGCAGGGCCAGCAGGGCGTGGATGAGCGACACCGCGCCCGCGTTCCAGCCGCAGTGCCCGAGCAGGGACTTGTTGGAGGTGCACATCAGCGGGCCCGACGTGCCGGTGGCGTCGATGGCTTCCAGCTCGGCCAGGTCGCCCTTGGGGGTTCCGGTGCCGTGGGTGAGAAGCCAGTCGATGTCCGCGGCGGTGGCTCCCGCCCGGTGGCGGGCGCGTCGGAGGGCCAGCGCCTGCCCCTCCGGGCTGGGGGCGTAAATCGCGTTGCCCGCACCGTCCGACGAAGCCCCGAAGCCGGTGATCACCCCGAGCACCCGGTCACCGTCGCTTCGGGCCCGCTCCACACTCTTGAGTACGACGATCGCCGCGCCGTCCGAGAACAGGGTGCCGTCCGCCCGCGCGTCCAGCGCCCGGACATCGCCGGACGGCGTCAGTCCCTTGACCTTGGAGAACAGCACATTCCAGCGGGGGGTGACCATGAACACCCCGCCGCACACCGCCAGGTCGCACTCCTGGGCCAGCACGCGCCGGGCGCCGGTGTCGACAGCGAGCAGGGAGGAGGCGCAGGCGGCGTCGATCACCGTGCACTCGCTGTCCTCGGGAAGCAGTCCCTGGGCGGCCGTACGGACGACCTGGTCGGGCAGCAGCGCCGGGAGCGACGGACGTGCCAGGGGGTAGCGGGCATGGAGCAGGTCCCGTATCCGCAGGAGGTTGGCCTCCCGGGAGCCGGGGAGCCGGGGAGCCATGCCGCGGGCCACCTCTTCGACCAGCAGGGATTCGGCCAGATGCTGGCTGCCGTCCGGGAACGCTCCCACGTACACGGTGCAGTGTACGCCGTCGGCGAGGGCGACGCCGTCGAGTGCCTGGGTCATGCAGTGGCGCAGCCACAACAGGTCGAGCCCGGCCTCTTCCTCGGCCTGTACGGTCACGGCCGGGCGGTGCTCCGGTCCCTGGCGGAAGCCAGAGGTCCGGTTGTAACTCCGGTCTTCCGTCTCCGGGTCGGGGGACCAGAACGAGGCGAGCCGGTAGCGCGAGCCGGGCTCGCGGAAGACGGGGGTGTCCTGGTTGAGCAGTTCCCAGTAGGAATCGCAGTCGTCGGCTCCCGGCACGGCGATACCCATACCGACCACGGCGACCGCGCGTCCGTCGTCGGTGCCGTGGGGCGACCGGCCGGTGGTCATGCCGGCTCGGCCTCGCTGCGGTCGCGCCTGCCCAGTTCCTCCACCAGCTCGGTGACGGCGCGCACGGTGGGGAACTCCGTCGCGCGGACTTCCGGGGCGGAGAGCTGGTACTGGTCCAGCACTCGTTCGAGCAGGACGTTCTGCTGGAGGGAGTCCACGCCCAAGTCGACCACCAGGTCGGCGTCCAGGGTGACGACGTCCTCGGGGTACTCCAGTTCCTCGACGTACAGGGCCCGTACCTGCGCCTCCAGTTCTCCGGATGCCGGGATCGTCGGCAGCGCGGAGGCATCGCTTTCCCCGGGCGTCGTGGATGTGCTCCCTGTCACCGGTGCCAGGGCCGCCTTGATCTCCAGCGCGGTGGCGGGCCGGGCGAGCGGTGCGGCGCACATCGCTCCGGGCCGGCACTCCCGGATCCACTGGACGAGGGCGTCGCCGGAGCCGCATTCGACAGAGGAGTCGATCTCTTCACTCTGCATGGCTTCGGGGACGGAGACCCAGGACAGCGTGGTGGTGAGGTCCGCGGCCAGCCAGTCGGCGATGTCCTGCTCCGACGGCAGGAACCGCTGCTGCGTCGCCGAGTACACCAGGCAGCGCGCGGGACGGGATGCGATGGTGTGCAGCCGCTCGCGCAGTGCTTCGGCCGCCGGTGCGAGGGCGGGGTGGTGGAGGGAGTGCTCCGAGGGAAGGCGGGTGGATGCCACTCCCGCTTCGTCGGCAGCCTTCTGAGCGTGTGTCAGGGCGGGCGGGGGCCCGGAGATCACGGTCTGCCAGGGAGTGTTCTCCTCCGCTGTCGCCAAGTCCGGTTCACCGATCTGCCGCAGCAGGGCTTCGGCGCCGTCGCGGGAGGTGTCCAGTACGAGCATCCCGCCGGGTGGAAGCTCCGGTGCCCGCAGGACGGCGATCCGCTCGCAGAGGGCCGCTGTGGCGTTCTCCGCCGTCAGTACGCCGGCCGCGGCGAGTGCGGCGAAGGCCCCGGAACCGTGGCCGGCTACGGCGCCGGGTGCGAGGTGGTGCGCGGATTCCAGGTAGCGGGCCAGGGCCAGAGAGGTGGCGAGGGCGGCAAGCTGTCGTTGCTCCCCGTGGCCGTGGGTCGGTCCGCTCTGTTCGGGATGTTCCGCGTCCAGCAGAAGCGGAGAGACGGGCGGGTGACCATGGTCCGCGGCGACCGCGTCGACGGTGCCCATCACCTCGTCGGCGGTCGGGTCACTCCCGCGCAGATGTGCCCAGACCCCGGGAAGGAATGAGTCCTGGCCTGGAAAGAGCAGTGCGGGGCCTCTGTCCATTGCGATCCTCTCTCGATGCCACAGCGAGGCGGCGGGGTAATCCACGAAAACCGCTGCTGGGAATCCGCTGCTGGGAATGGAGTCCCGGCCTGATCGCCGACTGCAACGGTGTCCGAGATGCGAGAGCAGATCTACGGGACTTCTTCGCCGTCCGGCTGAAACCGCCGACGAAACCAAAACCAGTCTAGGCGCGACATGGCGTCGCGTCCCCCTGAACACCGGTTCGCTGATTCGACCCTGAAACAACCGGGAACGGGGTTGCCCCAGCAGGTTTTCGGTGTCCAGGCGCAGACCGTCCAGGGCCGCGACCGTCCAGGGCCGCGACCTGTGCCGCGACCTTCGGAGTCAGCGCACGGGCGTCGGAGATCATCGGCGGGTCCGGTCGCATGTCCGGTAGAGCCATGGTGTCCGGTAGAGCCATGGTGTCCGGTAGAGCCATGGGACGAACAACGGAACCGGATATGCGGATCGATCAGCAGCGCAACGGCGGGGTGCCGCGAGAAATCCCCGCGGGCTGCGCCCAGTTGCTCCTCGTACGCTTCCGCCGGGCTGGTGTCGATGGTTTCCTGCCGCTCCCGTCCCCACCGGAGCAGCCGCCGCGCCCGCGACCTGGGGCGGGTGCGGGTCTAGACTGAAACAATCCACGGAGCGGCCTTCTCCTTAAAGGTGAATGGCCCCCTTAAGGGTGAATGGCCCCTTCGATATCCCGCGGATATGTTCTGTGAGGTCGCCTCCATGAACAACCGAGTCCTTGCCTCAGCGAACGGAATACACGAACCCATTGCCATCGTGGGCATGGCCTGTCGGCTGCCGGGGGAAGTGAACTCCCCGGACGACCTGTGGGAGGTGCTTTCCGAAGGCCGCGACGTCATCGGCGCCCTGCCCACCGACCGTGGCTGGGATCTCGACGCGCTCTACGATCCCGATCCCGAGCGGGTGGGCACCTTCTCGACGCACGGCGGAGGTTTCCTCCATGACGCCGCCGGTTTCGACGCGGACCTCTTCGGCATCAGCCCACGTGAGGCGATGGCCGCCCACCCCCAGCAGCGACTGCTGCTGGAAACGGCGTGGGAAGCCTGCGAGTCCGCCGGGATCGCCCCCGACACACTGCGGGGAAGCGACACCAGTGTGTTCACGGGCGTGTTCGCGGGAGAGTACGGGCCGAGACTGCACGAGGGCGGCTCCGGGACCGACGGATATCTGGTCACCGGCGGATTCCCCAGTGTCGTCGCAGGCCGGATCGCGTACACGCTCGGACTGCACGGCCCCGCGGTGTCCGTCGACACAGCCTGCTCGTCCTCGCTCTCCGCCGTGCACATGGCGGTCCAGTCCCTCCGGAGGGGAGAGTGCTCACTGACACTCGCCGGGGGAGCGACCGTGCTGGCGGCCCCCGGCTTGATGGTGGAGTTCAGCAAGCAGCAGATACTCTCCCGGGACGGGCGCAGCCGTGCCTTCGCCGACAACGCCGCGGGGATGGGCATCGCCGAGGGCGCCACCGTGCTGATGATGGAGCGACTGGAAGACGCGCGGGCGAACGGCCACACCGTGCTCGCGGTCATCAGGGGAAGCGCCTGGAACCAGGACGGCGACAGCGAGACCCTCCCCACCCCCAGCCAGCCCGCCCAGGAGGAGGTCATCCGCCTGGCCCTCGCCGACGCCGGCCTGCGGGCCGACGAGATCGACCTGATCGAGGCGCACGGCACCGGCACTCCGGTGGGCGATCCCATCGAAGCGCGCTCCGTCCTCTCGACGTACGGACAGCGCCCGGACACGGCACCGCCCGCATATCTGGGCTCGGTGAAGTCCAACATCGGGCACACCCAGGGCGCGGCGGGCGCCACCGGACTCCTCAAGACGGTCCTGGCCATGCAACACGGCCGCATTCCGGCCACCCTGCATGTGGAGAACCCGACCACTGCGGTCGACTGGTCGGCCGGACACGTCCGTCTGGCTGCCGAGCCGGTCGACTGGCCCGCCGGGGACCGGCCGCGACGGGCCGGTGTCCTGTCGTACGGCATCAGCGGAACGAACGCGCATGTCGTCGTCGAGGAGGCACCGCCTCCGCCGGCAGGCGCGGCGATGCCTCCGCCCTCCGGTGCCGCCGGTACGGAGCACGGCCCGCTGCCGTGGGTACTGACCGCCGCGAACCCGGCGGCACTGCGGGACCAGGCCCAGCGGCTGCTGGACCACCTGGCCGCCCAACCCGGGTACTCCGCGGCCGACGTGGGTCTGTCCCTGGCCACGACACGGGCCCGGCTGCCGTACCGGGCCGCGGTGACCGGCAACCAGCCCTCCGCGTACGAGAAAGACCTGCGCGCCCTCGCGGAAGGGAAGCCGTCCGCACGGCTCATCGGCCCCGCCAGAGCTCTGGACCGGCCTCCCACCGCGTTCGTCTTCCCCGGCCAGGGCGGCCAGTGGGCCGGTATGGCCGCCGGATTCCTCGACGTGGTACCGGAATTCACCGAACAGATGCACGCATGCGCCGACGCACTCGCCGCCTGCGTCGACTGGTCCCCGCTGGATGTCCTGCGCGGAGTGCCGGGCGCACCGGAGATCGACCGCGTCGATGTCATGCAGCCGGTGCTCTTCGCGACCATGGTGTCCCTGGCCGCACTGTGGCGTGCCCACGGGGTCCGCCCGGACGCCGTGACCGGTCACAGCCAGGGGGAGATCGCCGCGGCCTTCGTCGCGGGCGCCCTGTCCCTGGAAGACGCGGTCAGGATCGTCGCCCTGCGCAGCAGAGCCCTGCGCACCCTGGAGGGACACGGAGGCATGGCGACGCTGCGGCTGCCGTGGCAGGAGGCCACCGATCTGCTGCGACCCTGGGCGGCCAGCCTGTCCATCGCCGCCGAGAACGGGCCCTCGTCGGTGGTGGTGTCCGGCGCTCCCGAACCTCTGACCGAACTGCTGCGGCTCTGCCGCTCCCGGGGCATCCGGGCCCTGCGCGTCGCAGCACGCTCCGCCGGTCACTCCTCGCAGGTGGACGCCCTCCATGACATGCTGTGGGACGGACTGGCCACGGTGCGGCCCAAGCGCGGGCGCATCCCGTTCTTCTCCACGGTGACCGGCACCCTGCTGGAGACGACCGACCTGGGGCGCGACTACTGGTTCCGCAACCTGCGCCAGTCCGTCCGGTTCCATCCGGTGGTCCGCTCCCTGATCGAAGCCGGCCACCGGGCCCTCATCGAGGTGAGCCCCAATCCGGTTCTCACCGTGGACATGCTGGAGACCGTCGAGGAGACCGGCGTCCGGGCCGCGGTGCTCGGCACCCTGCGCAGCGACGAGGCGGGACCGGACGGGTTCCACCGGTCGGTCGCCGAAGCGCACGTCCGGGGCGTTCCCGTCGACACCGAACGCTCCTTCGCCACGCGCGGGGCCCGCCGCACCGTGCTGCCCACCTACGCCTTCCAGCACCGGCGGTTCTGGCTCGACGCCGGGACGGACCGCAGCACCGGGCCCGGGATGAACGATCCCCACCATCCCCTGCTGAGTGCGCGGGTACCCCTGGACGACGGCGGACTCCTGTTCACCGGCCGCCTGTCCACGCGTCACCTCCCCTGGCTCGCCGACCACGCGCTGCGCGACACCGCGCTTCTGCCCGGTACCGCGTTCCTCGAACTCGCCCTGCACGCCGCCGCGGCACTGGGGTGCGACCGGATCGGGGAACTCGTTCTGCAGCGCCCGCTGCCGCTGGACGAATCACCGGTGGACCTCCAGCTCACCACCGGTCCGCAGGCGGACGGCGAGTTCCCGCTGCGGATCTCCTCCAGAGCCGCCGACGCGGAGACGGGCGAGCCCTGGACCCAGCACGCCCGCGGAGTCCTCCACAACGACGGCCACGTCCCCGGCACACCGAGCGGATCCGGAACCCCGGCCGGGCCCTGGCCGCCACAAGGGGCGGAGCAGATCCCCATCGAAGGGCTGTACGACCGGCTCACGACACGCGGCTATCACTACGGGCCCGCGTTCCGTAACCTCCGGGCCGTCTGGCGGCAGGGCGACACCCTCTACAGTGAGGCGTCCCTCGACGACGAACAGCACGCCGAAGCAGCGGACTTCCTGCTGCACCCGGCCCTCGCGGACGCCGCCTTCCACGCCCTGCTCGCCGAGGGCGACGGACCGCTGGCGCTGCCCTTCGCCTGGCGTGACATCCGGCTGCACGCCACCGGACCGACACGGATACGCACCCAGGTGACTCACCACGGCCCCGACACCGTCGAAGCGTCCGTCCTGGACCAGGACGGATCACCGGTGGTGAGCATCGGGGCGCTCGTGCTGCGCCCCGCCGGTGAGACGGTTTCCGCACCCCGGCGCGGGGGCGGTCTGCTCCGCATGACCTGGAACCCCCTGGCCGCCGGCGACCGTAGCGCCCGTGGGTCCTGGGCGCTGGTGGGCGCGGACCCCCGGCTGGTCGACGCCCTCGCCGGGACGGGCGCGACCGTCAGCGTCCACCAGGACCTGACCGCGGTCCTGGACTCCTGGGCGGCAGCCGGCACCGAGCCGGTCACGGCTCTGCTCGACCTTCCCGCGCCGCAGGACGCGGCCCCGGCCTCCGCCCCGACGGTTCACCACGCGATCCTGCACGCTCTGGACGCCGTGCGGACCTGGCTGCTGGACGAACGCTCGGCCGGAGGGCACCTCGTGGTCCTCACCCACGGCGCGATCAGCACCGCCGTGGACGAGGACGTCCACGACCTCACCCACGCGGGTGTGTGGGGACTGATCCGCACGGCCCAGACCGAGCAACCCGGCAGAATCACGATCGTCGACACCGACGACCGCGACGGCTCCCTGGAGGCGCTGCCCGCGGCACTCACCGCCCAGGAGCCGCAACTCGTCCTGCGCGAGGGCGAGCCGTACGTGCCCAGGCTGGCCGACGTACGCACCACCCCCTCCCTGCCGACCCCCGAGGGAACCGAACGGTGGCGGCTGGACTTCGGCTCGGGCGGCACCCTCGACAGCCTCGCACTCGTCCCGCTGCCCGACGACCAGCCGCTGGGCCCCGGACAGGTGCGGGTCGCGGTCCGGGCCTCCGGCGTGAACTTCCGTGACCTGCTCATCGCCCTGGACATGGTGCCGCTCGGCACTCTCGCGGCCGGCAGCGACGGCGCCGGGATCGTCACCGAAGTCGCCCCGGACGTCACCGGATTCTCACCCGGTGACCGGGTCGTGGGCATGTTCCTCGGCTCGACGGCCTACGGAACGAACGCCGTGGCGGACAGCCGGCTCATCGCCGGCATACCCACCCCCGACATGTCCTTCGAAGCAGCCGTCACCCTCCCGGTGGCCTATCTCACCACCTGGTACGCCCTGATCGACCACGGCCGGGCCACAGCCGGCGAGAGACTCCTCATCCACGCCGCGGCCGGCGGCGTCGGCATGGCCGCGATACAACTCGCCCGGCATCTAGGACTGGAGGTCTTCGCCACCGCCAGCCCCGCCAAATGGGACGCTCTGCGCGCCCTGGGGATCGACGACAGCCATCTGGCGTCGTCCCGCACCTCCGAGTTCGAGCAGAAGTTCCTGCACACGACCGACGGAGAAGGCGTCGATCTCGTGCTCAACAGCCTGACCGGCGCATTCATCGACGCCTCCCTGCGCCTGCTGCCACGCGGTGGCCGATTCCTGGAACTGGGGAAACTCGACCAACGCGCCCACGACGACATCGCCCGCGGCCATCCCGGAGTCGACTACCACGTCGTCGACCCCCAGGACGCCGGTCAGGACCGGATGCACGACATGCTCACCCACGTCCTGGACCTGGTCCGCCAAGGACAGCTGCATCCCCTGCCCCTCACCCGGTGGGACATCCGCCGGGCGCCGGCGGCATTCCGGTACATGCGCGAGGCCCGTCACATCGGCAAGAACGTCATGGTGCCGCCCCTCCCGCTCGATCCCCACGGCACCGTCCTGATCACCGGTGGAACGGGCACCCTCGGCAGCCTGCTGGCCCGACACCTCGTCCATGAGCACGGTGTCCGCCATCTGCTCCTCCTCAGCCGCAGCGGCCCCCGGGCCCCCGGCGCGGAGCAACTGGGGCGGGAACTCGACGCCCTGGGCGCCCACACCACGATCACCGCCTGTGACGCGGCCGACGAGGACGCACTGCGGACCGTCATCGACTCAGTGCCCGACGATCACCCTCTCACCGCCGTCGTCCACACCGCCGTCGAACTCGACGACGCCGTGATCACCCGGCTGACCCACCGACATGTCGAACGCGTCCTACGGCCCAAGGCCGACGCCGCACTCCACCTGCACCGCCTCACCCGCCACCTGGACCTGTCGGCGTTCGTGCTCTACTCCTCCATGGCGGGTCTGCTGGGCAACGGAGGCCAGGCCGGCTACGCCGCGGCCAACACCTTCCTCGACGCCCTCGCCTGCCACCGCCGCGCCCAAGGACTGCCCGCGACCTCCCTGGCCTGGGGCTTCTGGAAACAGCGCAGCACCACGAGCGGCCGTCTGGACGACACCGGCATCGCCCGCATCCTCGCCTGGGGCACCCGTCCCTTCAGCGACCAGGAGGGACTGGCGCTCTTCGACCAGAGCGCCCGCTACGACGAACCGCTCCTCGGCGCGTTCCCGCTGGACCGCTCGGCGCAGCACTCGCCCGATGACACGCCCGTTCTGCTGCGCGGCTTGTTCCGCGCCCCGCTGCCACGGGCCGCCACCGGCACCCCCACCGGCACCCCCGCCGGTCTCGGCGAAGGGTTCGCCGCACTCTCCGCCGCTGAACGCTACGGCGAACTGCTCACCCTGGTGCGGGGCCACACTGCGGCCGTTCTCGCGCACACCTCCGCCGACGCGATCGACCCCGAACAGGCGTTCCGCGACATCGGCTTCGACTCCCTCACCGCCGTCGAACTCCGCAACCGCCTCAACACGGCCACCGGACTGCGCCTGCCCACCACGATCACCTTCGAGCACCCCACGCCGCAGGACCTCGCCCGCCACCTCACCGAACGGCTCGAAGCGCCTCAGGCGGGGCCGGCGGTCCCCGCCTCCGCGGCCGGACGGGACGCCACACTCGCCGACCGGTTCCACCAACTGTGCCGCGACGAACACACGAGCGACGCACTGGAACTGCTGCGCGAGGCGGCCGGCCGCCTTCCCACCTACGACGTGTCCGAGGCGGAAGCGACGGCCCCGGCCTGCGTCATCCTGTCCGACGGAGCGGAGGAACCCCGGCTCATCTGCATCCCGTCACCCTTCCTGCCGGGAGACCCGACGCAGTACATCCCCCTGGGTCAGCACCTCCCCACGCGGCGCGTGTCCGCCTGCCATCTGCCCGGGCACCAGCCCGCAGAAGCACTGCCGGCCTCCCGGGACGCCCTCATCGGCGCACTGGCCCACGCCGTCCTACGGTCCGCGGACGGTCACCCCTACATCCTGCTGGGCCACTCGGCGGGCGGCTGGCTCGCCCACGAGACCGCCGGGCACCTGACCCACTCCCCCGAACAACCCGCCGGACTGATCCTGATCGACACCGGCACCCCCGACCAACTCACCACCCAGCCCCTGGACGATCTGCTGACCTTCGCTCACCAGCGGACGCACAGCACCCCGGCGGACGCGTCCGTGCTCACCGGCATGGCCCACTACGTGGGCCTGTTCACCCACTGGACGCCCCAACCGCTCCAGGTCCCCACCCACCTGATCACCGCGACGAATCCGACCCACGGCCGGACAAGCGGCTGGCACCTCCCCCACACCACCGCCCAGAGCGAAGGCGACCACTACTCCATGATGAACCAACACGCCGCGACCACAGCGGAAGCCGTCGAAACCTGGCTCGCCGACCTCCACGCACCACCACGATGACCGCCCGCCGCCGGAGCCCGGAAGACCATCGCGGGACAGTCCGCCGGAGCCCGGAAGACCATCGCGGGACAGTCCGTCCGAGCCCGGAAGACCGTCGCGGGACGGCAGCCGTGAAGCGGCCCACCGCTCAGCGATGCCGAGACGATCGGGTACGGCCTGTCTGCGGCAAAGGGGAAGAGATCCCGTGGCAGCCACAGCAGAGGCCGCCTGCAGATCCGAGCAGGCGAAGCTGCCTGGTTCTGTCCGTTCAACGCTGCCATCAGTGGCACGCGGAGTAGCCGACCGACAGCAGTACGGGTACGTCCCGCCGCCGCGCCTCCTCGAACGCCTCGCGTGGCCACGGTCAACAGTCAACAGGATTGTCGGCGTGCTGGAGAAGGTACGGGGAGGTGGGCTGCGCAAGTTGGTTGGCGATGCCCCAGTCCTTAATCCTTGCGCACCGGGAGTGCCGACGGGGGGACAAGCTCACAGAGGGGCGGGGGTCCGGCCTACTGAGCGCCCGACCGGATCCGCAGCGGGCAAACGATGTTGAGAAGCAGATCGCTGCTGAGCCCGATGGCATCGAGGGTCTCCCGATCGTGCTGAGAGCTGCAGTCGTCTCAGTCAGCAGACAGCTCACTGGCCGAGTGGTAACTGTAGAACGGCTTCCCGTCACCAGGGTTCTGGCGGAAGAGGACCACCCCCGCCGTGGCAGGTTCTCCCAGACGCGACCGTGCTGTCCATGCGCTGGTGGCAACGTCGCCCTTGCCATGCGCCTCGCTGCTCGTGAGTGCCTCGACGCCCGTCGGCTGCACCTCGAGGCCATAGGCGTACAGGGCACGAACGTGGGCGGTGTTGTCGTGGTCGTTGAGATTGTCGAGCCACTCCTCCCCGGTAGTGCGTTCCTCCCTGCGCGCCGCGCGCGCCCGGAACAGGGGTTCCCGGAGTCTCTCCGTTCGCGGCGCCCCGTGCACGACAGACTCGTCCACCTCGTCGCCGGCTCCGATCACAGAGGCCAGGCCGACGAGGATCTGGTCGAACCACTCGGACGTGGGGAAGGTCGGCCCGTCGATGTGGGAATCCACGGTACGAGCGCTGCCCTCACAATGGCGGGCCACCGCTTTCCGTAGCGGGGCTACCGTAAGCACCACGTCGACGATCAGATCCAGCATCTGCACACTCGGCAGGCGGGCACCGCTCAGCGCCGCGTAGACCGCGGTTCTCGAAGCGCCGCGCGCGACCACCGTATCGACCGTGCCGTTCGCCCGCTCCCGCAGTTCACGAAGGGCTCGCACGAAATCAGTCAGAGGCCCGTCAGGGGCTCGCCGAGATCGTCGCGGCCTACGAGGGAGGGCACGGCCCGCTCACAGAGCAGATGATCGAAACCGTTCGTCGTGAGCTGTTCGGAGACGAGAACGCCGAGAATGCCGAACGGGGCGCTGCGGTGATGGAGCCGCCGGCCCGCTTGCTGGTGTGCTCGACTCCGAGGCGCTCTCCCTTCTCATGCGCAACGACCGCGAGATGGCGGCGCGCATCGAGGTGGCGCGGCAGGTCGGGGTTCCTTTCATCGTATCTGCGCTGACCATTGTCGAAGCCGTGCACGGGAAGGCAGACTCGGCGCACGTGAAGTGGGGGCTCTCCCGGCTACGGGTAGAACCGGTTAGCTCTGCGGGAAACGTGTGATCATCAGGGATATCTAGGCACCGCCAACTACTGGGTTCGCGAGTTCACTGCCGCCATCGGCACACTGAGTAGCCAACCGATAGCAAAACAGATACATCACGCCGTTCCGCCTCCGCGGACACCTCGGGGCCCCACTGCCACCAGTCCACCGGGTTGTCGGCGTGCTGTCGCAAATACGGCGAGGCGGCATCCGCAAGTCGACTGGGCATGCTCCATGATCCCGCACACTCAGGTGCCCCTGCCACCGGCACGGATGCATAGAGGCCAGGCTGGAACCCAATGCAATTTTTCGGCCTCCCCAGCAGCCGAAGCCAACCATAGGGGAACGCAGAAACGGTCAATGCGGCCAAGGCGGATCCTTCAGACGGACTGTCGAACGTCCGCACGGACCGTCCGGCCAAAGCAGGTCAATCCAGATCTAGCTCTGCGGTCCCCAAAAGACAGGCCGCCTGAACCTCCTTCCAGGGCTTCCGCGACCGATCCAGTAGACCACGCTCGGCTCTTTTCATGCCCGCATCCTTCCAAATTACACTGCCCGAAATAGGCCTCCGAAGTCGATTCGCCACCGCCTACGGCGATCACACCCTCAACGCGGGTCCCCAAAATCATGATGGCATAAGATCATTAATGGATCAGGTTTACCCTGACCCACTGCTGGATACCCTGTCAAACAACGCCGAGGAGGTTGCAATGATCGCAGCAATTGTAACGGCCGGAGCCAGTATGGCAATTGCGGTCATTGCGTACTGGTTGAACCACCGAGGGGAAGTTCGCAGGTCGCTCAGGGCGGCGCGGATCGATTGGGTCAGTAGCCAGCTCAAAGATCTCTACGGTCCGCTTCTTGTTCTGGCGGAAACCAATGAACGAGCTTGGAAAGAGTACCGAAGAGCATATTTTCCAGCCAACTTGGGAGAACCGGAGGAGGGTCCACTGTCGGAGTCGATGTCGATGCTATGGCATATGTGGGTTGAGACGGTCTTCGCTCCGAGGGCTCGACAGATAAGGGAGATCGTCACTGCGCGGGGAGATCTTATTATCGAACGAGAGATGCCAGCAGTGTTACTTGACTTCTGCGCCCATGCGGCGTCGTATGACGCCCTATTGGCAGACTGGGATAGCGCCAGTGTCAATAATTCCACGCTGATCCGTCATCCTGGAAGTAGTTTTCTGTCGTACGTGCGCGAGTCATACGATTCCCTGAAAGCAGAACAAGAATATCTGCTGGACTCAAGGCGCCCAAATTAATTCTACACCCATTACAAAGACCGCAGCACGAGAGAGATAATTCATGAAGATATTCCTGAGCTGGTCCGGGGAACGCTCAAGGCAAGTAGCCGAGTCCCTGAAGTCATGGCTGCCAGATGTTATCCAAGAGATTGACCCTTGGGTCTCAACTCAAGATATCGCCAAAGGAGGTAGAGGAATCAAGGAGATTACCCATGAGCTAGCCGCGACAGACTTTGGGATCGTCTGCATAACTCCAGAGAACGAAGCATCAAAGTGGATCAATTTTGAGGCAGGTTCCCTGGCCAAGCAATTTGAGATTGCACATGTCGTTCCATTTTTGGTTGACATGAAAATTGCAGATCTCACTGGCCCCCTCTCCCAGTTCCAGGCAACCGTTGGAGAAAGCCGGGACGACGTCAGGAAGCTCGTTGAGGACATCAATAGATCGTCGACGGTGAGGATGGTGGCGGAGGATCGACTGGAACGATCATTCACTCGGAGCTGGCCCGAACTGGAAAGGGCGATCCAAGATATCCGCAGATCTCCCCTCAGGGAGGGCGTGCGAAACTCGGTCGAGCGATCTGAAGCTGAAATGTTAGAAGAGATTCTCTTGCTAGTCAGAAAGCAAGAATATCGCCAGGAAGATATGGAGGGGAAGGCGACGCAGATCAAGGAGAAGCTATCGCGCGGCCGGCGCATCAGCGAGGATGAATTCATTATATCGTCATTCGAGAAGATAGGATGGAAGGTTATTAGATCCTCTTGGGGAAGCGGTGGAGTGAACATCACGGCACAACACCCAGAGGGTGGCGGCGTATCACTGTCACGCGATTTCATCGAACGGATAGCAAAGTCCTTGGACAGATCTGTGGTTGTGGTGGAAAGGTCAGGGAATGTAATAATCCGCAGCGGTCCCGACTTTTCTTAGCTTGATGCCGCGTTGGATTCATCGCTCAAACTTCACCTCTACAGGAATTGGCATCTTCTCTGCCTTTCTGAAGCGAAGATTGTCGATCTTCTCATCGCGGGCCCACGCATTCCACGCCTTGATATACATAGCAACTTGCTCGCGCATGGAATATTTCCGATTTAGGCCCCTCTTTCGCACATGGGGGACTTTGAGCAGGGCAAGCCGAGAGTCTCCCATCTCGAGATTTGCGCCCGAGGTCAGCCCTTCGATCCAGCTGTCAATCTTCACAGCAGGAGCCGCCTCGGTCGTGACAAAATATCCCACTGCCACTGCAGTTTGACTCGCGAACACGTGCTTGGAAATATTACGACCCGTCAGTACGGCTTCTCGATACATGTCACTGCCCTCATTGTACGCCGCCAGGATCCGACTATTCGCGATTCGAGCGCCATTACCGCTCCACAAGGAGTCCGGCATGTTCTTGAAGAGGAGAACGTGACGAATGGTCGAGTGAAGCACAGGGAGATATTTCTCACCGGTGGAAGAAAGCGTGTCCACGCCACTCCGACGCTTCCCTGTATCAAGGACAGGGAATGCAGTTCTCGGAAGCCCTTCAAATACGTAAATCGAAACCGGAATGCCAGCCTTCGTAATGGCATTTAAGCGGTGCTGGCCATCCAGAAGGCATCCGGTCTCCAGGGAGCCGTCAAGCGCGATTCCCTGATGTGTTAGCTGCCACTCTTCGCGGATTATTGAATCAGCCAAGAAGTCGACTTGACCCTGATCCAGGCGACGATTGACTACGGCTCGGGACAGCAAGTCATCTGCAATCTCGGGAGTGACTCGGACGAGACGCGGAGTGGGCACACCCTCTGGAACCTCACCATTGGCAAGCATTCCTAAACCATACGAGCCGTGATGGCGCAGTTTAAACGAAGACCTAAAGCGATCGATTCCGCACGGTAATGTTCAAAAAATGATCAACAATGGACAGGCTGGATGGGCAGGTACACGGGGCAGCCAACCCACCCGCCTGCAGTCACCGAATGGCCGATGTGGCACCGTCTAAGCTTCATTCAGCGGCAACGGTTGCGGCGGTGGGATCGCCACCCGTCCAGGTGCTGGCGAACCTGACGTACTGCACGGGTGAGCTGGCCAGCTGCCCTTCAGCTCGGCGCCTACGCCTCGGGGCGTCACCCCAGGTGGTCTTTTAGTTGCCTTATGGAAAGGCCTGACGTCAGAATCGCCGGATTGCCCGCAATTACTGCCACCAGTGGCACGAGCTGTACCCCACGCTCAGCAGGAGTGGGCGGTCGCTGCGGCGGGCCCCGGTGAACACCTCCGCGCCCCGGGGCCACCAGTCGAGCGGGGTGTCGGCGTGCTGGAGGAGGCAGGGGGACGTCTCGTGGGCCGGTCGGTTTTCGGCATGGGCCGTCCTCCCGCAACACCCCACCCCCACCGGTGAGGCGGCGGGTGGCTACCAGACGGTGACCTCGACCTGGGAGACCCCGGAGGGGTCGGCGGTGAGGAAGCGCAGGTGGACCGTGCGGCCCTGATCGGTGGTCAGGCAGTACCGGCCGCCGCTCTCGCTCGTGGCCGTGCGGGTGCCGTGGCGTTCCACGCTGGCCGCGCACTCCTCGGCGGTCGGGGCGGTGGGCGAGCCGTGGTGCGGGGCCAGGGTTCTCGCGGAGTCCGGCACGGACAGCGTCGGGGCGGCCCCGGTCGACGCGTTGACGACGAGGTCCGCGCCCTCGACGGTGCCGCTCCCCGCGAGCGGCGCCGCGGTGTCGAACTCCACGGACGCGTCACCGCCGCTGGTGTCGACCTCGACGGTCCGCGGGCCGTACCCGGGACTCCCGGAGGCTTCGCCGGTGGGCTGCGCGGCGGGCGCGGACGACGCCGAACCGCCGCCCTTGCCGTCGGCCGGGCCGGGCCGGGCGACCAGCACGGTCACCGCGATACCGAGGACCGGGATGACGATCCCGATGACCCACCAGGCCCAACGGGGCTGCTGCGCCCGGGTGCCCCGGGTCCGCCCGGGCGGCCGGGCGGGCTCCGGCGGCTGTCCGTCGGACGGGCCGTACGGCTCGGACATGGCTACCCCGCATTTCCCGTGCGCGCTCGGTGCTTTCGGCGGTCACCGGCCACGATAGCCACTCCGGCGACGCAGAGCATCGGCGTGCGTACGCTCCGTGTTCGCCACGGGGACGCGTGGGCCGTCCGACCCCCTCGCCCCGGCGCGCCCTACGCAGCACACTTGACCGCGAGAACAGTTGCTGCCGGAGGGGGACGAGACATGCGGGACGGTCATCGGGCCGAGGCCGAACGGCTGCTGGCCCGGGCTGTGGAGGAGGAGGTACGGCGCTCCGGGGGCCGTACCGAGTCGAACGTGCTGATGGCACGGGCACGCGGCGCGCTGGACACGATGGCGCAGACCGCCGCGGAGGAGTACACGGCGTACACCCGGGCGCTGGACGAGTCCGAGGCCGGGAGGTTGACGTTCGGTCAACGCTATGCGCGGGACGGCGGCGGGACCCCGCTGCTGGTCGCGGGCGTCGGCGCGGTGACCGCCATGGTGGCGGACCTCGTCCTCGGGACGACGACGGCGACCGCCGTGGGCGCCGGGGTGGCCGTCGGGGTCGCCGCCGCGGCGACGACGGTGGTGAAGGTGGCCGGCGCCCATCTGCCGGCCGCGCACCATCGCGCCGGGGCGGCCGGACAGCCGGGCGGGGCCGAGCAGTTGCGGCTCCAGTGGCTCACCGCGCTGGAGGTGCGCGGCATACGCCCGTTCATGGACCAGCAGCGGGTGCTGGCCGCCTCCACCGGGCCGAAGAAGAGCGGGCCCAAGCTGTTCGGCGCCGACAAGAGCGGGGCCGCGCGCGGGCGCAGCGTCCTGGAGCAGTCGTTCGCCCAACTCCCGGATTCCACCGGGCCGTTCGCGGGGCGGCGCGAGGAGATGGCGCGGATCCGGCAGTGGGTCCAGGCGGGCCGGGCCAGCACCCGGACCCAGCCGACGGTGGTGGTGCTGCACGGGCCGCCGGGCAGCGGCCGTACGACCCTCGCCGTGCGGGCCGCGCGCGATCTGCGGGACCAGTTCCGCGGCGCCTGTGTGGTCGATCTGCGCGGCGACACCCCCGACGAGCCGCCGCTGCCCACCCGTGACGCGCTGCTGCATCTGCTCAACCGGCTCGGCGCCCCGCGCGAGCAACTCCTCTTCCGGGAGCGCTCGTCCGCCGACCAGCAGGTCAGACGGCTCAGCGAGCTGTACCACCAGCATCTGACCGGCGTCCCGGTCACCGTCGTCCTCAACGACGCCCTCGACCCCGAGCAGGTCCGCACGCTCGTCCCCGAACGCTCCGACAGCCTGGTCCTGGTCACCGCCCGCGAACCCCTCGACCTGCCCGCCGACCTCCAGGCGTCGGTGCACCACCTGCCGGTACGGCCCCTGGAGGCGGCCGGCGCGGAGGAACTGCTCGCCGCGGCGGCACAGGACGCCTCCGGGCCCTACCCGGGCCCCTACGACGCCGCGTCAGGCGACCTGATCACCCAGTTGTGCGGCGGGCTGCCGCTGGCGCTGCGCATCGCGGGCTCCTCACTCGGACCGCGCTCACCCCGCCAGCTCGCCTCGGACCTGGGCGCCTACGGGCCCGTCGCCCCCGTCGAGCGCGCCCTGTGGCTGCGCTACACCGACCAGTCCGACCCCGCCCGGCGGCTCCTGCGCCGGCTCGCGCTGGCCGGCCGGGCCTCGCTGGGCACGGCTGCCGCCGCCTCACTGCTGGCCACCGACCAGAGCGAGGCCGGCCGCCATCTGGTGGCGCTCGCCCGCGCGGGCCTGATCGACCTGGTGCGCGGCGACCGCTACCGGCTGCACGACCTGGTCCGCGGCTTCGCCCACGCCCGGCTCCTCGACGAGGAGGAGGCCGCCGAACGCACCGCCGCCCAGGAACGGCTGATCGTCAACTACGCCGAACTCGCCGACTCCGTACTGCGCCTGGTCGACGGCAACATGTCGACCCGCTCGGACCGCTTCGGCCCGCACGGCTTCACCTCGCTGGACGAGGCGCTGCGCTGGCTGGACGACGAGTCCAGCTTCATCACGGCCACGCTGCGGCACGCCGAGGGCGTCGACCAGGGCGCGGTGCTCAATCTGCTGGGCGCGCTGTGCGACTACTGCCTGCTGCGCGGCGACCTCTACCGGCTCGGCGAGATCAGCGACCTCGCCCAGGCCGTCGACCAGGGGCTGCTCATCCGCTCCGTGCAGTGGCGCACCGGCATCGCGGCCCGCCAGCTCGGCGAACTGGACAAGGCCCGTGCGACCCTGTCGTCCGTGGTCGATCTGTACATGGAGGCCCATCACGACGCGGGCACCGCCCGTGCCCTGTGCTCGCTCGGCATCACCCTGCACCACCAGGGGCAGCTGGGCGAGGCGGCGGCCAAGCTGCGCGAGGCGCTCGACCTCCAGTCGCTCCCCCAACTGGCCACCGACCGCGCCTGGACCATGCACGCCCTGGCCGCCGTCGAACGCGACCGCGCCCATCTCGCCGAGGCCCTGGACCTGCTGGGCCGCTCCCTGGCCCTGCACCGCGCGGGCGAGTCCGTGCACGGCGAGGCATGGGCGCACTTCCAGCTCGGGCAGCTCTACGTACGGCTCGGCGACACAGGCCGCGCCGAGACCGCCCTCCAGGCGGCCCTGGAGCTGTACGACCGCACCCGCGACGCCCGTGGCACCGCCTGGGCCCTCACCCAGCTCGCCCGCGCCCGTCTGGTCGCCGGTGACGCCTCACCGGCGGTGGACGAACTGCGCGCGGCAGCCGCCCGGCACCGCGACAACGAGGACGCGCGCGGCGAGGCGTGGACCCTGTACTACCTCGGGCAGGCCCTGGAGGAGACCGGCAACCTGGAACAGGCCGTCCGCGACCTGGAGCGCTCCCGCACGATGTTCTCCCGGATGCGGGACGTCTACGGGCTGGCCTGCGCCCGCCACCACTCCGCCCGCGTCACCCGCGACCAGCGCGCCGCGCAGACGGGTTCGCTGCGCAACTCCGGCTTCGCCCGTCAGCTCCTGGTCGACGCCCGCGCCGACTTCCAGCGCATCGGCGTCGCCCACGGCGAGGCGTGGACCTGTCTGGAGCTGGCCGTGGTCGACGCGGGGAACGCCCGTACGCCCCAGGCCCTGGAACTGTGCGACGAGGCCATCGGGCTGTTCGCCTCCTACGGCGACCGGCGCGGCGAGGACTGGGCCCGCTTCCTGCGCTGCACCCTGCTGCCGTACGCCGCCCCCGGCGGGGTCGAGGTCGGTACGGCCGTCGCGCAGGAGGAGCTGTCCCAGCTCGCCCGCACCTCCCACGCCGCCCGCGATCCCCAGCTGGGCGAGTACGTGGAGGCGTACCAGTTGCTCCTCGAACGCGGGATCAGCCTGGACACGGGGTGGCAGGCGTGGCGGCTGGGCATGGTGCCGAGCCGACACGCACGCGAGGTGATGGGGGTGGCGGTGACGGTGGGGTCCTGAGATGCCCAGGGGTCGGTGGGGGGCGTTCGGGCCGTGGTGGCCCGGTCCCTCTGGCCGGTGGTGATCACCCGGGCCGTGCGGGGGGGGGCCGCCCGTGCCGAACCTCCACGGCGACCGGGCCGACACCCCGCCGGCCCCCTGCCCCCGTCGGGGACAGGCGGCGCTGACGGGGCCCTGACGGGGCCCTGACACTCCGGACCCGACGGGCGGCCGGGTGAGGGCCGGGCAGCCGGGCGAGGGGGCGCCAGCCGGGCGAGGGGGCGGGCGCAGGCGGGCCGATCGGCTAGCCGGCGCGTTCCGCCTTCGCCTCACCGCCGCCCGGGGCCGCCGCGGACCCGGCCCCGGTCTTGTCGTCGGACCGCTCCTCGAAGTCGACCTTGCCCATGTGGCGGTTCATCGACTTCATCAGTCCCCACACGGCCAGGGCCATCACCGCGAACACGATGAAGCCGAGGACGCCGGGGGTCACCTTGTCCTCGTCGAGCTCCTTCGCGAAGGTGACGAGGTTCGTCATTGCCAGGCTTGCGCTTGCGCTCATGTCAGGCATTGTCCCGGACGCCCGCGAAGAGGTCGTCCTCGGGGAGGGAGGTCTCGACGAGCGACTTCGCCAGCTCGTACTCCTCCGTCGGCCAGACCTCCTTCTGGAGCTCCATCGGCACCCGGAACCAGCCGCCGTCCGGGTCGATCTGCGTGGCGTGCGCGATCAGCGCCTTGTCGCGGATCTCGTAGAACTCGGCGCACGGCACATGCGTGGTCAGCGTGCGCTCCGTGTGCCCCGAGTCCTCCCAGCGCTTGAGCCACTCCCCGTACGGCGACTCCAGGCCCCGCGAGAGCATCGCCTCGTGCAGCGCCTCGGTGCGCGCCCGGTTGAAGCCCTGGTTGTAGTAGAGCTTCAGCGGCTGGTAGGCGGGGCCGAACTCCGCCTCCGGGAACTTCTCGGTGTCCGTCGCGCCCTCGAACGCCACCATCGAGATCTTGTGGGTCATGATGTGGTCCGGGTGCGGATACCCGCCGTTCTCGTCGTACGTCGTGATGACCTGCGGGCGGAACGAGCGGATCTGCCGGACCAGCTCACCGGCCGCGTGCTCGACGTCCTCCAGCGCGAAGCAGCCCTCGGGCAGCGGCGGCAGCGGGTCGCCCTCCGGCAGCCCGGAGTCCACGAACCCGAGCCACTCCTGCTTCACCCCGAGGATCTCCCGGGCCTCGTCCATCTCCTTCTTGCGGACCTCGTGGATGTGCTCCTCGATGTACGTGTCGCCCTGGAGCTTGGGGTTGAGGATGGAGCCGCGCTCTCCGCCGGTGCAGGTCACGACCAGCACGTCCACCCCCTCGGACACATACTTCGCCATGGTCGCCGCGCCCTTGCTCGACTCGTCGTCGGGATGTGCGTGCACGGCCATCAGTCGCAGCTGGTCAGTCAAGACTCAATCCTCATTGAACAGGCCCCCGGAGTGCCCGGGTGCGATGGTCGGGTGCCCGGCCCCTCACGGCGGGGGTGGGGCGGCGGTCCGGTGGCGGACGGGCGGCTTCTATAGTGACCGAAGCGGAGGGCCAAAAATTCCGGAGTTCCGCTTCGGACCCCCTTTTGGGACGACGTCCACGGACCCGTCCCGCCCCGTGGCCGAGAGGACGATCATGAGTACGGTGAGCACCCGACCGCCGGAGGGCCGCTACGGCCGCCCCTCGGACGAGCGCTCGGACCGCACCCTGAAGATCGTCGGGGCCGTGCTGGGCGCCCTGCTGCTGGCCCTGGTCGGCTATTTCGGCTACCACTATGTCGGGCAGAACAAGATCAGCGCGGAGTTGATCGGCTTCGACCTCGGTGAGAACGAGGTCAAGGTCCGGCTGAAGGTCGAGAAGGACGCCGGGGCCGTCGGCCACTGCACGGTCCGCTCCCAGTCGGAGAACGGTGCCGAGGTCGGCCGCGCCGACTTCACCTTCGACGGGGACGCCACCACGATCGAACGGGTGGTCACCCTGCGTACGACCGGCCCCGCCACCTCCGCCGAGCTGCTCGGCTGTCAGCCGAGCTGATCCTCCGCCCGGCCGGGGAACCCACCGGGGTGCGAGCCCCGGGTGCGGGGCCGAGCACGGGGTGGAAGCCAATACCTCCGCGCCGACCTGCGTTGATGGGTTTTTGGTGACTTATGTCCTCCCCCTCCCGCTCCTGAATTGTTAGGCTCGTGGTTTCGCCCACTCATGAAGGAACATCCTTCTGGGTAGGGCGATGCTTTGTATTCCCAGTACCGACGAGGAGCACCCTGTGACCCAGACCAGCGAGAACGTCACCTGGCTGACCCAGGAGGCGTACAACAAGCTCAAGGACGAGCTTGCGTACCTTACTGGTCCTGCGCGCACCGAGATCGCCGCCAAGATCGCGGCCGCGCGCGAGGAGGGCGATCTGCGCGAGAACGGCGGGTACCACGCGGCCAAGGAGGAGCAGGGAAAGCAGGAGCTCCGCGTGCGCCAGCTGACTCAGTTGCTGGAGAACGCCCAGGTCGGTGAGGCACCGACCTCCACGGACGGCGCGGTGGCACCCGGAATGGTCGTGACCATCGCCTTCGACGGCGACGAGGACGACACGCTGACCTTCCTGCTCGCCTCCCGTGAGTACGCCAGCTCCGCCATCGAGACCTACTCCCCGCAGTCCCCGCTGGGCAGCGGCGTGATCGGCCACAAGGTCGGCGAGGACGCGGAGTACGAACTCCCCAACGGCCGGACCGCCTCCGTCCGCATCCTGAAGGCGGAGCCGTACAGCGACTGAGCCGAGGGCGACGGGCCCGAAGAGCCCGACGCCGCCGCTCCCCGCATCTCCCTGGACCAAGCCCCAGGCGCCCACGTGACGCCAGGGGCTTGGTCATGTCCGGGAGTGATGTCCGGAGGCATGCCTGGGGGGTGATGTCCGGGGGGTGATGTCCGGGGGGTGATGTCCGGGGTGCGGGGATCAGCCGTCCGCGTGTCCGGGGGCCGGGTGATCAGCCGTCCGCCGAGCGGTACTTGCGGACGGCGAGCGTCCGGAAGACCACGACGATCAGGACCGACCAGATCAGCGAGGCCCAGACCGGGTGCTGCATGGGCCAGGCGTCGGACTGCACGACGCCGGGGTTGCCGAACAGTTCACGGCACGCCTGGACGGTGGCGCTGAACGGGTTCCACTCGGCGATGTGGCGCAGCCAGGGAGTCATCTGGCTGGAGTCCACGAAGGCGTTCGAGATGAACGTCACCGGGAACAGCCAGATGATCCCGCCCGAGGTGGCCGCCTCGGGGGTGCGGACGGAGAGGCCGATCAGTGCCCCGATCCAGGTGAAGGCGTAACCGAGCAGCAGGAGCAGGGCGAAGCCGGCGAGGACCTTCCCGGCGTTGGTCGGCTCGGCCGAGCCGGGGCGCCAGCCCACGAGCAGGGCGACGATCGCGAGGACGAGCAGAGTGATGCTGGTCTGTACGAGGTCGGCGACCGTGCGCCCGGTGAGGACCGCGCCGCGGGCCATCGGGAGGGAACGGAAGCGGTCGACGAGCCCCTTCTGCATGTCGTCCGCGGTGCCGGCGGCCGATCCGGCCGTGGCGAAGGTGACGGTCTGGGCGAAGATGCCCGCCATCAGGAAGTTCTTGTAGACGTCCGGGTCGGTGCTGCCCGCGACCGTCATGGAACCGCCGAAGACATAGGTGAAGAGGATCACGAACATCACCGGCTGGATGATCCCGAACAGGACCATCTCGGGGATCCTGGTCATGCGGATCAGGTTCCTGCGGGCTATGACCAGGGAGTCGGCGACCGTGCTCATGCGCTCTCCCCCTTCCAGGTGTTCACATGCCGGCAGCTCACTGCGCCGTCTCCTTCTTCTGCTTGCGGGCCGTGCCGGACGTACGGGACGTCGGGGCTTCGCGGGTGGTGGGGTCGTCGCCCGGGCCGGAGTCCCGGTCGGTGTCCTGGTCGGTGTCCTGGTCGTGGGCCTGGTCGGTGTCCTGGTCGCCGTCGTCGGGGGTGTTCTCCTCGGCGACGTGGCCGGTCAGGGAGAGGAAGACATCGTCCAGGGTGGGGCGGCGCAGACCGATGTCGTCTATCTCGATGCCCCGGCCGTCCAGTTCGCGGATGATCTCGGCGAGCAGCTTGGCGCCGCCGGTGACGGGGACGGTGAGTTTGCGGGTGTGCTGTTCGACGGTGGTCTCGCCCTTGCCGAAGCCGTGCAGCAGTTCGGCGGCGGTGGTGATGTCCTCCCGCTGGTGCACCACGACCTCGACGCGCTCGCCGCCGGTGCGGGCCTTGAGCTCGTCGGAGCTGCCGCGGGCGATCACCCGGCCGTGGTCGACCACCGCGACGTCATGGGCGAGATGGTCGGCCTCCTCCAGATACTGGGTGGTCAGGAGCAGGGTCGTACCGCCGGAGACCAGTTGCTTGATGACCTCCCACAACTGCTGGCGGTTGCGGGGGTCGAGTCCGGTGGTGGGCTCGTCCATGAACATCACGGGCGGGCGGACCACCAGTGCCGCCGCCAGGTCGAGTCTGCGGCGCATCCCGCCGGAGTAGGTCTTCGCGGGCCGGTCGGCGGCGTCCGAGAGATGGAACTGGTCGAGCAGCTCGGCGGCCCGGACCTTCGCGGCCTTGGCCTTGAGCTGGTACAGCTGGCCGACCATCTGGAGGTTCTCCCGGCCGGTCAAATACTCGTCGACCGCGGCGAACTGGCCGGACAGACCTATGGAGCGCCGCACTTCATTGGGCTGCTTGAGCACATCGAGGCCGGCGACGATCGCCCGGCCGCTGTCGGGGCGCAGCAAGGTGGTGAGGCAGCGGACGGTGGTGGTCTTGCCCGCGCCGTTCGGCCCGAGCAGACCGAGCACGGTGCCTTCCGGGACATCGAGGTCGACGCCGTCCAGAGCCCTTACGTCGCCGAAGGTCTTGACCAGACCTTCGGCGTAGATGGCGCCTGGCATATCAGTCTCCACTGGGTGGTCAGGGTCAGTTTGAAGAGTCTGGATTCGAGTGTTCTGTTCTACCTGCTGTGCGGCGAATCCGCCTGGTGCGGGGCGGAACACGAGGCCGGATCTGCGCCACGAGACACACCATAACGCGATGTATCGCGTCTCACAACGGAGTTGTGCCGGATTCCCTCGGTCGAGTGATGAAAGCGCGCCTGACCTGGGGTGACCTGGCCTGGGGTGACCTGGGGGGTGACCTGGGGCGACGTGGGGGGGACCTGGGGTGACCTGGGGCTGCGCCTCAGTCGATGACCGTGTACCCCGCGTCGCGCAGGGCCTGGCCGACCTCGACGCAGTGCGCCGGGCCCTTCGTCTCCAGGTGCAGTTCGACCTCCGCCTCCGCGAGGCCGAGCCGGGGGTCGGTCCGTACATGACTCACGTCGAGGACGTTGGCATCCACCACCGACAACGTCCCCAGCAGCGAGGCGAGAGCGCCCGGCCGGTCCGTGAGCCGCAGTCGGACGGCCAGGTAACGCCCCTGCGCGGCCATGCCGTGCCGCAGGATCCGCTGCATCAGCAGCGGGTCGACGTTCCCGCCGGACAGCACCGCGACGACCGGCCCCGCCACCTCGTGCGGGGCGCTCAGCAGCGCCGCGACCGGGCTCGCCCCGGCCGGTTCCACGACCAGCTTCGCCCGCTCCAGACAGAGCAGCAGCGCGGCGGACAGCTCGTCCTCGGTGACCGTACGCACCTCGTCCACCAGCGCGTCCACGATCCCGAACGGCACCTCGCCCGGCCGTCCGACGCGGATCCCGTCCGCCATCGTCACCGGATGCTCGACCGCCACCGGCCGCCCGGCCGCCAGCGAGGGCGGATACGCCGCCGCGCCCTCCGCCTGCACCCCGATGATCCGTACGTCCGGCCGCAGCGCCTTGACACCGACCGCGATCCCGGCCGCCAGCCCGCCGCCGCCCATGCCGACGAGGATCGTGCGCACCTCGGGGCACTGCTCCAGGATCTCCAGACCGACCGTGCCCTGTCCGGCGATGATGTCGGGGTGGTCGAAGGGGTGGATGAACACCGCGCCCGTGGTCCGCGCGTACGCCTCGGCGGCGGCCAGCGTCTCGTCCACCACCTGGCCGTGCAGCCGCACCTCGGCGCCGTACTCACGGGTCGCGCTGATCTTCGGCAGCGGGGCGCCCTTCGGCATGAACACCGTCGCCCGCACCCCGAGCAGCGAGGACGCGAGCGCCACCCCCTGCGCGTGGTTGCCCGCGCTCGCCGCGACCACTCCGGCGGCCCGCTCCTCGGGCAGCAGCCCGGCGATCCGCACGTAGGCGCCGCGCAGCTTGAACGAACCGGTCCGCTGGAGGTTCTCGCACTTGAGGTGGACGGGCGAGCCGACCAGCTGGGTCAGATAGCGGCTGCCCTCCATGGCGGTCACCCGCGCCACGCCCGACAGCATCTTCTGCGCGCCCCGGACATCGTCCAGCGTGACCGGCGGCAAAGGGGCGGTCCTGCGGTGGTTCATGGCTCAAGTCTCGCAGTTCACAGGTGCCGCGCGCCGTTGTGACCAAGCACCGAGACGGGTTTGGTCAGCGCCCCTACGGGCCGCCTCCCATCCGCGTACCCTGTCCCCCAACCCAGCACCCAGCATGAAGTGAGCCCCCGGCCATGCCCACAACACCTGAAATGTCGATGGACATGACGACCGTCGGTGACACCGGTCTTCTGGAGACGATGCAGCACGAGGTGGCGGTGTTCGCACGCCGCGCGGAACAGACCCGGCTCGGCGGGGTCGGACAGGTGCGCAACTCCATGGACCGCGCCGCGTACCTGCTGCTCAACCGGCTCGACAAGGAGGGTCCGATGGGCGTGAAGGCGCTCGCCTCCAGCATGGGGATCGACTCGTCCACCGTCACCCGTCAGGTGGCCCCGCTGGTGGACACCGGGCTGGTCAAGCGCACCTCGCACCCCGAGGACGGCCGCGCGGTGGTGCTCCAGCTCAGCCCGCGCGGGCTCGCGCGCCTGGATGAGGTGCGCTCATCCCGGCGTCAGCTCATGGCCCAGCTGACCCATGACTGGGCGCCGGAGGAGCGGGTGGCGTTCTGCGCGCTCCTCACCCGCTTCAACACCGCCCTGTCCTCCCGGATGGCGGCCCCTGAGGCGCCCGTGGAGCCGACGGCCGGGTCCTAGCGCGCACGCGCGCGTGAGGCCGCCGTGCACGGAGCGCTGCGCGACTCTTGACCGGCGGGGCCCGCCTGGCCTCATATGAGACCGAAGAACGACCCGGCCGCACCCGCCCCGGGCCGCCGTCGGGCGACCTCGGATTGTCCACGACGGTTTCCGGCGAATGCCGTACGCCGTACCAGCCCCACAGGCATCGTCGTACGCCGCTCCGGCGACGTCGTACGGCGGTGTCCGCGACGGTCGTACGACGCCGGTGACGGCGGTGACGGCGGTGACGGCGGTGACCACCCTGGCAGGGACGGCGGTCGGGCGGCTCGTACGGCAGGGTACGGCGGGTTCATGTCCCGTCACTCGGGTCGGCCTCGGCCGGGGGGAGACGCGGTGGGAGAACGGCAGGGGTCCCGGGACGCGCGCCGGGACCGGGAGTTCGAGGCGTTCGTCGCAGGCGCGTCGGGTCGGCTGCTGCACACCGCCACCCTGCTGACCGCGGAGACGCCCGGCGACAACCCACGCGCGCGGCACCTGCTCACCGTGGCCCTGGCACACACCTACGCGGTGTGGGACCGGCTGCGGGGCGAGGACCCGTACGACCGGACCCGGCAGCAGTTGGCCCACCGCTTCGCGCGCGCGGCGTGGCTCCAGTACGGGGCGCTGGGCCGGGCCCGTCCCCACCCCGGCAGCGCTTTGGCGGTACTGGCCCCCCAGGAGCGGCTGATCCTCGTCCTGCGGCTCTATGAAGGCGTCGCGGAACAGCAGGCCGCCGCGCTGCTGGGGCTGCCCGTGGAGCGCGTACGGGCCATCTGCGACCGGGCCACGGCGACGCTGCTGCATCCACCGAAGGAACCCGCGCGCGCGGTCGCCGCGGCGAAGGCGGCGACGCCGTGAGGGGGGTGCGGTGAGCCGGGCCGACCGGGAGGCCGCAGCGCGGCGGATCATGGAGCGGACGCCGCCGCCGGTGCCGCCGGAACTGCACCGGGAGGCGGTGCGGCGGGGCACCCGCCTGCTGCGGCGCCGACGGGTCGCGCTGCGGGTGATGTGGCTGGTGCTGCTGGCCGCGGCGGTCGCGTTCACGGTGTGGGCGCTGACCGTCCGGCCGTGGGTGGAGCCGCCGTCGGTGACGACTCCACCGCTGACCGGTTGGTGAACCCATCCCCGACCCACGCGAGCCGGGGTTCTTGGTCGGGGGTCCGGGGTCGGGGTCGGGGTCGGGGGTCGCGGGTCGGGGCCCGGGGCGGGAGTCCGGGGTCGGGGGTCGCGGGTCGGGGCCCGGGGTCGGGAGTCCGGGGTCGGGAGTCCGGGGTCGGGGGGTCTGGGACCGAAGTTCGGGGTCGGGGCTCGTGGTCCCGGACCGTGGTCCGGGGTTCGTGGCTCGTGGCTCGTGGCCCGGGATCCGGGGTCGGGGGCCTGTGACCCGGGATCCGGGGTCGGGGGCCTGTGACCCGGGATCCGGGGCTCGTGGTTCGGGACCGTGCTCCGGGGCCGGGGTTCCGTGACCCGGGATCCGGGGCCCGCCTTGGTCCGGGGCCCGGGTCCCGGGTCCCGTGGTCGATGATCCGGGCCTGTGGTCCGGGGTCGGGGATCCGGAGCCCGACGTCCGTGGTCCAGCATCCGGGATCCGTGGACCGAGCCCGGAGCCCGGGGCCGGGGGCCATGGTCCAAAGCCCGGTGTCCGGGATCCGTGGACCGAGACCCGGGACCGGGACCCGTGGTCGATGATCCGGGCCCATGGTCCGAGGTCGGGGATCCGGAGCCCGACGTCCGTGGTCCAGCATCCGGGATCCGTGGACCGAGACCCGGGGACCGGGACTACTAGTCGATGATCCGGGCCCATGGTCCGAGGTCGAGGATCCGGAGCCCGACGGAGCCCGACGTCCGTGGTCCGGAATCCGTGGACGGGGCCCGGGGTCCGGGGCCCGGGACCCGAGGCCCGGGATCCGGGGTCCGTGGACCGAGGCCCGGGATCCGGGATCTGTGGACCGAGGCCCGGGATCCGGGATCTGTGGACCGAGCCCGCGGCCCGGGGCCGGGGGCCCGTGGTCCGGCGTCCGGGGTCCGTGGACCGAGGCCCGGCGTCCGTGGTCCGGGATCCCCGGGTGTGGATCAGGCTCGGGGCCCGGGGCCGGGGTCCCTTGGTCCGGCGTCCGTGGACCGAGGCCCGGCGTCCGGGATCCCTGGTGTGGATCAGGCTCCGAGGGCCTGCTGGAGGTCTTCCAGGAGATCGTCGGCGTTCTCGATGCCGACGGAGAGTCGTACGAGGTCGGCGGGGACCTCCAGGGCCGAGCCGGCGGCCGAGGCGTGGGTCATCCGGCCCGGGTGCTCGATCAGTGACTCGACGCCGCCGAGGGACTCGCCGAGGGTGAAGACCTTGGCGCGGTTGCAGACCTCGACGGCCGCTTCCTCGCCGCCCTCGACCTGGAAGGAGATCATGCCGCCGAACGACCGCATCTGCTTGGCGGCGATCTCATGACCGGGGTGGTCCGGCAGGCCCGGGTACAGGACACGCGTCACGCGCGCGTGGCGGGTGAGCATGTCGGCGATCTTGGTGGCGTTCTCGCTGTGCCGGTCCATCCGTACCGAGAGCGTCTTGGTGCCGCGCAGCACCAGCCAGGAGTCGAACGGACCGGCGACCGCGCCCATGGCGTTCTGGTGGAAGACCAGCTCCTCGCCCAGCGTCTCGTCGGCCACGATCAGGGCACCGCCGACGACGTCGGAGTGGCCGCCCATGTACTTGGTCAGGGAGTGCACCACGATATCGGCGCCCAGCGACAGCGGCTGCTGGAGGTAGGGGGTCGCGAAGGTGTTGTCCACGACGAGCCGGGCGCCCGCGTCACGGGCGATCTGGGCGACGGCCGTGATGTCGGTGATGCCGAGCAGCGGGTTGGAGGGGGTCTCCACCCAGACGACCTTGGTCTTCGGCGTGATCGCGGCCCGTACGGCGGCCGGGTCACTGGTGTCGGCGACCGACCACTCCACCCCCCAGCGGGCGACGACCTTGGCGAACAGGCGGAACGTGCCGCCGTAGGCGTCGTTCGGGATGACCACGTGGTCGCCGGGGCTGAGCAGGGTGCGCAGCAGGCAGTCCTCCGCCGCGAGCCCGGACGCGAAGGCGAGCCCGCGGCGTCCGCCCTCCAGGGCCGCGAGGTTCTCCTCCAGCGCGGTGCGCGTGGGATTGGCGCTGCGGCTGTACTCGTATCCGCCGCGCAGCCCGCCGACACCGTCCTGCTTGTAGGTGGACACCTGGTAGATCGGCGGGACGACCGCCCCGGTCAGGGGATCGGCGGTGTTGCCCGCGTGGATCGCGAGGGTCTCGAAGTGCTGACTGAAATGCCTGTCGCTCATGGCCCCTGAGCGTAGTCCGAGCGGGGGGCGGGTGTCGGCGGGCGAGGGGACCATGGCTGGAGACGGTAGGGGTGCGCGGGGAGGGCCGGCGGGAAGTTATCCACAGGGCCGGAGCCCAGGTTGGCCAATTGTCGGCGCGGTCTGGTTCGCTTGAGGCATGGAGATTCTCTGGGTCCTGATGGCGCTGCTCATGATGGGCTTCGTGCTGGGTCCGCTCGTCTGGCGCAGGCGACGCGGCATAGAGCTGGTCGCGCCCGGGCACCCGGACGCGGCCGACCCCGCGACGTACGGCTTCGTGCGCCAGGAGGAGCTGGACATCCGGATGCCCGGCCCCGACCAGGACCTGCTGGACGTCCTGGACGTGGTGCAGCGTTCGCAGGACCATCGCGCGGCCTCCCAGCTGCTCGCGGGCACGGCCGCGGAGGGCGAGACGCGCTGGCAGCGGGTGCAGGCGTTCGCGGGCGCGGCGTCGCTGGAGTTGCAGCAGCGGCCCGGCGGGGTGGGCGAGTCGCCCGGCGGGCAGTGGTTGCGGGTGTGGCGCGCAGAGCAGCCGAAGGACGCGGGCGGGGCCGCGGTGCAGGCCGAGTTCCTGGTGCAGCAGGCGTGGCGGACGGCGACGCCGGGGACGGACGAGTTCCGGATCATCATGGAGGAGGCCAGAGCGGCGTGCGGCGAGGCGGCGCTGCTGGCGCCCGGGGACCCGATCCCGTACATCGTGCAATTGTCGGTGGCGCGGGGGCTCGGCTATCCGCGTGAGGAGTTCGAGCAGCTCTGGCTGAAGATCCTGGACCGGGCGCCGAACCACATGGGCGCGCATCTGGCGGCCCTGCACTACTGGTGCGAGAAGTGGCACGGCTCGCGGGCGCTGGCGTACGAGTTCGCCGAGGCCGCGGCGGCGCGGGCACCACGGGGTTCGCTGCTGGCGGCGATGCCGCTGTTCGCGGTGTTCGAGCATCTGCCCGAGGTCAACCTCGTGGCGAGTTTCTACCAGAGCGAGGTGGTGACCAAGGCGGTCCACGGCGCCCTGCACGCGGTGCACTCCGCGCGCGCGGACGATCCGATGCTGGCGCACGTGCGGCATCTGCTGGTGTTCTTCCTGGTCCGCTCGGAGCGCTGGGCGGAGGCCATGGACCAGCTCGTACGGGTCGACGGTCATGTCGGTGCCCTGCCGTGGACGCTGTCGCAGGACCCGGCGGCGGAGTTCGCGGTCTACCGGGCGCTGGCGGTCGCGGGCTACGAGGCGAACGGGGGCAGTCCGGCGACGCTCCCGCACTGATCCGGCACCGCCACCGGCACGACACCGCAACGACACCGCCACGACACCGCCAGGACCCCGGCACCGGCACCGGCACGACCGGGGCGCCGGCACCGGCACGACGACCGGGGCATCGGCACCGGCACGACCGCGCCGCCGCATCGACCGGCACTTCCGGGGGTCCGCCGGACGGAATTCCGAGGGAACGCCACGCGTTGTACCGATCGATCCCCGGATAGGAGACGACCGCATGTTCCTGCACAGCCGAACCCCCCAGCTCCCGACCCCTGAGCAGGCTCTGCGCGGGCGCCCGGAGCCGTCCTTCTCGGTCCCCGACCGGCACACGGTCCTCGGCACCCCGCTCCTCGGCCCGTATCCCGAGGGCCTGGAGGTGGCGGACTTCGGACTGGGCTGCTTCTGGGGTGCCGAGCGCACGTTCTGGCAGCTCCCGGCGGGTGTGTACACCACGCTGGTCGGCTATCAGGGCGGGTACACGCAGAACCCGACCTACGACGAGGTCTGCTCGGGCCGGACCGGTCACACGGAAGCGGTCCGGGTGGTCTACGACCCGGAGAAGATCTCGTACGAGACCCTGCTGAAGGTCTTCTGGGAGTCCCACGACCCCACGCAGGGCTTCCGCCAGGGCAATGACGTGGGCACGCAGTACCGCTCCGCGATCTACACCCACTCCCCCGCCCAGGCCGCGGCGGCCGAATCCTCCCGCGACTCCTACCAGAAGGTCCTCACCGGCTCGGGCTACGGCCCGATCAGCACGGAGATCCTCCCGGCCCAGGACCGCACCTTCTACCCGGCCGAGTCCTACCACCAGCAGTACCTCGACAAGAACCCGGCGGGCTACTGCGGCATCGGCGGCACGGGAGTGTCCTGCCCGATCGGAGTGGCGAAGACCGAGGGCTGACACCACCCGGCTGACACCACCCGGCGGACTCCGTCCCGCCTCCACGCCCCGGAGTCCCCGACCGACCCCGCCCGACCCCGTCCCGACCCGCCCCGCCCGGGAGTTCGCTTCGGGTGGGGTTCGGGGACTGTATGTGCTGGGAGGTGAGGGGTCGTTAGAGTCGGTGTCGGCTGGGGAGGGGCTGGGGCTGATGGGGCGGCATGGCGGGGGATTGGTGGGGATGTGGGCCGAGGTGCAGCGGCAGCAGCAGCGGCTCAGGGAGGCGGAGGCACGGCGGCAGCGCGAGGAGATACGACTGGCGCGGGCCCATCAGGCGCAGGCGGCGCGGGGGCAGCGTGAGGCGGGGCAGGCCGAAGCCACCCGGCTCACGGCGGAGTTGGAGGCCCGGGTCGATGAGCTGCGGGGGCTGCTCGCGGACGGGTGCCGGGCCCCGGCGTTCGACATCACCTCGCTGATACGCGGGGACGCGGACGTGCCCCCCTTCGACCCGGGGGCGCTCGGGTGGCCCGTGCCGATGCCGGAGCCGGGGCACTATCAGGCGCAGGGCGGGTGGACGGCCGGCCGACGGGCGCAGGCGGAGGCCGAGGCACGGGCCCGCTTCGAGCGGGACTGGTACGCCGCACAGGCCGCCGAGGAGCAGCGCCAGCGGCAACTCGCCGCGCTGCGGCAGGAGTACGACCGGCGCACCGGCGCCCTCCGGGCCGAGGTGGTACGCCACAACGAGCAGGTCAGAAGTGTGGTCGACGGGGTGCGGCGGGGGGACGCCGAGAGCGTCGTCGACTTCTTCTCCGCGGTGCTCTACTCCTTCAGCGGCTGGGGCGAGGGGTTCCCCCGGGACGTCACCGCCGCCTACGACCCCGCCGCGCGGCAACTCGTGCTCGACTGGGAGCTTCCCGCCTTCTCCGTCGTGCCGGAGGCGAAGTCCGTCCGGTACGTCGTCTCCGAGGGGCGGCTGAAGGAGACGGCCATGCCCGTGGGGCGGCGCCGGGCCCTGTACCGGGAGGTGCTGGCGCAGTGTGTGCTGCTGGTGCTGCATCGGCTCTACTCCGCCGATGAGCACGAGGCCCTGGGATCGGTCGTGGTCAACGGGTTCGTGGACGACCGCCACCCCGCCACCGGGCGGCCCGGGCGGAGTGTGCTCGCCACCGTCCTGGCCCACCGTTCCGACTTCGCCGGGCTCCATCTCGAACAGGTCGACGCGGTCAGCTGTCTCACCGAGGCCCTGCGCGGTCAACTCAGCTCCCGCCCGGATCAGTTGACCGCCGTCAGGGCCGGGGTGCGGCCCGACGCCGTGAGCGTTCCCCGTGCCGGGCAGCACCCGGGCGGGCAACCGGGCGCTACGGGCGACGAACCCGATCTGTACGCCATGGATCCCGTCGCCTTCGAGGAACTGGTCGCCGAACTGTTCCGGGCCATGGGGATGCACGCCGTCACCACCCAGCGCTCCAATGACGGCGGGGTCGACGTCGACGCGCTGGACCCCACGCCGATTCGGGGCGGGAAGATCGTGGTCCAGGTGAAGCGGTACCGGGGGACCGTGCCGCCGACCGCCGTACGCGATCTGTACGGGACCGTCCAGGACGCCGGTGCCAACAAAGGGGTCCTCGTCACCACCTCCCGCTTCGGGCCGGGCTCCCACGCGTTCGTGCGCGGGAAGCCGCTGGAGCTGATCACCGGGGGTGAGTTGGTCGATCTGCTGCATCGGCACGGGCTTCGGGGACGGCTCGGAGACCCCGGTTCACGATCGGCCACCGCCACACCGGCGCCATCACCATCACCATCGCCATCCCCAGCACCCGCACCCACACCCACACCCACACCCACACCCACACCCACACCCACAGCGTCATCCGGCACCGACCCCGGCTCCAGTTCCGGCTCCGACCCCGGCTCCGACCCCGGCTCCGGCTCCGGCTCCGGCTCCGGCTCGGACCACAACGTCCTCGGTCTCTCCTGGTCCGGCCGCGTCGCCCTGGACGTCTGCGCACTCGTCTGCCGGGGCAACCGCGTCCTCAGCGACGATCACTTCGTCTTCTTCAACAACCCCCGCACCCCCGACGGCGCCGTGCGCGCCGTGCCCGCCCCGCCTCCCGACAAGGCCGCGCTCCAGGTCGGCTTCGACGCCCTGCCGGCGACGGCCGACCGGCTGGTGCTCGTCGCCGCCGTCGATCCGGAGGTGAATCCGGGGGCCGATCTCTCCGGGTTCACCGACGCCCGGATCCGGCTGCTGGACGCCTCGGCCACCGAACTGGGGCGGCTGGAGGTCTCCGACGGACGGGCCGGTGAGACCGCGCTGGTGCTCGGCTCGTTCCGGCGCAGGGACGGCGGGGACTGGGACTTCGTCATCGGCGGCAAGGGGTACACCGAGGGGCTCGAACCGCTCATCAGGGATCACGGCATCGACGTGGAATGACCCCGATCGACTCACCGGACCCCACGTGGGATCCCTCACGTCCGTCTCGTCCGATTAGTTCCTCTGCCCCGCCCCGAACACCCGTACGCTCCCGTACTCAGAATTCTGTTATCGCCCCCGCCGGCCCGAGGTCTCCCCTGTGCCGGCAGACGACCCGGCAGACGACCGGCGGACGTCCGCAGGCGTCGGGCGACGACCGAGGGAGAGAGCGTGAGGCGGGACGACGGTGAGGCGGCGCTGGTCAGCGCGGCCCAGCACGGGGATCAGCGGGCTCGGCAGGAGCTTGTCGCACGCTATCTACCCCTGGTGTACAACATCGTCGGCCGGGCCCTCAACGGGCACGCCGACGTCGACGACGTCGTCCAGGAGACGATGATCCGGGCGCTGAACTCGCTCGGTTCGCTGCGCGACCCGGAGCGGTTCCGGTCCTGGCTCGTCGCCATCACGATGAACCGAATACGGGACCATGTGCGCGACCGCCGTGTCGCGCCGCTGGTCGACGGGGCCCCGCACGAGGTACGGGATCTGCCCGACCCGGGGTCGGACTTCGTCGACCTGGCGATTCTCCGGCTCGGGCTGTCGGGGCAGCGGCGTGAGGTCGCCGAGGCGAGCCGCTGGCTGGACGAGGACGATCGGGCGCTGCTGTCGCTGTGGTGGCTGGAGGCGGCGGGGCAGCTCAGCCGGGCCGAGGTCGCCACCGCCCTGGAACTGTCCCCGCAGCACACCGCGGTACGGGTGCAGCGGATGAAGGGGCAGCTGGAGGCCGCGCGCGTGGTGGTGCGGGCACTGGCCGCCACCCCCCGGTGCGTGCTGCTGACGGACACGGTCGCGCACTGGGACGGGGCGCCCTCCCCGCTGTGGCGCAAACGGCTGGTGCGGCACACGCGTGAGTGCACGGTGTGCGGCGGGCTCGGCAGCGGGCTGGCACCGGCCGAGGGGCTGCTGGTCGGGCTGGCGCTGGTGCCGCTGGGGGCGGCGATGGCCGCCCAGACGCCGGAGACGTACGTCGCCCTCGCCGCCGCCCGGAGCACGGGCCCGGAAGGGACGTACGGGACGGGAACGTACGAGACGGGAACGTACGAGACGGGAGCGTACGGGACAGAAACCCCCGACCCGGGCGCCCACGGCACAGGGGCCTACGACACATCGGCCTACGACAGCGGGGCCTACGACACCGGGGCGTACTCCGGGACTACGACCGAGATCGGCGCCGTGTCCGCCCACGGCCGGGTGCGGCAGCGCGCGGACCGGCGCCGTCAGCAGCGGCGGCGCCGGGCCGCCGTGGTGGCGGTGGCCGCGCTCGTGGTCGGGGCCGGCGGCATCGCGCTGCTGCTGCCGGAGGACGGCGAGGACCGGAGGACACAGGCGGCCCGGGAGGACGCCGGCGCGACCGCCGCCCTCACCGCGCCGAAGCCCTCGTCCACGAGCGCGACGGCCTCGGCGAGCCCCTCGCCGTCGCGGTCCTCCGCCTCACCGTCGGCCTCGGCGTCCAAGAAGCCCAAGCCCTCCGCCAGCAGCAAGCGGCCGGCGGCGAAGCCCGAGCCGAGCAGGAAGCCCGTACGTCCCGCCCCTCCCCCGGCGCCCACGCAGGCGCCGCCGTCGTCGTTCGCGGGGCAGGTGCTGGAACTGGTGAACGCCGAGCGGGCCGAGGCGGGGTGCTCGCCGGTACGGCAGAACGGCACGCTGGCCACCGCCGCGCAGCGGCACTCCGCGGACATGGCCGCGCGGGACTTCTTCGACCACACCAACCCGGACGGCGCCGACCCGGGCGACCGTATGACCGCGGCCGGCTACCGCTGGAGCACCTACGCGGAGAACATCGCGCGCGGTCAGCAGAGCGCGGCGGCGGTCATGGACGGGTGGATGAACAGCCCCGGCCATCGTGCGAACATCCTCAACTGCTCCGTGAAGGAGATGGGCCTCGGCGTGCACGAGGGCTCGGGCGGGCCGTGGTGGACCCAAGTGTTCGGTACGCAGCTCTGAGGAGACCCGCGCGCTCAGCCTCCGCTGCCGTACGGCCTGGTCAGGATCTCCAGGACATGGCCGTTCGGGTCGTCGAAGTACGCCCCGCGGCCCCCGTCGTTGCGGTTGATCTCGCCCTCGCGGGTGTGGTGCGGGTCGGCCCAGTACGTCAGTCCCGCCCGCTGGATCCGGGCGAAGACCGCGTCGAACTCGTCCTCCGTGACCAGGAAGGCGTAGTGCTGCGGGGTGATGTCCCCGTCGGCGTCGGCATAGTCCAGCGACACCCCGTTGGGTATCTCCACCGGGACGAACGGGCCGTACTCCGGGCTGACGTCCAGGCCGAGAAGGTCGGCGAGGAAGCGGGCCGAGGCGTGCTTGTCATGGGCCGAGACGATGGTGTGGTTCAGCTGGACGGTCATGCCGTGAGCCTCCTTCGGGGCGGTGGGCGCCGTGCTCCCGGCATCCCCCGGGACCCCCTCAGATCGTGGCCGTGTCGATCACGAAGCGGTAGCGGACGTCACTGGCGAGCACCCGGTCGTACGCCTCGTTGATCTGCTCCGCGCCGATCACCTCGATCTCGGCGCCTACCCCGTGAGCGGCGCAGAAGTCGAGCATCTCCTGGGTCTCCGCGATGCCGCCGATCATGGAGCCGGCGAGGGTCTTGCGGTGGGCGAGGACCGAGAAGAGGTTGAGGGAGATCGGCTCCTCGGGGGCGCCCACGTTGACCAGGGCCCCGTCGGTGCGCAGCAGGGAGAGGTAGGCGTCGAAGTCCAGCGGCGCCGACACCGTCGAGACGATCAGGTCGAAGCTGCCGGCCAGGTCCTCGAAGGTCTTCGGGTCGCTGGTGGCGTAGTAGTGCCCGGCGCCCAGCTTCAGGCCGTCCGCCTGCTTGCGCAGGGACTGCGACAGTACGGTGACCTCGGCCCCGAGGGCGTGGGCGAGCTTGACGGCCATGTGGCCGAGGCCGCCCAGACCGACCACCGCGACCTTCTTGCCGGGGCCGGCGTTCCAGTGCCGCAGCGGGGAGTAGGTGGTGATGCCCGCGCACAGCAGCGGCGCCGCCTCGTCGAGGTCGATGCCCTCGGGGATGCGGAGGACGAAGTTCTCGTCCACGACGATGTTCTGCGAGTAGCCGCCGTAGGTGATCTCGCCGTCCTTGTCGACGCCGTTGTAGGTCATCACGTTCCCGCCGGTGCAGTACTGCTCCAGACCGGCCTGGCAGTTCGCGCAGGTGCGGCAGGAGTCGACCATGCAGCCGACCCCGACGCGGTCGCCGACGGCGAACTTCGTCACCGCGGATCCCACCTCGGCGACGACGCCGGCGATCTCGTGGCCGGGGACCATCGGGAAGATCGCCTCGCCCCAGCCCTCCTGGACCTGGTGGATGTCGGAGTGGCAGATACCGACGAACTTGATGTCGATGAGCACGTCGTGTTCGCGGACCGCGCGACGCTCGATGGTGGTGCGCTCCAGGGGAGCCTTGGGGGCGGGGGCGGCGTATGCGGCAACGGTGGTCATGCCGGGTTCTCCTAGCGATGAGGCTCGTCCGCACCCGGCTCTTCGACGCCGGGCACACCCCCCACGATGCGCCTGTGTCCCGCGTTCACCCAGGTCACCGCTTTGCGTACGACTGCTGTGCCTACCACTGGCGGGGACAGGCTGCGGTGCGCAGGACCATGAATACTGGGGGTATGGACACGATGGACGGACGGGGCATGTCAGATGTACCGGACGTACCGGATGAACCGGCCGATGCATCCGGTATGTCTGGTACATCCGGTGCATCCGGTGCCGCGGGGCCGGTCGGAGCCGTCCGTGGCGCCGGGCTGGACCGGCGGGCCGAGCTGAGCGAGTTCCTGCGGACCCGGCGGGCCCGGCTGAAGCCGGGGGACGTGGGGCTGCCGGACTTCGGGCGGCACCGGCGGGTGCCGGGGCTGCGGCGCGAGGAGCTGGCGCAGCTCGCGGGGGTCTCGGTGGCGTACTACACCCGGCTGGAACAGGGCAACGGGCGCAATGTCTCGGCGGAGGTGCTGGACTCGATCGCACGGGCGCTGCGGCTGTCGGACGCGGAGCACGCGCATCTGACGCATCTGGCCAAGCCCAAGCAGCACAAGAAGCGGGCCGCGGCGCGGGGTGGCCGTCAGCAGGTGCGGCCCGCGCTGCGGCAGCTGATCGACACCTTCGACGGTGTCCCGGCGTACATCGTCGGGCGGCGCTCGGACATCCTGGTGTGGAACCGGATGGCGGCGGCGCTCTTCGGCGACTGGGGCGAGCTGCCGGAGCGGGAGCGGAACTGGGCGCGGATGGCGTTCCTGCTGCCCGAGTACCAGGAGCTGTTCGTGGACTGGGAGCAGAAGGCGATCGACATCGTCTGCCAGCTCCGGATGGACGCGGGCTGCTATCCCGACGATCAGCGGCTGTCGGCGCTGGTGGGCGAACTGTCCGTGAAGAGCGAGGACTTCCGGCGGCTGTGGGCCACCCATGACGTGCGGGAGAAGACGTACGGGGTCAAGCGGCTGCGGCACCCGCTCGTCGGTGAGCTGGAGTTGCAGTTCGAGTCCTTCCGGCCGGCCGGCGACGGCGAGCAGGGCCTGGTGACCTATCACGCGGAGCCGGGTTCCCGCTCGGCGGAGGCCCTGCGGCTGCTGGCGAGCTGGGGCACGGACGCGGTACGCGGTGGCGCCTCCTCCGTGTCCGGCCCGCCCGGCCCGCCCGGCTCCTCCAGCTCCCCCGGTCTGCCCGGGCTGCCCGGTCACGGCTGAGCACAGGTCCGGGTCCTGGACATGACCGAGCGCCGCGGTCCACTCCACCGCGGCGCTCGGCCTCTATCTGTTCAAGAGCTGTTCAGAGCCACTCAAGAACCGTTCAACCTGTTCAAGATGTTCAAGCTGTTCAAGCTGTTCGGCGACTCGCGATGACTACTTCCCGTAGTACGCGTTGTAGATCGAGATCGTCGACTTGTTGTTCTTCTTGTCGGTGATCTTCGCGTGGTACGAGATCGCCTTGCCCTTGGCCGGGTTCTTGACGGTGACCTTGCCGTTCTTGACCTTGAGCTTCTTCCAGGTCTGGCCGTAGTCGTACGACACGTACACCGAGAGCGACTTGAGGTTGCTGCCCTTGGCGGCGCCCTCGACCACGACCGGGACGGTGGCATTGCGGCCGGCCGTCACCTTGCTGCTGAGGTCGGTGTTGGCGTCGAAGCGGACCGTGGAGGCCGGGAGCAGGGTCTCGGCGCCGGTCTTCTTGGACCGGAAGGTCCAGCTCGCGTCGATCCGGGTGGACGCGGCGGCGACCTTGACGCTCCGCTTGACCGAGGTGGTCAGACGGTACTCGGCGTCGGCGGACGGGACCTTGAAGACTCCCTCGCCCACCAGCGGGTCCTTGTTCGAGCCGACCTTGGTGCCGTTGCGGTACAGGGTCGTGTCGACCGAGGTGAGGTCGGACAGCCCCGCGTTGCGCTGCGAGTCGGCGAACAGCGGGATGACGCCGCTGAGTTCGTTGCCGTCGCGGTACAGACCGAAGCCGCTGGTCAGGGTCGGTCCGAAGACGGCACGGTGGACGGTCCTGGAGTAGGACGTGCCGGCCTTGAACGTGACGCCCTGGTCGACCGTGTAGTCGGACTCCAGCACGGGGAAGCCGTACTCGTCGACCCCTCCGTACTGCGAGAAGCCGAGGTCCCACTTCACCCCGTCCTGCGCGGACAGGTACAGCAGCCGGTCGGCGGGCAGCTTCAGCTCCGGGGCGATGGCGGAGGCCATCCAGGAGCCCTTCGGCCAGCCGACGGCCGAGAGCGAGCCCGTCTTGCCCGCCGCGGCGGCACCCGCGGCGACCTTCACGGCGGCGAGGTCATCGAGCTTGTAGTTCTTGGTGTAGCCGGTGGCGAGCTTCTTGGTCTCCCCGCCCGCGGTGGTGGAGTACTGCTTGCCCGTGCCGCTGACCCAGTGCGCGTCCCACTGCTGGTACAGCGAGCCGTCGGTGATCTGCGGGCCGAGGTGGGCGCTGCGGAAGCCCTTGTACGAGTCCAGCCACCAGCCGAAACCGCTGGAGCCGGTGGGCGTGTCGACGCTGTAGGACGGCGAGGCGAACTCGGACGTGGCCGCGCTGTCCGGGACGCTCACGGAGATCGGCTTGGTGGTCCTGGCGTCCACGGTGACCGTGGTGTTGCTGGTGACGTCCAGCTTCGGCTGGGCCACCCAGTCGGCGCCCTTGGTGAAGTCCTGCGCGTCGACCCACATCGCGGAGTCGAGGACGTAGGTGCCCTTGGGGACCCGGACCGTGACGGTGCCGGAGTTCTCGTCGTGGGGCGAAAGCCACTGCCCGTCGGCGAGACCGGCCACGCCCACGAGGCTGGTGCCGTAGTTCGTGGTGTCCTTGCCGTCCCGGTCGAGGTGCTTGATGGTGAGGTCGTACGACTCCACCTCGCGGTTGACCGCGGCGGCCGTGCGTACGCTCTGCGCACCGTCCGTCGCCGTGACGAACGCGGAGTAGGCACCGTCCACGGTGCCGCCGATCCGGGTGTCGGCGGTGACGTCGACGGAGGCGGTGCCGCCCGCCGGGACGGTCACCTTGTCGGCGGCGAGGGTGAAGAAGCCGGCCGGGGCGGCCTGGCCCTTCGGGTTGACGCCCTTGGCCGACAGGGACAGCGTGATGTCCTTGGTGCCGAGGTTGCGGTACGTCACCTTCTTGGTGACCGGGGTGTCGTCGGTGTGCGGCCACTGCTGGGTGCCGAAGCTCACCGAGGCCGGCTCGGCGACCACGGTCTGGTCGATCGCCTTGTCCACCTGGATACGGCCCGAGCCCTGCTGGAACGCCGTGTAGGCGCCGCCCTTGGTGGAGGCGGTGAGTGCGCCCTTGAGCTGGGCGGCCGTCCAGTCGGGGTGCTGCTCCTTGAGGATGGCGGCGGCGCCGGCGACATGCGGGGTCGCCATCGACGTACCGTCGATCGTCAGATAGCCGGGCGGGTTCTCGCCGACCTCGCCGGCGATGAGGCTGCCCTTGGCGGAGGCGGCGGTGATCGCGACGCCGGGCGCGGTGACGTCCGGCTTGAGGCCGCCGTCGCCGACGCGCGGGCCGGTGCTGGAGAACTCGGCGAGCTTGTCGGCGTCGTCCACGGCGCCGACGGTGAGCGCGGCCTCCGCGCTGCCCGGCGAGCCGACGGTCTCCGCGCCGGGGCCGTCGTTGCCCGCCGCGATGGCGAACAGGACGCCCTTCTCGGCGGTGAGCCGGTTCACGGCCGCTTCCAGCGGGTCGATCTCCGGACCGTCGGTGCCGCCGAGGCTCATGTTGACGATGTCGGCGTTCTGTTCGGCCGCCCACTCCATACCGGCGAGGATGCCGGAGTCGTCGCCGAAGCCGCTGTCGTTGAGGACCTTGCCGTTCAGGACCTTCGCCTTGGGCGCGACACCCTTGAGCTTGCCGCCGGACTTGGCGCCGGTGCCGGCCGCGATGGAGGCGACATGGGTGCCGTGGCCGAACTTGTCGTCGGTGCCGGCGGCGTCCGTGAAGTTCTTGGACGCGGAGACCTGGTCCTTCAGGTCGGGGTGGGTGGTGTCCACACCGGTGTCCAGGACGGCGATGGTGACACCTTCACCGTCGTAGCTGCGCTCCCACGCCTTGGGGGCGCCGATCTGCGGCACGGACTTGTCGAGGGTGACCTTGCGGACCCCGTCGAGCCAGACGTGGGCGATACCGGAGGCGGTGCTGTCGCCGTTGGTGAGCGCGTCCCAGAGTCCGGCGGTGTCGTCCTTCGGGGCCTGCACCGCCTGGGCGTTGAGGGCCTTCAGGGTGCGGCGCACGGTGCTCGCGTCCCGCACGTCCTCCTTGGTGGCGGAGGCGGCGCCCCGGTAGCCGACGATGACCTTCAGCCCGTTCTTCTGGGCCTTGCGGGTCGCCGACTTGTTCAGCTCGGTGATGTCGAACAGCCGCCGGTCGAGCTTGCCGCTCTCGATCAGCCGGGACGCGTCCGCGGGGACCGCGTAGACACGGCCGTCGATCTGCCGGACCTGGACGGGTATCTTCTCCCGGCCCTTGGCGGGCTCCAGGCCGACGACCCGGCCCTTGCCGTCCACCAGCACGCGGTCACCGGTGATCAGCGTGATCCGGTTCTTGACCACGGAGCCCGCCGCACTCGCGGAACCCGTGGCGCCGGCGGCGCTCCGGCTCTGTTCGGCCGTCGCGGACGCCGGGCTGGTCAGACCCGCGGCGAGGGCCACTGCAGCAGCCGCGGCGACAGTCGCCGAGCCCGCTCTTTTCACTTGTCTGCGCAAAACTCCCCCTGGAGACGAGGTACCGGGCACCGATGGGGTCACCCGGCCGGGGGTGGTCTCGTACAGATGCGCGTACACCCCCCGGACCTCGCAGTATGCCGGGGGGTGATCACGTCACTCAATAGTGTCGTCTGTTACGAGTTCGCTATAAGTCGCCTTTGCAATGGGTGAGTTGTGGCTGATCCGTGCCTGTGGCGGTGGCGGTGCCGGTAACAGTGGTGGTGCCGGGGACGGGGAGTCGGGCGCTCAGGCGCCGGCGTTCTCCCGGACCGTGATGCGGCCCTTGCGGATGGTCGCCAGGCGCGGGGCCTTGCGGGCGATCGCGGAGTCGTGGGTGACCATGATGAAGGTCAGCCCCAACTCCTTCCACATGGTCTCCAGTACGTCCATGATCTCGTCGCGCATGGACTCGTCCAGGTTGCCGGTGGGCTCGTCGGCCAGCAGCACCTTGGGGTTCTTGACCAGGGCCCGCGCGATCGCCACGCGCTGCTGCTGTCCGCCGGACATCTCGCCGGGCAGATGTCCGCGGCGTTCGCCCAGGCCGACCGAGTCCAGTGCCTCGGCGGCGCGTTTCGCCCGTGCCCCGGACTTCAGGCCGAGCGGGACGAGAGCGGTCTCCACGTTCTCCTGGGCGCTGAGGGTGGGGATGAGGTTGAAGCTCTGGAAGACGAAGCCGATGCTCTCGCTGCGGACCCGGGTGAGGCGGGCCTCGGGCAGGCGGGCGAGATCGGTGCCGTCCAGGACGACCGCGCCGGAGGTGGGGCGGTCGAGACCCCCGAGCATCTGGAGCAGGGTGGACTTTCCGCCGCCGGTGGGGCCCTGGATGACGAGGCGGTCGCCGTCGGGGATGGTGAGGTCGATGCCGTCGAGGGCGTCGATGGTCTCCTTGCCGCGGCGGTAGCGCTTGGTCACTGCCCTTAGTTCGTACATGGGGTGCTCCTGGATTTTGGGGGTGGGGGCGTGGCCCTGCGTGGCCCTGCGGGGCGTGGAGAGGTGACGGGGGGTGGGGGTGGGGGGTGTTGGGTTTCGGTTGTCGGCACGGTGGCGGTGGGTGGGGGTTTTTGCGCAGTTCCCCGCGCCCCTTTAGGGGGTTGTCGTGGGCGGTCGTCGGGATGCCCGCGTCCCTTTAGGGGCCCGTTTAGGGGGTTGGTTATTCGACTCGGCGTAGGGCGTCTGCTGGGCGTAGGCGGCTGGCTCGCCAGCCTCCGAAGGCGCCTGCTATCAGGCCGCCCGCGATCGCGAGACCCACCGCCAGGGCGATCGTGGTGACGGACACCGGTGCGGTGAGGGCGACATCGAGGGTGCGGGCGGCGTCCTGGCCGGGGCCGCCGATCATCACGCCACCGCCACCGCCTCCGGGACCGCCACCGGGTCCGCCGGCCGGGGCGGCGCCCCCACCGGCGCCCAACTGGGCCTGGAGCGTGGGGCTGATCGCGGTGACGAGGTACGCGCCCGCCACTCCGACCGCGATGCCCAGCGCACCGCCGACCAGTCCGTTGACGACGGCCTCGCCGACCACCTGCCGGGTCACCCGGCCCGACTTCCAGCCCAGCGCCTTGAGGGTGCCGAACTCCCGCACCCGCCGCGACACCGCGGACGACGTCAGCAGCCCGGCCACCAGGAACGCCGCGATCAGCACCGCGATGGACAGCCACTTGCCGACCTTGGTCGCCAGGTCGGCGGCCGTGGACAGCGAGCCCGAGACGGTGTCGGCGAGATCCGCGGAGGTCGTCACGGTGGTGTCGGGGACGTTCTTCTGGATCGCCGACTTCACGGAGTCGATCTGCTGGGAGTCGGTCGCCTGGACGTAGATCGTGGTGACCTTGCCCTTGACGTCACCGAGCGTCTGAGCCTGCTCCAGCGGGATGTAGAGATCCGCCGCCGCGTCCCCGCTGTCGGCCGTGGCGATGCCCACGACCTCGTACTCCACGTCCTTGACGGTGACGTCGGAGCCGACCTTGAGGTCCTTCTCCTTCGCGTACGCCGAATCGGCGACCATCACCTTGGCGTCGGTCTCCGAGGTCTCGAAGGAACGCCCGCTGGTGATCTCCGACGTGGTGAGCGGGCCGAGGTCGGGCTGGGTGACATCGGTGCCGTAGACGGAGTAGCTGTTGACGTCGAAGTCGGCGCCGCCGCCCTCGACCCGGCCCTGCGGGCCCTCGCCGCCCGGCGCGGCCTCCCGACCGCCCTCCTCCTGCTGGAACTCGCCCGGGGTGAACTCCCCGCTGACCTTGATGACCTGAAGGCTCAGCCCGCCGACGGCGTCCGAGACGCCCTTCTGGCCGCCGACCTCGCCCACGGTCGAATCGGCGAGCGTCTGCATGCCCTGCACCAGCACACGGTCGCTGCTCTGCTCCTCCTCGGCGTCGCCCTCCTGGGCGTCGAACCGGAAACGCGGTCGCTCCCCGGCGCCGTCCGCGTTCTCTTCGGCAGCCTTGGTGACCGTCATGTCGGTGCCGAGCCCGTAGAGCGATTCGAGCACCGTGTCCTGGGCCTTCCCCATGCCGGACGACACGGAGTTGACCACGATGACCAGCGCGATACCCAGCGCCAGCCCGGAGGCGACGACGAGGGCCGCCTTCCGGCGGCGGCGCAGTTCGCGCCTCAGATAGGTGAAGAACATGTGCCGCAACCTAGGGACGCCACGTGATGGCGGCATAAGGCCGGGATAAAAGGACAATGAGAAGCGCCGCAGGTGGCGCCGCGGGTGACCGAAAAGACGAGTGCCGCCCCCGGGGACGGGAGCGGCACTCGGTACGGCTACGGCCAAGCGATACGGCTACGGCCAAGCGATACGGCTACGGCCAAGCGATACGGCTATGGCCAAGTGATACGGCCACGGCCACGGCGTTCAGGTGATCCGGCGTCAGATCGCCGAACCCGCCTTCCACTGCGCCCAGTCCATGTTCCAGCCGTTGAGGCCGTTGTCCGGGGCGATGGTCTTGTCACCGGTGTTCTGGACCACCACGACATCGCCGATCATCGAACTGTCGTAGAACCAGGCGCCCGGCGTTCCGGAGTCGTTGGCGCCCTTGGTGTCCGACAGGCCCACACAGCCGTGGCTGGTGTTCACGCTGCCGAAGATGGACTTCGCGCCCCAGTAGTTGCCGTGGATGAAGGTGCCGGAGGTCGACAGCCGCATGGCGTGCGGCACGTCCTTGATGTCGTACTCGCCCTTGCCGTCGTCGTCGGTGAAGCCGACCGTCGCGCCGTTCATCCGGGTCTCCTTGAACTTCTCGGAGATCACCATCTGACCCTCGTAGGTCTTGGTCTCGGGGGCGCCCGCCGAGATCGGGATGGTCTTGACGGTCTTGCCGTCCTGGGTGACCTTCATCTGCTTGGACTTGGCGTCGACGTACGAGACCTGGTTGCGGCCGATCGTGAAGGAGACCGTCTTCTGCTGGACGCCGAAGACCCCGTCGGCACCCTCGACACCGTCGAGTTCCAGCTTCAGCGTGACGGTGGAGTTCTCCTTCCAGTAGTCGTCGGGGCGGCAGTCCATGCGGTTGTCGTTGAACCAGTGGCAGGCGACCTCCTGGCCGCCGGTCGTGCTGACCGTGATGCCCTTCTGGACCTCGGCCTTGTTGCTGATCGCCTTGTCGAAGTTGATCGAGACCGGCATGCCCACGCCGACCTTGGAGCCGTCCTCGGGCGTGAAGCTGCCGATGAAGCTGTTGTCCGGGGAGACCGTGGTGAACGAGGCGTTCTCGTGGGCCGCGCGGCCCTCGGAGTCCTCGGCCGTCACCCGGATCTTGTAGCCGGTGGAGCGTTCGAGCTGGGCGCCGGGCTTCCAGCTCGTCTTGTCCGCGGATATCTCGCCCTTGACCGCCGCGCCCTCCGCGGTCGTCAGGATGACCTCCGTGAGCGTGCCCTTGCTCACGGTGACGGCGGAGTTGTTGATGGAGGCGTTGGCCGAACCGTCCTTGGGCGTGATCTTGATCTGGGCCTCGGAGGTCTTCTTGGCCGCCGCCTCGTCGACCTTCGCCTGCGAGGAGTCCTTGCCGCCGTCGCCGGACGCGTTGTCGTCACCGCCGCCCGAACACGCCGAGAGCACCAGAACACCGCCGAGCAGAGCGGACGCGACCGTCAGGCCCCGGCGCCGCTTGCTGTACGTCATCACACGCTTCTCCATCGCTGCCGATTCCCCAGAACCCCGAGTTTCCCCGTCAACCGACTTCAACGCTACGACCGGTGGGACCCGTTCCACACGCCTCGAAGGTGTGGGCCACACCACGTCCGCGCGACACGCGTACACGGGCGGCGCAGATCGGTCCGGGTGCCCCATGAGACGAAGAAACCCCGGACGGTGGTTCCGTCCGGGGCTGGACAATTTCCGGGGCTGGACGCCCCCCGGGTTCGCGGACGGACCCACCCGCCCCTCATAGGGCCAGGCATCCGGCCACCGCCGACCGGGCCGGGTATCCGGTCGCCGCCCATCAGGCCAGGTATCCGGCCGCGTCCCCGGCCGCGGGGCGCCGTGCCGCTATCCGCGGGCCGCCCTGACCGGCGCACCGGCACCCGCCCCGGCGCCCTCGCCGCGCCCCTCGTCCTCGTCCCCGTCCCCGTCCGCGCCGTACAGGTCGGAGTCGTGGACAGCACCGTCCTCGTCGTCCTCGTCGTCCTCGACGTACGCGTCGTACGCGTCCTCGCGCTCCCCGTCGTCGCCGTCGTCGTCCCCGTCGTCGGCCTCCGCGTAGTCCGCGTACCTCTCGTAGGGCTCATCGGCCTCGTCGTCGTCCTCGCCGGCCCATTCCGGCGCGTCCGGGTCGTACGCGATCAGCTCGCTGCTCCACGACGCCTGGTGGAGTTCGACCCCGGGCACCTCGCCGACCAGGTCGAACGGGTCCACGAGGTAGGCGATGGCCTCCGCTGTGTCCTCGCTCACAGTGGCCTCGGCGTGCGACCGCTCGGCCGCCGGAAGCTCGGCGTCCCCCGCCAGCCTGGCCAGGGCGGCGCCGGTGACGGCGGACGCCTCCTCGACCTCCAGGACGAGGTCGACTCGAAGTCGTACAAATCGTGATGTCTCTGGTGCGCTCATGCGGGGAGCGTAAGGCCAGCGGCCCGTGTGACTTTCCCGTGACCCGCGCCTTTCACTAACATCGCCCCACACGGCCAATTCGCCAGCACCGCAAGGGGATCGATATTCCGTGTCATCCGCCCGCCGTCCGCTGCTGACCGCCACCGCCGCGGGAGCCCTGCTGGGGGCCCTGTGGTTCGTCCCCTCCGCGAACGCGACCGGGGACGGGCCGACCAGGGACCTCACTCCCTCCACGACCCAGACCTTGCAGGCCAGAGCCGCCTCCACGACGACCGACGGTATCGCGTCGGACCTGTCGGGCGGGGGCGTGGAACTGGCCGACACCGGCAGTTTCGACAGCACGCCGTATGTCGTCGGCGGCACGCTCTTCCTGACGCTGGGTGCCGGATTCGTCGTGTATTCGGTACGTAGAGAGCGGCTTGGGTTCTAAGGGGCCTTATATAACTCGGCTTGACGCGCCCTTGACCAACTGTTCATAGTCCGGCCCATGAAGAGAACATCGAGGGCGCGGCTGAGCGCCACGGCCGCCGTGGGCGCACTGTCGCTGGCCCTCATCACGGGCTGTTCGGACGAGGGGTCCAAGGACTCCGGAGACTCCAAGGGTTCGGGGTCCGGCTCCTCGGCCAAGGCGCTGAGCACCGCCGACCTGGACAAGCTGCTGCTGGCGGCGGGGGACCTCAAGGGCTACAAGATGGAGTCGGGTGACGACACCCTCCCGAAGTCCAAGGACGAGGTCGAGACCGACAAGTCCGAGTGTGCCCCGCTGGTGTACACCAACGGCGCCCTCGCGCCGGGCGACACGGACGCGAGCGTCAGCAACACGGTCACCCAAGAGCCGCCGACGGACGTCCCGACGGACCCGGCGGAGCTGACCGAGGGCAGCCTTGAGGACGCCATGCGCGTGGCCGTGACCTTCGTGGGCCTCTCGTCCTACGAGGGCGACGGCGCGGAGAAGGCCATGAAGGCCGTCAGCGACGGGGTGAAGGACTGCTCGGGCGGCTTCTCGATGACCGCGGAGGGTGAGACGAGCCGGGTCACCAAGGTCAGCGAGGTCAAGGCTTCCGGCCAGGGTGACGAGTCCGTGGCCTTCGACGAGGAGGTCGACGCCGACGGCGAGGGCACCGCCACCTTCCGGACCGAGGTGGTCCGCAAGGGCAACACCGTCGCCACCTTCTACACCATCGACTTCGCCGCCCTCAGCTCCGGCAAGGCGGCCGAGATCCCCGCAGCCGTGATCGAGGCACAGGTCGGCAAGCTGAAGTAGGCCCTCTGAGGCACGCGCGACCGATTCCGCCGCCGTACGACAGTCGTGCTGTCGTACGGCGGCGGATCTCATTTCAGCGGCCCGATCTCAGCGGCCTGATCTCATCGGTCGATCTCAGCGGTCGATCTCAGCGGCCCGATCTCAGCGGCCCGATCTCAGCGGCCCGGTGACCGGCTCCACCGCGGCGATCAGACCGCCGCCCCGCACGAACGCGTCCGCGGCTTCGAGGTCGGGGGCGAGGAAGCGGTCGGGGCCTGGGCCCCGTACCCCGGCGGCGCGGGCGGCGGCGATGACGGCCCGGGTGGCGGGGGCCGGGGTCAGCCCGGCGCGCAGTTCGACGGCGCGGATGGCGGCGTACAGCTCGATCGCCAGGACCCGGGTCAGATGGTCCACGGCGGTCCGCAGCTTGCGGGCCGCGGACCAGCCCATGGAGACATGGTCCTCCTGCATCGCGGAGGACGGGATCGAGTCCGCCGACGCCGGTACGGCGAGCCGCTTCAACTCGCTGACCAGCGCGGCCTGCGTGTACTGGGCGATCATCAGTCCGGAGTCCACCCCGGGGTCGTCCGCGAGGAACGGCGGCAGCCCGTGGCTGCGGTTCTTGTCGAGCAGCCGGTCGGTGCGGCGCTCGGCGATGGAGGCGAGATCGGCCACGGCGACGGCCAGGAAGTCGAGGACGTAGCCCACCGGGGCGCCGTGGAAGTTGCCGTTGGACTCCACGCGCCCGTCCGGGAGGACGACGGGGTTGTCGACGGCGGCGGCGAGTTCGCGCTCGGCGACCAGCCGGGCGTGGGCGAGGGTGTCCCGGCCGGCGCCCGCGACCTGCGGGGCGCAGCGCACCGAGTAGGCGTCCTGGACCCGGGGCGCGTCGTCCTGGTGATGCCCGGTCAGCCCCGAACCCGCGAGCACCGCGAGCATGTTGGCGGCGCTGGCGGCCTGGCCGGGGTGGGGGCGGATGGCGTGCAGTTCGGGGGCGAGGACCTTGTCGGTGCCGAGCAGGGCCTCCAGGGAGAGGGCGGCGGTGATGTCGGCCGACGTGTAGAGGGCGTCGAGGTCGGCGAGGGCCATCAGCAGCATGCCGAGCATGCCGTCGGTGCCGTTGAGCAGGGCGAGGCCCTCCTTCTCCCGCAGTTCGACGGGCTGGATGCCGTGCGCCGCGAGAAGGTCGGCGGCGGGGCGTACGGTGCCGTCGGGGCCCTCGGCCTCGCCCTCCCCCATCAGGGCCAGGGCGCAGTGGGACAGCGGGGCGAGATCGCCGGAGCAGCCGAGCGAGCCGTACTCGTGGACGACCGGGGTGATACCGGCGTTGAGCAGGTCCGCCATGGTCCGGGCGACCTCGGGGCGGACACCGGTGTGCCCGGAGCACAGGGTCTTCAGCCGCAGGAACATCAGCGCCCGTACGACTTCCCGCTCCACCCTCGGCCCCATGCCCGCGGCGTGCGAGCGGACGATGTTGCGCTGCAACTGGGCGCGGAGTTCGTGGCCGATGTGCCGGGTGGCCAGGGCGCCGAAGCCGGTGGAGACCCCGTAGACGGGCTCGGGCTTGGCCGCGAGGGCGTCCACGATCTCGCGGGCCGCGGCGAGGGCCGCCACCGCCTCGTCGGAGAGCGTGACCCGGGCGCCGCCGCGCGCCACGGCGAGTACGTCGGACGCGGTCGTGCCCGACGTCCCCACCACCACAGTGTGCATATCCATATTCAGGAGCGTACGCAGTGAATTCGAAGATGTCACCAGTGGGAGCCGGGTTCACCCCTTACGCGGCGGTGGCTCATGTCGACCCCGGAAGCGGCGGCGTTCGGCGGAGGGACGCCCGGCGGGCGCGTCGGCCAGCCGTACGACCGGATCGTCCGGCCCCTCCCGGCCCGCGACGACCGGCCGGCCCGCCCGCGACGCCTTGGCCCGGTACTGGGCGGCGTCCGCGAGCCGGAAGAGCCGCCGCGCGGACCGGACCGGACCGATGGCGTCCTGGGTGGAGGCGACCCCGCAGGCCACCCCCTCCCCCAGTTCCAGTTCCGCGGCCCGGCGGCACAGTTCGTCGGCGACCTTGACGACCTCGTCGGCCGGGGGCCCGACCGCGAGGAGACAGAACTCGTCCCCGCCGAGCCGGGCGACGAGCGCGCCGGGCAGCATCGCGCCGCACAGCGACAGCACCGACCCGAACCGTTCGAGGAGCCGGTCGCCCACGGCGTGCCCGAGGGTGTCGTTGACCCGCTTCAGCCCGTTCACATCGCAGACGACGAGACTGACGACGGCCCCGTCGACACGGTGCCGCTCCACGGCCTCGTCCAGGCGCATGTCCACACAGCGGCGGTTGGCGAGCCCCGTGAGGGAGTCGGTGAACGCCAGCCTGCGGGCCTCTTCGAGCCGCTCGATCTGCGCGAGCCCCGCGGCCACGACGGCGGCGAGTACGGTCGCGAAATCGGCGTCGTCCCCGTCGAAGACGGGCTCACCCGCGCGCCGCGCCACATACAGCTCACCCCAGGCCCGCCCGTGCAGCACGAGGGGCGCGACGACACAGCAGCCCCGGCCGCGGCGGCGCAGCGCGGCGACCCGCTGATGGAGATAGCCGGGGCGCCCGGCCCAGGGTCCCTCGGCGGTCTCGACCCAGGCGTTGGGCCCGCCGCCCCCGGCCCACCGCTCATGCAGGAACTCGGTGATCTCCGGGAACTCGTGCACCGGGTACGCCTCGTCGTCCGGGAACTCCTTCTCGTCCGGTTCGAGGTCCCCCACGTTCACCAGCACCCGCAGCCGCCCACGCTCCCGCTCCCACGCCGAGAGCGCGGCGAAGCTCCCGCCGAGCGCCCGGCACGCCCCCTGCGCCGCGGCCCGCCACGACTCCCCGGGGGTCCCGGCGGCAGCCATTCCCTGCGCCAGCGCGACCACTCCGGCCAGCCGGATGTCCTCTGCCATCACTCCAGGTTAGGGAGTTCGCGGGGAACTGAGAGGTCGAGCGGACACGGAGAGTGAGGAGTGGCCGTTCACTTACCCGTTCGAACCCCACCCGCCCGTTCACTCGCCCGGCCCGCTCGTTCGCCCCCCGACCCGTTCGCCCGCAGCCCCCTTCACTCGCAGGCCCCTCCATTCGCAGGCCCCCTCACTCGCCCGGCCAGTCCGGCTTCCGCTTCTCCGCGAAGGCCGCCACCCCCTCCACCCGGTCCCCCGAGAACGCCACCGCCCGCCAGGCCGCGTCCTCCACCTCCAGACCGGTCTTCATGTCCAGTCCGTGGCCGAGCCGCAGGGCCCGCTTGGCGGCGCGCAGCCCCACCGGGGAGTTCGCGGCGATCCGCGCGGCCAGTTCCAGCGCCTCCTCCCGATCGCGCCCGTCCTCGGCGAGTACGTCGATCAGCCCCAGCGCCCGTGCCTCCGGCGCCGCCACCCTGCGCGCCGTGAAGATCAGCTCGGCCGCGCGCGCCGCGCCCACCCGCCGGGGCAGCAACTGGGTGCCCCCGCCGCCCGGGATCACCCCGACCGACACCTCGGGCAGCCCCACCACCGCCGTACCGTCCGCCACGATCACGTCGCACGACAGCGCCAGTTCGAAACCGCCGCCCAGCGCGTACCCGTGCACCGCCGCCACCGCCGGCACCGGCAGCTCCAGCACTCCCGAGTACGCCCCGCGCGACACCGGCCGTTGCCGCAGCAGATCGGCGTCGGTGAACGAGTTCCGCTCCTTCAGGTCCGCCCCCACGCAGAACGCCCGCTCATGCGTCGAGGTCAGCACCACCGCCCGTACGTCCCGGTCGGCGGCCAGCGCCGCGCACGCCCCCGCGAGGGACCGCGCCATCTCGCTCGACACCGCGTTCATGGCCGCGGGCCGGTCCATCACCAGCTCGGCCACATGTCCGCCCTCATGCCGCCGCACCAGCACGAACTCCCCGAACCGCTCGTCGCCGCCCATGACCGCCTCCAGTTAACGCGGGTTAACACAACGCGCCCGATCATCCCAGCCGAACCCCGCCCGCGAAAGGCCCGCCCGCACCCCGACCGCGCCCCCCGACACCCCGTTCGAGTGATATCCCGCCCGACTCCCGCCCACACCCCCGCACCGCCGCCTAACGTGCCCACCGCCACGGCGGGCCGGGGGCGCGCATCGGGGAGGGGACCATGAACCAGGCAAGCACGAACGAACGCGCGGACACGGCCGCGAACACGGGCACGGGGCCGACGCCTCACGCGGAGCCGCCGAGCGCGGAGCCGCCGAGCGCGGAGCCGCCGAGCGCGGGCCGGTGCTCGGAGGGCGCCGCCGCCCGCATGCGTACGGGCCTACGCGCGTCCGCAGATCCGGGGACGGAGCCGAAGACGCCCCCGATCGGCGGCACCCGCACCCCCACCTCGACCGCCATAGGCACCGCCCTAGGAGACACCGCCCCCTTCGGGTGCTGGGACCCGCGGGCCACCGGGCGTCACCGGCGTCGGCGGTCCCGCAAGATCCTGGTGATGGTCGGCGGCTTCGTGCTGATCCTCGGCGTGCTGAGCTTCGTACGGCTGACGCCGGAGCCCGACGCGGCCGGACGGCCCGGTGCGGCGGAGGCGGGGGCGTGGCCCGCGGCCCCCACCAGGAGTTCGGACCGGTCCACGCACGCCGCCGCGACGCTTCCGGCCGAGGCGGACGGCGGAGCCGGGGACAGCCCCGCCACGGACTCGGTGCCCGAGGGGACGACCCCCGGCGCCCCGGTTCCGGACGCGGAGACCCCCGTACCGGACCCGGGCACCACGCGGTCGCGAGCCGCCACCGGCGTCGGCGGCGCCACCCGCCCGCCCGGCGCCGCACCCGGCACCCGGGAGCCCGTCGATGCCACGACACCCCCGGCGCCTCCCCCGCCTCCCTCGCCACCCGCGTCCCCCACCCCGGGCACGACCACCGCCCCGCCGCCGCCCGCTCAGCAGGAGCCGGAGAAGGACCCCGGGCTCTGTCTGCCGGTCATCCACCTCTGCGTCGGCATCGGCTGAAGGCCACGGACCACGGACCACGGACCACAGGCCACGGACTACGGGTCACGGACCACGGACTACGGGCGTTCGCCGTCGCGCCGGGTCAGGAGCCAGGGTTCGACCACGCCCAGGCCACGTACCGGGCGCTGCCACATCGGCTGGAGGGCGAACCGGTAGCCGGGGGGCTCGTCGCCCTCCTTCTCCGCCGCCACCGCCCGTTCGGCGGCCTCGGCCTCGGAGGCGGGGGCCTCGCCGGAGCGGACCAGTTCCTCGGCGAAGGCGCTGTCCACCAGGACGGCGTCCCGGGGAGCTATCGAGGTCAGCCGGGAGGCGAGGTTCACGGTCGTACCGAAGACATCGCCCATCCGGGTCGTCACCGTGCCGAAGGCGATCCCGACGCGCAGCTCGGGCATGGTGTCGTCGCCCGACATGGTCTCGATCAGCCGCAGCGCGATCTCCGCGGCGACACTCGCGTCGTCGGCGGCGTAGAGCACCTCGTCGCCGAGGGTCTTGATGAGCCGGCCCCCGTGGGCGGCGACCAGATCGGCGGCCGTCGTCTCGAACGCCTCGACCAGCTCGCCGAGTTCCTCCTCCTCCAGACGGCGGGTGAGGCGGGTGAAGCCGACCAGGTCGGCGAAGCCGACGGCGAGCCGGCGGTCGACCATCTCCTCGTCGTCGGCGGCCTGGACGACCCGGCCGGTGGCGGCGGCGAGCTGCCGCCGCCAGACGTAGACGATGAACTCCTCCAGCTCGGGCAGGAGCAGCTCGACCAGCGGATAGGTGACCTCGGTCCGGGTCATGCCGGGCTCGGGCGGCTCGGTCAGGCCCTCCAGGAAGGAATCGATCTGCCATTCGGCCAGCCGGGCGGTGGTCTGCCCGGTGGAGCGGGCCACCTGCACCGCCATGGCCTCGCTGAGCAGCCCCGCCTCGACCAGACCCGCGAGCCGCCGCAGGGCCAGCACGTCGGCCTCGGTGAGCGCCTTCGCCTGCCCTATGTCGGCGAAGCCCATGGCCCGCCAGAAGCGCGAGGCCAGTTCCATGGAGACTCCGGCGCTGCGGGCGGCCTGGAACGGGGTGTAGCGCCGCTCCGCGCCCAGGATGAGCTGCTCCAGCCGGAGCGCCAGCGGGTCGTCCCCGGGGTCGGTGGGGTCGGTGCCGTCGGGCGCTGGGTCACCCATGCCGGAGCCCGTGTCGTCGACGGTCACGCCTGCTGCCCTTCCGATCTGCCGTGGTCAGGATCGACCGGCCACAACTTTACGGCAGCTGTGGGCCAGCTCACTCCGTGAGGAAAGCCGGAGGTTGCGGCGCCCGCCGACGACCGGGGGCGCCTCTCACGCCGGGCGCAGATGGACGATGTCCCCCGCGCCCACGGGCTCCTGCACCCCCTCGGGGGTGGCCAGGACGAGCCGGCCGTGGCCGTCGATGGCCACGGCCTCCCCGGTGATCGACCGGTCGCCGGGAAGCTCGGCGCGGACGGTCCGGCCGAGGGTGGCGCAGCCGGCCGCGTAGGTCTCCTGGAGGCCGCTGGCCAGCGGGTCGCCGTCGGCCGCGCGCCAGCGGCCGTACCAGTCCTCCAGTGCGCGCAGCACGGCCCGCAGCAGGGGGTCGCGGTCGGTGCCCGCGGCTCCGGCGAGGGTCAGGGAGCCGGCCGTGGGCACCGGAAGTTCCTTCTCCCGGAGGGTGACGTTGATGCCCACGCCGATGACGACGGCGTCGTCCCCGGCGCGCTCGGCGAGGATCCCGCCGGCCTTGCGTTCCTCGCCGCCGATGGTCACGAGGAGGTCGTTGGGCCACTTGAGTGCCGTGTCGACGCCGGCCGCCCGGGACAGTCCGGTCGCCACCGCGACCCCGGTGAGCAGCGGCAGCCAGCCCCAGCGTCCGACCGGGACACCGGCCGGCTTGAGCACCGCCGAGAAGAACAGCCCGGAGCGGGGCGGCGCCGTCCATCGGCGGTCCAGGCGGCCCCGGGCGGCGGTCTGCTCCTCGGCGACCAGCACCGTGCCCTCCCCCGCCTTGCCGCCCACGACCCGGGCGAGCAGGTCGGAGTTGGTGGAGCCGGTGCGCTGCACGACCTCCAGCTCGGTCCACAGCCCGCCCTCCCGCAGCAGCGCACGGCGCAGGGCCGTCGGGTTGAGGGGCGGCCGGTCGAGATCGGACCAGCGGCTGCCGTTCGGCTCGGGGGCGTCGGGAGGCGTCATGCGGGCCACCCTAGGTCGTGTCCCGGGCGCGGCCGGGGCAGGTCGCCGGTGGAACGGAACCGGTGACGCCGGTGGAACCAGTAAAGCCGGTGGAACCGGTGACGCCGGTGGAGCCTGTGGAACCGGTGAGGCCGATGGAACCAGTGGAACCGGTGGAGCCTGTGGAACCGGTAAAGCCGGTGGAACCAGTAAAGCCAGTGGAACCGGTGACGCCGGTGTGAAGCGCAAGGCACTCCCGGTGTGGGAAACGCCGCACTGCCGATCGTGGGGGCCAGCACTACTCTACGGATGAGTAACAGTCCCCCCTTTTGAGCAGGCAGGGAGCCGTATCCCGATGTCCGAGCCGGAAGAGATCGACATGCACACCACCGCGGGGAAGCTCGCGGATCTCCAGCGGCGCGTCCAGGAAGCGACGCACGCCGGTTCGGAGCGGGCCGTGGAGAAGCAGCATGCCAAGGGCAAGCTGACGGCCCGTGAGCGGATCGCGCTGCTGCTGGACGAGGACTCGTTCGTCGAGCTGGACGAGTTCGCCCGGCATCGCTCGACCAACTTCGGCCTGGAGGGCAACCGCCCGTACGGGGACGGCGTGGTGACCGGGTACGGCACGGTCGACGGTCGGCCGGTCGCGGTGTTCTCCCAGGACTTCACGGTCTTCGGCGGCGCGCTCGGCGAGGTCTACGGCCAGAAGATCGTCAAGGTGATGGACTTCGCGCTGAAGACGGGCTGCCCGGTCATCGGCATCAACGACTCGGGCGGTGCCCGGATCCAGGAGGGCGTGGCCTCGCTCGGCGCGTACGGCGAGATCTTCCGCCGCAACACCCACGCCAGTGGGGTGATTCCGCAGATCAGCCTGGTCGTCGGCCCGTGCGCGGGCGGTGCGGTCTACTCGCCCGCCATCACCGACTTCACGGTCATGGTCGACCAGACCTCGCACATGTTCATCACCGGCCCCGATGTCATCAGGACGGTGACCGGCGAGGACGTCGGCTTCGAGGAGCTGGGCGGCGCCCGCACCCACAATTCCGCCTCCGGTGTGGCCCATCACATGGCCGGGGACGAGAAGGACGCGTTCGAGTACGTCAAGCAGTTGCTGTCGTACCTGCCGTCCAACAATCTCAGCGAGCCGCCCGTCTTCCCCGAGGAGGCGGACCTCGCCCGCAGCGACGAGGACCGTGAGCTGGACACGCTCGTCCCGGACAGCGCGAACCAGCCGTACGACATGCACACGGTCATCGAGCATGTCCTGGACGACGCCGAGTTCTTCGAGACGCAGCCGCTGTTCGCGCCGAACATCCTGACCGGCTTCGGCCGGGTCGAGGGCCGGCCGGTGGGCGTCGTCGCCAACCAGCCGATGCAGTTCGCGGGCTGTCTGGACATCGCGGCCAGTGAGAAGGCGGCCCGGTTCGTCCGCACCTGCGACGCGTTCAACGTCCCGGTGCTGACCTTCGTGGACGTCCCCGGCTTCCTGCCCGGTGTGGACCAGGAGCACGATGGCATCATCCGGCGCGGCGCCAAGCTGATCTACGCGTACGCCGAGGCGACCGTCCCGCTGATCACCGTCATCACCCGCAAGGCGTTCGGCGGCGCCTACGACGTCATGGGCTCCAAGCATCTGGGGGCGGATCTCAATCTGGCCTGGCCCACCGCGCAGATCGCGGTCATGGGCGCGCAGGGCGCGGTCAACATCCTGCACCGGCGGGCCATCGCCGAGTCCGAGGACCCGGAGGCGGCCCGTGCCCGGCTGATGCGGGAGTACGAGGACGCCCTCCTCAACCCGTACATCGCGGCCGAGCGGGGTTACATCGACGCGGTGGTCATGCCGTCCGACACCCGGGCCCAGGTCGTGCGCGGTCTGCGTCAGCTCCGTACGAAACGGGAATCCCTGCCTCCGAAGAAGCACGGCAACATCCCCCTCTAGCCCCAGGAGCCCGCCATGATGTCGATCAAGGTCGTACGGGGCAACCCCACCCCGGAGGAACTGGCCGCGGCCCTGGCGGTCGTCCGCGCCCGGGCGGTGGCCGCGGCGACGCCCCCTCCGGGTCCCGCGGCCCCGAGGGACTCCTGGTCCGACCCGTCCCGGATCGCGTCCCACCGTGTCCCCCACCCGGGCCCGGCGACCTGGACCCGTACGTACTGGCCGAGCTAGGGCCTGTCACCGGTGCGCGTCGTACGACGTCGAACCCCCCGCTCCGGAGAGGAACGGGAGGTTCGACTTGAGTACGCGTACTCAGGCGCCGCACCCCGCCCCGGCCGCACGCTGGTGCCATGCTGTGGTCCGACCCCGAGAACAAACCCCCCGAAGAACTCCGCGAGACCCAGGAGATGCTCCGGCGTCTCAGTGTCCTCATGGCGCTGGCCATGGTCCTCGCGATGATCGTCATCGGCCTGCGCTGAACCGCGTACGCTGATCGCATGACCTCTCACCCCCGCCGTCTGGTCCTCGCCTCCCAGTCCAAGGCGCGTCTCGGCCTGCTGCGGCAGGCGGGATTCGCGCCGGAGGTGATCGTCAGCGGGGTGGACGAGGACGCCGTCAGCGCCCCCACCCCCGCCGACCTCGCGCTGGCACTGGCCGAGGCGAAGGCGTCCGTCGTGGCCGCCCGCCCGGAGGCCGGGGGCGCGCTGGTGATCGGCTGCGACTCGGTGCTCGACCTGGACGGCGAGGCGCTCGGCAAGCCCGCCGACGCCGAGGAGGCCACGGCCCGCTGGAAGGCGATGCGCGGCCGGGCCGGCACCCTCCAGACGGGGCACTGCGTCTACGACACCCTCAGCGGCCGGTACGCCTCGGCGACGGCCTCCACGGTGGTCCGTTTCGGTGAGCCCTCGGACGACGAGATCGCCGCGTACGTCGCCTCCGGCGAGCCCCTCCATGTCGCCGGGGCGTTCACCCTCGACGGCCGTTCGGGGCCGTTCATCGACGGGATCGACGGCGATCACGGCAATGTGATCGGCCTCAGCCTGCCCCTGGTCCGCCGGCTGCTCGCCGAACTGGGCGTGGGGATCACGGAGTTGTGGGCGCCGGCGGGGAGCTGACCGGCCGGGCGTCGTCCGTCGTCAGCAGCAGGACGATCAGCCCGAGGACCAGCACCATGAAGAGGAACGCGCCCGGGCCCACCAGCCCCCAGGTGACCGCGCCGAGCAGCGCGTGCACCACGGCCGCGCCGATGAGCACGATCCTGGCGGGACCGGTGGGTGCCCGGTCGCGCAGCGCGACCCGCAGGACGATCAGGGCGCAGAGGGCGAAGTAGAGGCCGAGGACGATCCCGCCGGTCTTCGAGGAGACGGACATCAGGTCCGGGTCGAGTCCGCCGAGGGATATCCGCCGGCGGTCCACGACCACCCCGAGGAACCAGTGGAGCGCGGCGACGCCGAGCGCCTCGCCGAACAGCACCACCGCCACGATCCACGCCACCGGCCTGCGTGTCACCGGCCCCACCGCCCTTCGAGCGTCCCTCGACCAAAGCTGCCGTTACCCCAGGTATGTTCGAGACCGCACGCAGGCTACTAACGGGTAAACCCAAGGACAAGGCTTCTACGGAGGGCAAAGAATCATTGGGCCATTAGTAGGGACTCCACAAAGAAACGGAGTGGGCCGCAGCACGTGATGACAGAGACCTTGGCCACAGCGGAGGGCTAGGGTTCTACGGAGGGTCCCGACGTACCGCGGTGCGACAAGGGCTTTCGCGGGTGGAGCGAGCCTCGCATCACGCTCCGTGTGGGCAAGCTCACCATTGGGGACGGGTCGTAGAGCCGTGTCGGCTGTCCCTAAACTCGGCTTGTTTCAAGGAGGGAGCCTCAATCGTGCGCAAGGTGCTCATCGCCAACCGTGGCGAAATCGCTGTCCGCGTTGCCCGAGCCTGCCGGGACGCGGGGATCGCCAGCGTGGCCGTCTACGCGGACCCGGACCGGGACGCGCTCCATGTCCGCGCCGCGGACGAGGCGTTCGCCCTGGGCGGTGACACCCCCGCCACCAGCTACCTGGACTTCGAGAAGGTCCTGAACGCCGCTCGCGAGTCCGGCGCCGACGCCGTCCACCCCGGCTACGGCTTCCTCTCCGAGAACGCCGAGTTCGCGCAGGCCGTGCTGGACGCCGGACTGGTGTGGATCGGCCCGCCGCCGCAGGCCATCCGGGACCTGGGGGACAAGGTCGCCGCCCGGCACATCGCGCAGCGCGCCGGCGCCCCCCTGGTGGCGGGCACCCCGGACCCGGTGTCGGGTGCGGACGAGGTCGTGGCGTTCGCCGAGGAGAACGGCCTGCCCATCGCGATCAAGGCGGCCTTCGGTGGTGGCGGGCGCGGACTGAAGGTGGCCCGCACCCTCGAAGAGGTGCCGGAGCTGTACGACTCGGCGGTGCGTGAGGCGGTCGCGGCGTTCGGGCGCGGCGAGTGCTTCGTGGAGCGTTACCTGGACAAGCCGCGCCATGTGGAGACCCAGTGCCTGGCGGACACCCACGGCAATGTGGTCGTCGTCTCCACCCGTGACTGCTCGCTCCAGCGCCGCCACCAGAAGCTGGTGGAGGAGGCCCCGGCCCCGTTCCTGTCGGACGCGCAGGTCGCCGAGCTGTACTCGGCGTCGAAGGCGATCCTGAAGGAGGCCGGGTACGTCGGCGCGGGCACGGTGGAGTTCCTGGTCGGCAACGACGGCACGATCTCCTTCCTGGAGGTCAACACCCGGCTCCAGGTGGAGCACCCGGTCACCGAGGAGGTCGCCGGGATCGACCTGGTCCGGGAGATGTTCCGGATCGCCGACGGCGAGGCGCTCGGCTACGACGACCCGCCGCTGCGGGGTCATTCCTTCGAGTTCCGGATCAACGGCGAGGACCCGGGCCGCAACTTCCTGCCCGCGCCGGGCACGGTGACCCGTTTCGACGGTCCTTCGGGGCCGGGTGTGCGGCTGGACGCGGGGGTGGAGTCGGGCAGTGTGATCGGCCCGGCCTGGGACTCCCTGCTGGCCAAGCTGATCGTCACCGGCGCCACACGCGCGCAGGCCCTTCAGCGGGCGGCGCGGGCGCTGGCGGAGTTCCAGGTGGAGGGGATGGCGACCGCGATCCCCTTCCATCGCGCGGTCGTCACCGATCCGGCGTTCGCGCCCGAGCTGACCGGCTCGACGGCGCCGTTCACGGTCCACACCCGCTGGATCGAGACCGAGTTCGTCAACGACATCAAGCCCTACGCCGGTACCGCCGACGCGGAGGCCGAGGACGAGCCGGGCCGCGAGACGGTGGTGGTCGAGGTCGGCGGCAAGCGTCTGGAGGTCTCCCTCCCGGCGTCGCTCGGCATGTCGCTGGCCCGGACGGGGCTGGCGGCCGGGGCCAAGCCGAAGCGGCGCGCGGCCCGTAAGTCGGGTCCGGCGGCCTCGGGTGACACCCTCGCCTCCCCGATGCAGGGCACGATCGTGAAGATCGCGGTCGAGGAGGGCCAGGAGGTCAAGGAGGGCGACCTGGTCGTCGTCCTGGAGGCGATGAAGATGGAGCAGCCTCTCAACGCCCACAAGTCCGGCACCATCAAGGGCCTGTCCGCCGAGGTCGGTGCCTCCCTCACCTCCGGCGCGACCATCTGCGAGATCAAGGACTGACATCGGGCTGACATCGGGCTGACGTCGGACTGAGGTCGGACTGACGTCGCGTCGTACGGCGAAGGGGTCGGCCTCTGCGGGCCGGCCCCTTCAGCGTCGGCGCAGGTCGGCCACGCGGGCCCGTTCGGCCCCCGGACCCTGTTCGCCCAGCACGGCGGCGCCGCGCAGGGGGGTGCTGCCGGGTACGCCCCGACGAGGTGCCGGCAGGGGGACGTCCCGCATGTCGCGGCGGGTCTGGCGCTGCGGCGCGGAGTCACCCCCCGCGTTTCCCGACGCGCCGCCCGGGGTGCCGGCGACGGCGATCTGGACGCCCTGGTCGGCCAGGGCCTGCAACTCGGTGGCGGCCCGGTCGTCGTGAGCCGGGGGCTCGTCGGTGACCAGTCGGGTGATGAGGTCCGTGGGCACGGTCTGGAACATGGTGTCGGTGCCGAGCTTGGTGTGGTCGGCGAGGACCACCACCTCGGCGGCGGCCTGCACCAGTGCCCGGTCGACGGAGGCGGAGAGCATGTTGGACGTGGACAGCCCGCGTTCCGCGGTCAGCCCACTGCCGGAGAGGAAGGCGCGGGAGACTCTGAGTCCCTGGAGGGACTGTTCGGCCCCGGAGCCGACGAGGGCGTAGTTGGAGCCCCGGAGTGTGCCGCCGGTCATGACGACCTCGACCCGGTTGGCGTGGGCGAGGGCCTGGGCGACGAGCAGCGAGTTGGTGACGACGGTGAGTCCGGGGACCCGGGCGAGCCGCCGGGCCAGTTCCTGGGTGGTGGTCCCCGCACCGACCACGATGGCCTCGCCCTCTTCGACGAAGCCCGCGGCGAGATCGGCGATGGCCGTCTTCTCGGCGGTCGCGAGATGAGACTTCTGCGGAAAGCCGGACTCCCGCGTGAACCCGCCCGGCAAGACCGCACCGCCGTGCCGGCGGTCGAGGAGTCCTTCTGCCTCCAGTGCGCGTACGTCCCGCCGCACGGTCACTTCGGAGGTCTGGACGACGCGGGCGAGCTCACGGAGCGACACGGCTCCGTTGGCGCGCACCATTTCGAGGATCAATTGACGACGTTCTGCAGCGAACACGAAACTGACAGTAACCCCAACGACCGTCTGCTTTCAGCAGTTTGCGCCGAATAGCAGAAGTTGTTCGCACGCGACTAATGGAAGTGGTATAGGGGCCGTTTCCGTTCCACGGGGGGTATGACGGGGGGCCTCTGGGGGAGGAGCCGCGGGCTCCTCGGGGGCGCCGGGGGCCATTGGGGACTACCGGGGGGCTCCGCGGGGGCTCGGGGGGCCCGGGCCGGGGGGCTCTGCGGGGGCTCGGGGACCCCGGGACGGAGTCCGCCGGGACCGCTCTGCGGGGGCTCGGGGGGCTCGGGACGGAGTCCGCCGGGACCCCCGTACGGAGCCCACCGGACCCGGTACGAGTCCGCCAAGGCCCCGCACAGAGTCCCCCGGCACCCGGGCGGGGTTCCGTGGCGAGGCCCGGCAGGGCGTCAGTTCTCGTCTGTCTCCTTGCGGGTGTGCAATTGCCGGGCCACTTCGGCGATCGAGCCGGAGAGGGACGGATACACGGTGAACGCGTTCGCGATCTGCTCGACCGTCAGGTTGTTGTCCACGGCGATGGAGATGGGGTGGATCAGCTCGGAGGCGCGCGGCGCGACCACCACACCGCCGACCACGATCCCGGTGCCGGGGCGGCAGAAGATCTTGACGAAGCCGTCGCGGATGCCCTGCATCTTGGCGCGCGGGTTGCGCAGCAGCGGCAGCTTCACCGCACGGGCCTCGATGACGCCCGCGTCCACATCGGCCTGGGTGTAGCCGACGGTGGCGATCTCCGGGTCCGTGAAGACGTTGGAGGAGACGGTCTTGAGGTTGAGCGGGGTCACCGCGTCGCCGAGGAAGTGGTACATGGCGATCCGGCCCTGCATGGCGGCGACCGAGGCGAGGGCGAAGACACCGGTGACATCGCCGGCCGCGTACACCCCCGGCGCGGAGGTCCTGGACACCCGGTCGGTCCAGATGTGACCGGACTCGCGGAGCTTGACGCCCGCCTCCTCCAGGCCCATCCCGGCGGAGTTGGGGATGGCGCCGACGGCCATCAGACAGTGCGAGCCACTGATCACCCGGCCGTCGGCGAGGGTCACCTCGACCCGGTCGCCCACCCGCTTGGCGGACGCGGCGCGCGAACGGGCCATCACGTTCATGCCCCGCCGACGGAACACGTCCTCCAGGACCGCGGCGGCGTCCGGGTCCTCGCCGGGCAGCACCCGGTCGCGGGAGGAGACCAGGGTGACCTCGGAGCCGAGGGCCTGGTAGGCGCCCGCGAACTCGGCGCCGGTGACACCGGAGCCCACCACGATCAGCTCTTCGGGCAGCTCGGTGAGGTCGTAGACCTGGGTCCAGTTGAGGATGCGCTCGCCGTCCGGCTGGGCGTCGGGCAGCTCACGGGGGTGACCGCCGGTGGCGATGAGGACGGCGTCGGCGGTGAGGGTCTCCTCCGTACCGTCGGCGGCGCGGACCACCACCTTGCGGGAGCCGTCGAGGGACTGCATGCCCTCCAGCCGGCCACGCCCCCGCACGACCCGCGCCCCGGCGCGCGTCACGGAGGCGGTGATGTCGTGCGACTGCGCGAGCGCCAGCCGCTTCACCCGCCGGTTGACCTTGCCGAGGTCCACGCCCACGACCCGGGCGGCCTGCTCGATGTGCGGAGTGTCGTCCGCGACGATGATGCCGAGTTCCTCGTAGGAGGAGTCGAAGGTGGTCATCACCTCCGCCGTGGCGATGAGGGTCTTGGAGGGGACGCAGTCGGTGAGCACCGACGCCCCGCCCAGCCCGTCGCAATCCACGACGGTCACCTCCGCGCCGAGCTGCGCGGCGACGAGGGCCGCTTCGTATCCGCCGGGTCCGCCACCGATGATCACGATCCGAGTCACATGCCCCATTGTCCCGCACGCCCCGGCGTGCCAGCGCCCCGGGGGCGACCCGAGATACCACTGTTACGGGCGGGACGGCCGTTCCGGCTGCCGTACCCTTCACGCATGTCGCTCTATGCCGCCTATGCCGGCAACCTCGAAGCGCGCCTGATGTCCCGTCGTGCACCGCACTCGCCGCTGCGCGCCACCGGATGGCTGAACGGCTGGCGGCTCACTTTCGGGGGCGAGCAGCTGGGCTGGGAGGGCGCTCTCGCCACCCTCGTGGAGGATCCGCTGGCCCAGGTCTTCGTGGCGCTGTACGAGGTCGCCCCGATGGACGAGGACTCCCTGGACCGCTGGGAGGGCGTCGGCCTCGACATCTACCGCCGGGTCCGGGTCCGCGTGCACACCCTGGAGGGCGAGGAGCCCGCCTGGACGTACGTCCTCAACGCCTACGAGGGCGGTCTCCCCTCGGCCCGCTATCTGGGCGAACTGGCCGACGCGGCGGAATCGGCGGGCGCGCCGCACGACTATGTGATGGAGCTGCGCAAGCGGCCCTGCTGACCCGGCGGGCGGCTGTGGCGGGCATCTCGTCGGAAACGACAACACAACGATCGGCATCCCGTGAGGTCCGTCATCTACGCGCGTAGGCAATGACCGGCTACCCTCATGCGCGTGAACGCATCTCTTCTTCCGGACGACCTCCAGGGCGACCCGTACGCCGCCGCCGACGCCGCCGCCGCGCGGCTGCGGGAACTGACCGGCGCCGAGTCCCACGACGTCGCTCTCGTGATGGGCTCCGGCTGGGCCCCGGCCGTGGACGCCCTGGGCACCCCCGACGCCGAGTTCCAGGTCACCGAGGTGCCGGGGTTCCCGCCCGCCGCCGTCGCGGGCCACGGCGGCAAGATCCGCTCCTACGCGGTCGGTGACAAGCGCGCCCTGGTCTTCCTGGGCCGCACCCACTACTACGAGGGACGCGGGGTCGCCTCCGTCGCCCACGGCGTGCGCACCGCGGTCGCCGCCGGCTGCAAGACCATCGTCCTGACCAACGGCTGCGGCGGTCTGCGCGAGGGCATGCGCCCCGGCCAGCCGGTGCTGATCAGCGACCACATCAACCTCACCGCCACCTCCCCCATCGTCGGCGCCAACTTCGTCGACCTCACCGACCTCTACTCGCCGCGGCTGCGCGCCCTGTGCAAGGAGATCGACCCGACCCTCGAAGAGGGCGTCTACGCGCAGTTCCCCGGCCCGCACTACGAGACCCCGGCCGAGATCCGGATGGCCCGGACGATCGGCGCGGACCTGGTCGGCATGTCCACCGTCCTGGAGGCCATCGCCGCCCGTGAGGCCGGTGCCGAGGTGCTCGGCATCTCCCTGGTCACCAACCTCGCCGCCGGGATGACCGGGGAACCCCTCAACCACGAGGAGGTCCTCCAGGCCGGCCGCGACTCCGCCGCCCGGATGGGCGCGCTGCTGACCCAGGTGCTCGGCCGGCTCTGACCGCCGGGCGACACGAGACACGCGACACGCGATACGCGACACGCGACACTACGGGGACGCCGACCGCGGCCCCGGGAGTCCGACGGGATGTCCGACGGGACGTCCGACCGAGAGAGGCTGACCGAACGTGCACGACGCTCTCCTCGCACGCGCCCAGGCATGGCTGGCCGAGGACCCCGACCCGCAGACCCGGGCGGAACTCGCCCGGCTGATCGACACCGGGGACGTCACCGGGCTGGCCGACCGGTTCGCCGGCACGCTCCAGTTCGGCACGGCGGGCCTGCGCGGTGAACTGGGCGCGGGTCCGATGCGGATGAACCGCGCGGTGGTCATCCGGGCCGCCGCCGGACTCGCCGCGTATCTGACCGGGCGGGGCCGCTCCGGCGGACTCGTCGTCATCGGCTACGACGCCCGGTACATGTCCGCCGACTTCGCCCGGGACACCGCCGCCGTGATGACCGGCGCGGGGCTGCGGGCGGCCGTCCTGCCCCGTCCGCTGCCCACCCCCGTACTGGCGTTCGCCATACGGCACCTCGGCGCGGTCGCGGGTGTGGAGGTCACCGCCAGCCACAACCCGCCCCGCGACAACGGATACAAGGTCTACCTCGGCGACGGGTCGCAGATCGTGCCCCCGGCGGACACGGAGATCGCCGCCGAGATCGACGCGATCGCCGCGCTGGCGGACGTAGCGCGTCCGGACGGCGGCTGGGAGATCCTGGACGACTCGGTGCTGGAGGCGTATCTCGCGCGTACGGACGCGGTGCTCGCCCCGGGTTCCGCGCGTACGGCCCGTACCGTCTACACCGCGCTGCACGGCGTCGGCCGGGACACCCTCCTCGCCGCGTTCGCGCGGGCGGGCTTCCCCGAGCCGGTGCTGGTCGCCGAGCAGGCCGACCCCGATCCGGCGTTCCCCACCGTCGCGTTCCCCAACCCGGAGGAGCCCGGCGCGATGGACCTGGCCTTCGCCACCGCCCGCGCGACCGCGCCGGACCTGGTGATCGCCAACGACCCGGACGCCGACCGCTGCGCGGTGGCCGTGCCCGACGGCACCGACTGGCGGATGCTGCGCGGCGACGAGGTGGGCGCGCTGCTCGCCGCGCATCTCGTCCGGCGCGGCGCGCGGGGCACGTTCGCGGAGTCCATCGTCTCCTCGTCGCTGCTGGGCCGGATCGCCGAGAAGGCGGGCCTGCCGTACGAGGAGACGCTCACCGGCTTCAAGTGGATCGCCCGGGTCGAGGGACTGCGCTACGGCTACGAGGAGGCCCTCGGCTACTGCGTCGACCCCGACGGCGTCCGCGACAAGGACGGCATCACGGCCGCGCTCCTCATCACCGAACTGGCGTCGGAGCTGAAGGAGCAGGGCCGTACGCTGCTCGATCTGCTGGACGACCTCGCCGTGGAGCACGGGCTGCACGCGACCGACCAGTTGTCGGTGCGGGTGGCGGACCTCTCGTTGATCACCGACGCGATGCGGCGGCTGCGCGAGCACCCGCCGACCGAACTGGCCGGGCTGGCGGTCACCCGGGCCGAGGACCTGAGCCGCGGCACGGAGACGCTGCCGCCCACGGACGGCCTGCGCTACACCCTCGACGGCGCCCGGGTCATCGTCCGCCCCAGCGGCACCGAGCCCAAGCTGAAGTGCTACCTGGAGGTCGTGGAACCGGTCCCCTCCCCCGCCGACCTGCCGAAGGCACGGGAGCGAGCGGCGGAACGACTGGCCGCGATCAAACGGGACCTGTCGACAGCCGCCGGAATCTGACCCACCCCCACACCCACCCCACCGCGAGGCTGGCAGGGGTGGTCCGATCCTGGCAGCGACCGGCCGCATTCAAGCAGCGTCTGCCGTCGCCGGCCACGATCCGCCCACCCCACCCCACCCCATCCCACTGCCCGCGACCGCCCGCGACCGATCGGGACCTCCACCTCGCCCCACGGCTGCCCAAGACAGGGGACCGGGCGCCCCAACCGCCGTCCGCGACCCGACGGGACCTGACGACAGCCGCCGGAACCCGGCCGCCCCCTCGCCGTCATGACACCGCCCGGCACATGGGCAAACAGCCGGGCAGCCGGGCCAGCCGGGCACCCGAACAGCCAAGCAGCCGACCCCGACCCCGACCCCACCGGACCCGTCGGCGACGACCGGGATCCGACCGCTGCCCCGCTCCCCGAGGTTGCCCGGAGGGCTCATCCCGAGGTGCCGCGCGCACAGGCGGTCGTCCGGGTCCGGGGCGGGCGAACGTCCTCGTCCCAGGCGACCGCGGCCCGACCCACCGGGGCCAGCCCCCTAACAGGCCCCGGCCCCGCCCAACCACCCCACGGACACCACTCCGCAGCCACCCGAGGGCCTCGCCCGGCCAACCCCGGAAGGGACAGCCCCGCCGACCGAAACCCGGCCGGGCCGGGTCAGCCGAGTGCCAGCAGCACCGCGAGGAGCACCGCTCCGGCCGCCACCGGGCCGACGATCTCGTACGCCCACCGCACGGTGACCTCGCCCTGGGCCGTCGCGGCCTGTCCGCGGGCCTCCATGATCTGGCGCAGTTCGTCCATGATGCGGTCGCCCTCGGCGCGGGCCGGTCCGTCGTTCAGGGTGGACGCGGGGCCCTCGTGGCCCAGGCTGCCCATGCCGCTGCCGAAGAGACCGCCGCGCACCTTCTTGCCGCTGGCCGCCGCCTCCTGCTCGGCCCTGCGCCGGTCGTCGCGGCGCGCGGCCTTCTTCCGGCCGCGCAGCGAGACCGGGATCGCCCAGAGCTGGTACCGGTCGCCGGACTTCGCCACGACCTCGTTGGTGTACCCCGACCGCAGCGAGGCGACCTGGCCCCAGGGCAGCACGACCACCCGCAGCGGGTTGCGCACCCGCAGCCGGTCCTCGCCCGCGTACACCGCCGGGCGCAGGGTGTAGGCGACGACGACCGGCACCGACAGGAGCAGGACCGCGAGGGCCGTCCAGGGGGTGCGGCCCGCGCCGTTGACGATCGCGTCGATGCCGAGCCAGGCCGCGAGGGCGAGCAGCAGGGTGCCGCCCACCAGCGCCATGGGCGAGCGGTAGATGCGGTCGTTGACTGTGGTCATGGGTGTGATTGTGCCTCACGCCGGATTTCGTCCGGCCGGGCCCCGGGCCGGTCCCGGGCCCGTCGATCCGGCGCCCGGGGCTGTACAGCCGCTACGCGCGTAGATATGCTCCCCTGGTGACCATGCCCACCTCTGTACACACGCTCACGGACGTGGCGGCCTCCGACAGCGCGCTGCGTCGGTTTCTGCACGGGCTGCCCGGAGTCGACGCCGTCGGTCTGGAGGCGCGTGCCGCCTCGCTCGGGACGCGCTCGATCAAGACGACCTCGAAGGCGTACGCCATCGATCTGGCCATCTCCATGGTCGATCTGACGACGCTGGAAGGCGCGGACACCCCGGGCAAGGTCCGGGCGCTCGGCGCCAAGGCCGTCCGCCCCGACCCGACCGACCGTACGGCCCCTTCCACCGCCGCGGTCTGCGTCTACCCCGACATGGTGACCACCGCCAAGGAGGCCGTCGCCGGCTCCGGCGTCAAGGTCGCCTCCGTCGCCACCGCCTTCCCGGCCGGACGCGCCGCCCTCTCCGTGAAGCTCGCGGACGTGCGCGAGGCCGTGGCCGCGGGCGCCGACGAGATCGACATGGTCATCGACCGCGGTGCCTTCCTCGCGGGCCGCTATCTGAAGGTGCACGAGGAGATCACGGCCGTGAAGGAGGCGTGCGGCGCGGCCCGGCTCAAGGTCATCTTCGAGACCGGCGAGCTGTCGACGTACGACAACATCCGCCGCGCGAGCTGGCTCGGCATGCTGGCCGGGGCGGACTTCATCAAGACGTCCACCGGCAAGGTCGCCGTCAACGCCACTCCCGCCAACACCCTCCTCATGCTGGAGGCGGTCCGCGACTTCCGCGCCCTGACCGGCGTCCAGATCGGGGTGAAGCCGGCCGGCGGCATCCGCACCAGCAAGGACGCGGTGAAGTTCCTGGTGCTGGTCAACGAGACGGCGGGCCCGGACTGGCTGGACAGCCACTGGTTCCGCTTCGGCGCCTCCTCGCTCCTCAACGATCTGCTGATGCAGCGCCAGAAGCTGGCCACCGGCCGCTATTCCGGCCCCGACTACGTGACGGTGGACTGATCATCATGGCTTCAGTGTTCGAGTACGCACCGGCGCCCGAGTCCCGTGCGGTCGTCGACATCGCGCCCTCCTACGGACTGTTCATCGACGGCGAGTTCGCGGACGCGGCGGACGGCAAGGTCTTCAAGACCGTCTCCCCGTCGTCCGAGGAGGTGCTGTCGGAGGTGGCGCAGGCCGGTTCCGACGACGTCGACCGCGCGGTGCGGGCCGCCCGCAAGGCGTTCGAGAAGTGGTCGGCGCTGCCGGGCGCCGAGCGCGCCAAGTACCTGTTCCGTATCGCCCGGATCGTCCAGGAGCGCAGCCGTGAGCTGGCGGTGCTGGAGACCCTGGACAACGGCAAGCCGATCCGGGAGACGAGGGACGCGGACCTGCCCCTGGTCGCCGCGCACTTCTTCTACTACGCGGGCTGGGCCGACAAGCTCGACCACGCGGGCTTCGGCGCGCAGCCGCGCCCGCTCGGCGTGGCGGGCCAGGTCATCCCCTGGAACTTCCCGCTCCTCATGCTGGCGTGGAAGATCGCCCCGGCCCTGGCGACCGGCAACACGGTCGTCCTGAAGCCGGCCGAGACGACGCCGCTGTCCGCGCTCTTCTTCGCGGACATCTGCCGCCAGGCGGGCCTGCCCAAGGGCGTGGTGAACATCGTGACCGGCGACGGCCGCACCGGCGCCGCCCTGGTCGCCCACCCGGACGTCGACAAGGTCGCCTTCACCGGTTCCACGGCCGTCGGCAAGGAGATCGCCCGCACGGTCGCGGGCACGAGCAAGAAGCTCACCCTCGAACTGGGCGGCAAGGGCGCCAACATCGTCTTCGACGACGCCCCGATCGACCAGGCCGTCGAGGGTGTCGTCAGCGGCATCTTCTTCAACCAGGGGCAGGTCTGCTGCGCGGGCAGCCGCCTCCTGGTCCAGGAGTCGATCCACGACGAGCTGCTCGACTCCCTCAAGCGCCGTCTGTCCACCCTGCGCCTGGGCGACCCCCTGGACAAGAACACGGACATCGGCGCGATCAACTCCGCCGAGCAGCTCGCCAGGATCACCGCCCTCGCCGACCGGGGCGAGGCGGAGGGCGCGGCCCGCTGGACGGCCCCGTGCGAGCTGCCCGCCGCGGGCTACTGGTTCGCGCCGACGCTCTTCACCGACGTCACCCAGGCCCACACCATCGCCCGCGACGAGATCTTCGGCCCGGTCCTGTCGGTCCTCACCTTCCGCACCCCGGACGAGGCGGTCGCCAAGGCCAACAACACCCAGTACGGCCTGTCCGCGGGCATCTGGACGGAGAAGGGCTCCCGCATCCTCGCGGTGGCGGGCAAGCTGCGCGCGGGCGTGATCTGGTCCAACACGTTCAACAAGTTCGACCCGACCTCGCCGTTCGGCGGCTACAAGGAGTCCGGCTTCGGCCGGGAGGGCGGTCGCCACGGCCTGGAGGCGTACCTCGATGTCTGATCGCGCAGAACGCTTGACTGTCTTCAAGACCTACAAGCTGTACGTCGGCGGGAAGTTCCCGCGTTCGGAGAGCGGCCGGGTGTACGAGGTGACCGACTCCAAGGGCAACTGGCTGGCCAACGCGCCGCTGTCCTCCCGCAAGGACGCCCGGGACGCGGTCGTGGCCGCCCGCAAGGCGTTCGGCGGCTGGTCGGGCGCGACCGCCTACAACCGCGGTCAGATCCTCTACCGCGTCGCGGAGATGCTGGAGGGCCGCCGCGACCAGTTCGTCCGCGAGGTCGCGGACGCCGAGGGCCTGTCGAAGTCGAAGGCCGCGGCGGTGGTGGACGCCACGGTCGACCGCTGGGTCTGGTACGCGGGCTGGACCGACAAGATCGCCCAGGTGATCGGCGGCGCCAACCCGGTGGCGGGCCCGTACTTCAACCTCTCGACACCGGAGCCGACGGGCGTGGTCGCCGTCCTGGCCCCGCAGAAGTCCTCGTTCCTGGGCCTGGTCTCGGTGCTCGCCCCCGTGCTCGCCACCGGCAGCACCGCGGTCGTCGTGGCCAGCGAGCGCTCGCCGCTGCCGGCCCTCTCCCTCGGGGAGGTCCTGGCCACCTCGGACGTCCCCGGCGGAGTCGTCAACATCCTGTCCGGCCGTACCGCCGAACTGGCCACCCCGCTCGCCGCCCACCAGGACGTCAACGCCATCGACCTGGCCGGCGCGGACGAGTCCCTGGCGAAGGACCTGGAGATCGCCGCCGCCGACAACCTCAAGCGCGTCCTGCGTCCACAGCCTGTGGATCACACGGCGACGCCGGGGATCGACCGGATGACGGCGTTCCTGGAGACGAAGACGGTCTGGCACCCGACCGGGGCGCTGGGCGCGGCGGGCTCCTCCTACTGACCCTACTGAGCCACGCCGGGCCGCGGCCGGGCCGCGGGACCGGCCGGGCCCGCGCTCACCCGCCCAGCAGCGGGCCGACCAGCGGCAGACTCCCCACCGACGGGGCCTGGGCCACAGGCCCCGTCAGCATTTTCGACGTCAGCGGCTTGAAGTCGGCGAGCTGGGTCCCCACCCCGTTGTCCAGGGGGTCGACCCCGGTGCCGGCCAGGGGGTTCGGCTTGAGTCCGGCCACCGGGCCGGTCACGTACTGGACGGACCCCGTCACCCCCGCGAGCCCGGCCGCCGGGTCGATGTTGCCGAGGCTGGTCGGCCGGGTCCGCATCACATCGAGCACCGGCTCCGCCTCGGCCGCCGCCGAGACCCCGGCGCCGGCGCCGAGCGCGACGCCCGCCGTGGCGAGGACGGCCAGCGCCCGCCGGGTCCGCGGCTGAGGAGAGATCGAGTGTCGGCCCATGAGTGCCACCTTCTGTCGAGCATCGCGCCGGGTCATCATGTCGACACGAAGGGTAGTTGAGGTGTGACGCGCGCATCAAAGCCGACCCGCGGGCTCGTTCGGCGCCCCCTCCATACCGCAGACTGGTGACCCGTGAGTTCCCATCCGCCCATACCCACGCGTGTCGTGCTGCTCTGCGGCCCGTCCGGCTCCGGCAAGTCCCTGCTCGCCCGGCGTTCCGGTCTCCCGGTGCTGCGGCTGGACGACTTCTACAAGGAGGGCGACGACCCGACGCTGCCCCAGGTGAGCGGGGGCTCCGACATCGACTGGGACCATCCGCGGTCCTGGGACGCGGACGCGGCCGTCTCCGCGATCACCGACCTGTGCCGCACGGGCCGTACCAATGTCCCGGTCTACGACATCGCGGCCAGCGCCCGTACCGGCGAGGACAGTGTCGACATCGGCCGCACCCCGCTGTTCGTCGCGGAGGGCATCTTCGCCGCCGAGATCGTCCAGCGCTGCCGGGACCTCGGGGTGCTGGCGGACGCGCTGTGTCTGAGCCGGGGCCCGGTGCGGACGTTCCGGCGCCGTTTCGTGCGGGATCTCAAGGAGGGCCGCAAGTCGGTGGCGTTCCTGCTGCGCCGCGGCTGGCGGCTGCTGCGCACCGAGCGTTCGATCATCGCCCGGCAGGCCGCGCTGGGCGCCCATCCTTGCGACCGTGACGAGGCGATGGGGCGGCTGGCGGCAGCGGCGGCGGGCCGGTGCGCGGGCGCGCGGACACCGTCGTAGCCCCCCGGCCCCACGTTCACGCGGACGTCCGGTTCCGGGCGGACGTCCGGGTCCGGGCGGAACACCGGGTCCGGGCGGACGACCGGTCCCGCACGGGAACCCGGTCCACTGCGGACACCCGGTCCACTGCGGACATCCAGCCCCCTGCGGGCATCCAGTCCCCTGCGGACACCCGGTCCCGCACGGACCTCCGGTCCCCTGCGGCAGACATCCGTCCCCTGCGGATACGGGCCTGCGCGCACCCGCGCACCCGCGTACAACGGGAAGCGGGACTGGACGGACCCCCCGGCCCTCCAGTCCCGCTTCCTTCGTGCTCCCCCGTTTTTTCTTGCTTCCCCCGTGTTTCTTTCTTTCCCTCCCCTTGTTCCCCCGTGTCCCCGTGTCCCCCGTTCCCCTCGGTGCTTCCCCCCAGGGCCCTGTTACCGCAGGCTCCCCCCGGACCCTGTAGACAAGACCCCTCTTCCCTCCCCCTGATACACCCCCGAGGAAGTTTTTTTTCGACGCCCTTCAGACGCCGTGTTCCAGACGTCGGGTTTCAGACGTCGTGTTTCAGACGCCGTCCTCAGGCGACCAGTTCGCCGAAGGCGTCCTCCTGGTCGCGGCCGAAGCTCAGGACCTCGTCGTCGCGCAGCCGACGCAGGGAGCGCCAGATGCTGGACTTGACCGTGCCCACGCTGATGTCGAGTATCTCGGCGATCTCCGGGTCCGTACGGCCCTCGTAGTAGCGCAGGACCAGCATGGTGCGCTGGAGTTCGGGCAGCCGGGCGAGCGCCTGCCACAGGACCGCGCGCAGTTCGGTGCCGCGCATCGCGTCCGAGTCACCGGGCGTCTCCGGCAGTTCCTCGGTCGGGTACTCGTTGAGCTTGCGGCGCCGCCAGGCGCTGATGTGCAGATTGGTCATGGTGCGGCGCAGGTAGCCCCCGACCGCCGCCTTGTCGCTGATCCGGTCCCAGGCCCGGTACGTCGAGAACAGCGCGCTCTGCAACAGGTCCTCGGCCTCGAACCGGTCACCGGTCAGGTGGTACGCGGTGGCGTACAGAGAGGCGCGGCGCTCCTGGACGTAGGCGGTGAACTCCACCTCCGACACCGAGCGACGCTCCCCCGGCTCCTCCCTGTACGCGGCTCCCCCGTGCGTCTCCCCCGAGACGCCCGCCCCCGTACCCCCCGTACCGTCCCCCGTGTGTCCGTCAACCACCGTCATGTACGCGGTGTGCTGACGTCCGGTGCCGCGAGCGCACCCCCGCCCGCTCACGGCACCGGACTTCTCGGAACCCCGGCCCCCGTTCACGTCGTGCAGACGCGTGATCACTGCGCTGGTGCTGGTGCGGTGCAGCGTGTTCATCTCGCGCCCCCCGTCGTGGACTTCCGGTGTTCGGTCTTGCGGTGTTGCCGCTCCCCCGCTGGTGCCGAGAACTCTGCCGAAGCACCTTCATCACCGTGTCCGCCGACTGTCACAGACCTGTCACAGGCCCCTGTGACGGGAAGTTCCAAGATCACGCGTGATGCGATCGGCACCCGATCCGCACGTGATCCGCACCCGCAGGTCGAACAGCACACCCTCCATGGGCCAGAATGACCCCTGTGCCTTCCCTGTTGCTGATCGAGGACGACGACGCCATCCGTACGGCCCTGGAGCTCTCACTGACGCGCCAGGGACACCGCGTGGCGACCGCTGCCAGTGGTGAGGACGGTCTGAAACTGCTGCGTGAGCAGCGGCCGGACCTGATCGTGCTGGATGTGATGCTGCCCGGGATCGACGGTTTCGAGGTGTGCCGGCGGATCCGGCGCACCGACCAGCTGCCGATCATCCTGCTGACCGCGCGCAACGACGACATCGACGTGGTGGTCGGCCTGGAGTCCGGTGCCGACGACTACGTCGTCAAGCCCGTGCAGGGCCGGGTGCTGGACGCCCGGATCCGCGCGGTGCTGCGCCGCGGCGAGCGGGAGGCGAACGACGCCGCGACCTTCGGCAGCCTCGTCATCGACCGCGCCGCGATGACCGTCACGAAGAACGGCGAGGATCTCCAGCTCACCCCGACCGAGCTGCGGCTGCTGCTGGAGCTGAGCCGGCGGCCCGGTCAGGCGCTGTCCCGGCAGCAGTTGCTGCGGCTGGTGTGGGAGCACGACTACCTGGGCGACTCCCGGCTGGTGGACGCCTGTGTGCAGCGGCTGCGGGCCAAGGTGGAGGACGTACCGTCCTCGCCGTCGCTGATCCGTACCGTCCGGGGTGTCGGCTACCGGCTGGATCCGCCTCAGTGACAGAGCGGCAAGGGGGCTCCCGCGGCTGGGCCGCGGCACGCAGGGCGGTGCTGTCCGGGCTGCGCTTCACCAGTCTGCGGCTGCGGGTGGTGGTGGTCTTCGGGCTGGTCGCGCTGACCGCCGCGGTGTCGGCGTCGGCGATCGCGTACTGGCTGAACCGCGAGGCCGTGCTGACCCGCACCCAGGACGCGGTGCTGCGCGACTTCCAGCAGGAGATGCAGAACCGGGCGGGTTCGCTGCCCGCGCGCCCGAACCAGAACGAGTTGCAGCACACGGCGGGCCAGATGGCCGACAGCAGCCAGCGTTTCACCGTGCTGCTGGTCGCGGAGGACGCCGACGGCGAGACGGTGTCCGGCGGTTCCGGCGGCCTGAACGGCTTCTCGCTCCAGGATGTGCCGGGGTCGCTGCGTACGGCGGTGAACAAGCGCCAGTCGACCGATGACGGGGGCGCGGCCGGGGACGCGCCGTACCACCTGTTCTGGCAGCGGACCGTGGACGACGGCACCCCCTATCTGGTGGCCGGGGCGCGGGTGATCGGCGGCGGGGTGACGGGCTACATGCTCAAGTCGCTGGAGCCGGAGGCCAAGGATCTCAACTCGCTGGCCTGGTCGCTGGGGATCGCCAGTGGTCTGGCGCTGATCGGCTCGGCGCTGCTCGCGCAGGCCGCCGCCACGACCGTGCTCAAGCCCGTGCACCGGCTCGGGGTCGCCGCGCGGCGGCTCGGTGAGGGCCGGCTGGACACCCGGCTCGCGGTGTCGGGCACGGACGAGCTGGCGGATCTGTCGCGGACCTTCAACAACGCGGCCGAGGCGCTGGAGAAGCGGGTGGACGACATGGCCGCGCGGGACGAGGCGTCCCGGCGCTTCGTCGCCGACATGAGCCATGAGCTGCGGACGCCGCTGACCGCGATCACCGCGGTGACCGAGGTGCTGGAGGAGGAACTCGACTCCGAGAGCGGCGGCCTCGACCCGATGATCGAACCGGCGGTGCGGCTGGTGGTGAGCGAGACCCGGCGGCTCAACAGCCTGGTCGAGAATCTGATGGAGGTCACCCGCTTCGACGCGGGTACCGCCCGGCTGGTCCTGGACGATGTGGACGTGGCCGACCAGATCACCCACTGCATCGACGCGCGCGCCTGGCTGGACGCCGTGGACCTGGACGCCGAGCGCGGCATCCACGCCCGGCTCGACCCGCGCCGCCTGGACGTGATCCTCGCCAACCTGATCGGCAACGCCCTCAAGCACGGCGGCTCCCCGGTGCGGGTCTCCGTACGGGAAGACGGCGACGAGGTCGTGATCCAGGTCCGGGACCACGGGCCCGGCATCCCCGAGGACGTCCTCCCGCACGTCTTCGACCGCTTCTACAAGGCGAGCGCCTCCCGCCCCCGCTCCGAGGGCAGCGGGCTGGGGCTGTCGATCGCCCTGGAGAACGCGCACATCCACGGCGGCGAGATCACCGCCACCAACTCCCCCGAGGGCGGCGCGGTGTTCACCCTGCGGCTGCCGAACGACGGTTCCCCGCTGGCGGAGGCCGACGAGGAGGAGCGCCGCGCGGGCGGCGACACGGGAAGCCGGGGAAGCGCGTGACGATGGAACGGCCAGGACGGCGAGGACGGCCAGGACGGCGGGGGCAGCGGGCACGGCTGGCATGGCTGGCACGGCTGGCGCAGCGGGGACCGCTGGCACGGCTGGCGCAACGGGAGCCGCTGGCGCAGCGGGGGCGGCGGGAGCAGCAGGGGCAGCCGGGACTGCGGGGAGAGCAGGGCGGGCGAGGCGGGCCGGACGGGCGGGACGGGCAGGACAGGCAGGACAGGCCGGACAGGCAGGACAGGCCGGACAGGCAGGACGGGCAGGACGGGCAGGACGGGCAGGACGGGCGGGACGGGCAAGGGGAGCGCCGGATGAGCGGGCGGACGGGGCTACGACGGTGTCGGGTGCTGGCGCTGCCGGTGCTGGCCGTGCTGCTCACGGGGTGCGGGATCCGGGCGACGGAGGTGCCGACCGACTTCGGGGCGGCGCCCTCGCGCGCGCACTGCACGCCCGCCGGTCCCGAGGTCACCGCCCGTGCCGCGCCCGGTTTCCCGGCCCAGGTGTTTCTGCTGTGCCGCTCCTCGCTGGTGACCGTCGACCGGCAGGTGGCGGCGGTCCCGCAGAACACCACGGAGGCCGTGCGCCGGGTGCAGGTGGCGCAGGGCCTGCTGGACCAGCTCGCGGAGGCGCCGTCGGCCGCCGAGAAGGAGGCCGGCTACACCACGGAGGTCCCCGAGGGCCTGGTGGTGTCGGGGCCGCACGGGCGGGACCCGGGCGAGACCCTGCGGCTCAGCGTGCCGCCCGCCGACCTCACCGCGTACGCCCTCTCGCAGATCGTCTGCACCTTCTCCGACTCGGAGGCCGCCGAGGGAGACGGCTCGGTCGTCCTGGGCGGCCCGCGGAACGCCGTGCTCCGCTACGAGTGCACCGACGACGTCCGCACCCGCCCCGGCATCCGGACCCCACCGGCCACGGAAGTCACCCCGGGCTGACGGGTCCGCCCGGGGCGGCCACGGGGGGCCACGGGGGCCAAGGGGGGCCACCACGGAGGCCACGGAGGCCAAGGGGGGGCACGGGAGGGCACGGGAGGGGTGCCGCAGGGGTGCACGGGGGGCCACGAGGGGTGTCGCAGGGGTGTGCCGCAAGGGTGTGGTGCACGCCTCATCCGGTTCTGTCCGGGGCCCGCGGAACCGATGCGGCCGGGGGGCGCGTCTTCGGGGGCGTGCAGCGTCAAGGCTCCAGGGGCGGTAGCGCCGCGGTCCGTGTCCGGGTGACGGGAGGTGTCCTCCTCGTCGCGCATCTCGCGTTCGTCGGCTGGCTGACACTGCGCCCGCTGGACGTGCCGTGGGTGATGCCGGCCAACCTGGAGCCCTTCGCGGGGATCCGGGCGGATCTGGCGCTCGGCCCGCGTGAGGCGGTGCTCCGGATCGGCGAGGCCGTCGCGCTGCTGGCGCCGCTCGGGGTGCTGCTGCCCGCGGTGGGCGGCCGGCTCCATGTCTCTCCGCTCGCGTCCCTGCTGAGCACGATCGCCGCGGGCGCCCTGATCTCGACCGGCATCGAACTGCTCCAGACCGGCGTGCCCGGCCAGGTGACCGACGTCGACTCCCTCTTCCTGAACATCGCCGGTGTCACCCTGGCCCACCTCGCGGTCGTCCCCGCGGCCCGCGCCCGGCTGCGCCGCCGTGCGGCCCGCCCGCGGCCCCTCATGGACGCCCTGGGCGAGCCCCTCCCCCAGGACGAGACCGCTCAGGGTCGCACCCCGACGATTCCCAGGGTCGGGATCGCCCCGTAGAGCGACGCTTGGGTTGGTTCGTCCTCGTACCGTGGAGTACGGAGTGGAGTACAGCCGAGGCCACCGCACCGGGGGCCCGTACGAGCCGCTCACGAAGGAGAGAGTCATGAACCGCCTCGCCCGCCCCACCAACGGCCGCGTCATCGGCGGTGTGTGTGCCGCGCTGGCCCGGCGCTTCGGCACCTCCGCGACCACGATGCGGGTGATCTTCCTGGTGTCCTGTCTGCTGCCGGGCCCCCAGTTCCTGCTCTACATAGCGCTGTGGATCCTCTTCCCCTCCGAGGAGAAGGCGGCGCGTCCGGCCTGGTGAGCACCCGCCCGCGCACCGGCGGGCGCCCACGACGCACGACCGAGGGGCGCACCCCACCCGAGGTGGAGTGCGCCCCTTAGGGGTCGGGAGCCGGGCCGACCGAGGGCCGGGGTCCGGGTCAGCCGAGGAGGCTAGAGCCGGGTCAGCCGAGGGGCCGGGATTCGGGTCAGCCCAGGGGGATGCCGTTGACCGGGAGACCGTGCGTCGGGAGTCCCTTGATCGGCAGTCCGCCGAGGAGACCGGCGACGGGCTGGGTCGGGCCCTTGGCGAGCATCTGCTGGGCGAGCGGCTGGGCGGCGGCCAGTCCCGCACCGAGCGCGTTCTGCCCCTGGTGCACCGCCTCACCGGCACCCGGCAGCGCAGCCGCGAGGTTCTCGGCGGGCAGGGTGCGGGTGACGGTGTCCAGCGCCTGACCGGCGTCGGGGGCCACCGGGGCGGCGTTCGCGGCACCCGTGCCGGCGGCGGCGAAGGCGACACCGAGAGCGGCGACACCGAGGGTCTTGGCAGACTGCTTCATCTTGAATATTCCTTCGACTGAACTCGAAAGGGGATGACGGGGAACGACGGGGACGACGAAGAGGCGACGGGAAATGGGAAGCGGTCCACGAACGTAAACACGCCGGGCCGTCCGCCGCAAACATCGAAATGCGGACGACTGGTGGACGCGTACCGCGTCAGCGGCTCTCCGTTGTCCCCCGTTCAGCCCTGTTCGTCCGCAGAACCGCTGGTGGAGGCGGTCTGCTGGAACAGCCATTCGGACTTCAGTTCCGCGTATCCGGGCTTCACGACCTCATTGATCATGGCGAGTCGTTCATCGAAAGGAATGAAAGCTGACTTCATAGCATTGACGGAGAACCACTGCATGTCGTCGAGCGTGTATCCGAATGCCTCGACGAGATGCTCGAATTCCTTGCTCATACTGGTCCCCGACATCAGACGGTTGTCGGTGTTGACCGTGGCGCGGAAGTGGAGCCGCCGCAGCAGTCCGATGGGGTGCTCGGCGTAGGAGGCGGCGGCACCGGTCTGGAGGTTGGAACTGGGGCACAGCTCCAGCGGGATCCGCTTGTCCCGGACGTACGCGGCGAGCCGACCCAGCGTCACCCCGCCGTCGTCGGCGACCTGGATGTCGTCGATGATCCGTACGCCGTGACCGAGCCGGTCGGCGCCGCACCACTGGAGGGCCTGCCAGATGGAGGGCAGTCCGAAAGCCTCTCCGGCGTGGATGGTGAAGTGGTTGTTCTCGCGCTTGAGGTACTCGAAGGCGTCGAGGTGACGGGTGGGCGGGTAACCGGCTTCCGCGCCCGCGATGTCGAAGCCCACGACGCCCAGGTCCCGGTGACGGTTGGCGAGTTCGGCGATCTCCAGCGCGCGGGCGGCGTGCCGCATCGCGGTGAGCAGCGCGCCGACGCGGATCCGCCGGCCGTCCTCCCGGGCCCGGCGCTCGCCCTCGCGGAAGCCCTCGTTGACGGCCTCCACGACCTCCTCCAGGCTCAGCCCGCCCGCGAGGTGCTGCTCGGGGGCGTACCGCACCTCGGCGTAGACGACGCCGTCCTCGGCGAGGTCCTCGGCGCACTCGGCGGCGACCCGGACCAGCGCGTCCCGGGTCTGCATCACACCGACGGTGTGGGAGAAGGTCTCCAGATAGCGCTCCAGGGAGCCGGAGTCGGCGGCCTCGCGGAACCAGAGGCCGAGCTTGTCGGCGTCGGTCTCGGGAAGCGCGGAGTAGCCGGTCTCCCGGGCGAGGTCGACGACGGTGCCGGGGCGCAGGCCGCCGTCGAGGTGGTCGTGGAGCAGCACTTTGGGGGCCCGGCGGATCTGGTCCGGGGTCGGCAGGTTCCGCTTCCGGTCAGTCGGGCCCGTCTTTCCGTCAGTCTGGCTCGTCATTTTCGCACTCTAACGCCTACGCGCGTAGATCGCCCGCTGTACAGAACCGTCGATACGTAACGGTGACCGCCCCGGAGGGGGGCGGACACCCCGGCGTCTGACACTGTTCTGCCATGGCACAGCAAGCGACGCCGGTGCGCAGCGCCCGGCTGGGGCGGGCGCTCGGCGCGGAGCCGGCGACGGTGGGCGCGGTGGTGCTGCTGCTGCCCGGCGGTGACGAGGTCTCACAGCGCAGACCGTCCCCCCTGAGAGCCGCCGCGGCCGTGCGTCCCCTCGGGCGCCGGCTGCTGCGCGCGGCGCGCGGCGAGGGGCTGGCCGCGCATGTCGTGCACTACCGCTACCGCGGGTGGAACGGCGCCGACGCCACGCTCGCCGAGGACGCGACGTGGGCCGCCGACGAGGTCGTACGGCGCTACGGCGATGTGCCGATCTGTCTCGCCGGGGTCGCCATGGGCGGCCGGGCGGCCCTGCGCGCGGGCGGGCACGAGGCCGTCGACTCGGTGCTCGCGCTGGCCCCTTGGCTGCCGGAGGAGGGCGGGGCGGAGTCACCCGAACCGGTGAAACAGCTGGTGGGGCGGCGGGTACTGATCGTGCACGGCACCCACGACGAGCGGTCCGACCCCGAGCGGTCGTTCCGGCTGGCGGCCCGGGCGAAGAAGACCAACCGGGACGTGTGCCGCTTCGAAGTCCACGCGGACCGGCACGGGTTACAGCAGTACCGCGACGAAGTGCACGCGCTGGCCGCGGACTTCTTGATGGGCACGCTGTACGGCCGGGCCTTCTCCCGCCCGGTACGCGACGCCCTGGCGGCACCCCCTCCACTGGGCCTACGGATGCCACTGGCCGCGGGCTTCGGAAAAACCCTCCGTTAGCCGACGTCCGGGCAGCGAAGGCTGCGGCGCGCTCGGGGCACCGACTCTCGGCCGCAGACTCTCGGGGACGCTGCCTCTTGGGGGCGCTGCCTCTTGGGCCAACGGCTCTGGGACCGCCGCCCCAGCGACCTGCGCCCTACGGGCCTCGGCTGCACGGACCTCGGTCCACCCGGCCGACGCCCTACGGCTCACCGCTCGGCGGACCTCACACCCACGGACCGCCGGGCCATGGACCGCGGACGTCACGGACCCCGGCCCCAGGGATCGCACGCGCCATGGACCTCGGGCGCCACGGACTGCGTCCCACCGACGTCAGCCCCGAGGCCGCCGCCCTACGGACACCTCACCCAAGAGCCTCCGTCCCACAGACCTCAAGTCCAGCAGCCGCCGTCAGAAGCCGCGCTCCCACCAACCGCCGCCACACGGTTGCCGCCCCGTGGGCCCGCCGCGCGGACCGCCGTACGGACCACCGCGCCATGGACCTCGGGTGTCACGAACCGCAGCCGCAGCCGCCACGGACTGCCTCCCACCGGCGTCAGCCCCGTAGGCCGCCGCCGCCCACGGACCTCGTCCAGGAACCTCCGCCCCACGGGTTGCCGCCTCATGGGCCCGCCGTGCAGACCGCCGCACGGACCGCGGCGTCACGGACCGCAGACGCCACGGACCGCGTCGCCGGCGTCAGCCCGTAGGCCGCCGCTCCACGGACCTGTTCGGGAACCTCCGTCCCATCAACCTCCGTCCCACGGACCTCAATTCCAGCAGCCGCCGCCAGGAGCTGCGCTCCCACCACCCGCCGCCCCACGGGTTGCCGCCCCGTCGGCCCGCCGCACGGACCCCCGCGCCGCGGGTCCCGCCAGGCCCCACGGTCCTGCTGGCTTCGGCCCCCAGGGCGCCGCCCCAAGAGCCCCGGCCCACGGGCTGCCGTCCACCAGCCCCCTCCCCCCAGGCCCCGCCGCACGCGCCTCCGCCCACCACCCACCACCTCACGCCCCCGCCTCCCGAACCTCCACCCACCCGCCGCCACCCACCGGCCACCCACCGCTCACCACCACACGAACCGCCGCCCCACGAACCCCCCACCCACCCGCTGCCGCCAGGCACGGGCACAGGCACGGGCACAGGCACGCCCACGGCCCCCGCCTCACTCCGGTAGGAGATTGCCCCGTTTGGAGAGCAGGAACTTCTTGAAGGCTGTCACGGGCGGTGTGTCGGGGTGGCCTTCCAGCCAGGCGACGCCGATTTCACGGACGGCTCTGGGGGCGGTGACGGTGAGTTCCACGACTCCCGGGCGCGGGACGGTCGGTGGGGGGAGCAGGGCCACGCCCAGGCCCGCCGCGACCAGGCCCCGTAGCGTCTCGGTCTCCTCGCCCTCGAAGGCCACTCGGGGTTTGAAGCCGGCGTCCTGGCAGAGGGCGTCGGTGATGCGGCGCAGTCCGTAGCCGGGTTCGAGGGTGACGAAGGTTTCGTCGGCGGCCTCCGCCAGGCGGATCCGGCGGCGGGCGGCGAGCCGGTGGTCGCCGGGGACGACGAGCCGGAGCTTCTGTTCGTCCAGGCGGCGGGCGACCAGGTCGGGGGCATCGGGGACGGGGGAGGTCAGACAGAGGTCCAGTTCGCCGGCCCGCAGGCCCTCCAGCATGGCCTCGCCGTGGTTCTGGACCAGCGCGAAGCGGATGCGGGGGTGGTCGTCGCGGAAGGCGTGGAGCAGTCCGGGGACGGTCTCGGCGCCCATGGTGTGCAGAAAGCCGAAGGCGACCTTGCCGGTGGCCGGGTCGGAGTCGGCGCGGACCTCCTCGGCGGCCCGCTCGATCTCCGCGAGGGCCCGTTCGACGGAGGCGAGGAAGGTGTGGCCCGCGGTGGTCAGGGCGACGGTGCGGCCACGGCGGGCGAAGAGTTCGACGCCCAGGTCCTGTTCCAGCCGGACCACCGCCCGCGAGAGCGTGGACTGGGGGACGTTCATCTCCTGCGCGGCCCGCGTGACGTGCTCGGTGCGGGCGACCCCGGCGAAGTGAACGAGACGTGGCGCGAGCAGCGCGACGATGTCTTCTGTGTCACTGCCCGGTGACAGCCGCCCCGGTGACCTCTGCTGATGCTTCATGGGAACGATTATGGCGATTCCATGCATTGGACGGATGAGCGACGGCGTAGGAGTCTTCAGGCATGACTCCCGCCAGTACCGGGGCGTCCAGCACTCTGGGCGCCGCCTCCTCCGTCCCCGCCTCCCCCTCCGACTCCCGTATGACCCCCGGCGGGCCCGGTTACGGCCGGATGAGCCTCGCTCTCTTCCTGGCCGGAGTCGCCACCTTCGCCCTGCTCTACTCCACCCAGGCCCTGCTGCCGCTGATCTCCGGGGACTTCGGGGTGAGCGCGAGCGAGGCCAGTTGGACGGTGGCCGCCGCGACCGGCGGTCTGGCGCTGTTCGTGATCCCGATGAGCGCCCTGTCGGAACGTTTCGGCAGGCGTACGGTCATGACCGCGTCGCTGGCGGTGGCGGTGGCCGTCGCCGTACTGATCCCCTTCGCGCCCTCGCTGACCGCGCTGGTCGCGCTGCGGGCGGTGCAGGGGGCCGCGCTGGCCGGGGTGCCGGCGGCGGCGACGGCGTATCTCGCGGAGGAGGTCCGGCCCAAGGCACTGATCACGGCGATCGGACTGTTCGTCGCGGGCAACAGCGTCGGCGGGATGAGCGGCCGGGTGCTGACCGGCTGGATCGCCCAGGAGTGGGGCTGGCGGGTGGCGCTCGGCGCGCTCGGACTGGTCGCGGTGGCCGCGGCCGTCGTGTTCCGGCTGCTGCTGCCCGCGCCGCGCCACTTCACCTCCGGCTCGCTGCGCCCGAAGGTGCTGGCGGCGACCGTGCGCGGTCATCTGTCCGACCCTCTGCTGCGGCGGCTGTACGCGATCGGCGCGCTGTTCATGACGGTCTTCGGCGGGGTGTACACGGTGATCGGCTACCGGCTGACCGAGGCCCCGTTCTCGCTGCCGCAGGGCGTCGTCGGCTCGATCTTCCTGGTCTATCTCGTCGGTACGGTGGCCGCGTCCACGGCCGGCCGCCTCGTGGGGCGCCTCGGGCGCCGGGGCGCGCTGTACCTGGCCGGTGGCACGACCGCCTCCGGTCTGCTGCTGTCCCTCGCCGACCGCCTCCCGCTGGTCCTGCTCGGCCTGGTGCTCATCACGGCGGGCTTCTTCGCGGGACACGCGGTGGCGTCCTCGGCGGTGAGCAAGACGGCCACGACGGGACGGGCACAGGCGTCCGCGCTCTACCAGTCCGCCTACTACGTGGGCTCCAGCGCGGGCAGCACGGTCGGCGCGATGGCGTTCCACGCCGGAGGGTGGGGCGGAACCGTGGGGGTCGGACTGCTCGCGGTCCTCGGGGTCGTCGGCATCACGGTGGCGGGAACCCGGGCGGCGGCCCGCACCGCAGCAGCCCACACCGCGGACCGGACCGCAGCCCGCACCGCGGACCGGACCGCGTCCCGGGGGGCCGCGGCTAAGGCCGCGTAGGCCGTGGGCGCACGCCCGGCTCCCGTGCCGGGATCAAGTGGAGCCCCCTCGGGTCCCCCTGCCCTCGCACCCCTCTGACCTGGCCCTTTGCTGACTCCGGGGGCCATTGTCAGTGGGCTGCGGTAGCTTCCGAAGTGCTGGACGCACTGAGGCGTACCGGTATCGGAACGGCCACAGGGGTGGGTGGACGATGACCAACGGCACGGCGACGACGACGGAGCTGGACGCGACCCTGGAGAAACACCGGGTGGAGCTGACCGGGTACTGCTACCGGATGCTCGGCTCCTCCTTCGAGGCCGAGGACGCGGTGCAGGACACCCTGGTCCGCGCCTGGCGCAGTTACGACAAGTTCGAGGGGCGCTCCAGCGTCCGCTCATGGCTCTACCGCATCGCGACCAACGTCTGTCTGGACATGTTGAACGCCGGGAACAAGCGAGCCAGGCCCATGGATCTCTCCGAGGCGACCCCGCTGGCGCAGGCGGCCCTGTCCCCGCGCCCGGACCACACCTGGCTGGAGCCGATGCCGGACTCCCGGGTGCTGCCCTCCACCGCCGACCCGGCGGAGGCGGCGGTCGCCAAGGAGTCCGTGCGGCTGGCCTTCATGGCGGCGCTCCAGCAACTGCCGCCCAAGCAGCGGGCGGTGCTGATCCTGCGCGAGGTGCTGGCCTGGAAGGCGAGCGAGGTCGCCGAACTGCTCGGCACCTCGGTGGCATCGGTCAACAGCGCGCTCCAGCGGGCCCGCGCGACCCTCGCCGAGCGGGACGAGAAGGCCGCCGACGCGGCCGTGTCGGACCCGCTGGACGAGGAGCAGCAGAAGCTGCTGGAGCGCTATGTCGCGGCCTTCGAGGGCTATGACATGACGGCGCTGACGGCGCTGCTCCACGAGGACGCGATCATGACGATGCCGCCGTTCGACCTGTGGCTGACCGGCCCGTCGGACATCACCGGCTTCATGACGACGCTCGGTGCGGCGTGCGCGGGCTCGCGGCTGCTGCCGGTGCAGGTCAACGGTCTGCCGGGGTTCGCGCAGTACAAGCCGGACCCGGAGCGGGGCGGCTTCAGTCCGTGGGCGGTGCAGGTGCTGGAGATCTCAGACGGGCGGATCACCGGTTTCCACTGCTTCCTCGACACAGCGCGCTGGTTCCCGCTGTTCGGGCTGCCCCTCCATCTCGAAACGGAGGCCGACGAGGTCGAGCAGAGCGGGTAGGGCGGGGTCGGGATCGCGCAGGCGTATCCGTCCGCCGGCCCGGCGGGCGGTCAGCTCCAGGCGGGCCAGCAGGTCGACGGCCGTGAGGCCCGGTGGTCCCAGCGCCGCGACATCGCAGATGACGACCTTCGCTCCCGTGCGCTTCAGAAGCGCACGGACATCGGAGCAGAGCCCGCTCACCTCGTCCCGGGTGACGGGTCCGACGAGCACGATCTCGGCAGCAGGCATGTCGTCCACGTGCGGTAGACCGGCGCGAAGGGCGTAACTCATCGCGCGCGAGCGCGGACCGTGTGTCGGCCGAGCCCGGGGAGGGTGCCAGGGCCCGGTTCGTCATGCCGTGAGACCTTCTTGACCTGGGGGCATCCGGCCCCCGAGGGTTGGCTGTATGCCCCATGGATCATCACCGCCCCCGATACCCGTCGGCGGGCCCGCGGTCCGCCCGGTCGTCAGGGGGACCCCGTGCAGGGAGTGTTGAGCGGGTTCGCGGTGATCGCGGTGGTGATCGTCGTCGGATATCTGATCGACGTACGGGGGCATCTCGGGGAGCAGGGCCGGGAGGTGCTGACCAAGCTGGCCTTCCATGTGGCGTCCCCCGCGCTGCTGTTCACCACGCTCGCGGCGGCCGACCTCTCGGTGATCTTCTCCAGCCGGCTGCTGGTGACGGCGCTGAGCACGCTGGCGGTGGCGGGGGTGTTCGTGGCGGTGGCGGTCGTCCGCCGCTGGGGGGTGGGGCGGACGACGATCGGCGCGCTGTGCGCGAGTTATGTGAACGCCGGGAATCTGGGCATCCCGATCGCGGTGTATGTGCTGGGGGACGCGTCGCTGGTGGCGCCGGTGCTGCTCTTCCAGTTGGTCGGGGTCACACCGGTCGCGCTGACGATCCTGGACCTGACGAGCGCGGGCGGGACGAAACGGCCTTGGTGGCAGCTGATGCTCACCCCGCTGCGCAATCCGATAGCGGTCGGCTCGCTGGCCGGGGTGGCGGTGTCGGCGACGGGGGTGGAGGTGCCCGGCCCGGTCCTCGACCCGCTGGTCCTGATCGGGAACATGTCCGTCCCGGCGGTCCTGCTGGCCTTCGGCATCTCCCTGCGCGGCAGCACCCTCCCGCTGCGGAACACGGAGCGGACCCCGGTGCTGCTGGCCGTCGCCCTGAAGTCCTTCGTCCAGCCGGCCCTCGCCTGGGCCCTGGCCGCCGGTGTCTTCGGGCTGCGCGGCGCCTCCCTCCTGGACGTCGTCGTCACCTCGGCCCTGCCCGCCGCCCAGAACCTCTTCACCTACGCCGGCCGCTACCGCGTCGGGGAGACCCTGGCCCGCGAGTCGATCCTGCTGTCGACGGTGCTGTCGGTGCCGGTTCTGGTGGTGGTGGCCGCGTTGTTGGGGTGACGTCTGTTGGGGTGACGTCCCCTCACCTCTTCTGCCGGGCGGGGCCGGTGACGGTCCACCGGTCCCGCCCGGCGGGACGGGGGGAGTCCCGGTCAGGCGATACGTTCCAGCACCACCGGGGTCGCCTCGTACGGGGTTCCCGGGGCCTCGATGTCGTAGGCGCCCGCCAGGGACTGGAGGGCGTAGTCGAAGCGGTCGGGGGTGTCGGTGTGGAGGGTGAGCAGGGGCTGGCCCTCGGTCACCAGGTCGCCGGGGCGGGCGTGGAGTTCCACTCCGGCGCCCGCCTGGACCGGGTCCTCCTTGCGGGCGCGGCCCGCGCCGAGGCGCCAGGCGGCGACACCGACGCCGTACGCGTCCAGACGGGTCAGGACGCCCGTGGCGCCCGCCTTCACCACATGCTGCTCACGGGCCACCGGCAGTTCCGCGTCCGGGTCGCCGCCCTGCGCGGCGATCATGCGGCGCCAGACGTCCATGGCGGAGCCGTCGGCCAGGGCCTTCGCCGGGTCGGCGTCCGGCAGTCCGGCGGCGTCGAGCATCTCGCGGGCCAGGGCCAGGGTCAGCTCGACCACGTCCGCGGGACCGCCGCCCGCCAGGACCTCCACGGACTCGCGGACTTCCAGGGCGTTGCCGGCGGTCAGCCCGAGGGGGGTGGCCATGTCGGTGAGGAGGGCGACCGTGCGGACGCCGTGGTCCAGGCCCAGGCCCACCATCGTGGAGGCCAGTTCGCGGGCGTCCTCGACGGTCTTCATGAAGGCGCCCGAGCCGACCTTGACGTCCAGGACGAGGGAGCCCGTACCCTCCGCGATCTTCTTGGACATGATGGAGGAGGCGATCAGCGGGATGGCCTCGACCGTGCCGGTCACATCGCGCAGGGCGTAGAGCTTCTTGTCGGCGGGGGCCAGTCCGTCGCCCGCCGCGCAGATCACCGCGCCGGTGCCGTCCAGGACCGACAGCATCTCCTCGTTGGACAGCAGCGCGCGCCAGCCGGGGATCGACTCCAGCTTGTCCAGGGTGCCGCCGGTGTGGCCGAGGCCCCGGCCGGAGAGCTGGGGGACGGCCGCGCCGCAGGCCGCGACCAGGGGGGCCAGCGGCAGGGTGATCTTGTCGCCGACACCGCCCGTGGAGTGCTTGTCGGCGGTCGGGCGGGACAGCGACGAGAAGTCCATCCGCTCGCCGGAGGCGATCATCGCGGCGGTCCAGCGGGCGATCTCCCGCCGGTTCATGCCGTTGATCAGGATGGCCATCGCGAGCGCGGACATCTGCTCGTCGGCGACCTCGCCGCGGGTGTACGCGTCGATGACCCAGTCGATCTGCTCGTCGCCGAGTTCACCTCGGTCCCGCTTGGTGCGGATGACGGAGATGGCGTCCATGGCCATACGGGGTTCCTTCCAGGAAAAGACAGGCGGGGTGCGGGGGTGCGGGGTGCGGGGGTGCGCAAAGGGTGCGGCCCCTCCGAGGGGTGTCCGGAGGGGCCGCGGGCGGGTCACTTGGCGAGGTGCGCCGGGCCGAACGCCTGCGGGAGCATCTCCGAGAGCGGCCGGACGCCCTCGGGGGTCTCGATCAGCAGGGCGGGGCCGCCGAACTCGTAGAGCAGCTGACGGCAGCGTCCGCACGGGACGAGGATGTCGCCGTTGCCGTCGACGCAGGTGAAGTGGGTCAGCCGGCCGCCGCCGGTGCGCTGCAGCTCGGAGACCAGCCCGCACTCGGCGCACAGGCTGAGCCCGTAGCTGGCGTTCTCCACATTGCAGCCGGAGACCGTGCGGCCGTCGTCCACCAGCGCGGCGACCCCGACCGGGAAGCCCGAGTAGGGGGCGTAGGCGCGGGTCATGGCCTCGCGGGCCAGGCCGCGCAGGGCGTCCCAGTCGGCCGCCCGTTCGGCGGTCCGTCCGGCGGCCGGGGTCACTTGCCCTGTCCCTTGCGGTACGGCATGCCGTCCGCCTTCGGCATCCGCAGCCGTTGCGCGGAGAGCGCGAGCACGACCAGCGTGATGACGTAGGGGGTGGCGGAGACGACCTGGTTGGGCACCTCGTTGGTACCGGCGTACCAGGCGAAGACCAGGGCGCCGATGACCAGCGTGATGCCGGCCTTGACGAATTTCCTGCGTACGGCCATCCAGATCGCGCCGATGATCAGCAGCAGGGCGGTGAGCAGCAGCAGGGCGTGGACGTTCTCGGAGCCGCCGCGCAGATTGAGGCTGTCGGTGTAGCCGAACAGGCCCGCGCCGATGGCGAGTCCGCCCGGCATCCAGTTGCCGAAGATCATCGCGGCGAGGCCGATGTAGCCGCGCCCGCTGACCTGGCCCTCCAGATAGAAGGGGTTGGCGACGATGGAGAGGAAGACCCCGCCGAGGCCCGCGAGGCCGCCGGAGATGATGACGGCCAGGTACTTGTACTTGTAGACGTTGACGCCGAGGGACTCGGCGGCGACCGGGTTCTCGCCGCAGGAGCGCAGCCGCAGGCCGAACGCGGTGCGCCACAGGATCCACCAGGTGGCGGGGATCAGGGCGACGGCGACCAGGGTCAGCCAGGAGACGTTGGTGACCAGTCCGCCGAGGAGTCCGGCGAGATCGGAGATCAGGAACCAGCCCTTCTCGTTGAGGTCCCTGAGCGCGTCGGACAACCCTGGCACGGTGAAGTGGCCGAGGGAGTCGACGGCCGGGGACTGCTTGGCGGAGCCGCCCTGATGGCCCTCGAAGGCGAGCGGGGCGAGGTAGCGGGTGGCGCCGAGGGCCAGGATGTTGATGGCCACACCGGAGACGATGTGGTTGACGTTGAAGGTGACGGTGACGATGGCGTGCAGCAGACCGCCGAGGCAGCCGCCGATGATGCCGACGAGGACACCGGTCCAGGGGCCCCACTGGAAGCCGGCCCAGGCGCCGAACCAGGTGCCGAGGATCAGCATGCCTTCGAGGCCGATGTTGACGACGCCGGCGCGCTCGGCCCACAGTCCGCCGAGACCGGCGAGGCCGATGGGGACAGCGAGCTGGAGGGCGGTGGACATCTGGCTGACGTTGGTGATGCCGTCGGCGCCGGTGATGATGCGGACCAGCGAGGTCAGCGCCAGTACCCCGGCGATGACCAGCATCAGCACGGGCAGTGACAGGCGGCGGCCGGTCGGCGCCGCGGGCTGCAGCGTGGGCTGGTTGAGGTCGGTCACGGTGGTCATCGGCCAGCCACCTCCTTCGTGGTGTTGTCGGTGCCGGTGGCGCCGAGGACGTGCCCGGCGGCGAGTTCGGCGCCGACCCGGCGCTGCTGGCGGCGCAGGCCCCATTCGCGGACGGCCTCGTACGAGACGACGACCGAGAGGACGATCAGGCCCTGCATGATGACCGCGATCTCCTTGTCGTAGCCATGGAAGTCCAGCTCGGGCGACGCCTTGTCGAGCCAGGCCCACAGCAGGGCGGCGAACGCGATGCCGACCGGGTTGTTGCGGCCGAGCAGGGCGATGCCGATCCCGAGGAAACCGATGCCGGTGGGGAAGTTGAGGCTGTAGGTGTGGGTGTCGCCGAGCAGGATCGGCAGCCCCGCGAGTCCGGCGATGCCGCCGGAGATCAGCATGGCGGTCAGGACCATCCGCTTGGGGTCGACGCCGCTGGCCGCGGCGGCGGTCTGCGAGGCGCCGGAGGCCCGCAGGTCGAAGCCGAAGCGGGTGCGGTTGAGGGCGATCCAGTAGCCGATGCCGAGGAGTACGGCGAGGACGACCAGTCCGTAGATCTCGCCGGCGTCTCCCATGTCGATGCCCGGCACCCAGCCGGACTCGTGCATCTCGCCGGTGGTGTTGTTGTTGCCGATCTTCACGCCGAAGACGTCGGGCAGCCACATGTAGGCGATGACGGCGGTGGCGATGGCGTTCAGCATGATCGTGGCGACCACTTCGCTGACCCCGCGGGTGACCTTGAGGACACCGGCGATACCGGACCAGAAGGCGCCGGTGAGGACGGCGGTGAGCAGCAGCAGCGGGATCTGGACGGCGGCCGGCAGGTCCAGATGGGCGCCGACGACGGCGGCCGTCATGGCGGCGAGCTGGTACTGGCCGTCGACACCGATGTTGAACAGGTTCATCCGGAAGCCGATGGCCACCGCGAGGGCGGCGATGTAGTACATCGACGCCTGGTTGATGATCAGCACCTGGATGTCGGAGAAGCCGGCCTGCTCGAACATCAGGGTGAACGGCTCGACCGGGTTCTTGCCCGACGCGATCAGCACGATCGCGCTGAGCACGAAGGCCACGGCGAGCGCGATGACCGGGCCGGCCACCGCGAGGAGCACCCGCTCCTTGTCGAACTTCTTCATCAGCGGGCCTCGTCTTCCGGAGACTCGGGGGACGGCGACGGCGACTGTGACTGCGACGGCGACTGTGACGGCGACTGCGACTGCGCCGGTGCGGTTGTCGGTCCGGTCGTCGGTGCGGTCGTCGGTGCGGTCTGTCCGGTCGTGCCGGTCGTGCCGGTCTCGGGGGTGTCTGCCAGGGTCTCGGGGGTCCCCAGGGTCTCGGGGCTGTCCTCGTCCAGGTGGCCGGTGGAGGCACCGGTCATGGCCGAGCCGAGCTGCTCGGGGGTGATGGTGGCGGGGTCGGCGTCGGCGACCAGACGGCCGTTGTAGATCACCCGGAGGGTGTCGGAGAGGCCGATCAGCTCGTCCAGGTCGGCGGAGATCAGCAGCACCGCCAGGCCCTCGCGGCGGGCCTCGCGGATATGGTCCCAGATCGCCGCCTGGGCGCCGACGTCCACACCGCGGGTGGGGTGCGCGGCGATCAGGAAGCGCGGCGTGTGGCTCATCTCGCGGCCGACGATCAGCTTCTGCTGGTTGCCGCCGGACAGCGAGGCGGCGGTGACGTCGATGCCGGGGGTGCGGACGTCGTACTCCTCGACGATCCGGCGGGTGTCGGCCTGCGCGGCCTTGGGGTCGAGCCAGATGCCCTTGGCGTTGGGGCGTTCGGTGACATGGCCGAGGATGCGGTTCTCCCAGAGCGGGGCTTCGAGGAGCAGACCGTGCCGGTGGCGGTCCTCGGGGATGTACCCGATGCCCTGCTCGCGGCGCTTGCGGGTGGCCCAGCCGGTGATCTCGTCCTCGACGAGGGTGATGGTGCCGGAGTCGGCGGACTTGAGGCCGATGAGCGCGTCCACCAGCTCGGTCTGGCCGTTACCCTCGACGCCGGCGATGCCGAGGACCTCGCCCGCGTGGATGGTGAAGGTGATGTCGTCCAGCAGGGCCTTGCCGCCGGGGGCTTCGAGGCGCAGCCGGTCGACGGTGATGACCGGCCGGTCGGTGACGGTGGACTCGGCGGTCTCGGGGGTGGGCAGCTCGCTGCCGACCATCATCTCGGCGAGCTGGCGCGGGGTGGTCTCGGCGGGTACGGCGGTGCCGACCGTCGTACCGCGTCGTATGACGGTGATCTCGTCGGCGACGGAGAGCACCTCGCCCAGCTTGTGGGAGATGAAGATGACGGAGAGGCCCTCGGACTTCAGCTCGCGCAGATTGTCGAAGAGGGCGTCGACCTCCTGGGGCACGAGCACGGCGGTCGGCTCGTCCAGGATCAGGGTGGTGGCGCCGCGGTAGAGGACCTTGAGGATCTCCACGCGCTGGCGGGCGGCGACGCCCAGTTCCTCGACCAGCAGGTCGGGCCGGACGTCGAGGCCGTAGCGCTCGGACAGTTCCTTGATCCGGCGGCGGGCGCGGGCGCCGATGCCGTGCAGCTTCTCGCTGCCGAGGACCACGTTCTCCAGCACGGTGAGGTTGTCGGCCAGCATGAAGTGCTGGTGGACCATGCCGATGCCGCGGGCGATGGCGTCGGCGGGCGAGGAGAAGGTGACCTTCTCGCCGTCGACCGCGATGACACCCTCGTCCGGCTTCTGCATGCCGTAGAGGATCTTCATCAGCGTCGATTTACCGGCGCCGTTCTCCCCGACGAGGGCGTGGACGGTGCCCTTGCGGACGGTGAGGTGGATGTCGTGGTTGGCCACGACGCCGGGGAAGCGCTTGGTGATCCCGGCGAGTTCGACGGCGGTCGCCTGACCGCCCGCCGCCGCCTGGGCCGGAGGGCTGCTGGACGCGTTGATGACGCACACTCCCTGTGGACGGGGGTCGGGGTCGAGGGTCGTCTACACGCGTAGCGCCCCTACGGCACACGAAGGTAAAGAAGGTACGGAGGGATGACGTACCGAGCAACGGGGTACAGGGAGAACTTTCCCCGTACCCCGTCGAGCGCTCGCTGCTGCTGTCGGCTGCTTCTGGCTACCGCCCCTCGTCAGCTGCTCTTGACCTGGATCTCGCCGTTGATGATCTGCTCCTTGGCGGCCTCGATGGCCTCCTGGAGTTCGGCGTCGTCCGCGTACTTCGGGTTGGAGTCCGAGAGTCCGACCTCACCGGTCTTCAGATCGCCCCTGACGATACCGGTCTGCGGCGTGCCGTCCTCGACGGACTTCGCGAGGTTGAAGACGGCCTTCGCGACGTCCTTCATGGCCGAGGTCAGGATGGCGTCCTTGTACGGGGCGAGCGCCTCCTGCTGGTACTGGTCGGAGTCGACGCCGATCGCCCACACCTTGTTGGCGGAGGCGGCCTCGATGACACCCTGACCGGAGAGACCGGCGGCGGCGTAGACGACGTCGGCCTTCTTCTCGATCTGGCCCTCGGCGGCGGTCTTGCCCTTGTCCGGGCTGGAGAAGCCGCCTTCCTCGGCGGTCTGCGTCAGATACTGGGTGAGGACCTTGACCTTCGGGTCGGTCGCCTTGACGCCCTGCTCGAAGCCGGCCTGGAACTTGTGGATCAGCGGGATGTCCACGCCGCCGACGAAGCCGACGGTGCCGGTCTTGGTGCTCTTGGCGGCGGCGACGCCGGCCAGGTAGGACGCCTGCTCCTCGGAGAAGACCAGGTCGGCCACGTTCTTCGCCTCGACGGTGGAGTCGTCGACGATGCCGAAGGTGGTGTCCGGGAACTTCTCGGCGGCGCCCTTGATGGCCGCCGCGTAGGCGTAGCCGACGCCGACGACCGGGTTGTAGCCCTGCTTGGCGAGCGACTCCAGGCGCTGCTGCTTGTCCGCGTCGGTCTCGCCCTCGGTGGGCTCGACGTCCTCGGTCTTGTAGCCGAACTCCTTCTGCGCCCGCTCCAGACCGGCGTACGCGGCGTCGTTGAAGGACTGGTCGCCCTTGCCGCCGACGTCGTAGGCGATGGCGAGACCCTTGTCGCCCTTCGACTCCGAGGAGGAGCTGGAGGAGGTCGAGGTACCGCCGCAGGCGGCGAGGGCGAGGGCCAGCGAGGCGGTCGCCGCGCCTGCGACCGTGATCCGGGAAATCCGGCGCATGAGTGGTGCTCCTGTCGTACAAGCGCCGGACAGTTCAGCCAGGATCAGCTTCGGCGCTGGTTTCGCCGCAGATTAACGCGCGTAGACCAGCCTGAAAACCCCTTCTGTCCACCTTGTTATGCGCCCGTGCCCCAAGGCGCCGTGACGGCACCGGCGGGGGTTGCCGGTCGCAAAGGGGCGGGGTGGACGGTGGGAGGCCCCGGGGACCTGCGGCGGAACCGGCGAAGCGGACGGACACAAGTGGCGTCCGCCCGCTTCGTACGGGACCTACTACCCTGGCTAGTTTTTACCCAACTGAGGAGATATTCGCCCACTTGGGCGCGGTGTGCGCACGCTTTCGCAGAGCGCTGCCCCTCCTCGGGTCGGGGGTTCTCCCCTACTCGGTGCGGACCGTGATCGTGCCGGCGATGATGTCTTCCTGCGCCTTGGTGACGGCGTCGGTCAGGCCCTCGATCTCGGCGAGCTTCGGGTTGCTCTCGGCGAGGCCGACGCCCTCCACCTTGAGGTCGAAGGTCTGGGTGCCGGTCAGCGGCTTCTTGTCCTCCACAGACTTGGCCAGCGCGTATACGGCGCCGCCGACGTCCTTGAGCGCGGAGGTCAGGATGTAGTCCTTGTACGCCGCCAGCGCCTCCTGCTTGTACTGGTCGGAGTCGACCCCGATCGCCCAGACCTTGGCCTTGGCGGCGGCCTCGATCACACCCTGGCCGGAGAGACCGGCGGCCTGGTAGACGACGTCGGCCTTCTTCTCGATCTGGCCCTCGGCGGCGGCCTTGCCCTTGTCCGGGCTGGAGAAGCCGCCTTCCTCGGCGGTCTGCGTCAGATACTGCGAGACGACCTTGACCTTGCCGCCGCTGGTCTCCTCGACGCCCTGCTTGTAGCCGGCCTCGAACTTCTGGATCAGCGGGATGTCCACGCCGCCGACGAAGCCGACGGTGTTGGTCTTGGTGGCCTTGGCGGCGGCGACCCCGGCGAGGTACGACGCCTGCTCCTCGGCGAAGACCAGCGAGGCGACGTTCGCGCCCTCGACCACGGAGTCCACGATGCCGAAGGTGGTGTCCGGGTAGTCCTTGGCCACGGCTTCCATGGCGGGGCCGTAGGCGAAGCCGACACCGATCACCGGGTTGTAGCCCTGCCGGGCGAGCGACGCGAGGCGCTGCTCCTTGTCGGCGTCGGTCTCGCCCTCGGTGGGCTCCACGTCGGCGGTCTTGTAGCCGAACTCCTTCTGGGCCTTGTCCAGACCGGCGTACGCGGCGTCGTTGAAGGACTGGTCGCCCTTGCCGCCGATGTCGTACGCGATCGCGAGACCGAGGTCCTCCTTGGCCGACTCGTCGTCCGAGCCGCCTTCGCTGCTGGTTCCTCCGCAGGCCGTGGCGGCCAGCGCGAGCGACGCGACCCCCACCGCGACGCGGGTCAGTCTGGATATCCGACGCATCCGAATTCCCCATTCATCAAAGCCCCGCCCTGGGTGCTGGGTTCGGCGCACATTAACGCGCGTAGACACTCCTGGGAACGGGGTACAGCCTGGCCGTTATCCATTCGTGCCGATGGCCGGTTACGTCCTTGTGAACCACCGGCTCGAAAGGTGTGCGTCGGACATCGGGGGTGGGGTTTCCGGCCGAATCCGGGCGGCCCGCCGATGCGACCGGCCCGCCCGGTGGGTCGGGGTCAGGGGGTGATCAGGGCTGCTGCTGTGAAGAGTTCCACGCCCACGGTGATCGCGTGTTCGTCCACGTCGAAGTCGCCCTGGTGGAGGTCGCGTACGGTGCGCTCGCCCGGGGCGCGCACGCCGAGGCGGGCCATCGCGCCCGGGACCCGTTCCAGGTACCAGGAGAAGTCCTCGCCGCCGAGGCTCTGGTCGGTGCTCTCGACGGAGGTCGCACCGCGCCGCACGGTCATCGCGTCGCGCAGCAGTTCGGTCACCGCCGCGTCGTTCACCACCGGCGGGACGCCACGGACGTAGGTGATCTCCGACTTGGCGCGGTGCAGATTGGCGACCTCGTCGATCGCGGCGTGGACGATGTCGGGGGCCTGCCGCCAGGCGTCGAGGTCCAGGCAGCGTACGGTCCCGGACAGCTCGGCGTGCTGCGGGATCACGTTCGGGGCGTGCCCGGACTCGATCCGGCCCCACGTCACGGCGAGCCCGCTGCGGGTGTCCACCCGCCGGGCGACCAGGGCCGGTACGTCGGTGACGACCCGGGCGACCGCCGTCACCAGGTCGGTCGTCAGATGGGGCCTCGCGGTGTGGCCGCCGGGCCCGTCCAGGGCGATCTCCAGCCGGTCGCAGGCGGAGGTGATGGCGCCGCTGCGCAGCCCGATCCGGCCCGCGTCCACGCGCGGGTCGCAGTGCACGGCGATGATCCGCGCGACCCCGTCCAGCACCCCGCACTCGATGGCGTCGGCGGCGCCGCCGGGAAGGACCTCCTCGGCGGGCTGGAAGAGCAGCCGCACCGGGTGCGGCAGCCGCCCCTGCCGGTGCAGCTCGGCGAGGACCAGACCGGCGCCGAGGACGACGGTGGTGTGCACGTCGTGGCCGCAGGCGTGGGCGCGGTCGGGCACGGTGGAGCGGTAGGCGCACTCCGTCTTGGCGTCGGGAATGGGCAGCGCGTCGATGTCCGCCCGCAGCGCGAGCATGCCCGAGGGGGCCGCGGTGGTGTCGCCGTCGAGCGGTACGCCGATGTCACAGACGAGTCCGGTGCCCATGGCGAGCACCCGTGGCTCAAGGCCCGCCTTCTCCAGCCGGGCCTTGATCGCGGCGGTGGTACGGAACTCCTGGTTGCCCAGCTCAGGGTGCATGTGCAGATCGCGGCGGAACGCCACGAGTTCGGTGCGCAGCGCCTCCGGCAACGTGCCGGGCAGGGCTTCCCCGGGGAGATCGACCTCGGACTCTGGGGACATCAATTGCTTCACCCTCTGAAGGGTAGGCCGCCCGGGCGGCCAACTGGCCCACGATCAACAAAACTTCAGCCCGTTAGGGGAAGAAAATCTGGCCGCCCGAGGCGTAGCTATGGACTTGGACGGGTAGACTCTCCGGTTTTCTCCGCCGGACGGACTCCGAACCGGCGTTCGAACGCCAGCACGAACCGGGCCAGGGCCAGTCCCGAAGGACCAGTCCCGGAGGACCCGGAGGACCCTGAAGGACCAGTCCCGGAGGACCCGGAGGACCCTTACCGAGAGTCTCCCTCCCTCCACGGATACCACGCCTCCCTCAAGTCCCGCTGAAGTGTTCATCTGCCGGAACTCGACTGTGGGAGGTCATGGCGCCGCTGCGGGACTCCGATAGCGTGCGCCGGCATGACGCGGACGACGGCTCCCGACGGGGCGGAGAGGGCCTGGCGGGCCCTGGCCGCCCTGCTCCCGCCGCACCTGGCCGGGCAGGTGCTGGACTGCTGGTCGATCGGCGAGCAGGAGGCGGGCCTCGGTCTGCTCGTCTCCGGCCTGGACGACGAGTCCGTCCCGATCTCCGAGGAGACCCGCGCCCTGCTGTCCGCCACGGCGGAGGACTGGGGCGTACGGGAGGCCCTGGAGACCGGGATCGCCGGGTGCCGCCCGCTGCCGGGAGACGCCTCCCCGGTACGGCTGCTGCGGGCGCCGGAGACGGCACCGCTGCCGGCCGGCGCCGTCGCGGGACGGCCGGACCTCTCGGCCCTCGTCCTGGTCCCGTGGATCACCCGTACCCCGCCCTCGTGCGGACGCCTCCTCGCCCGCGCCCACGGCCGCGAACCGTGGGGCGGGCTGTCGTACCTCGCGGAGGCGTACGTCGTCCTGGCCCCGGAGGGGCACGGCCGGACCCTCGTTCTCGACCCTGCCGACGCACAGGACGCACAGGACGCGCAGGACGCACTGGCCGCTCTGATCCCCTGTGAGGAATGTGCGGGATTTCGGTGAAAAGGATAAGGATCCCGTGAAGTAAAGAACGTGTCGGCTGTGAATATGCATTCCCTCGCCGCGCCGACTTGCAATCCGCCGACTCTCCCAAAGTATTCGGCTGTTCTTGGCGCCCCTCTTCACCGGCATGCCCTAATGGCAGTACGGGGGGTCTGTCAGGGACACGAGAGGAATCAAGGGTGATGAGTACCGAGCAGATCCGGCCGCTGGCCGGTGCGACCGCCGTGGTGACCGGGGGGTCACGGGGTATCGGCCGGGCGATCGTACGGCGGCTGACCGGGGACGGAGCGGCCGTGGTATTCAGCTACGGCCATGACGGCGACGCCGCGCGGGAAACGGTCGAGGAAATCACCGGGGCCGGCGGCACCGTATGGGCGGAGCGCGCCGAACTCACCGATCTCGATCACATCGAGAAGCTGTTTCTCGCCGCCGACGAACACTTCGGGCCGCGGCTCGACATTCTGGTGAACAACGCGGGAACGTTCTTACACACGCCCATCGGTTCGACCAGCGAGGAAGACTTCGACCGGCAGATCGCGGTGAACACCAAGGCCCCGTTCTTCGCCCTCCAGCACGCCGCCGGACGGATGACGGAGGGCGGCCGGATCGTGAACATCTCGACGGTCACCACCCGGTGGCCGCGGCAGGAGGAGGCCGTGTACGCGGCGAGCAAGGCGGCGCTGGAACAGGTCACCTGGATCGCCACCCGTGAACTCGGCGGACGGGGCATCACCGTCAACGTGGTCTCCCCCGGCCCGACGGACAGCGGCGCCCACGGGATGCTGCGCGGCGCGACCACGGACGAGGCCCGCGCGGAGGTGGCCCGCCAGACCCCGCTGGGCGCCCTGGGCCGCCCCACGGACATCGCCAACATGGTGGCCTTCCTGGTCGGCCCCGACGGCGGCTGGGTCACGGGGCAGAACATCCGGGTGGACGGCGGCCTGGTGTGGTGACATCGCCGTACTGACACCCGCTCCGGGGGTCGGCGAGGACCGGGCCCGTCCCCAGGCCCGCCGGGGGGGGCGCTCCGGCCGTTCGGGGCACCCCCGGCGGGTCCGCCGCCGGTCAGGCGGTCCGTACGGCCTGGAGGCGGTGGATGTCCCGGGCCGTGCCGGTCACTCCGGAGAGGAAGCCCTGGGCCCGGGGGGACGCGTGCCGGGTGAGCCAGGCGGGGTCGATGTCGCAGACGGCCACCTTCACCTCCGTACCGGCCAGGGCGAGGGGGAGGGTGTGGACGACGGTCGAGGGGAAGCTGAGGATCGTACGGCCGACCGGGCCCCGGCGGGCGACGAGTTCCAGGGGGAGTTCGGGGCGGACGATCTCCAGGCCGGTCTCCACGGCGAGGCGGTGGAGCTTGTCGGCGCTCTCGCGGCGGTGGGCGAAGTAGCGGGTGGCGCCGTGGGTCCCGGCCAGGGTGCGGACCGCGTCCAGATAGCGCTCGCCGTCCACCACACCCGTCTCCACCAGGGACGTGCCCACCATGTCCGCGCCCTTCGTGATGCGGGGCGGGCCGAAGCGGGCGCGGGTCCAGGAGAAGTCGTGCGGTGTCACCGTCACGCCCCGCGGTGACTCCTCGATCGGCATGGAGGAGAAGATCTCCACCCGGCGGTCCGCCATCGGCGTCAGCCGGCGTCTCGCCGCCGACGACACCGGGGCGAAGAGCAGGTCCCGGGGACCCTGGCGGTGCCCCTTGCGGTGCCAGCGCACCAGGCGTTCGCCCCGGGCGAGCTGGGTCACGAACTCCATCGTCGCCGTGCCGTCGTCCACCACGACCAGGTCCCGGGCGCGGGTGATGGTCAGCAGCAGTTGGACGTAGCGGGAGAACGGGTCGCCCATGACGATCCGGTCGGCCCGGCGCAGCGCGCCCATCAGCCCGCCCACCGTCTGGAAGGGGGCCGCGCTGCCGCCGCGCGCCTCCTCCCAGCGCACCTCGTGGCCCTCCTCCCGCGCCAGCTCGGCCATCCGGCGCAACTGGCCCCGGGTCATGGGGTCGAGGGGGGAGAGGACGACGAGGGTCAGCCCCGCGCCGGGCGTCTGCGTGTGCGCCCACTCCAGCACGTTCAGGAGCTGTACCGGGCTCTCGACGAACGCGAGTGTGCGTTGTTCGGCGGAGCGGGGGCCGGGCACTGCGGCGCGGGGGCTCATCCTCGTACGACCGTCCCGTCGTATGGCGTTGTCAGTGAGATGGGTGGAGCGGAGATGTGGGTGAAGCGCAGAAAGGGGTGGAGCGGAGAAAGCGGAGAGGGAAGGGGAGAGGGAAGGGGGCGGGGGCGTGGCCGGTGGTGGGTCCGGGCGCACGCCCCCTGGCACGGGGCCGGTGGGTCAGACGGCGACCGGCTCGCCCGCCGCCGCCGCGATGTCCGCCTGGGCGACGACACCCGGCACCCGGCGCAGCTTCTTCATCGGGCCCAGTTCGGAGTCGTAGACCTTCTTGACGCCGTCGCCGAGGGACGCCTCGATGGTGCGGATGTCGCGGACCAGGCGGGTCAGGCCCTGCGGCTCGACGGAGGCGGCCTGGTCGGAGCCCCACATCGCGCGGTCCAGGGTGATGTGGCGCTCGACGAACACGGCGCCGAGCGCGACCGCGGCGAGGGTGGTCTGGAGGCCGGTCTCGTGGCCGGAGTAGCCGATCGGGACGTTCGGGTACTCCTTCTCCAGGGTGTTGATCACCCGGAGGTTCAGCTCCTCGGCCTTCGCGGGGTAGGTGGAGGTGGCGTGGCAGAGCAGGATGTTGTCCGAGCCGAGGACCTCCACCGCGTGGCGGATCTGGCGCGGGGTCGACATACCGGTGGAGAGGATGACCGCGCGGCCCGTGCCCCGCAGGGCGCGCAGCAGTTCGTCGTCGGTGAGGGAGGCGGAGGCCACCTTGTGGGCGGGGACGTCGAACTTCTCCAGGAAGGCGACGGCCTCGGTGTCCCACGGGGAGGCGAACCAGTCGATCCCCTTCTCCTTGCAGTACGCGTCGATCTGGCGGTACTCGGCCTCACCGAACTCGACGCGGTGGCGGTAGTCGATGTACGTCATCCGGCCCCAGGGCGTGTCGCGCTCGATGTCCCACTGGTCACGCGGGGTGCAGATCTCCGGGGTGCGCTTCTGGAACTTGACCGCGTCGCAGCCGGCCTCGGCGGCCACGTCGATCAGCTTGAAGGCGTTGTCCAGCTCACCGTTGTGGTTGATGCCGATCTCGCCGCAGACGTAGACGGGCCTGCCGGGGCCGACCTCACGCGAGCCGAAGGTGCGGACGCGGGAGTGGGAGGGGAAGCTGCTCATGGCGGTGGGGGTTCCTTACTTGTCGAGAGTGTCGAGAGAGGGACCGAGGATCCAGCCGGCGATCTCCCGGATCGCGCCGTCACCGCCGGGCACGGTGGTGACCGCGCGTGCGGCGCCGCGCACGACGTCGTGGGCGCTCGCGACCGCGACCGGCCAGCCCACGAGGGCGAAGCACGGCAGGTCGTTGACGTCGTTGCCGACGTAGAGCACGCGCTCGGGCGCGATGCCCTGCTCCTCGCACCACTGCTTGAGTGCGAGGTCCTTGCGGTCGATGCCGTGCGCCACGGGGATCTTGAGCTTGCGGGCGCGGGCGGCGACGACCGGGTTCTGCTCGGTGGACAGGATCAGCATCTTCAGGCCGCTCCTGCGCAGCGCGGCGACGCCGAGCCCGTCACCGCGGTGGACGGAGACGAACTCCCGTCCGTCGGAGTCGATCAGCACCCGGTCGTCGGTCTGGGTGCCGTCGAAGTCGAGGACGACCGCGTCGATGTCGTCGGCGGTCGGCAGTGTGCCGGGCCGGTCGGCGTCGAAGAGCGGGGCGAGCGCGCGGGCGCGGGCCAGCTCGTGCGGGTCGTCGATCTCCAGGACGCGCGCGGCGTCGGTGCGCACCAGCTCGGTGCGGCCGAAGAAGCGGTGGCCGTGCGTACGGAACCCGGCCGCGTCCATGGCGTAGGCGGCGCCGGTCTCCAGGAAGTCCTGGGGGCGGTCCTGGCGGCGCGGGCGGACGGATTTGTCGTGGTTGACGCCGTAGCCGCCGGTGGGTTCGGCGCCCAGGTCGGACGCCTCGTCGTCGGCGTTGCGCCAGATGAAGCCGTGGAAGGGGGCGACGGTGACGGCGGTGTCGGCGCCGTGGTCGAGGATCGCGGCGACGACGCCGTCGATGTCCTCGCGGATCAGGAAGGGGCTGGTGCACTGGACGAGGAGGACGACGTCGACGGGGGCGCCGTGCAGGGCCTCGTGGGCGTCCATGGCGTGCCGGACGGCCGCCTCGGAGGTGGCGGTGTCCCCGGCGATGGCGGCGGGCCGCAGCACCACCTCGGCGCCGGCCTGGCGGGCGGCGGCGGCGATGGCCTGGTCGTCGGTGGAGACCACGACGTCGGTGACCAGCCGGCTGCCGGCGCACTCGCGGACCGCGCGGGCCACCAGCGGGACCCCGCCGACGGAGGCGAGGTTCTTCGCGGGCACGCCCTTGGAGCCGCCGCGGGCGGGGATCACGGCGAGGACCCGGCGCACGTCGGCGGGGTCCCGCTGCCGGCCCGCGCTGCTCGGTCGGCCCGTCTCGGGGTGTGACATGGGATGTACTCCTTGCGCAGGGTGGGTGCGGCTCACAGCTCCCCCATCCGCCGGATGACGGGAGCGACCCGCTGGACGCCGTGCCGGTAGGCGCCGCGTGCGGCGCGGCGCACTATCTGCCGGACCGGTCCGGGGTCCCGGTCGTGCGCGGGGGCGCCGGGCAGCGCGGTGCCGTCGGGGCCGAGGTGGTGGCGGGCGAGGATGCCGGGCAGATAGCCGGGCGCGGTCGCGGCGGTGTAGTACGGCGTGAGCGGCGCGAGTCCGCCGGGCCGGTCGAGCAGCTTGGCGATGCGCTCGCGGGCGGCGTCGAAGGCGGTCCCGTAGGAGCCTTCGGCGGCCACGCCCTGCCGGTCGACCCACTCGGCGTCGGGCGCGGGCCGGTGTCCGGCGTCGAGTTGTTCCCAGGAGGCGAGGCAGCCGGAGCCGACGAAGTGGTGGTTGCCGAGGGTCTCGCGGACGCCGAGGTCGGTGAGGACGACGGTGGGGACGCGGCGGTGCAGCGATTCCAGCGCGGCCGTCGAGCTGACCGTGACGAGCAGGTCGGTGCGGTCGAGGACCTCGCCCATGTTGCCGTACACGAGGCGGAAGTTGGGGGGCAGCTCACCGAGGCGCTGGGCCAGCTTCTGGTACGGGAGTTCCTCGATGTGGGTGGTGTGCTCGCCGGGCTTGGAGCGCAGTTTGAGCAGCACCTCGCGGTCGGGGTGCAGGCGCGCGTGCCGGACCAGCCGCTCCAGCAGGTACGTACGGTCCTTGCGGCTGTCCGGTACGGAGGGCTGGGCGGCGAAGACGACGGTGTACGGGTGGCCGTGGTCGCCGGTGTAGGGGGCGCCGCCGAGGAAGGGGAGGGCCACCTCGGTCACCGACGAGGCGTCGGCGCCGACCCCCTCGTACACCGCGCGGAAACGCTCGGCGTCCTGGCGGGAGTTGGCGAGGACCAGGTCGGCGCCGTGCCGCAGCAGCAGGCCGTCGGCGAGTTTCTCGTAGACGACGCCCACATAGCCGGTGACGACCACGGGCCGGTCGGCGCGGTCCTCCCACACCCGCCGCAGGCCGTGCAGCATCGCCTGCACCCCGCCGCCGACGAGGGAGAGGACGAGTACGTCGTACGACTCCTGCGCCATGGTCCGCAGGAACTCGACGGCCGTGACCTCGCGCAGGGAGTCGGCCGGGACGCCGACCTCGGCGAGTTGCCGGGGGGTGGGGGTGGACCGTCCGCGCAGCAGAAATCCGTCCAGCACGGGCGGGACTTGCGAGCCGTCGCCCGATGCGGCTTCCATGGACGGACCCGGGGCGATACGGCGCGCGGTCAGGGCACCCCATTTCCAGCGGGTGTCCGAGTCCGCGAGTACGGCGATACGCGGTGGCTTCGTTGTACTTGGTGGCACGCCCAAGACGCTAGAAAGCAATTCCTAGTTGTGGCCGAACCGCGACACAACAAAAAGTTAACAGCAGCCCACCGAAAGCCGAACTGGCTCGTCGTAGCCGAGAAAGTACACGGGATGCACCGTTCCGACACATTGAGTTCACCTTCCGTATGCCCATCGGAAAGTTTCGCAGCGGGGCCGCCTCCTAGGCTTTCTCGGGTGCCCAAGCTTTCCGTGATCGTGCCGTTCTACAACGTGCAGCAATACGCCCCCGACACCCTCAGAAGTCTTCGGATGAACGCCAGGAGCGACTTCGAATTCGTTCTGGTGGACGATTGCTCGAAGGACGAGACACCGGCCATTCTCGAACGCGCGGCCGAAGAACTCTCCGCGGTGGCCCAGGTGAAATTCCTCCGCCATGAGCAGAACGGCGGTCTGGCCACCGCCCGCAACACCGGGCTGGACGCGGCCGACGGCGAGTATCTGACCTTCCTGGACGGCGACGACTGGCTCGCCGAGGGATATCTGAGCGAGCTGGTCGGCGCCCTGGAGAGGCTGGGCTGCGATTTCATCCGCACCGATCACGTCCAGGCCAAGGCGCGCGCCCGCTCCGTGCACCGGGTGCCGGTGGGGCTGCGGGGCCGGGTCCTCGACCCGCGCGCGGCGATCCTGCCCGCGGACCGCTCCACCTCGGTCGACTACGCCTACGCCTGGGCCGGCGCCTACCACCGCAGGCTGCGGGACCGGGGCCTGCTGCACTTCACGGACGGGCTGCGCACCGCCGAGGACCGGCCCTGGATCTGGCAGCTGCACCGGGAGGCCGAGTCGTTCGCGGTGGTCAACCTGCTGGGCGTCTTCTACCGCCGGGGGGTGGCCAGTTCGCTCACCCAGATCGGTGATGTCCGCCAGCTGGACTTCATCCGCGCCTTCGACGAGGTGATCGAGGAGACGGCCGCCGACCGGGACGCGGCCCAGCTGCTGCCCAAGGCCGTCCGCACCTATCTGGCGATCATCGCCCACCATCTCTCGGAGATCGAGAAGTTCGAGCCGTCGGTGGCCAAGCAGTTGCGGTCGATGAGCGCGGCGGCGATAAAGCGGATGCCTCAGGACATGCTGGGCGAGGTGCTCGACACCATGGACCTGAACCGCTCCAACAAGCTGCGCCGGCTGCGGCGCCGGGTCACCACAGCGAAGGCGGCAGCCTGATGTCCGGTACGACCGACTCCCCCACCACCGGCCCCGGTACGTCCGGCTCCCTTGCTGCCGGACCCGGTTCCGAGCGCCCTCGTACGACTCAGATCTTCTGTGTCTCCACGCTCTACGGCACCGCCACGCTCGTCGCGGCGATCGAGTCCGACCTGTTCAGCGAGCCGGACCGCAGGATGCTGCTGGTCTTCAACAACTCCGCCACCCCGGAGACCACGCCCGGCGTCGACCGGATGCCGGGCTTCGAGGCGCTGCGCGACCACTTCGACGAGGTAGTCTCCTTCAACGACGCCATCCGGCCCTTCCACCCCGGCGCGTGGTCGCCGCGGGCCGACGACATGCCGCTCCTGGAGCGGTATCTGCGGATGCTGTGGGACCTGGAGTCCGACGACGTCGAGCTGGTCATGGAGTCCCTCCAGGTCAACCCGTCGCTGTCGCTGGCCCAGATCTTCACCGGCGCGCCCGTGCACGCGTACGCCGACGGCCTGATGAGCTACGGCCCCACCCGCAACAAGATCGACCCGCTGGTCGGCACGCGGGTGGTGCGACTGCTCCACCTGGACCTGGTGCCGGGGCTGAAGCCGATGCTGCTGACCGAGTTCGACGTACCCGCGCAGACCGTGCCGACCCGGGCCTTCCTGAAGGTGCTCAGCACCCTCACCGCCGATGAGCTGATCGCCCTGCACGGGCTGCCCGAGGTGCCCGACAACTCGGCGCTGCTGCTGGGGCAGTACCTCTCCGCGCTGAACATCCTCTCCGCCGCCGAGGAGGAGGACCTCCATCTGCGGATGATGCGCGGGGCCGTCGCCCTCGGCCACCGCTCCCTGGTCTTCAAGCCCCACCCCACCGCCCCCGCGAGCTACGGTCTCGCCCTGGAGGCGGAGGCGGAGAGACTGGGCGTCCGGCTCACCGTCCTGGACACCCCCGTCCTCGCCGAGGTCCTCTACGAGAGGACCAGCCCGGCGCTGGTCGTCGGCTGCTTCTCGACCGCGCTGTTCACGGCGTCGGCGCTGTACGACCTGCCGGTGGCGCGGCTCGGCACCGAGATGCTCCTGGAGCGGCTGGCCCCGTTCCAGAACAGCAACCGGGTGCCGGTGGCGCTGTCGCACGCGCTGTTGCCGGGGCTGGGGGAGGCCGGGGGGACAGCCGGGGGGACGACCGGGGGGACGGCCGAGAAGGTGACCGAGGGTGCGGTCGAGAGGGCCGAGGGAAGCGGCGCGGCCGGTGGGGACTTCCCGGCCGAGCTGCTCCAAGGGCTCGTCTCCGCCATGAGCTTCGCGATGCAGCCGCAGATCTACCCGGAGCTGCGCCGGACGACCGAACGCTTCCTCGCCCAGCACTACGGCCCGTTCCTCCAGCCGTACTTCAAGCGCCGTCGGCTGACCGTGCTGGGCCTGCCGGGCGGTATCCCCCAACGCCTGTCGTTCCTGCCGCGCAACGCGACGGCACGGCGGGTGGTACGGCGGGCCCGCGCGCTGAAGAAGGCCGTCAAGCTCTGACACGCCGGGCCCGGTCCATGCCCAAGGCGCATCCCGCGGACGCCATGCCGTGGGTTCCGTCCCGTGGGTTCCGTCCCGGGGTTTCCGTCCCGGGGTTTCCGTCCCGTGGTTTCCGTCCCGTGGGTTCCATGCCGTGGGTTCCATGCCGTGGGTTCCGTCCCGTGGGTTCCATGCCGTGGCTCCGTCCCGTGGGTTCCATGCCGAGAGTTCATCCCGCGGTCACCCGGAAGCCGCCCGCCCCGCCTCGTGTTCGGGCACATTCGGCCTCCGATCCGGAGGACGGTGTGAGGCATGTCGAACCCCCTGGCGGGATTGTTCACGGCACGGCAGAGGGAGGCCGCCAGGCGGGAGCTGTACGCGGGGAGCCTGCGGCGGTGCGGGACGCATCTCGCGGCCCGGGGCGGTCCGTCCACCCCTCGGGAGGCCCGGCTCACCCAGGCCGTCGGCGCCTTCGCCGTCGCTCTCGACGGGCCGTCGGCCGACCCCTTCGACGCGCTGCTGCGGGTCGCCGAGCGCGCGGTGGAGGCCGGTGACGAGGCCGCCCTCGCCCTCGCCCTGGACCTCGCGGGCCACGCCACCCGGCTGCGGCAGCGCTCCAGGTCGGCCTGGCGACTGCACGCGCTGGCCCTGGACGGGCTCGGCCGGGACGCCGAGGCGCTCGACTCGTACGGCCGTCATGCGGCGCTACTCCCTGACGGCGGACCGGCGCCCGGGATCGCCCGGCGGATCGACACCCTGCGTCGCCGCCGGGCCTGTCTCGACGCCGCCGTCGCCCTCTTCCCCGAAGCCGAAGCGCCCCCGCTCGACCGGCCGAGGGCCGCTCTGGAACCCGAGTTGGCCGTGTACGTCCGGGCCCGGATCGACCGGTACGGGGCGGGCGACGCCAAGGTGCGCACCCTGGTCCGGCTGTACGGCGACCACCAGCGGCTCGCGGAACGGGACGCGGTGCCCGAGTCAGCGGTCGGCCGGACGGCACCGCTCGGCGTCACTGGACTGCGCGGGCTGCTCGAAGGGCGCAGCGTGTGCGTGGTCGCGGACGGCGGGGTGGACGGCGGGGTCGTAGGCGGCGGGCGGGGCGCGGAGATCGACGGCTATGACGTCGTCGTACGCTGCGACGCCTTCCGCACGGAGCCGGTGGACACCGGTTCGCGCACCGACCTCCACGCCGTCACCCTGCGCGGAAACACCCCGTGGGAGGGCCCTTCCTGGGGGCAGCGGGCGAGGACACGGCTGGTGTTCGGGGACCCGGCGGGCGCGTGGCGGCGGGCGGTGCGGCAGCGGCTGGTGCCCGGTGCGCAGGAGCACGTCGGGGACGCCACGCTGCGCCGGCCGCTGAGCGACCCGGCGCTGCTGGGCGAGAGCGGCTGGGAGGACCAGGCGGGCATGGGGAACTCGGCGGAGGGGGCCGGTACCGCGTTCACCGTGCTGCGGCTGCTGGACTTCCTGGACGTGAGCGAGCGTCTGGACCTCATCGGCTTCGACCTGCCCGGCCGGTTCGGACCGCGCGAGGCCGCGTGGATCGAGGAGCACGCACGGCACATCGACGACAGCGAGACAAGGATCGCCCTGCGATGACTGGGACGACAACGGCGACGGCGGCGACAGCGGCGACGGCATCGGGCCGGTCCTCCGCGGACGACCGCAGCCACATAACCGGCCGGCGCCGGATCGCGTTCGCCGTGCACACGGACGAGGCCGGGCTCCCCGGACTCGCCACCCTGCTACGGAGCCTGGCGCTGACCAACCCGGACGTGTGCGAGGACTTCGTGGTCCTGCATCCCGGGCTCCCCGACCTCGCGTTCGACGCGCTGCGCCCGCTCCACCCCCGGCTGGTCACCCGCCGCGCGGACGGCGGTCGCCGCGAGGTCTTCCGGCTCACCGGCTACGACACCGTCGTGGCCCTCTCCCCCGGCATGGTCGTGCTCGGCGATCTCGGTGAGCTGCTGCGGCTGCGGCACGGGGTGGGCGCCGTACGGCAGATGGTGGGCGGCGTGGCGGACCCGGAGCGGCGGGCGGTGCTCGCGGACGGGCTGCTGGTGATCCAGCGGGCGGATGCGGCGGACGTCGTGGAGAAGGGGGAGGCGCTCCGAGGGGAGCGGGATCCGGACCTCGACACGGCCCTCGCGTCCGTGCTGACCCCGCTCGACACCCGCTACGACTTTGTCGCCCGCCGGCTCCACGACGACATGCCGGTACCGGAGCGGGTCGCCGTACTGCGCTTCACCGGGCCGGCGGACACCCCCGGGTACGGCCCCGCGGACGCGGCGCGGCGGCGGTTCGAGCTGGACGACGAGGAGTTCCGGGCCGCCTACCGGGCGCTGCCCGGCGCCAAGCACCCCGATCTGCTGGCGCACTTCGCGCCCCCGCTGCTGGCGGCGCGGCCCTCGCTCGATCTGGCCCGTACGGTCGCCGACGTGTACCGCAGACAGGGCCGGTACGACGAGGCGGTGGCGGTGCTGGCGCCGGTGCTGGGCGACCGGCTGGACGCGCCGCGCTGCCAGGAGACGCTCGGGCTGTGCCTGATGGCGCTGTCCCGCTACGACGAGGCCGAGACGCATCTCCTGCTGTCGGCGTCCTCGCCGGACGCGGCGCCGCGCGCGTTCGCCCAGCTCGCCCGGCTGGCCTGGCTGTGCGGCCGGGAGGCGGACGCGCACGCCTACGCGCGCGAGGGGCTGGCCGCGGATCCCACGGACGCGGGGTGCCACGCCTGGTACGTACGGACGCGCCCGGGGGCGGTGGGATCGCCGGGACAACCGGGGCAGCCGGAACAGCCGGGGCAGCCGGGGCAGCCGGGGCAGCCGGGGCAGCCGGGGCAGCCGGGGCAGCCGGGGCAGCCGGGGCAGTCGGAGGATGCCGGGACAGCCGTGCCGGAACCGCCCGCCCCCGGTGCCGGGACAGCCGTGCCGGAACCGCCCGCCCCCGTGGCCCAACAGCTCGCGCATGTCGCCCTGTTCGCCGAGGGGGACGAGAACGCCGGTGACAAGGTGCTGCCCGAGGCGGTCCGTCTGTGTTTCGGGCCGGACACCGGTCCGCGCCGCTGGTACGGCCAGCAGGTGCACCGGCTGGTGGACGAGGAGACGGTGGAGCGGCTCAACGCCCGGCGCGGGGTGATCGTAGGCGGCGGTGGGCTGTTCCTGCCGGACACCTCGCCCAATGGCAACAGCCACTGGCAGTGGAACGTACCGGACCGGCTGCTGGCCCGGATCACCGCGCCGCTGGCCGTGTTCGCGGTCGGCTACAACGTCTTCGACGGGCAGCTCTACCGGCGTACCCGGTTCGCGGAGAGCCTGCGCACGCTGGTCGAGCGGTCGGCGTTCTTCGGGCTGCGCAACCACGGCTCCATCGACCGGGTCCGTGAGCTGCTGCCGCCGGAACTGCGCGAACGGGTGCGCTACCAGCCCTGCCCGACCACCGTGGCCCGCCAACTGGTCCCCGACTGGACCGACCCGCTGCTGCGCTCGGACACGGTGCTGATCAACTGCGCGTACGACCGCTCGGGACTGCGTTTCGGCCATGACTACGGCCATTTCCTGGCCCAGATGGCGCTGGCGCTGCGCACCCTGCGGGGCCGGGCGGACGTACGGTACGCGGCGCACATGCCCGCCGACGAGCGGTTCGTGCACGATCTGCGGCGCGAGCACGGCATCACCCTGCCCGTGGAACGGCTGTACGGCAGGTCCAACGACACGATCCGGGCGCTGTACCGGGACGCGCGGCTGGTGGTGGGGATGCGGGGGCACGCGGGGATGATCCCGTTCGGCTGCGGGACTCCGATCCTGAGTCTGGTGTCGCATCCGAAGCTCGCCTATTTCCTCTCCGACATCGGTCGGCGGGAATGGGGACTGTCGGTGCACGACCGGGAACTCGGGCGGCTGCTCACGGAACGGGCGGTCGCCGTGCTGGACGATCATCCGGCGGCCGTGGCGGAGGTGCGTTCGGCACAGGAATTCCTCTGGAAGACCACCCGGTCGAACCTGGACGAGCTGAACCTCATCCTCGCCACCGACTGACGGAACGGCAGCCCATTGCACTGCGCGGCACGGCACGGCACGGCGCCGCACGGCACGGCACGGCACCGAGAATTCACTTCCGCCGCGAATGAACTTAACCATTCCGCACCCTCGTCGCCACCGCCGATCACCGGAGCCTCGTTAACCTGTTCGCTCTCATCTCCGAATATCGAACGTGTGAGGCTCCGCGTGCCCAAACTGTCCGTCGTGGTCCCCCTGCACAATGTGGGGGCCTTCGCCGAGAACACGCTGCGGAGCCTCGTCCGCAACGCGGATCCGGATTATGAATTCCTGCTCGTGGACGACTGCTCCCAGGACTCCACCCCCTGGGTGATCGAGCGCTGGGCCGGACGACTGCCGGGCGTCAAGGTGATCCGGCACGAGCGGAACCTGGGCATAGCGCAGGCACGCAACACCGGCATCGACGCGGCCGACGGCGACTGGCTCACCTTCCTCGACGGCGACGACTGGTACGGGCCCGGACACCTGGACGAACTGGTCGCCGCGGTGGAGGAGTTGGGCTGCGACTTCGCCCGCACCGACCACGTCCAGGTCACCGGCACCGAACGGGTCGTCCGCCGCCCCCCGGCCCGGACGCGCAACCAGGTGATGGACCCGCGCGACGGCATCACCCCCGTACACACCGAGACGATGGTCGACTACCCCTTCGTCTGGGCCGGGATCTACCACCGCTCCCTCTTCCGGGACGGCGCCCAGCGCTTCGCCACCGAACTGCGCACCGCCGAGGACCGGTTGTGGATCTGGCGGCTGCATCTGCGCGCGAAGTCGTACGCCTCCCTCGGCCTCAACGGGGTGTTCTACCGGCGCGGGGTCGCCACCTCGCTCACCCAGATCAAGGACGACCGGCAACTGGACTTCATCCCCGCCTACGACGCCCTGATCAAGGACGTGCTCCGGGACCCGGAGGCCGACCGCTTCCTCCCCAAGGCGGTACGGACGTACTGCGCGATGATCGCCTTCCACCTCGGCAAGGCGGACGCGTACGAGCCGTCGGCGGCCCACCGGCTGCGCCGGGAGTCGCGCGCGGCGCTGCACCGGATGCCCGCGGAGGTCCTGGGCGAGACCCTGCGCACCATCGACCCCACCAGAAGCAGGTTGCTCCGACGCCTGCGTGACGGGCGGAAGGCTGCCTGACCCATGCGTCACACCACCCAGATCTTCCAGGTCTCCACCCTCTACGGTGCGGCCACCCTCGCCGCCGCGCTCGACGCGGGACAGTTCGGCCCCCGGTACCGGGCCCGGCGGATCCTGCTGGTCTCCAACAACGCCGGGACACCGGAGACCGCGCTGCGCCTGGACGAGATGCACGGCTATCCGCGCATCGCACGCCGCTTCGACTCGGTGGTCAGCTGGAACCACGCGATACGCCCGCACCATCCGAGCACCTGGGGCCCGCGCGGAAACGATGTCATCCTCTGGCAGAAGGCGTTCCGGCTGGCCTGGGCCATCGGCGAGCACGATCCCGTCGAACTGGCCGTCGAGTCCATCCAGGTCAATCCCGGCCGCGCCCTCGCCGCGATCTTCTCCGAGGCGGACGTCCATGTGTACGCCGACGGCCTGATGAGTTACGGCCCCACCCGTGACCGGCTGCCGCTGACCACCTCCAGCCGGATCCGGCGGCTGCTCCACCTCGATCTGATACCGGGGCTGCGACCGCTGCTGCTCTCCGAGCACGGCGTCGCCCCCGAGGTCGTGCCCGACGACGCCTTCCGCGGCGTACTGGACGAGATCTCCCGGGACACCGCCGACGACCCCCGGCTCGCCCCCGTGCTGGAGGAGGCGCCGACCGCCGTCCTCCTCGGCCAGTACCTCGCCGCCATCGACATCCTGAGCCAGGACGAGGAGGAGGCCCTGCACGTCCGGATGCTCACCGGCGCCGCCCGGGCGGGGCACCGGTCCGTGGTCTTCAAGCCGCACCCCACCGCCCCCGCCGGCTACTCGCAGGCGCTGAGCAAGGCCGCGGCCGAGGCGGGCGTACGGCTCACCGTCCTCGACGCGCCGCTGCTCGCGGAGGCGCTGTACCACCACTGCCGGCCCGGTCTCGTCGTCGGCTGCTTCTCGACCGCGATGGTGACCGCCTCCCACTACTACGGCGTACCGGTCGGCCGGGTGGGCACCGCGCTGGTGATGGAGCGGCTCAAGCCCTACCCGAACAGCAACCGGGTGCCGCTGGCGATCGTGGACCATCTGGTGCCCGACCTGGAGCACGACGCGAGCCCGGCCCTGGTCGGCCCGGCCCCTGACTCACTGTCACCACTGGTGCGGGCCATGGGTTTCTGCATGCAGCCCAGCGCCTACGCCGACCTGCGCGAACCCACCGCCGACTGGCTGCGCGACCACCTCGCCACCACCCCCGCCCCCTACTTCCCCGCCCTGCGGCTGGCCGAGGTGGGACTGCCCGGCAGCACCCCCCAGGTGCGGGCGCGGCTCCAGGTACGGCGGGCCCGGCGGGCGGTGCGCCGGGCGGCCGGGCGGCGCGGGAGCCCCTGACCCCTGACCCTGACCCCTGGACCCCTGACCCCAGGCACTTGGCGTGCCCTGCCCCTGCCCCCGTAACTCCCCTCCCCTCCGTCCCCTCTGAAAGGCGCGCGGTGCAGAACGAGACGGCTCTACGCCTGCCGCAGCAACGCAGCACCCTGTCCCCGGAGTCCCCAGAGTCCCAGGAGCCCCCAGAGTCCCTGGAGTCCCAGGAGCCCCCCGAGGCACCCCCGGAGACCTCCCCGGAACCATCGGCGGCACCGGCCGCGAAGGCCGTCCCCCGGCGTGAACACCGCTTCGACGTCGATCTGATGCGGCTGCTCTGCTCCGCCACGATCATGCTGGGTCATGTCGGCGCCCAGTTCATCCAGGCGACCGGCAACGACCCGGACAACGGCGCCGGCGCGTACTGGGCCGGTCATGTCGCCGAGGCAGTCAACCCGTTCGCGGTGCCGATGTACTTCGCCATCGCCGGGTGGGCCGTCCTGGTCGGGGCGCCGCCGCGCGACGGGGCCCGGATGTGGCAGCGGGTCGTGCGCAACACGGTGCCGCTGTTCGCCTGGACGGCGATCTACCTCGTCTGGGCCTGGCTGCGGGACCGCAACGAGCGGCCGATGACCGAACTCGCGGTGGACTCGCTGTTCGGCTCGGTGCAGCCGGCGTACCACCTGTGGTTCATGTACAACTACATCCCCATCATCGTGCTGCTGGCCTTCGCAATGCTGATCAAGGCCGGACAGCGGCCCTGGCGGCTGGGCGCGGCGCTGCTCGGCATCGCGGTCCTGCCGAGTGTGATGACCACCATCACCGAGGTCACCGACGTACGGACGCCCACGGTCGCCTGGGGCTTCGGCACCTACTCGCTGGTGTACGCGGTCGGCGGCGCCCTGCTGTTCGCGCTGCCCGTCGGAACGGCCCGCCGACGTCGGCTGCTGCTCGCGCTGCTGCCGCTCACCGTGCTCGGGGCGCTCTGGTACAACACGCAGATCCACTACGTGGTCCCCAACGCGCATCTGTTCGTCGCCGCCATGGCGATCTGTGTGCTGCTGCTGATCAGCCGGGTCCGGATCCCGGAGCGACGGCGGCCCCTGGTCCAGAAGCTCGCGGGGGCGGCGCTCGGCGCGTATCTGGTGCATGTGCTGTTCGTGGAGGAGATCGTCGGACGGCTGGTCTCACCGGACCTGAGCGGCCTTCAGGCAGGGCTGCTGCTGGTCGCGACGGTGGGCGCGGTGATGGCCCTGTCCTTCGCGACGAGCCTGCTGTGGGGGAGGCTGAAGCTGCGCACGTGGCTGGGGTGAGGGGGCGGCGGGCGGCCGGGGTGAGGGGCGGCGCACGGTCGGAGTGAGGGCGCGGCGGGCGGCCGGGATAAGGGGGCGGCGGGCGGCCGGGATAAGGGGGCGGCGGGCGGCCGGGCCGGGGCTCCTCGGCCACAGCGAGTTCGCCAGGTGTTAACGCCTCGCTCAGCTCGGACGCCTTTCGCACAGAAACCGCGCACCTAGCCTGTCAGTTCGACTCGAACACCCGACGGATCGAGGTCTTCGGTTCCATGAACAGCCGCTCCCTGCTCACCCGTACGGCCTCCCGGCGTCTGCTGCGCCCGGTCACCGATCTCATCGACCAGCGGATCGACCGGCGGATCCGTACCGCCGCGGCGGCCCAGGCCACCGAACGGGACCGGCTCAAGGACGCCGTCGAGACGATGAAGCAGCACCAGCTGACCGTCGAACTGCTGCTCGGCCCCCGCGGGCGCGGCCTCTCCCGGATCGTCGCCCAGGGCCCGCTCGGGCGCCTGCACACGGAGGTCGCGGCGCTGGTGGGCGATCGGGAGGCCGCCGAGCGCAATGTGGCCGCCGCCTACCGGCTGCTGATCGCCATGGAGTCCCTCGGGGTCGGCCGGATCGCCGGCGGCACCATGAACATCTGCGGGAAACTGGGCGCGATACCCCTGCTCGCCCCGCCCAATGACGAGGTGCTGGAGATCGGCACGCTCTACGGCATGTTCTCCGCCGGGCTCGTCCGGATGCTGGAGCGCGACGGCCGCAGCCCGAGCGTGACGATCGTCGACCCGTTCGCGGGCGTCCAGCTCCAGCCCGGCACCGCCGAACGCCCCGATCCGACCGGCGCCCCCGTGGACGAGCACGCCGTGCGCACCAACCTCGCCCTGACGGGCCCCGCCGGTGCCACCGCCCGGATCCAGCGGGGCTACTCCGCCGACCCGGAGACCCGCGCCGCCGTCTCCGACCGCCGTTACGGCGTGGTCGTGATCGACGGCGACCACTCGGCGACGGGGGTCGCGGCGGACCTCGAATGGGCCGAGAGGATCGCCGCGCCCGGCGCCGTCGTCGTCCTGGACGACTACGGCGACGCCAAGTGGCCCGGCGTCGAGGACGCCCTGGACAAGCATCTGGCGGGTACGACCCGCTTCACCTTCCTGGGCAAGGCGGCGCACTCGGCGTTCCTGCGCGCCGCGTGAACCGCTCTCGGGCTGCTTGTGACCGTGAACCGTCGTCCGTCCTGGGTCGCCCGTTGACCTTCAGGCTGCTCGAAGCCGCACGATGGCGGGGTGTCGAACACTGAGCTGATGCCGATCGGGAGCTTCGCCCGGCGAACCGGTCTGACCGCGAGCGCACTGCGTTTCTACGCCGACTGCGGACTGCTGCCCCCGGCCCGGGTGGACCCCGTCACGGGCTACCGCTACTACAGCGCCGGGCAGGTGGCGCGGGCCGTCCGGCTGCGGCGGCTGCGGGAGCTGGACATGCCGCTCCCGGCCGCCGGGGAGGCCCTCGACGCGGAGCCCGCGGACGCGGCCCGGCTGATCGACCGGCATGTGGCGCGGGTCCTCGGCGACGCGGCGGCGGTGAGACGCGGGGCCGCGCTGCTCAAGGCGTCGCTCACGGCGTCACTCGCCGACGGGCCGGGGCTGCCGCTCGCGCTGCTGAAGGGGCCGGTGCTGGCGGACGCGGTCGAGCAGGTCCTCACCGCGACCGCCCGTGACCCGGATCTGCCGGTGCTCGGCGGGCTGCGGCTGGAGGCGGCGCCGGAGGCCGTCACCCTGACCGCGACCGACCGGTACCGGCTCGCGACCCGCACCCTGGTCCCCGCCGAACCGGCCGCCACCACCTGGGCCGGCACCCTCGACGGCGACGAACTGCGGTCGGCGATCAGCGACCTGCGGCGCAGCCCGGTGGTCCGTGTCGAGGCGACCGCGCACGGGGTCCGGCTGCGTACGCCCGACCGCGAGGACCGGTACTGCGGGCTGCTGGCGGAGGAATTCCCCGACCATCGGGGGATGCTGGCCGCACTGCCGGAGACCACCACCCGCGTGACGGTCCCGAAGCGGCCGTTGCTGCACGCCCTGGAGGAGGCCGAGGGGCCGTGTGTCTCCCTCGCGGTGGGCGGCGAGGGCGTACGGTTCCTTGCCGCCGGGGACGGGCCCCACGGCCCCCTGCTCCCCGCCACGGTGACCGGCGCCGAGCTGCGGATCTCGTTCGAGCTGACCACCCTCCACCCGGCCGTGAGCACCGCCGTCGGCCCCGACGTGATGCTCGATCTGCGCGGCCCTGACCTGCCCGTCACGGTCCGCTCCGCCGACCACGGCGACCTCACCACCCTGGCCATGCCCGTCCGCCCCACCCCCTGACGGACGGTCAAGGACACGAGGACAAGGAGGACACGAGGACATGAAGACGCGAAGACACGAAGACACGGACGATCCGCGGCGGTATCGAGCGGGTGGCCGAGGCGGTCGGCCGATGTGATGAATCGGCGTCCGTTCCGACAACAAGGTGAACTGCTGAGGACAACCCGCGAACCCGGCCCGTATCGAACGTACAGGCGTCAACGCCCGTCCTAGGGTGGCCGCCGACGTCACATGATATGGACACGCGAGGTCTGCGAGGTAAGTGAGCGTGACCGAGACGGTCGTCAGTACCGCCAAGTCCCCACCCGGGCCCGCCGTGTCCGTCCCGGTGTCCACCCGGCCTCGCGGCGACGAAGGACAGCCCCGGCCCAGGGCGGCCGGCGGGCGGCTGCGCGCGCTGGACGGACTGCGGCTGCTGGCCGCGCTGATGGTGGCCTTCTACCACTACGGCGGACGCGGCGGCGAGGTCTCCCGCGCCTGGGGCAGCTCGCCGCAGGACCAGTTCCCGACCCTGCACGCGTGGTTCGCCTACGGCCCCCTCGGCGTCCAGATCTTCTTCGTGATCAGCGGGTTCGTCATCTGCATGAGCGGCTGGGGTCGGCCCCTGCGGTCCTTCTTCGCCTCGCGCGCCGCCCGGCTGATGCCCGCGTACTGGGTGGCGGTCGTCCTCGTGACGGCGGTGTTCGCGCTGCCCGCCGTGGCGTACGCGGCGGTCACCCCCAGCGAGGCGCTGCTGAATCTGACGCTGCTCCAGGAGCCGTTGGGCGCGCACCGGGTGCTCGGCGTGGACTGGACCCTGTGGGTCGAGATCCGCTTCTACGCGCTGTTCGCCCTGTGCATCGTGCTGCCGGGGGCGACCCGGCGGCGGGTGATCCTGTTCTGCGCCGTGTGGACACTGGCGGCGGCCGTCGCCCACGCCGCCGACGAACCGTTCCTCTCGCTGGTCCTGATGCCGCAGTACGCGCCCTTCTTCATCGGCGGCATGGGCATCTACCTGCTGTACCGCGACCGGCGGGACGCCCTCGCCTGGGGGATCGTGGCGGTGAGCTGGCTGACCGGGCAGCATCACGCGGTGGCGGGACTGTGGCACCCGAGCGGCCCCGGCCAGTTCTCCTACCGGTCCGCCGCCGTCATCGTCGCCGTCGTCACCCTCGGTTTCCTCGCGGTCCTCGCCATCGCGCTGGGCCTGCTCGACCGGGCGGACTGGCGCTGGCTGACGGTCGCGGGGGCCCTGACGTACCCCTTCTACCTGGTCCATGAGCATCTCGGCTGGGTGGTCATCGGCGTGCTGCACCAGGAGTTCGGTCTGCCCTCCTGGCTGACCCTCGCCCTGACGGTGGGGGCGATGCTGGGGCTGGCGTGGCTCATGAACCGGTATGTCGAGAACCGGATGACACCGTGGCTGAGGGGTGTGCTCAGCAGGACCCGCTGAGCCGCCGCCCACGCCCCACCGCCCGCCGTCCATCCCCGCCGTCCACGGCCCACCGCCGCCGCGCCCGGCGCCCGCTCTCCCGTCGCCTGGGCTCTCCTCCGTGGGTCAGAAGGGCTCGCTCGGCTCGTACGCGCCCCAGACCTGCCGCAGCGCCCCGCACACCTCGCCCACCGTCGCCCGGGCGCGGAGGGCCTCCTTCATCGGGTACAGGACGTTGTCCCGCCCCTCGGCGGCGTGCTTCAGCGCGGTCAGGGCGGAGGTCACCGCGCCGTTGTCGCGGGTGGCGCGCAGTCTGGTGAGCCGTTCGATCTGCCGGGTCTCGATGTCCGGGTCGACGCGCAGAGGCTCGTACGGCTCCTCCTCGTCCAGGCGGAAGCGGTTGACGCCGACGACCACCCGGGCGCCCTCGTCGGTCTCCAGGGCGATGCGATAGGCGTTGCGTTCGATCTCGGCCTTCTGGAAGCCGTGCTCGATGGCGGCCACCGCTCCCCCGAGATCCTCGATCCGGGTCATCAGCTCCAGCACCGCCCGCTCCATGCCGTCCGTCATGCTCTCCACGGCGTAACTGCCCGCGAAGGGGTCCACGGTCGCCGGTACGTCGGTCTCGTACGCCAGTACCTGCTGGGTCCGCAGGGCGAGGCGGGCCGCCTTGTCGGTGGGCAGGGCGATGGCCTCGTCGTAGGAGTTGGTGTGCAGGGACTGGGTGCCGCCGAGCACCGCCCCGAGGGCCTGGACGGCGACCCGGACCAGGTTCACCTCCGGCTGCTGGGCGGTGAGCTGGACGCCCGCCGTCTGGGTGTGGAACCGCAGCATCATCGACTTCGGATTCCGCGCCCCGAACTCCGCGCGCATCACCCGCGCCCAGATCCGCCGCGCCGCGCGGAACTTGGCGACCTCCTCCAGCAGGGTCGTACGGGCCACGAAGAAGAAGGACAGCCGGGGAGCGAAGTCGTCGACGTCCATGCCGGCGGCGACGGCCGTACGGACGTACTCGATGCCGTCGGCCAGGGTGAACGCGATCTCCTGCGCGGGCGAGGCACCCGCCTCGGCCATGTGGTAACCGGAGATGGAGATGGTGTTCCACCGCGGGATCTCGGCCTTGCAGTACTGGAAGATGTCGGCGGTCAGCCGCAGCGACGGCTTGGGCGGGAAGATGTACGTCCCGCGCGCGATGTACTCCTTCAGTACGTCGTTCTGGACGGTGCCGGTCAGTTCGCGCGCGGGGACGCCCTGTTCCTCGGCGACGAGCTGGTACAGCAGCAGGAGCAGCGCGGCCGGGGCGTTGATCGTCATGGACGTGGAGACCTCGCCGAGCGGGATGCCGTCGAAGAGCACGCGCATGTCCTCGACCGAGTCGACGGCGACACCCACCTTGCCGACCTCGCCGCGGGCGAGCGGGGCGTCGCTGTCGTGGCCCATCTGGGTGGGCAGGTCGAAGGCGACGGACAGTCCGCTGGTTCCGTGGGCGATGAGCCGCTTGTAGCGGGCGTTGGACTCGGCCGCGGTGCCGAAGCCGGCGTACTGGCGCATGGTCCAGGGGCGGCCGGTGTACATGGTGGGGTAGACCCCGCGGGTGAAGGGGTAGGTGCCGGGTTCACCCAGGCGTACGGCCGGGTCCCACTCGGCCAGCGCCTCCGGCCCGTACACCGGTTCGATGGGTAGTCCGGACTCCGACTCGCGCGCCATGATGGGTGCCTTCCGCCGACGGTCGATGCGCTGGTCGAGTGCGCTGGTCGATGCGCTCCTCGCGCTCCTTGGCTCTCACTCCTTGTTCCCACGATGCCGCTCCGTTCACCGACCGTCACACGCGGGAAGTCATCTCAGGTGACGGCGACGGTTCGGGTGACGGCTCAGGTGACGGCTCAGGTGACGGCGACGGTTCGGGGGGCGGTTCGGGCGACACCGGTGCGCTGCGGGGAGAGGACGGGACGGTCATGAGGGGTGCCGCCGGAGGGGGCGGAAGGGGTGCCGGGCCGAGGGCCGTGGCGGTGCTCGCGGGGCTGGCGGGGCTGGTGACGCTGGGCGCGTGCACCGCGCAGCCCCTGGACGCCGACGGCAAGCCGCGCGGGCCGATCCATATCGACGTCACCCGTACCGCGCCGGTGACACCGTCCCCGTACTCGATGCCACCGGCGCCACCGGCGCCCTCGGCACCGGCCGCCGCCCCCGCGAAGCCGTCGCCGGTCCCGGTTCCCGGCCCCGTCCTGTGGACCCGCGGCGACACCGGCCGTGACGTGCGCGAACTCCAGGCGCGGCTGCGTCAGGTCTCCTGGCTCCTCGACGGGCCGACGGGGACGTACGACGATCTGACCGCGCGGGCGGTGAGCGGCTTCCAGGGCAAGCGGGGACTGCCCCGGACCGGTCGGACGGACACCGTCACCTGGCAGCGGCTGGTGGGGATGACGGATGAGCCGGGGAAATGGGACCTCTACCTGATGGGCGGGCAGGAGCCCGACGCGCCCGACCCGCGCTGTCTGACCGGGCGGGTGCTGTGTATCAGCAAGTCGAGCCGCACACTGCGCTGGATGGTGGACGGACGGACCGTCTCCACGACGGAGGTGCGCTTCGGCTCGGAGTACACGCCGACCCGTGAGGGTGTGTTCGAGGTCTACTGGAAGTCCCGGGACCATGTGTCGACGCTCTACGACTCCCCGATGCCGTACGCGATGTTCTTCAGCGGCGGCCAGGCCGTCCACTACTCCGCCGACTTCGCGGCCAAGGGGTACGCGGGCGCCTCGCACGGCTGCGTCAATGTCCGGGACGAATCACTGATCGCCGGTCTGTTCGCGCAGGTGAAGAACGGGGACAAGGTCGTCGTCCACTGGTGAGGACCGCGCCGGGGTGGAAGGGGCGCGGACGGGACCGGGGGAACGTGTCCCGCCCGCGCCAGGTGCACGTGCCGCAGGTACGGGGGGAACCCCGGCACTGTGCAGAGGGCCGATGACCAGTCGGCTCACTCACTACTGCGTCACTGCCGCCGAAAGTGTCACACCGGAGGATAGAAAAATGCAGATTTCTTGGAGAACCGCAGGTCAGGGGCGGTGCGGAGACGAGGGCGTCAGCACCGCCCCGCCACGCGCCCCCTGAACCCCGTAGACCCCGTACGCCCTGTACATCACGTACGTCCCGCGTGTCCGCGACGCCTCCCGGGCCGCTGTCCCGTGGAACGCCGAGGTGCTGGTGGCACTCTGGTCGTGAGAGCGTCCGCCGCGCCCGTTCCCGTGACCGCGGCCGTGCCCGTGGCCGTGCCCGTTCCCTCGATCACCGCCCCACCCCTGCGCTCCCCCACCCTTGCCCTTACCTTCACCTTCGCCTTTGTCCTTGCCCTTGTCTTTGTCCTTGCCCTTGTCCTTGCGGGGCTTGCCGGCGTTGCCGTTCTTGCCCTTCCCGTTGCCGGAGGCGTTGGCGTTGCCCTGTGCGTCACCGGTGCCGCGGGCGTTTCCCTTGTTCTTGTTCTTGTTCTTGCCCGTGCCGTTGGTGTTGCCGTTGCCTTTGCCCGGTGTGGACAGGGACTTGCAGAAGGTGGTCACCCGGGCGGCGCCGCCCGCCGCGCTCTCCAGGACGCGTCTGCGGTCCTCGCCCAGCGTCTTGCCCTTGGCCAGATCGCGGCACGCCTTGGCGGCTTCCTTCCAGGTCGCGCTGTCGGGGTCGACGGCCGCGCCGCCCGGGTCGACGGCGGATCCTTCGCCGGGCTGCCGGGCCGTGTCGGGGTCCCCGGCCCCGCCGGAGGGCGGCGAGGACGGCTTCGTACGCCCGGAGGGGTCCAGGGACGGTGTCCGGCGGGTGCCGTCGGCGGGGGCGTCGGCCGGGGCGGTGGCGGCGGGGCCCGGAGACACCTCGTCGTCGAAGGGCGTCGGCAGCACTCCGGTTCCGGCCGCGGCGGCCATTCCGCCGACCATGCCGACGGCCAGCGCGGCGGCGAGGCCGAGCCGTAGGGAACGCCCCCAACGCGACCGAGGACCCGGCTCGCCCCGGCCCAGGCCGACCCGGCGGCCGATGCGGACCAGCCCGGCGTCGGAGGTGTGGGGGGCGGCGTGTTCGTCCGCGAACGGACCGGGGACGGAGACGGGAGAGGACTGGGCCGATTCCGCGCGCGCTTTGCGGAAGGCGGCCAGCGCGGCGCCCTCACCGGGGAGTTCCTCGTCGGTGACGGGCGGGGGCGGGGTCAGTGAGCGCAGGGCACGGTCCAGTTGGCCGGCCCGGCCGCGGGTGTCGTCGTCGAGAGCTTCGTGAGCTTCCAGAGGCTCCCCGCTCAGCAGGCGCTCCGCCGTTCTGCGGTCCAGCCATCTGTAGTGCTCGTCGGCCATCACATGTCCTTCTGCGTCCGCGATCGCGAATGCGTCACACTCGCGGACGTCACGGCGCGATCACGTGGTTCCCGTTGAGCGGGCAGCGCGTCGAGGCTGTCGGCCGATTCCGGATCCTCGGCGATCAGCTCGGCGAGCCGTTTCAGTCCCCGGTGCGCGGCGGTGCGGACGGCGCCCGCGCGTTTGCCGAGGGTCTCGGCGGCGGTCTTGGCGTCGAGACCCACGACGACCCGGAGGACGACCGCCTCGGCCTGGTCCTGGGGCAGCCGGGAGATCAGGGAGAGGGTGCGACCGGTGGCGAGCGCCTCCATGGCCTCGCCGGCGGTGTCGGAGTCGGCGGGGCGGCCGGTCAGCTCGGCCTCGTCACCGCCGATGGCCGGGCGGCGGCCCCGCATGCGTATGTGGTCGAGGGCGCGGTTGCGGGCTATGCGGGCGGCCCAGCCGCGGAAGCGGTCCGCGTCCCCGCTGAACCGTTCGAGATCCCGGGCTATCTGCAACCACGACTCGGAGGCCACGTCCTCGGCGTCGGGCTCACCGACGAGGGTGCGGACGTATCCGAGCAGCCGTGGGTGCACCGTGCGGTACACAGTCCGGAACGCGGTCTCGTCCCCGTTCTGTGCCGCAAGCACGGCGGCCGTCAATTCGGCGTCGTCCCCCAGCACACGCGCGCCCTCTCTGCGCCCTGACCCACACCGCTGCCGCGGTACGGGTGCCTGCCGTCGTGGTCGGTCTGGTCGATGGCTACGACCCGGGAGACCGTAGCCGGTTGAGCGTAGGTCCTTGGTCTCGGTCCTCGGCGATCGGCGCGAAAGGCACGTTACGTCTTGAAACCGCTCCTCGTCCATGGCTGTACAAGATGCAACTAACTCGTGACGAGGAGAGCGGGAGGGGCGGTGCCGGCGGGGCGAGGTGAGGGCGCCACGAAGGGGGTGTGACATAAACCGCCCCCTTGGCGCTGAAGCAAGTACGGGCCGCCGCGCGGCCCGTGCCGCGCGACGGCCGGGGCCTCTCCTGTGGGGGGTGGCGGCCCCGGCCGTTGCCATGGCACACCGTTCTGGAGCGGGGTTTCCCAGGGGACCCACGCCCAGCACGACCAACACGCCGGACGCTTCGGTCCGGCACGATGCGCTGACGATCACGGACCCGCTCGACCCGCCCCTTGCCGTACTGACCCGGTGCGCGGCTCTACGCCACCTCCAGCGATCGGCGTCACGCCCTGCACGAAATCGCCTTGTGCACCGACCTCAGCAAAGCCGAACTCCTCGGGCTGCACCGGGGAGACCTCGACGTCGGAACGGGCTGGACGGACAACGGCCTCGTCTTCACCACCCCCACTGGCAGGCCGCTCGACCCCACCAACCTCACTCGCCGCTTCCGTCGGCTCCTTCGTAGAGCAGAACTTCGGGCCATCCGTTTCCACGACCTCAAGCACTCGACGGCGACTTGTTCGAATCTGGCTACTGCAGGAGCACGCGCATTCGCCGAGCGATATCAGCCGCCTTCAGTCGAACCTGGTCATCGTTTAGCAGGTCAGGCATACCGATACCAGCTGAGTCGTAGTCGTGTGCGACATAGAAGAGATCTGTCGCCGCCTCATACTGCTCGACTGTCGGATACGGGCCGCCATACCCCTTGTACAGGGGAAGGCAGACAAGGGAGAACTCTGAGGGAGAGATTCGCCCTTCGGATACAGCCTCCGCAAGCACCAAGAAGGGTTCCAACGTCGCCATTTACAGCTTCCCTTGCATGGTCAGGTACCAGAACTGGTCTGAAGTCACATCCGATTTCCAGGCTCCCAGCATCTCGCCCGAATCAATGTCCACCGAGACGTGACGACCCGTATTGAGATCCACGTAGTGCCGAGCAGGGGTCCCGCGATACGTTCCCGCGATCTGAACGTTACCTGGATCCTTGACGAAGTCTTCCAAGGCATTCACGAATGCCTGCTTGCTCGCTTTGCTCTCCTTCGCAGTGATCCCGAAGTCGGCAGCATGGTTGAAATGATGAGGCACCCTGTTCGAATCGACCCACACGGATCCGCACCCCGGACCTGAGTTGTGAACAAGTACCGGAGTCTGCCCCGCCAGCACATAGTACGTGTGCTGCGCGAAGCCTTCGACCTGCTTTCTCGCAGGTCAAGTGCAGTTTGCTGGTCCGGTGAAGTGCGTGGATGTCCGTGGTTGTGCGGGGTTGTTGCCGTCAGGCGGTTCAGCCCAGGTACGGCTTTTCGCGCTGTTCCAGGAAGTGTTGGAGCCTGAGTCGTTGGGTGTGGTGCATGGGCAGCTGTTCGATCTCGTCCGGCGGCACGAACCGGAGTTCGGTGGACTCGTCGGAGATTGCCAGTTGGCCGCCGGTGATGCGGGCGGTGAAGCAGACGTTGAACTGTCGCCGGACCTCGCCGTCGGTGTAGGCGATGATGTGTTTCGGGTCGGTGTAGGTGCCGACCAGGCCAGTGATCTCGACGTCGAGGCCGGTCTCCTCTTTGACCTCGCGGACGGCTGTGCCTGGGAGGGAGTCGGTGAGGTCCATGCCGCCTCCGGGCAGGGCCCATAGGTCGTTGTCGCGGCGGCGCTGGAGGAGGATGCGTCCGTGGTCGTCGGTGACGACGCCGGAGGCAGCGACGACCATGCTGTTCGGCTTGGGCGCGTTGGGGTCGTCGTAGTACTCGGTGCGGGCCACGGTCAGTCTTCCTCTCGTACGGGGGTTGCGGTCGCCCACACGGCACCGAAGCTGTCGGCGTAGGTGTCGAACATGCCGCTCTCCTGGTGTCGGCGAAGGTGCCACACGGGGGCGGCGTACGCGTTGACGCCCCAGACGTGTGCGTTGACGAGTTGCTGGTCGTCGGCGCGGTAGAGGGAGTTGTAGAGCGTGGTTTCGTGGGTGCGGACTTCGATGCCGGGGGTGTCGGCGAGCGGCTTGTAGTGCATGAGCGCGAGGCGGCAGCGGGTTTCGATGCCGTGGCCGAACCGCTCTTCCTGGCCGCGGGCTTGGACGGTGTCGCTGTCGGGGTCCCCGATCGCGATGCGGACGGTGCAGCCTTCGGCGGCGCGTTCGGTGAGGAGTTCGTTCAGCCGCGGGTACGCCTCGTGGAGGAAGACGGCCGCGTAGACAAGGATGTCGATCCGTTCCCGGGCCTGGGCCATCAGGTCGGTGAACGCCGAGACGGGGATGTCGGCCCGCTGCCCGTAGAGCGCCACCAGCTCAGGGCTGATGGCGCGGGCGGGGCGGGCCTGGCGGAGCGCCGGCCAGAGTGCGTGCACGTCTTCTCCCAGGGCCTTGGCCGCCTGGAGGGCAGTGGCACGACGTGGGATACGCCCAAGGTTCACCCAGCGCTCGACCGACTTGGGGTCGACCTCGACCTGCTGAGCGAGTGCGGCGTACGTCCAGCCTCCCGCCGCCATGACGGCTCGTAGTCTCTCGTTCGGCACGAGTCTCCCCCTTCGTCCCAGGACGGCACTAGGGACGTTCTACACGGTGCGGGACGTCCCGTAATGGGGTTTGGTGGAGGTTCCTTCGTCCTGGTGACCGGCGTGAGGATCGGTGCCGACCCTGCGGCATCAACAGGCCCAGGGGCACGCATCCACGCCGCCGAGGAGCGTCACCGTGCGAATGAGCGCCACCCCATGTGTTCCCGCCCTGCGACTGAACGCCCGGTCGCGGGCCGCCTCGCCGGGGTGGACACGATGACGGCCCCCACCCCTGATGCCAACGGGCACACCGTCCCGCCCGATGCCGGCGCTCTGGTGGTCGACCGGCGGAGCGGCAAGGTGGGCGTGGTGATGGGGCATGTGGGGACCTACGTGCAGCTTCGGCCGCCGTGCGGTGGCCGGGAGTGGGACGTGCCGCCCGAGGACGTGCGTACGCCGACTCCGACGGAGGAGTTGAGCGCGAAGGTGGCCGTGGCCAACCGGAGGTGGGGACGGTGACCCCTCGCTCGGTCCTGCGCTACGAGACCTGGACTCTCCAGCCCGACCGCGAGCCGGACGCGGAGCCGGTCCTGTACGCGATGCAGTGCGCCGTGGACGGAGAGACCTCGCCGACAAGCGAGGACTTCGCCGAACCGCAGGACTGGGTACTGCGGCACTGCGGCCAGAACCCGTCGCACCACACCTACCGGGAGATCATCACCCGCCCCTGGCGGACCTGGCGCCAGACGTGACCCGCCTCGCTCGCCCAGGCGCCACACCGCGCTGACCCACCCGACTCCCGTCCCTGCCGGGCGCAGCCGATCGAGGCTCCCCCGCACTCGTCAGCCCCGGCAGGGACGGGCCTCACGTACGTGCCGTGCCCATGGCTGTGGGGGTTCTGGCCTCTGCCACAGAAAGTCAGCCACGACGACGGGCTCGCCGACCGACCACCCGCCACGTGTGTCTCGCTCAACCCCGCACCGGCATCAGCCCAGTTATCTCCATCGTCACGGCCCCCAGCCAGGCAGCAAGCATGGGCGTCCGGGACGGCGCGAGCCCGCCGGGCGGCCTCTCAGGTGCCCGGCCAGCCTGCTGCTGAACGGTCGGACCGGGGCTTCCGATTGGTGGTCCGGCTACGCTCCCGGACTCTGCGCGCCGAGTGGTCGGCGGCCGTCGCCAGCGGGGCGGCAGACAGGAGCGGGCGGCGGTCGCCGACCGCCAGCGCGCGGCGGCCCGCGTCAGCGGGGCGCCCTTGATCAAGTAAAGAAACTCTGAACAGCTCACCCACTGATCGAGTTGCCCGGTCGATGGTCAGGGCCGCTGTTGCCGGCGCTTCTTCGATTCGGCCAGCGCGGTGTTCAGCTTCTCGCTCGGCGACATGTCCGGCTCGGCGTCGTCGTCATGCAGGGGTGGCAGGAACAGGCCGCGTCGGCTCTTCTCCCGCTTGACCTTCCGGCGCTCGCCGTAAAGCCGCTGATGCTCCTCCCGAACCACGTCCCATCGTCGGTCGAGCTCTGCTTCCCGCGCCAGCAGCTCCTCGTCGCTGAGGTCGGCGAACTCGGTGGCGGCCACACGTGCCTCGCGGGTGATCTCATCGCGCAGCAGGTAGTTCGTGATCGTCCCGTGGTGCTTGCCCGGCTCCGGTTCCTGGCGGACGAAAACACCACGTCCCTTGACCGCGTACGCTGCTTCAAGCGGCTCTCTCCGCTGATGATGGCCTACATCCACTCCGTGCTCAAGTCCGCCCTGGAGCACACCGTGCGCGAGGAGGAAATCCCGCGCAACGTGGCCCGTAACGTCCGCACCAGCACACCCCGGCCCCGACGCTTCGAACCCCTTACCGCCGACGAAGCCCGCCAGTTCCTCACAGCCGCGCGCGGACACAGGCTCCATGCCTTGTTCGAACTCGCGCTCCACACCGGACTCCGCAAAGGCGAACTCCTCGGCCTCCGCTGGGAAGACCTCGACCTCGACCGGGGCACCGCTGCCGTCCGCCGCACATTGCAGCACCAGCACGGGTGGACTCACCACGCTGCCCACCAAGACCCGGGCCTCCGAGCGCCGTATCGCCCTCCCTGCCCGCTGTGTCCAGTCGCTGAAGCACCACCACGAACAGCAGCAACGCGAGCGTGAGGCAGCAGGCACCGCGTGGCGTCAGAACAGGTACGTGTTCACCACGCCGCAGGGCTGTGCGATCGACCCGACCAACCTCACGCGTATCTTCACCATGCTCCTCCGCAAGGCCGGCCTCCGCCGCATCCGCTTCCACGACCTCAGGCACTCGACCGCGACCCTGCTCCTGGAACAGGGCGTCGAACTCGTCGTGATCAAGGAACTCCTCGGCCACGCCCACATCGGCGTCACCGCCACCGTCTATGCCCACGTCCGACTCCGCCTCCAGCGAGACGCGATCGACACCCTCAGCACCGCACTCCACGGCCCGGCGATCACCGAGGCGGTCGGTGCCGACGGTGAAGAACCACCATCCCGCGCCACCCACGTCCGCTGACGTTGCCGTCAACTACTGCCGTCAGACGCCCGCGAAGCCCCGCCAGGACATTCCTGGCGGGGCTTCTAATTTGCTCACGCTATCCATAGCCGTGGTGTGAGATTTGCGCAACGAGGCCACGAGACCGCCCCGCATCACCCGTCAGAGTGCGACCATTCATTCCACCGAACGAGCCTTTACCCATTCCCGCTCGAACTCTTCCGGAGCTATCTCTGCAGCAGAGAACTCCGGCTGGTCAGAGATTTCTCGAATATCGTGCGGGAAAGCGACTTCAGAGAGACCGACACTTGCTGTCTCATGAAATTCATCTGCCCACTCGACCTTGCCGTCGCGGAAGAATTGAATCTTCCTATTCTCGTACCCGTCTTCGCCGAGCTCGCTCAGATAGAGGACCGGCTCATCTTCGAGATCATGGCTCCATGCCACCTTGACGTACCTCACACTAATTCCTTCCAGACCCTACGATGCGGCCGGCGAGATCAAGAGGCTCACTATTTAGAATATAGAAGACCCCTTCCCTTCCCTTACGCACATCTAGCCCGCGCACATCGATCGAAATATAGTGAGAAACCTTTCGCCCAAGCCAGGGAACTCGATAGAAGGCGGCGGATAGCTGCCCAGGCCTCTTCGTTCCAGGCTGAACGTCGGTGAGATATTGGCCATCGCCAAACTTGGCGTCATTGGGGTTCGCCGCTTGAGTGGACGGGCGAAGCTCTTGGCTCGCCAATATCCCATCATGCCCAGCTTCATTCGTGTAGTGATGAAGGACATCGGGAATCTCATCATTGCAGTTGTGAACGAGTACGGGCGTAGCCCCCGCCAGCACATAGTACGTGTGCGTATCCGCCACCGTCAGGTTGTGAACCGTCTGGTTCGGCGCGGTCCAGCGCTTCAGCGCAGTGACCTGGACGCGTGTTCCGGCCGAGGTCTGGAGCCACTGGCCGGGCTTCAGATCGGTGGCGTCGATCCAGTCACGGAGGGCGGGGACCCAGAAGGGGTGGCCGTCCGTTGCGGTGGCGGACGCCGTCTTGGTGCCGGAAGCGCCGTCGGTGTCGAGAGTGATCTTGACTAGTTGCTTGGCGCCCTTGCCCTTGATCTCGGCAGTGACCTTACGGTCGTACGTCTTGCCGGTCTCCGGGTCGGTGGCCTTGACCACGTCCCCGGCCTTGACGTCTCTGATGCGTTTGGTGGTGCCGTCGGCCATCAGGACTCTGGTGTCGGGGGTGAAGCTGTTACTGACGGCACAGCCCGGGTCGTCCACATCTCGACCCTTGCGGCCATCAGGGATGTCGGCGGCCTTGTCCGCGAGATCGTCCGCCCGTTTCGAGGCACTCGACCACTTCAACAGTCCGCCGAGCAAGTCGTCCGACAGTCCGGCGAGTTGCTTGACCAGGGCTTTGCCCTTATCCCACTTCAGCGGATTGACGTATTTGACTGCGAGTTTGGCGATAGCGCCGCCGACGGCGCTCGTGACGATATTGAAGGCCGTCGACCCGCACGCTCCGAAGTTGCCCGTGGTGAAGCAGTCCAGCGCGTCCGTGATGCCCAGCTCGTCGGCCATGATCGCGGCGATTTCCTTCGCCGCGGCGATGGCCCGCTGCTTGGCCGCTGACGCCTCCGCCTCTGCGATGGCCGCATGGGCCTCGGCAGTTGCCTTTTTGGGGCTGTAAGACTGGTAATAGGCGTAGAGGTTGGGGCGTTCCGCGTAGTAGCGGGTGATCTGGTCGGCCCTGCCGAAGCCCAGGCCGCTGCCGACCGGGTCGGCGAGCATCTCGCCGGTGGGGTCGGAGGCCGTGATCGGGGTGTTGTTGGCGTAGGCGTAGCCGTTGATCTGCTGGGCGTCGGTGAAGTCGATCAGGGGGTCGGCGGAGATGAACCGGCCGTTCTCCGGTTCGTACTCGCGGGCGCCGATGTGGGTGAGGCCGGTGGAGGCGTCGACGGGCTTGTTGAGGAAGCCCTTGTCGTCCGGCCAGGGCCCCGTCGCGGTGCCGCGTTCGTTGCCGAAGGGGTCCATGCGGCGCTTGGAGACGGCACCGGTGGCCGGGTCGACGGCGACGGACATCGTGCCCTGGTGGTCACCGCCGAGGGCCTTGACGCCCTGGGGGGTGCGCACGGCCACGGTCTTGCCGGCGAAGGAGTAGTAGCGGGTGCCCGTGACGGCCCGGGTGGTGGTGTCCAGGGACAGCTCCATGCCGGGCAGGTACAGGGTCTGCTTGCCCGGTTCCTTGCGCAGGATGCGGGAGCCGCCCGAGTCGTAGGAGAAGGTGGAGGTCTGTCCGGCCTTGGTGTGGCCCGACAGCCGGCCCGTGGCCGACCAGTTCAGGTCGTGGGTGGTGCCGTCGACGACCCGCTGCTCCGTGTTCCCCGCCGCGTCGTAGCCGTAGGTGTCCTGGCTGTTGACGGCCGGGGTGCTGCCGTGTGCCGGGGTGGTCTCGTCGACCTTGAGGAGGGTGTGCGGTCCGCCGTCGCCGGAGGCGTCCTTGCCGTAGGTGTAGCTGCGGGTGGTGTCGGGGCGTCCGCCGAGCCCCTTGAGGACCTGGGTCTCCCGGTTGTCGGAGGCGTCGTAGGTGAACTCCTGCCAGTACGGCGTGGTGCCGCCGACATTGGAGCCGGTGGGGGCGGCGGCGCAGGCCGCGTCGGCCGCGCCGGTGCCCGCCGCCCGGTTGGGGGTGTTGGAGCTGGTCCAGGCGGACTTCAGACGCCGTTCCCAGTCGTGGGTGAAGCACTGGACGTCTGTGGTGCCGGTCGGGGTGTCGGCGATGGAGGTGATGTTGCCGGCCGGGTCGTACGTGTAGTTCGCGTCATGGACGGGGGTGGTGCCCTCCACCCTCACCTGTGAGTTGGTGAGCCGGTCGGTGCCGCGCTCGTACTCGTAGCCCAGGAACGTCTTCTTCGACTGGGCCGTCATCGCGCCCAGGGTCAGCCCTTGGAGCAGCGAGGTGGACGTGTAGGTCGCGGTCGCTACATACGATCCGAGCGGCGATGTCATGCTCGTCGGGCGCTGGACGTCGTCGTAGGAGAACCCGATGGTCTCCGAGGGCAGACCGCCGGCGGCGGGCATCCTCATCGATTGGACCGTGCCGTCGTCGTTGTACTGGGTGCCGAACTCGTACGTCCCCTTGAGTTCGGCCGCCTCACTGCCCGCCAGGGTCACCTTGGTGACCAGCGGCTGGTACATCTCGTCGATCATGGTGACGACCGTGGAGGACTGGACCTGCCCTCCGCTGTAGCTGTACGTACCGTAGGGCTGGCCCTTGGCGAGGTGGTCGTAGGTGCTCTGCGTGAGGCGTGTACCGGTGGTGGGGTCGCCCTCCCAGGTGGAGACCGGGCGGCCGATCTGGTCGTAGACGGTGGAGAGCTTCTTGCCCCGGGCGTCGGTGGACGAGGTCTGCCGGTCCAGGACGTCGTAGGCGTAGGTGGAGCGGCCGGTGTCCGGGTCGACGGCGGCCTTCTTGCGGCCACGCTGGTCGTACTCGTACGTCCAGACGTTGCCGGCCGGGTCCTTCACGGTCTCCAGCTGCCCGCCGGGCAGGTACGTGTACCGCGTGGACTCGTAGCCGGTGGCCGGGCCGGTGGGGGCGGGAGCGGCGCCCTTGTAGCGGCGGATCTCGGTGGTACGGCCGCGGGCGTCCGTGAGGGTGGTGGAGGGGATGCCGCCGGTCGGCGGGTCGGCGTGGACGCGGTCACCGTCGTAGGCGAAGCTGACGCGCCACTTCTCGTCCCCCGCGGACTTGGTGATGTCCGCGGTCTTGCGGCCGGCGCCGTCATGGGTGGTGAAGACCTGGCCGTCGATCTCACCGGTGGCCTGGAAGAGCGTCGCCGCGGGGGCGGCGGTGGTGTAGTAGTCGATATTGGTCTGGACGAGGTCGCCGTGACCGTCATAGATCGTGTCGGCGATCATCCGGCCGCCGTCCGGGCCCTCGGTCTGCTTCTGCCGCGGACGCAGGAGCCCGTCGTAGATCTGGTACTCGGAGCCGTACGTCAAGCCGCCCTTCTCAAGGCGCTGGGTTCGGACGGCCACCGGGGCGTTGGTGGGGAAGTGGTAGGAGTACTTGAGCGAGGGCAGGGCGTTCAGCGATTTCGAGCGGTCGGGCATCCAGACGTCGGTCAGCCGGCCGAGCGCGTCGTGGGCCAGGTCGGTGCGCTTGCCGTTCATGTCGATCTGGGCCGCCATGGCGCCCCACGCGCGGGCGTACTCGGTGGTGGACTCCCAGCCCAGGACGTTCGTCTCGACCTTCTTGGAGGTCAGGCCGTCGGTCTCCGTGTACTGGATGGTGGTCGCGGTGCCGGCGGCGTCGGTGACCTTCAGTGGGCGGCCGTAGGCGTCGAAGTCGCCGATCGCGGAGGAGGTGACGGTCTCGTAGGTCGCGGTGGTGCCGTTGTGCGAGGCCAGCCGCTGCACCTTGGTGGTGAGGCCGCGGGTGGGGGCCTCGGCGAGGCCCTTGCCGTCGTAGAAGGTGAGGTCGTCGGAGATCACCTGGGTCTTGCGGTCGGGCGTGGTCGCGCATCCGACGGCCACGGTCTCGACGCGGGCGATCATCTCCAGCATGTGCGTGGAGGAGTTGGCGGCGTAGGTGTTGCGCGTGCAGGTGTTGTCCGCGACGTCGGTCTCGCCGTAGTCGTCGGTCTCGCTGACCCGGCCGAGGCTGTCGTAGCGATGGGTGGAGACCGTCTCGCGCGCGGCGCCGGAGGAGCGGGTGGTGAAGGTGCGGGTGGTCTGGGGGCGGATGTAGTAGGCGCGGTCGGTGGCCCAGCTGTGGGCGCGGGAGGCGGTGTTCTTGACCCAGTAGTCGGTGGTCGACTTGGAGACCAGCTTGTCGGTGGCGAAGGCGCCGTCGAACGTGGCGGACTCCACCTGTAGTCCGGAGAGGTGGTCGGAGTCCGTGTAGGTGGCACCGGTGGAGACGGTGACCTGGCCGCCCAGGCCGCGCAGGTAGGTGTGCTCGGTGCGCCGGTGGTCGGCGGCGGTGGTGCCGTCGGACTTGGTGACGCGGACCTTGCCGTAGCCGCGCCAGTCGCTGCGGGTGCGGTACTTGGCCTCGGTGATGCCGTCGGCCCGCGCCATCTTCCACCCCGCGTCGCCGAGGTACTCGTATGCGGTGGTCATGTCCGGGGCGTCGGTGGTGTGGTCGCCCTCGACCACCCGGGCGACGAGGTACTTGTGGAACCAGTCGGTGATCGGGTCCTGTACGCCCGGGGGGTTCCACTTCACCGGGTAGCAGGCGGTGGTGGGTGAGTCCGGGGACGGGAGGGCGGCGGCCTTGCATTCGGCGGCGTGGTAGATGATGTCCAGGTCGCCGCCGGTCTCGTTCCGTACACCGGAGAGCCGCGAGCGGTTCATCGCCTGGATGTTGTCGCCGGGTTTGTCGATCCGGTTCGGCAACTGCGTGTTCTCAAGCTGGACCGAGGGCATCGCGACGGCGGTCGAGCCCACGTGCCCCGTGTGCTTGATGGTGCCCAGCCACAGGGACCGGGAGCTGTCGCCGTTGTCGGTGAAGGTGTGGCCCAGCGTCCAGGAATCGACGTCGGAGTAGCCGCTCCCGCTGCGGATCTGGGTGGTGACCTGGGTGAGCTTCTTACGGGTCCAGAACGTCGGCGAGTTCTGCCCCACGCACTTGGTGTCCACCTTGCAGTTCTGGTCCCACGGTACGTCGGGCCAGCGCGTGGCGGTGGTGTCGGTGAGGTCGGCGGGTTCACAGTCCGCGGCGGCCCCGAGGCAGCGCTCCGCGGTGTCGAAGACGACCCTGGCGGAGGCGGGGGTGGAGAACACCTTGCCCTCGCGCAGACCGTACTCGATGCGCTTGAGGTAGCCGCCGCGGGCGTACGCCTTGCCGTTCTCGGTGGTCTTCAGCCCCTGCGTGTAGTAGTTGATCTCCTTGGTGTAGAAGGAGGCCATCACACTGCCGTTGGGGTCGATCACGTAGTCGAGGTTCCAGCGCCATGCCTGTAGGCAGTGGGCGTTGGCCAGGGTGGCCTGGTAGCAGGGCTCGCCGGCGTCATCGCCGTAGACCGGCACGCGCCAGGTGGAGTTGGTCAGCTCCTTGCCCGTGGCGTGGCCGGGCAGCTTGTCCAGTCCGAAGAAATACTGGGTGCCGTCGGTGGTGGTGACCTTCCAGTGTTCGCCGTTGTTGTCACCGTTCTCGGCACCGGTCAGCTTTTCGATCTTGGTGTTGGAGTCGGCGGCGACCCGCCATTCACCGCTGGTGTCGTCCTTGATCAGCTGACCGGCCGGGCCGCCGGGCAGCTGGATGGTGGCGTTGTCGTACGCCCAGCACAGGTCGCCGTTGGTCTCCGCGTGGCCGTCGTCGGAGCACGCCTTGTAGCGGCGTTCGATGTAGCCGGGTTCGTAGGAGAAGCCCAGCCCCGCCCAGGAGCCCTGGTTGTTGGTGGCGGCGGTCTGGCCGTCCACGCTCTGGGAGTTGTACCCGAAGGTGATGGAGGGGGAGAGACCGCCCGGGACGGGCGGAGTGCGCAGCGGGTAGTTCCAGTTGAAGGCGCCGGAGGAGTTCGACACGCTCCACTCGGCCGAGGGGGCGAGCGGAGTCGCTCCGAACTCACCCTGGTCCCCGCCGGTCGCCGCCGTCGCGGCCAGGACCGTCACACCGCTGTCGGCCGCGAGGGGCACGTCGGCGGTCAGGGTGTCCGTGGCCGTGCGGTTGTCGCTGCGCAGGTGCCGCGGCTTCGCGCAGGCGGCCTTGCCCGGGTCGGTCAGGAAGCACTCCGGGTAGGTGACCAGCCTGAGGCGGGAGCCGTACTCCCCGCCGTACGCCGACGCGAAGCCGGAGTAGTCCAGCTCCAGCCGGGTGGCGGTGCCGGAGGCGACGTCGGCGGCGTGACGCACGGTCATCAGGACCCCGTCGACCCCGGCGGCCCGGGTCCGCTTGCGGTCCAGTACCTCGACGGACACGCGTTCCGCGGCGGGTCTGGCTTTGCTGAGTCTCTTGGGTGGTCCCACTTCCACAGGCAACTTGCCCACCTGGGCGGAGGTGTTCCTCAGGGTGAGGGTGTCGGTACCGGGAGCGGGCCAGGTCACCTTCGCCGGGGTGGTCACCTTGCCCTTGATCTCAGGACTGGCGGGGCGTTTCTCGGACGGGAACGTCCGGCCTTCCACGGGCTTGCCCAGATCCTCCTGGACACCTGGGCGGTCCTTTCCGGTCTCCTCCGCCGCCGCTTCGGGGGCGAAGGCCGGCAGCAGACCGACCGTGAGCGCCACACCGAGGGCGGTCACGGTGCCGGAGCGCAGACGGCGGGCTTGAGAGCGGAACCAGGCGGACCGGGCCACGGGCATCTCCAGACAGGGGGGGAGGGGGGAGCGCGAACGAGGGGCGGGGCGGCGGGACGGCGGCGGGACGGCGGTGACCGAGAGGTGCCGGTCAGGGGCCGGTCACCCACCCGTGACGGGGGCGCTCATGCGCCCATGAGGGGGGCACCCATGACGGGGGTCAGGTCTCGTCCCCGCCCAGACTCGTGCCGCCTTCCAGGCCCGGCACCAGGGCCATCAGTGGTTCGTCCAGGGCACCTTCGTAGACCCGGACCTCGTCGACCGCGCCGGAGAAGTACTCCCCCGCCGTCGAGCCGATTCCGGTGCGGCCGAGCTGGAGGCCGGCTTTGGTCAGGTCCCAGGTGTTCGTCCAGGCCACCGGTGGCCCGGCGGGTGATCCATTGGCATAGAGCTGGATCTCGCCGAACAGGGCGTTGTACGACAGCGCCAGATGGTCCCCGTCGGCGGCGACGCTGGGGACGACCCCCATCGCGGCGGCCTCGGTGACCGTGGCGCTCGCGGCGTCCTTGTCCGTGACGGCCAGTTGCCAGCGGTCGGTGGCCGCGTCGAACCGGACCAGGGCCGCCGTTCCCGCGGTGCCGGGAAGGGACAGGACGGTCTGGTCGGCGGTGGCGCCGAGCGAGGACAGCCGGGCGCGTGCCGTGACGGTGAAGCTGGCCCGCTGTTTCAGCAGCCCCGACGGTCGCGAGGCGTACGCTCCGGACCCGCTCAGGGCCAGATGACCGGCGCCCCACATCGGCTGGGCGACCGGCACGCATGCCGGATCGAGCAGAGGATCGCAGGTGTCCTGCGGCTGGAAGACGGAGGCGCCGCCGGAGAGGGTCAGCGCGGTGGTACCGGCGGAGGCGGGTACCGCTCCGGAGACGGCCTCGTCCATCTCCCAGTAGGCCAGTTGCAGAGGTGGAAGGCCGCCCAGCATCGTGGCCTCGCCCTGGGCCACCACCCGGTCGAAGACCTGGACGTCGGCCACGCTGCCCTTGAGGTGGGCGGTGTACCCGGCGGGTTCCAGGGCCCGTCCGATCTGCAGCGCGCCGCCGGCGTTCCAACTGGTGGCACGTGGCTGGGGCGCACCGGAGACCATGCGGCCGTTGACGTACATCCGCATGGTGCCCTCCGGGTGGCCCTCGTCCTTGTCATAGACCCCGACCAGATGGGTCCACTCGTCGACGACCGGGGCGGGGCCGGTGACCTCCCAGCTCGTCATGGAGTCGATCTCGTTGTCGGGGGCGAGGAAGGACCAGCGCTTCTTCAGCGCGTTGTAGCCGAGCGAGAAGCCGGACTGGGCCGAGCCGTCCTGGCTGATCACGCTCATCGAGGTGGCCGGAACGGCGGGCAGCTTCACCCAGGCGGCGACCGAGAAGGTCTTGTCGGTGTCGATCAGATGCTGGCCGGTGTTGAGGTAGGCGCCGGCGGTGCCGTCCAGGGTGGCCGCGGTGCGGACGGAGCCGTGCGGACCTCGTGCCCCGAAAGTGACCCCGCTTCCGGCGGTCGCCGGGCCCGCGCCCCCACCGCCCCCGGCCTGGGGGGAGCCCGCCGCGTCGGCCAGCGCCCATGCGCCCTTCGGGGAACGCCCCTTGGCGACCTGGAAGTCGTAGCTGGTCACGACCTCGCGGCTGTTGCCCGCGGTGTCCCACGCCTCCGCGTACAGCTTCTTGGGTCCCTCGGTCTTGGGCATCCAGCGGATCACGGCCGGCCGGCCCGGCTCGGAGGGGAACACCGTGCTCTCGGGCTCGCCGCTGAACTGGTAGACGTACTTGGCCACGCTCGTGCCGGGCGAGTACAGCTCGAAGGTGCCGTAGTCACCCACACCGGGGTGCCAGGCGTCGTCCTCCGGATACTGGAGGGAGGAGACCGTGGGCGCGTCCGGCTTGGTGGAGTCCAGGATGAACTCGCATCGGGTGCCGTTCCCCTCGTGGCTCCACGGCCCCCAGGCCGTTCCGTCCGACGCCCGCACCCACCAGCCGATCACCGTGTTCTGCGGCGGGGTGAACGCTCCCGTGCCGTCGCCGGGAATGTCGTCACCGACGGTGTACTTGAAGGTCTCCCAGCCGCTGAGCCGGCCCTTCATGCTGTTGGACGTCTTGGAGGGGGTCGTCACCGTGTGGCTTCTGACGACCCCGCCGGTGTCGGTCCAGAAGATCTCGAACTGGGCCTTGAGCTGCTCCGTGTTGGATCCGGCGTCGCCGTGGTCCGGGTCCCAGACGGTGGCCTTGAGTGTGGGCCGCTTGTTGGCGTAGTGGCTGGTCGCCCGGCCGGCCTCGCACTTCCCGCCCGGGTTCATCGACAGTTCGCCCATCGTCGGCTGGAACGGCGGACGGTTGTACGTCACCTCCAGCGCGGCGTTGTTGCAGAACCGCTTCCACGACGCGTACGCGCCCTCGTCCACCGCGGCGAGCCCGAAGGTGGTGTAGTCCCATCCACTGGTAGCGGCCTTGGAGAGGGATCCCGTGACGTCGAACCGTACGTTCTGGTTGGTCGACGTACAGGACCCTGTCGGGTTCGTCGGCGACTTGGTGGTGATCAGGGCCTTGCTGGACGGCTTGTTCCCCCAGTTGGTGCCGGAGTTGATGGCCGCTCCGCCGGAGGAGTTCACCCGGTGCAGTCCGACCTGCTTGGCCTCGCTGTTGTAGGTGTGCACCAGGGTGATCGAGAACTCGGCGCTGAGGATCGTCTTGCCCTCGTACGCGCCGGTGGGCATCGCGTAGTACTGGCGCTGCACATCGTTGGAGCCGACGCAGCGGACGGACACATCGGCCGGGCAGCGTCCCACGCCCTTGCCGGACTCGATGCCGTCGGCCGAGTTGGAGAACTTCCAGCCCTCCAGGCCCGGGTTCCCCGAGGAGACCCAGGTCCAGCTGGTGCGTGAGGTGGTGCGGGTCACCGGGTCGATGTACACGGGGTACCGGGTGTTCTTCCCGCGCAGCAGGTCCGGATCGGGGGTGAGGACCATGGAGTCCTTGCCCAGGCCGAGCCCCACGTCGGCGATCCGGGCGCCTTCCGGAGGTTGGGAAGCAGCCGTCGTCCCGGTCGGCGGGGTGTCCCGCGGGGCGCCGCTGGAGTCCCACATGACCGGCTGAGGTGCCTCGAACACCTTGCCGCCCGATGTCTCGTCCCTGGCGACGAGCGTGCCCTCGGCCCCACGCTCCAGGTCGACGCCGCTGGTCGTGACGGGCAGGTCGATCGATGTCAGCTTCGGATGCGCGGCAGCCTTCGCCGAACGCACCACCAGGACATGGCTGTAGCCGTCCGGCTCGGCCCTCACCACGAGGTCGACATCCGGCAGTACGGAGCGGTAGGTGGCGGTCGGGCCGTCGATCTCCGGCCGGGGCAGGCTGCCGTGGGGCCAGGAGACGGACATGGTCCGTCCGTCCCGGACGAGCGTGGCGAAGGGGCTCTCGCCGCCGGGGGAGAACGACATCGCGGCGGAGGCGGCGCGTGGCACCAGCCGCTGCCCGGGCCCCGCCTCAAGGGTGGTGTCGATCCCGGTCCACTTGCCGTCCTTGCGGACCCGCACGGGTTGCGCGTACTCCCGCACGGTGAATGTGCCGTCCGGGTTGGCGAAGGTCTCGCTGTTCTCCTTGCGGAGGTTGGTGACCTCCACCCGCTCACCGTGCTCGGCCGCCGCCGAGACCGCCTCCCGCTCGCCGGCCACGGCAGCGGGCGCCTGTCGCTCGGCTGCCGGGGCCTTCGGTGGCTCCGCCGCCTGGGCGGGGATCACGAGGCCGGCTGCCAGCATCGACGTCAGCGTCACGGACAGCAGACCGGCCCGTGTGCGGGCAGGACGTATCCCTCTGTACACCACTGTTCCGCCCCCTGGTTGAAGATCTGTGCCGGTGTCGGCCGCGGGAATCCGAACCGGCCGCTCAGCGAATGACGGATCCGAACGCCTTGCCCACGTCCGGCAGACCGTCCGCCCCCGGCCGGTAGGTCGTCACCGAGCCCGTTCCGTCGTTGATCAGCGTCCAGGGCACCGAATAGGCGATGCCTTTCTGCAGGCCAGCCGTCTTGCTGTACGGCACGCCGATATACAGGCTTTCCGAGGTGCCGGTCAGCGCCATCCCTGTGAAGTCCCTCGCCTCGGCCGCGTGCGGCAGGATCCCGTCACCCCGGTGCAGGATCTTGTCCCCGGTGCCCGGTGAACTCCCTGGGCGGAGTATGTGCACGGCTCCCGCGTTCTCCGCCGCGCCGACCTCCTGGTTGGGCACACCGACCGCGAGCTTGATGTTGGTGGTGAAGGGCGCGTCCGGTGCCAGGTTCGCCAGGGAGACCCGCTGCCCGAAGAAGTCGCCCACCACCGGTTCACCGTCGACACCCGTGGCGTCGTCCGCCCCGCCCGTCATCCGGTCGATGAGGTTCACCTCTGACACCGCTCCCCTCGTCCCGACCTCAAGCACGGTGACGGCGCCGGCGTCGGAAACCGCTCCGACGTCCTCGTTCGGGGCACCCACGGCGAGCAACACGTCGCCGGAGGAGCCCGCCCACAGCGCCCGGTAGGGCAGTATCGACAAGGCCGTTCCGAAGCGGTCACCGCTCTCGGCCGTGCCGGAGGTGAGCGCGGGGTGGTTCTCGTCGAGGCCGACCAGTTGGTCCAGCGCGTCGGCCGTGGTGAGGGTGTGGTTGAACACACCGACCCCGCCGGCGAACGCCTGTGTCCCGATCGCCTCACCGGGGATCCCGATGGCGACGAAGCGTGAGGTGGCGGCCAGGGACGCGCCGAAGCGGTCGTTGTTCTCCGCGACTCCGGCCACGCCGTCGACGTCCTGGTGGACCGATCCCTTGGCGGTGCCTTCCATGACGTGGACGCCGCCCGCGTCCACGGCGGCACCGACGTCTTCGCCGGGTCCCCCGATGGCCAGGTAGGGGTTGTTCGACGGGTTCTTTCCGGCCGCCAGGGCGAACCCGAACAGATCGCCCGCCTCTGTGGTGGCCGTCGAGACGAATCCGCTCTGGGAGAAGCCGTCCACGGTGGCCGTCGGCCCGATGCCCGTCGGCGATCCGTGGACGATGTACACGGCACCGGCGTCGGCCTGAGTGGTGCCGCTCACCGTGACGTCCTCGTACGGAGTGCCCACCACAAGGTCCGTGCAGCCGTCCGCGTTCGCGTCGAACGTGGCGATCGCGTAGCCGAACTGGTCCGCCGTCTCAGGCGACGCGTTCATCGTGGACATGGCCTGCGACACCTCTGAGGTGCCCTTGCCGCCACCGAGCACGATCCGCACCAGACCGGCCGCGTCCTTGCCCGACACCGGCGCCTGCGGATCCGCGATCGCGACATCCCGGATGCCGTCGCCGTTGAAGTCCGACTCGGTGCCGGCCGTGCAGGCCGCGGCCAGTGCCGGGGACGCCCCCAGCGTGTACGAGCCACCGGTCAGCAACAGCGCGGACACCAGCCCCCATCTCACAGCCCGTCCCAGACCGCGCACACCACACCCCTGCTCCACTGCCCCACCCATCCCGTTCACAGGATTCACACAAGTGGCCCGAGAAAACAGGGGGGTTCATTTGTTCGTCAAGGGAGCGAGTTCTCGATAAAGGCACATTGGCCAGAAGCATCTCCTCACTCAAAGCACCCACATGACCGCGAAGAGTCACTATCGCAAACCCTCGGCGAATCAGCTCGACCGCCCACCGCGCCACCCGCCCTTACCCTTCTCTTACCCAAGGACTCGTCTGCGTCATGGACACGGCAGGTTGCCCCTGGAGCCGACACCCGCGTTGCGCAATGAAAGACCGCGTCTCCGGATCCGCACCGCTCCGGCAGGAGCCGAAGTGCACGATCGAATGGCCGGGAAGTACGTACGGGTGGCACGCATCGTGGGCCGGGCTATCGGCTTCGGCGGGAGCCCTGGCTCGAACTCGATGATCGCGAGATCTGAGCCGGGGCGGTGGGGGAGGTGCTCGTTCTGTTGGGGTCGAAAGCGGACATCGACGCGTAGTACGCCAGCGGGTTGGACTGTTCACGGCCCTGTTTCCAGGACCCCTCGTAGGTTTTCGTGAGGTTCAGCGCGGGCAGGGTGCGCTGTCTGTCCACGAGCGGGCCCGTCGGTGAGGTGCGCAGCGGCCATGCCTCGTCGGGGACTCCCATGGCCGAGCCGCCGTGCCGGTTGTCGACCTTGGCGATTCCGTCGTACAGCGAGTGCACGGCGAGTTCCCCTGGGATGAAGGCCCACTCGGGGTCGTCGACGTTGGCCTTCTTCCCCAGTACCGAGCTGTTGGTCCTGAACTCTCCGGGGACGAACCGTCCCTCTTCAGGGCCGTGCAGCATGACGACATCGCCCTCGGCGACACTGGCCTGGGCCATCTTGACGTATCGGTCGAACATGCTCTCCGCGGCCCCGCGCATGATCTCCTGACCCTCGCTGCCCGGCCGCGCCGCCATGGCCCAGATGTCGATCTGCGGGGCCACGGCGTCGTTGTCGTCGTTCATTCCGCCGTCCCCGTAGGTCACGTGGTCCACGGGGGTGTAGTAGATGGACGCGTCGCTGTCGATCATCGGGATCGTCACATCGCGTTGGAACGCCTCCTCCGCTCCCGTGTACTTGGTCCCGGGGGCCGGACTGGCGTTGCCGTCGAGGAGCACCCCTCCTTCGACGCCCAGAACACAGTAGGAAACCGAGTCCTTGACGGAGATCTGCCCGCCGTTCCGCATGTCCCAGGACCACATGTCCATGAGCATCTGCGGATTCCGCTTCTCCGCGGGCAGAGCCTGGGAGAGGTACTCGACGTTCTCCCACACATTCACCACGCGGTAGCCCAGCGGCTCGGCAAAGGCCCGATAGCTGTCCATCAGCTCCTCGGTCGACCTGCTTCCGCCCCACTCGGTCCCGCGGGGGGCGGCCCACAGCGTGGGCTGCCCGGAGACCTCGGAGAACGCCTCCGCCTGCCGCGCCATGCCCTCCCTGAGGCGGTTCGGTATCTCTTCGCCGGCCCACACCGTGCCTGAGTGCATCGGGCACCCCTCCTTGTCACGAACCAGTCGTCACCGTACGGATACGACGGCTCGCGGGCGGGCGGCGGTTCAATGCGGGAGGGCGGGCAGTCGTGTCGCCCCGTCCCGCCACGAGCGCCGGGCCCTGCCGTGCAGGGTGAGGTAGAAGGTGTGGGTCGAGTCCTCGGGGCTGCCGGTCGTGAAGCGGTTGGTGACCCGGCCGAGGGGGTTCCAGTGCCGGCCGTCCGGCATCCGTACGCCGACCGGGTGGCCGAAGTAGGCCCGCTGTTCGGCGTCGAAGTCCACCCAGCACCCGCCCGCGTGCCGTACCAGCACCTCACCCACGTACGCGCCGAGCGCGCACAGGGTGCGATGGGCCCGCTCCCCCTCGGCGCCGCCCTTGCGCAGTCCGTCGGCGAGTACGTCGACCAGGCGCAGGCTGTTCACCGAGTAGTCCAGCGGCAGCCGGTTGCGGGCGGTCGCATGTGCGACGAACGCGGCGGCCCGACCCCGCATCTCCGTGGCGTACGGCGCTCGGCCGTCCTGGTCCGCGTGTCCCATGAGTCCCCCTCGGTTCACCCCCGCCCCCCGGGGCTCTTCCGATCCTGCAACGAACGGCACAGGAATTTCACAGGCAGGGGGCGTGGGTATCCCCACACGAAAGCCCGGCTGTTTCCGTACAACCTTTTGCGGCTGTGACGTCCGCGCTGGATCCAGCCCATGGGTGGGTAGTTGAGCACCCGGGTGAGGCCCGTGCGCCGCCCTGCGGTCCCTGCCGCGCCTGCCGCCCCTGCGGCCCTTACGGTCCCTACGACGCCGGTGGCGCCGAAGGAGTCACCGAGACCCCCACCCCACCCCGCCTACTGGCCCGCCGTCGCGTCCCGGCACAGCAGGCGCAGTGACCCCTCCCCGCTGAAACATCGCCGGGCCTCGTCCAGGGGGTCCCACAGCCGACCGTTCGGGGTACGGACCCAGTGGTCGCCGCCGCTCGACCACCACTCGGCGCCGGTCTGGCGCACGATCACCTCACCGGCGTACGCCCCCAGCCCGCGCAGCACCTGCTCGGCGGCGGCGTACGGGGTGTCCTCCCGGCGCAGTTCGCCGATCAGCCGGTCCGCGCTCCACAGGGACTGGGCCGAGTAGTCGAGGCGCAGCCGCGCGCCCTCCCGGAGGGTGGACACGATGTCGGCGGCCCAGCGCACGGGTCTGGCCGCGGCGGAGGGACGGGGGGTCTCCGCCGCCGGCCCAGTCTCCGCACTCGCCGCACTCGCCGCACTCGCCGCACTCGTCGTGCTCGCCGCACTCGCCGCACTCGTCGTGCTCGCCGCGGCCGTCTCAGTCGTCGCAGTCGTCGCAGTCGTCGCAGTCGTCCTCATCGTCGTCACACTGATAAGAGCGCTGCGGCCAGGCAATTCGTCACACAGGCAGGGGAGTTCGGCAACCGCAGCCCCGGCGGGAGGGCATCGCACGGCTGCCGGTGTCCCCCGGGTGTCGTTCGCGGCTCGTCCCGTCCCGTCACGGCCGTACGGATCACAAGCACGGATCGCGACCGTACGGTAACGAAGGCCGCGGCGTGGGCGGCCGGGCGTCAGCCGAGGCGGTCGGCCAGTGCGCGGAACTCGGGCCAGGACAGCTCCGGCTTCCCCGGGTCCCACAGCTTCTGCACGGTCGCCCGCAGCGGCAGCCGGATCCCGGCGGCGACCTGGTCCGGGGTCTGCGCGTTGGCGATGTCGCACCAGACGGCGAAGGAGCCGCCCAGGATCTGCCCCTCGTAGCGGGCGGCGACGGCACCCGAGCCGCGCACCACACGCGGGGTCCACTCCTCGTAGATCCGCTCCCCGGTCGGGTAGACGAAGGTCTGCGGCTCGCCGAGGACGTAGTAGAGGTACTCGTCGTTGTAGTTGATCAGCTTCCGGCCCGCGCGCAGATACTCCACCGGCGGGCGGGCGCCGATCTCCTTGCCCGTCCAGTACGCGACGAGGAGGTCGGCGGCGGGCCGCACGGACGTACCGGTGTAGAAGCCGTCGTTCCACGCGCGCGGGACGCGGTCGTTCGCGCGGACGGTATCGGCGCGGTCATCGAGCCAGCCGGTGGCCAGGTCGGCGACGGTGGCGCCGGAGCCGTACCGCTCCCGGGCGGCGGCGACCAGCTTCGGGAAGGACGCCTGTGGGTCGCGGACGGTCAGCGCGAGGTACTCGTCGCCGCCGAGGTGCCACTGGTCGCCGGGGAACAGACCGGCGTATTCGTCGAGCAGTTCGTCCACGATCGCCGCCGAGTCCGGGTTGGCGATGTCGATCGCGCCACGCAGCGCGACCCCGTTGACATTGCGCAGTTGCAGATCGGGGTGGGCGGCGATGACGGCGCCGAGATGGCCCGGGGAGTCGATCTCGGGCACGACGGTGATGTGCCGGCTCCGGGCGAGCGCCACGATCCGCCGCACCTCGGCCTTGGTGAGATGGGTCTTCGACACGATCTCCGGGTGGGTGTCCGACGCGATCCGGAAGCCCTGGTCGTCGGAGAAGTGCAGCCCCAGCTCGTTGTACTTCAGATCGCCCAGCTCCCGCACCCGGTCCTCGATCCAGGCCGCGGTGAACGGCTTGCGCGCGATGTCCAGCATGAACCCGCGCCGCGGCTTGGCCGGCTCGTCCCGCACCACCCCCTCGGGCGCCGTGCCGCCGCCCGCGACCTCCTGCTTCAGCGTCCGGGTCGCGTAGAACACGCCCGCCTCGCCGGGCCCGCTGATCGACACCCGCCCGCCGCCCACGGTCATCGCGTACGACTCCGGCCCCGCCCCCTTCCCGCCGCCGAGCGCCAGCCGTACGTCCCCCTGCCGGACGTCGTCGCGCTCCCCGGCGTACGTCAGCCCCAGCTCACCGGCGAGCAACCGCCCCTCGTCGGCCAGCGCGCCGTCCGCGACCACCACCCGGTACCCGCGCTCGGGCCGCCAGCCGGGGCCGCGCGCGGGGGTGTGCGACCGGACGGCGGGGATGGTGCGCGGCGCCTCGGACAAGGGGTAGGAGCGCGTCGGGCTGGGGCTGGCGCTGGTGCCGGGCGGGACCTGCGCGGACGTGGCCGAGCCGGTCGTACGGTCGCCCGAGCCCCCGGAGTCGCCGTCGCCGCCGGAGGCCCACAGTCCGAGTCCCACGCCGAACACCACCACGGCCGCCGCGATCAGCAGCGCCCTGCGCCGGACGGTCCGCTCCGCCTCCGCCGATGTACCGCGCCTGTGTCCGCCCACGTCGTCAACCTAATGCCGCAAGCACAAGGGTGTGTCCACGAGAGGTTCCGAAACTCTCCCGTCCGGGTGAAATTCGGATAACCGTCGGACACAGGATGACCACTCTCGATAACGTGGCGGCACATCTCTCACACATTCATCAGCCGACACGCGCGCCGCGACCGACGCGGCGCCGCCGACCTACGACGTGACGTGACCCGCCTCCTTCCTGAGCAGACGCGCCTGTCCGCGCCGCCTCCCCTCCACTCCTTCAACGCCGCTCCGGCCGCCGAACTCCGCCGCGCCCTGCTGCTCTGTCTGCGCAGCCCGCGCTGGGCCGAACGGCTCACGGCCCACCGCCCCTACCCCGATGTGGAGGCCCTGTTCGCCGCGTCCGACGAAGCGGCGTACGACCTGACCTCGGCCGAACTCGCCGACGCCCTGGCGGGCGAGCCCCTCCCCACCCTTCCCGACGGCACGTACAGCGCCGCGCACACGGCCCTCAGCGCGGCCCACGCCGCCTACGAGTCCCGATTCGGTCATGCGTTCGTCGTCTGCCTGGACCACGTACCGCCGGACGAGGCCCTCGCCCAGTTCCTCGCCGCCATCCGGTCACGATTGACGAACGATCCCGAGGACGAACGGGTGACCGCCTGGGAGGAACTGCGCCAACTGGCGAAGGGACGGCTGGTGGACCTCCTCCGCGACGCGGGGAACCGCACGGACCGAGACAACGGCCCCGCGCCCGGACACGGCGGACCCGCCTCCGGGCAGGAACGACCCACGTTCGGGCACGGCGCACCTGCCTCCAGGCAGGACCGACCCACCTCCGGCCACGGCTCACCCGCATTCCGGCAAGGCTCACCCGCATCCGGAACAAAGTCGGCCGCATCACCCCATTAGCCGCACATCACCCATCCGCGTGCCACTTTGATCACACAGCCACACCCCCGCTCAGCGCCGCGGTCAACCGCAGATACCATGCTGGGGGCCGGTGGACCGTACCCGGCCGGGCCCCACCGACCGCACAAGCCGGCGCGGCCCCAATCCCCGCTCCCGGAGGAAATTCCGTGCCGGCTGGAACGCTGTACCGCGGCCGGGAAGGAATGTGGTCCTGGGTGGCTCATCGAGTCACCGGCGTCCTCATCTTCTTCTTCCTGTTCGTACACGTGCTGGACACCGCTCTCGTGCGTGTCTCCCCCGAGGCTTACGACGACGTCGTGGCCACGTACAAGACGCCGATCGTCGCCGTGCTGGAATACGGCCTGGTCGCCGCGATCCTGTTCCACGCGCTCAACGGCCTGCGTGTCATCGCCGTCGACTTCTGGTCGAAGGGCGCCCGCTACCAGAAGCAGCTGCTCTGGTCGGTCGTAGGCATCTGGGTGGTGCTGATGCTCGGGGCGATCTACCCCGTCCTCGGTCACGCCGCTCGTGAAGTGTTCGGGAGCTGACGCGCATGTCCACGACTGAGAAGACCGCCTCCGGGATCGGCCCCGTCGAGAGCAACCCCGTCTACACGGTCGACAATCCGGCCCCGCTCATCGAGCCGCCGCGCGCCCGCACCAAGAAGACCCCGCGCAGCACGCGCGGCAACTTCGAGATGATCGCCTGGCTGTTCATGCGGCTGTCCGGCATCGTGCTGGTCGTCCTGGTCATCGGCCACCTGCTGATCCAGCTGGTGCTGGACGGCGGTGTCTCCAAGATCGGTTTCGCGTTCGTCGCCGGCCGCTGGGCCTCCCCCTTCTGGCAGGTCTGGGACCTGCTGATGCTGTGGCTCGCGATGCTGCACGGCGCCAACGGCCTGCGCACCGTCATCAACGACTACGCGGAGCGTGCCAACACGCGTCTGTGGCTGAAGGGCCTGCTGTACACCGCCACGGTGTTCACCATCCTGCTGGGCACGCTGGTGATCTTCACCTTCGACCCGAACATCCGCTAGGCACGGGGCTGAGGTATTCCTGATGAAGATCCACAAGTACGACACCGTCATCGTCGGCGCCGGTGGCGCGGGCATGCGCGCGGCCATCGAGTCGACGAAGCGCAGCCGCACCGCCGTGCTGACCAAGCTCTACCCCACCCGCTCCCACACCGGCGCGGCACAGGGCGGCATGGCCGCCGCGCTCGCCAATGTGGAGGAGGACAACTGGGAGTGGCACACCTTCGACACGGTCAAGGGCGGTGACTACCTGGTCGACCAGGACGCCGCCGAGATCCTGGCGAAGGAGGCCATCGACTCGGTCCTCGACCTGGAGAAGATGGGCCTGCCGTTCAACCGCACCCCGAACGGCACCATCGACCAGCGCCGCTTCGGCGGGCACAGCCGCAACCACGGCGAGGCCCCGGTCCGGCGCTCCTGCTACGCCGCCGACCGCACCGGCCACATGATCCTCCAGACGCTGTACCAGAACTGCGTCAAGGAGGGCGTGGAGTTCTTCAACGAGTTCTACGTCCTGGACCAGCTGATCACCGAGGTCGACGGCGTCAAGCGGTCGGCCGGTGTCGTGGCGTACGAGCTGGCGACCGGCGAGATCCATGTCTTCCAGGCGAAGGCCGTGATCTACGCCTCCGGCGGCTGCGGCAAGTTCTTCAAGGTGACGTCGAACGCCCACACCCTGACCGGCGACGGCCAGGCGGCCGTGTACCGGCGCGGGCTGCCGCTGGAGGACATGGAGTTCTTCCAGTTCCACCCGACCGGCATCTGGCGGATGGGCATCCTGCTCACGGAGGGCGCCCGCGGTGAGGGCGGCATCCTGCGCAACAAGGACGGCGAGCGCTTCATGGAGAAGTACGCGCCGGTCATGAAGGACCTGGCCTCCCGTGATGTCGTGTCCCGCTCCATCTACACGGAGATCCGGGAGGGCCGCGGCTGCGGTCCCGAGGGCGACCACGTCTATCTGGACCTCACCCACCTGCCGCCGGAGCAGCTCGACGCCAAGCTCCCGGACATCACCGAGTTCGCGCGGACCTACCTCGGTATCGAGCCGTACACGGACCCGATCCCGATCCAGCCGACCGCGCACTACGCGATGGGCGGTATCCCGACCAACGTGGAGGGCGAGGTCCTCTCCGACAACACGACGGTCGTGCCGGGGCTGTACGCGGCCGGCGAGGTCGCCTGTGTCTCGGTGCACGGCGCCAACCGGCTGGGCACCAACTCGCTGCTCGACATCAACGTCTTCGGTCGCCGGGCCGGTATCGCCGCCGCGGAGTACAGCCAGAAGGCCGACTTCGTGGAGCTTCCGGAGAACCCGGAGTCCGTCGTGATCGAGCAGATCGAGCGGCTGCGCACCTCCACCGGCAGCGAGCGCGTGGCGGAACTCCGCCGTGAGCTGCAGGAGACCATGGACGCCAACGTCATGGTGTTCCGTACCGAGCAAACCATCAAGACGGCGGTCGAGAAGATCGCGGAGCTGCGCGAGCGGTACCGGAACGTCTCGATCCAGGACAAGGGCAAGCGGTTCAACACGGATCTGCTGGAGGCCGTCGAGCTGGGCAACCTGCTCGATCTGGCCGAGGTCATGGCGATCTCCGCGCTGGCCCGCAAGGAGTCCCGCGGCGGTCACTACCGCGAGGACTACCCGAACCGCGACGACATCAACTTCATGCGCCACACCATGGCGTACCGCGAGGTGGGCGCCGACGGCACCGAGTCCGTCCGTCTCGACTACAAGCCGGTCGTCCAGACCCGCTACCAGCCGATGGAGCGTAAGTACTGATGGCAACCCCCGTTCTGGACAAGGTGGAGGCGGAGGCCGCGGAGTCTCCGTACATCACGGTCACCTTCCGTGTGCGCCGCTTCAACCCCGAGGTCTCGGCCGAGGCGACCTGGGAAGACTTCCAGCTGGAGATCGACCCCAAGGAGCGGGTCCTCGACGGTCTGCACAAGATCAAGTGGGACATCGACGGCACGCTGACCTTCCGGCGTTCCTGCGCGCACGGCATCTGCGGTTCCGACGCCATGCGGATCAACGGCAAGAACCGGCTGGCGTGCAAGACGCTGATCAAGGACCTCAACCCGGAGAAGCCCATCACGGTCGAGCCCATCAAGGGGCTCACGGTCCAGAAGGACCTGATCGTGGACATGGAGCCGTTCTTCCAGGCGTACCGGGACGTGATGCCGTTCCTGATCACCAAGGACACCAATGAGCCGACGCGCGAGCGGCTCCAGTCCGCGGCGGACCGCGAGCGGTTCGACGACACGACCAAGTGCATCCTGTGCGCGGCCTGCACCTCGTCGTGCCCGGTGTTCTGGAACGACGGCCAGTACTTCGGTCCGGCCGCCATCGTCAACGCCCACCGCTTCATCTTCGACTCGCGTGACGAGGCCGGTGAGCAGCGGCTGGAGATCCTCAACGACCGTGACGGTGTGTGGCGCTGCCGCACGACCTTCAACTGCACGGACGCCTGCCCGCGTGGCATCGAGGTCACGAAGGCGATCGCCGAGGTGAAGAAGGCACTGATCACCCGCCGGTTCTGAGTGTCGGTACTGGTTCTGGTCCCGCTGCCGGTTCGGGCCGCGTGACCGGTTCTGGTCTCGGCACCGGTTCTGGTCCCGCCACCCTTCACGTCGAGGTCCCCGCTTTCCTGGTTGTCCGGGAGGGTGGGGACCTCGGCGTTCGTGGCCCGGGGGCGCCCTGGGTCAGAGCTGGCTCAGGATCGTCGGGTCGGTGATCTTCGTGTCGGCGGCCAGCATCGTCGCCTTGCTGAGGACGACCGCGAGCATCCGGTCGCCCTCGTAGGGCAGATAGTCGGCCGACCGGCCACCGGCACCGGAGACGCCGGACGCGCCTGACGCACCCGACGCGCTCGATTTGGGGACGATGCACACGTATTGGTCGTTGGGCGATCTCAGGATGTTCCCCGAGCCGAGGTGGATCTTGTACGTGTGGCGCTCGCCCTTGACGTGCAGGAAGCGGCCCTCCAGATGGCAGCGGTCGGCTATCGCCAGGCGGGGTATCAGGCGTTCGAGCAGCGCGCGGCGGGTCTGCGCGGTCTGGTTCAGCTCACCGAAGCCGTACGACGTCCAGTAGTCGCGGTAGCGGCCCTCGGGTCCGCCGTCCTGCCAGGTCGGGTCGTTGCCGACGCTGGCGACGCCGACGAACAGGTCGACGTCCCGCAGGACTTCGGACAGGACCAGGGGGTCGACCTCCGTGAGGGGGAGGGACTCGACGGGGTCGGCGCCGTCGCGCAGCCACATGCGGTACTCGCCGCCGCAGCAGTGCGCCCAGTTCTCCGGGGCGTCGATCGGGTAGAAGCGGACCTGGTCGGTGCGCAGCCGCAGGAAGCTGCCGGAGTCGGTGGTGTCGACGCCGTACTCCGTGCCGTCGCCGGCGATCCAGTACTCGGCGCGCAGGCCCCACTGGGGCAGGTCGCGGGTGGCGGGCGGGGCCTCGTCGTCCACGCAGAGCCGCAGCCTGTTGTTCCAGCCGCGGACCGCCGCGAGGGAGTGGAACTGGTGCTGCCGCAGGACGTGCGCGGCGAAGCGGTTGGAGTAGGTGCCGGTGGCGCGCTCGGCGTCGGTGAGGAGATAGACCTCCCGGTGGGCCTGCTTGAACGGCTGGGTGACGGCGTGGCGCTCCAGCCAGTCCCGCCACGCGACGATCTCGGCCGGCTCATGGCCGACGGGGTGCAGATCGTCACCTCGGCGCCCTCCGCGCCCTCCGCGCCCTCCGCGCCTTCGGTGGCCGATGAGGCGGTGACCGGGGTGTCGGTGAGGGTGCGCAGGTGGCCGTCCGCGTAGCCGACGACGGTGCCGTCGACCGTCCAGAGCAGGCGCCGGGCCAGGGTGCCGACCAGCGGGTGGTCGAGGTACCGCTCGCGCCAGACGGCGTAGGGCCAGGTGCGGCGGGCGAGGAACTGGCGGTCGAGCCGCTCGCTCTGCGCCGAGAGCATCTTGTCGATGTCCTTGACGGCCGCCTTCAGTTCCTTCAGCTCGTCGGGGTGGTCGCGCCTGACCGCCGCCGGAATGCCCTTGACGGTCTTGCCGGAGGCGTTGCGCCAGGTCAGCACGGCCTTGCCGCCCCGCACCTCCAGCAGGGCGGTGGTGTCTCCCAGGAGGTGCTCGGCGCGGCCGACCTCGGTCAGCCCGTAAGCCGGGACGGCGAGTTCCTCGATCTCCTCGCGGCTGAGGCCGAGCGCCCGGGCGCGGGCGTCCAGGGCTGCGTCGATCAGCTTGAGCGTGCCCTTGTAGGTGACGCGGGTGGCGAGCCGGGCCAGTTCGGCGAGGCCCGCCTCGTGCTCGATACGGGCGAGGGCGTTGACGGCGGCGTTGGCGACCTTGGGATTGACGGGGCCGAGGCCGGGGACGCGCCGGAGGCTGGTCTCGGTGAGACGGGCGAGGGCACGGGCGGTGGCCGCGTCGGAGACGGGAATCGCCCCGGCGTCGGCCGCCCGGGGGACGGTAGGCGCATCGGCACCGGCAGCCCCGGAGACAGGAGCCGTCCCGGAGACAGGAGCCGTCCCGGAGACGGGAGCGCCCCCGGAGACAGGAGCGACCCCGGGAACGGGAGCGACCCCGGAGACAGGAGCGCCGTCCGGCAGGAGCGGCAGCAGCCAGACCAGGCCCCGTAGTGCGTTGGCGTTGAAGGCGTCGAAGGTGTTGTTGGCGTCGGTGGCGTACATGGACGTGAGCAGGGGGACCGTGCGCGGGCGGCCGACCAGGGCGAGCCAGCGCAGGATCCGGGGGCGCGGGTCGTCCGGGGCGACGGCGTCGATCAGGGCGCGGGCCGTCCGTTCCCACGTGGCGCTCGGGCGGGCGGACGCCGCGGTGGTGGCGTGGGCGACCAGGTTCCGCCAGTTCTCCCCGAGGCCGGCCAACTCCTCCAGGGCGAGGTCCGTCCACTCCTCGCCCGGGTTCAGCACGGGCGCGGTCGGGGCGATGCGGTCGATCAGGGCGTCCAGTTCCTTCTCCGCTCCCCAGGCCATCAGACGTGAGCGCCTCAGCATGGCGACGAACAACCCCGGCAATTCCCGGCCCTCCGTCAGTTCCCGCTCGGCGAGCCGGATCAGGTGCACGGCGTCGTACTGCAACTCCTGCTCGGCGGCGAGTGCCATCAGCGCCTCGCGGGTCTCGGGCGACTGGCCGTCCACCAGATGGGCCTCTCTGAAGCGGGCGAAGAGGCACACGATGTGCCGTCGGTCGGCGGAACCCGGCGCTGATTCCTGGTAGCGGGCGGCGAGCAGCCGTACGAGTTCGGTCAGGAAGGGGCCGCGGGCGTCGTGCAGGGCGACGATGACGTGGTGGGCGTCCGCGACCCAGTGGTCCTGGACCACCTCGGCCAGGACGAGCAGTTCGGGGACGAGCGCCTCGACGTCCCCGGCGGCGATCAGCTGGAGACTGCGGCGGCTCTCCTCGGTGAAGCGGGCCATCAGCCACCCACCAGCGCGACGAGTTTCAGGAAGGTGACCTCGGTGCCGAACGGCAGGTCGATCTCCTGGTCCAGCTCCGTCACCTGACGGTCCCCCACCAGGACCAGGAAGCCGTTGCCCGCGAACGCCCTGACGGCCAGCTCGCACTGGGCCTCGGGGTCTATTCGGCGGGAGGTGCGCAGCGCGTAGCCATTGACCACGCGCTCGGCGTCCGTGGGCCGCACGAGGCCCTGGAAGACCTGTGTCCCTCGCGCGTTGAACTCGGCCACCTCCTGGAACACCCTGCGCCGGATCAGCTCACGCACGGTGAGCCGCTCCTCGGCGATCTCCAGTTCCCAGGCCGTGGCACGGCTCCCCGATGTCGTCTCGTCGACGAACGTCACCATTCCCATGCCGACGACAGTAAGGGCGGCCACTGACAATCCCGCTCCGCGGCCGATCATCGGCCTACTCTGACGGTATGTCAGACAACCAGTCGTACGAGCTGCTCGGCTTCGACAACGTGGTGCTGCCCGTGGGGGACGTGGGTGCGGCGGTGGCGTTCTACGAGCGCGCCGGGTTCACGGTCGGGTTCCGGTTGGACGAGGCGGGCATCGCCCTGCTGAAGGTCGGTACCGAGGCGCCGGGGCTGCTGCTGCGGCACGAGGAGGGGGTGGGGTACCGGCCGCCGCCGTGGCCGTCACCCCGGGTGTGGCTGGAGGTGCCGGACGCGCGTGCCGTCACCGAACGGCTCACCTCGGCCGGGATCCCGCCGCTGGAGCCGCCGTTCGCGGTGGCCACGGGGTGGACGGTCGAGATCGGTGACCCGTGGGGCAATGTCATCGGCTTCACGGACTACTCGAAACGGCCGGAGCTGGGGCGGGGGGCGGGAGTGAAGAGGGTGACTGAGGAAACGGAGGCGACGGAGGAGACGGGGATGAAGGAGGTGACGGAGGTGACGGAGGTGACGGAGGTGACGGGGGCGGCGAGAGCCTGACCCCGGCCCAAGTCCCCAGACCCTCATTGTCAGTGGCAGCCCGTACCGTGCGGAGCATGACGTCGAACGTACTGGCGTATGCCTACGCCCAGCCGTCCGTCGTGCGGGCGTCCGCGCGGGGGCCGGTGCTCGGTCTGGAGACCTCCGGCGGTCTGACCCCCGCCGGTCCGGTGGCGCGACCGCGCTTCTACTCCGGGTTCCTGACCCGGCCGCAGGTCGCGGCGGCCGGGCTGCTCGCGGTGGCCGATGTCGCCGCCGCGCGCTACTACCGGCCGGAGCTGGCCAGGCTGCGGGATCCGGTGGTGACCGCGCAGGGCGACCGGCTGCGGTTCGAGTCGTTCTCCGGCTGCGGCGGGGTCTACGCCCGTCTGGACGTGCTCGGCGAGGGGCTGGACGGCGGCGAGATCCGGCACGGCACGACCAACGTGGACATCAACAACCCGCTGCGGGACGCGCTCACGCGGATCGGCGGGGACGACCCGATGCATCTGCGCGTCGGCCCGGAGGAGATGGCCGTCACCACGGTGGACGGGGCCGTCGTGGAGAAGAAGGTGCCCCTGCCAGAGCGGTGGCTCAGAGGGTTCGCCGAGACCCAGGTCAGCTCCGCCGGGTTCGATCTGCGGGCCGAACTGGACGCGGCCGAGACCGTGCGGTTCGTGCGAGGGCTGCCGCGTACCGCGCGGCCGGGATCGGGTCCGCAGTGGCTGGTCCCCGCCGGGCGCGGACTGCGGCCCACCAGCCGTCCGGTGCCCGGTGCCGTCTGCCTCCCGGGCCCCTGGCGGCTCGGCCCCCTGACCCGCGTCCTGCGCCACGCGACGGGGATGCGGCTGTACGGTCCACCGGTCGGCCCCGGCAGCCCGCCGCCGCCCGGCGCGTGGGAGGTCACCCTGCCGGGCATGCGGCTGACGCTGGTCCTCTCACCGGGCGTGGCGCGCGGATTCAGCGGTGAGGGCGGGGTCCTGGACGCCCTGGCGGGCGACGAGGCGGCCGGGGACGCGGAGCTGATCGCCGTCCTGCTCGCCTGGGAACCGCGGATCGACCCGGACGGACTGGCCCCCCAGTCGGGCCTCCCGCGCGAGCGGGTGCGTGCCGCCCTCACCCGGCTGGGCACCGCCGGACGCGTCGGCTACGACACCGCGGAGGCCGCGTACTTCCACCGTGAACTGCCCTACGACGCCCAGCGCGCCGAGCGCCACAACCCCCGGCTCGTCGCGGCCCGTGCCCTGGTCGGCGAGGGCGCCGTCGCCCTGCGCACCGGACCCGGCGCCTCCGATGGCCCCGTCGCCGCCGTCCGCTCCGGCGACCGCACCCACCTGGTCCGGCTCGCCCCGGACCTGCGGGCGCTGAGCTGCACCTGTGCCTGGTGGACCGACCACCATGGACAGCGCGGCCCCTGCAAGCACGCCCTCGCCACCCGTATCGCACACCTCCGCGACAGCGCCCCTCTGGAGCCCCGATGATCCGCAAGCCCGCGCGCTTCGCGAGCAAGGCCAAGCTGATGCGCTTCCGTCACGAGGCGGGCAAGGACCCCTCCGGCGCGCTGCTGAACGCGGTCGAGGCGGGCGCCATCAAGGAGATACCGGTCCTGCTGGCCGACCTGGACGACGCGGCGCGGCGGGCGCTGCTGCCCCGGCTCAAGGAGCTGCGGTCGCAGACCCCGCCGCGGCCGGACACCGCGCGCGCCGCCCATCTCGCCGGTGCCGCCTGCCACTCGGGGCCCGTCGCCTGCGCCGCCTGGCTCGCCCGCTCGCGTCGCTATCTCCAGGATCCCCATCTGCTGGTCTCCCTGCTGGCCGAGCGTCCGCCCGAGTTCCTGGCGACGGTGACCGAACGGCTGTCGACGCGTACGGACATGGGGGTGTGGGGTTTCATCCTGCTGCGCGCGCTGGCCGACGCGAGCGGCACCGAACTGCCCGTCACGGAGGCCACCGCCACCTGGTGGGAGGACGAGGCGTACGGCAAGCACTACAAGGTGTGCCGGCTGCGCACCCTCCGGCTCCGCCGGGGGCAGCCCCCTGCCCCGGAGCCCGATCCCGCGACGCCCTGCGGCGGGCTGCTCACCGTGCTGCGGGAGGATCCGCTGACGCCGCGCATGGTGCCGTTCGTGCTGGACGACGCGGCGCGGGCCGCCCAGTTGGCGTGGCAGCCCTGCCGTGACTCCGAGCATCCGGAGGACTCGTGGCACGGGGCGTTCGCCGTGCTCGCCGCCGAGGGTCTCCTGGACCGTACGTATCTGCTGACCAGTGCCGTCGCCGTGCTGCTGCGCGGCACGCATCCGCTGCCCGCCGTCCGGTTCTGTGTGGCGCTGCTGCGCGCGCTGGAGCCGACCGCCGAGGAGCGGGCCGCGCGTACGGGCGACTGGATCCGGCTGGCCGCCGACGCCCCGTCCCCCGCGGCCGGGTACGCGCAGGAGGTGCTGCGGGACCTGTGGGACACCGGCCGGCTCTCCCCCGCCCGGTGCGCGGAGGCGTCCCGCGCGGTGTTCTTCCGCACCGAGAAGAAGCTCGTACGGACGCAGTTGTCGTGGCTGGACGCGGCCATGAAGGGGCGGCCCGCCCATGTCCCGCTGCTGCTGCCCGCCCTCGGCGATGTCTTCGCCCACCCGGACACGGGGCTCCAGCAGCGCGCCCTGCGGCTGGCCGGACGCCATCTGGCGCACGCCGACCGGGCCGCGCGCGAGGAACTGCTCACCGCCGCGCACCTGCTGGGCCCCGGGCTGCTCGCGACCGCCGCCGAGGTGTTCGACACGCCCGAGTTGGTCCCCGGCCCCGGTCCGGCGGGCGGGCACCGCGACAGCCTGCCCGAGCCCCGGACCGCACCGCGGATGCCGGAACCGCCGGAGAGCGCGGAGGAGTTCGTCGCCGAGTTCGCGGCCGTTCTCGCCGCCGATCTGCGGGGGCGGGCGCGCGCGGCGTCGTACGAATGGGCGCTGGACGGGCTGGTCCGGCTGGCCCACCGTGACCGTGCGCTGCTGGCGAAGGCGCTGGAGCCGGTGGCGCGGCGGCACAACGAGTGGGTGGGCCGCACCGAGTGGCTGCGGCACGGCGGGCGCGGGCTGCTCCTGGCGCTGGCCGCGGCGACAGGTTCCGTCGAGCCGTCCGACATCAGGAAGGCGCGCCGCGCGGCGGCCCACACCGATTGCCGTCACGCCCGTCTGGGCATTCCCTGGCGTCATCGGCTGACGGAGACCGCGCTGGCCCTGGCCGGCGGTGAGGTCCCGCCGCTGTTGCTGGCGACGCCCAGCCGCGAGTCCGGCGAACTGGACCCGGAGGAACTGCTGGACCGGCTCCGGGTGTACGCCGGGCGGGGTGCCGCGGCGGGCCCGGTCGATCTCGGCCTCGCCCTGCTGCGGCTGCGCCCGCCCGCCGACCCGGCGCCGCTCGTCGCCGGAGCCCGCGCGCTGGGCACCCCGGCGGGGGAACGGCTGGCGGAGTGGCTGGAGTCCCCTCGGGCGCCGCTGCCCGCGCCCGAGCGGACCCTCGTCGCGGTGACGGAGGAACGGAGGCGCCTTGAGCTGGAGCAGGCCGCTTCCCCGCGGCTCGCCAAGGCGCTCCCGGCGGTGTCCGCCCTGGCCGGCGGCTACCGGCGCTCGGGCCGCTGGTGCGGCTGTGTGTACGCCGGCGCCCGCTACTGGGTCTCGATGCTGCCCGGCGAACCGGACGCGGTGGCGCTGCATCTGATCCCGGTGCTCGCCGACTCCGCCGTCTGGACCGACCGCCCCGACACCGGTCTGCTCCTCACCCTCGCCGAGACCCCGGGACCGGCCGGACCGGCCCTGCATCTCGCCCTCGCCTACGGGCTGAGCGTCCGTCACGCCGACGACCGGCTCGCCGTGGTCGACGCGCTGCTCGCCCTGGCCGGCCGCGGCGCCCTCGACCCCGCGCTGCTGGGCGCCGAACTCGCCGGGCTGATGTCGCTCGGCGCGGTCAAGCCCACCCGGGTCGCCGACGCCCTCGGCACCCTGGCGAACGCGGGCGCCCCCGCCACCGCCTGGGCCGTGCTGGCCGCGCTGCTGCCGCCCCTGCTCACCGCCGGTGACCCGCCGCCGCGCGGCACCGGCGACCTGCTCGCCACGGCGGCCACCAGCGTCGAGACGAGCGGCGCGCGGGGCACCGAGCCCTGGCTGACCGACCTGGCCGCCCGCCGGGGCACCTCCCGCCTGCTGACCGAGACTCGGCGACTGCACCAGGCCCTGACGAGAACGTGACGCGAACCGAAGGGGACCGGGACCGCCGCTCGGTCCCGTCGGTCAGCGTGGCGGCGAACTAGGCTCTCGTGCCGTGCCCGCCACGAACGAGAATCCGCGACCCGGCCCCCGCGAGGGCGGCGCCACCAGCAAGTCCGAGCAGACCCGGGCACTGATCCTGGAGACGGCCATGCGGCTGTTCCAGGAGCGGGGGTACGACCGGACGACGATGCGGGCGATCGCGCAGGAGGCGGGGGTCTCCGTAGGGAACGCCTACTACTACTTCGACGGTAAGGAACATCTGGTCCAGGGCTTCTACGACCGGATCGCCGCCGAGCACCAGGTGGCGGTGCGCCGGGTGCTGGACCGGGAGACGGCGTTGGAGGCCCGGCTGGCGGGGGTGCTGACGGCCTGGCTGGACATCGCGACGCCCTACCACGATTTCGCCGTGCAGTTCTTCAAGAACGCCGCCGATCCGGACAGCCCGCTCAGCCCCTTCTCCCCGGAGAGCGAGCCCGCGCGCAGGGCGGCGATCAGTGTGCACCGGGAGGTGTTGGCGGGTTCCGACGCCAAGGTCGCCCCGGAACTCCGCGACACCCTCCCCGAGCTGATGTGGCTGGCACAGATGGGCCTGTGCCTCTACTGGATCTTCGACCGCACCCCCGGCCGCGAACGCAGCTACCGCCTGGCCGGCCGGGGCGCCCGCCTCACCGCCCGCGGTGTCTCCCTCTCCCGCTTCCGCGTCCTGCGCCCCCTGGTCCGCGAGGTCCACGAACTGTTCACGGACTTCCTGCCGGGCATGACGAAGCCGCAGTGATCACCGACGCCGACTCTCCCGCACCCGAGGCCGGCTCCCCTGTCTCCGACGCCGACTCTCCCGTCCCCGAGGCCGACTCTCCCGTCCCCGAAGGCGGCTCCCCCGTCCCCGACGCCGACTCCCCCGTCACCGGGGTTCCCGTCCCGGGGGTTCCCGTCCCCGGGGTTCCCGTCCCCGGGGTTCCCGTCGCCGGCCCCCGCGCCGCGGGCTCCTCGCTCGGCTCGACCGCCAGGTGCGGCAGGCGCTTGTCGAGGCCGGCCGGAAGCCACCAGTTGGCCTTGCCCAGCAGATGCATCGCCGCCGGGACCAGGGCCGTGCGCAGGACGAAGGCGTCCAGCGCGACCGCCGCCGCGAGGCCGACGCCCGCCATCGCGCCCTCCATGTCACCGCTGAGCACGAACGCGCCGAAGACGCAGATCATGATGAGCGCGGCGCAGTTGATGACCCGGCTCGTCTCGGCGAGCCCGACCCGCACCGCGCGCGCGTTGTCCTTCGTGTGGACCCACTCCTCGTGCATCCGGCTGACCAGGAAGACCTGGTAGTCCATGGAGAGCCCGAAGAGCAGGGACAGCATGATCACCGGAAGGAACGCGGCGATCGGCCCCTCCTTGCCGATGCCGAGCAGTTCGGTGCCCCAGCCCCACTGGAAGATCGCCACCAGCACCCCGAAGGACGCCGCCGCGGCGATCAGGTTCATGACCGCCGCGGTGAGCGGGACCACCAGCGAGCGGAACGCCACCATGAGCAGCAGGAAGCCCAGCGCGATGATCGTCGCGACGAATAGAGGCAGGCGTTCGCCGGTCACCGACGCGAAGTCCTTGAACACCGCCGTCACCCCGCCCACATGGGCCTCGACCCCCGCCCGCGGGACCACGTCGTCCCGCAGCCGGTCGATCAGCCGGTCCGTCTCCTCGGACTGCGGTGAGGTGGCCGGTACGACCTGGATGACCGTGATGCCGTTCACGGGCGGCGCCGCGGCGACCTGGGCCACGCCCTCCGTCTGCCGGATCCCGGTGATCAGGGACTCGGGCGCGACACCGTCCACGACCACCTGGAGGGGGCCGTTGAAGCCAGGGCCGAAGCCCTCGGCGAGCAGGTCGTACGCCTGCCGGGTGGTCGTGGTGTCCTGGTGGTTGCCCTGGTCGGTGGCGCCGAGCCGCAGCGAGAGCACCGGCAGCGCCAGGACCGCCATGACGGCCAGCGCCCCGGCCGCGATCGACCGCGGACGCCGCTGGACGTACGACGCCCAGCGCGCCGCGAGCCCGCTCGCCTCGGCCGGCTCGGGTCCCGCCGCCGCGAGCCGGGCGCGCTGGCGCCGGGACAGCACCCGCCGGCCGAGCAGCCCCAGCAGGGCGGGCAGCAGGGTGATCGCCGCGAGCACACTGAGCACCACGGTCAGCGAGGTCGCGACGACCACCCCGTTGAGGAAGGGCAGATTGGTCACCAGCATGCCCGCCAGCGCGACGCACACCGTGCCGCCCGCGAACAGCACCGCCCGGCCGGAGGTGTTGAGCGCGGTGGCGGCCGAGTCCTCGGGGTCCGCGCCGCGCAGAATGCCCCGCCGGTGCCGGGTGACGATGAACAGCGCGTAGTCGATGCCGACACCCAGGCCGATCAGCGAGCCCAGCAGCGGCCCCAGGTCGGGCATGTCCGTGACCTGGGAGAGCAGCATCGTGCCGAGCAGCCCGCTGCCGACACCCGCGATCGCCACGACGATCGGCAGCAGCATCGCGAACAGCGACCCGAACGCCACGAACAGCACGATCGCCGCGGCCACGATGCCGACCAGTTCGGCCGTACCGGTCGGCGGCTCCTGGATGTAGGCGATCGCCTGGCCGCCCAGCTCCACCTGCAAGCCGGCCCGTTCGGCGCCCTGGGCGGTGTCGATGACGTCCTCGATCAGCGCCTTGTCGATCTCGGCCGCCTGCCGGGCGAAGGTGACCTGGGCGTACGCGATCCGCCCGTCCTCACTGATCTGCGCCGCGCCCCGCGCCCCCGCGTAGGGCCCGGCGACCTCGCCGACCCCGTCCATGCGCGCGATCTCCGCCAGCGCCGGTTCGATCCGGGCGCGTACGTCCGCGTCCCGCACCGAACCCTCGTCGGTCCGCCACACCACCGAGTCCACGTCCCCGGCGCGCTCCGGGAACGCCTTCAGCATGAGGTCGTTGGCGGACGTGGAGTCCGTGTCCGGAAGGGTGAAGACATTCGCGTAGTCGGTGCCCACGGCCGAGGCCGTGAAGCCCAGGCCGACCAGCCCGCCCACCCATATCAGCAGGACCACCAGCCCATGCCGATAGCACCATCGTGCCCATGCCGCCACGATCACAGCTCCTTCGCTCCGTCGGTCCGTCCCCCGGGCTCCGCGCAACAGGATCGGCGGGCGGCCGGGGGCGGCGACATGATCCGGGGCGGACTCTCAAGGAACTCCAAGACGCCGGGCCGGTCCGTTGCCGGTGTTCCGGCTGATACTGAGGAGCATGTCGACGGCCCCTGGCACCGTGCTGATCGTGGAGGACGAGGAATCCATCGCGGACGTCCTCGCCATCGCGCTGCGTTTCCACGGCTTCGAGGTGATGACGGCGGGCACCGTCCGTGAGTCCCTCACGCTCGCCGAGCGGGTCCGCCCGGACGCCGCCCTGCTCGATGTGATGCTCCCGGACGGCGACGGACGCGCCCTCGGCCGTGCGCTGCGCGCCCGGCGCCCCGATCTCGCGCTGGTCTTCCTCACCGCGCGCGACTCCCCCGCCGAGATCGTCGGCGCCCTCGGCTTCGGCGACGACTACATCACCAAGCCGTTCAACATCGACGAGGTCGTCGCCCGGATCACCGCCGTGCTGCGCCGCACCCGCCCCGCCGACGTCCTCCCGCACCGCCCGCCGCTGCGCTACGCGGATCTGGAGCTGGACGAGACGACGTACTCGGTGCGCCGCTCGGGCCACCACGTCGAACTGACCCCGACGGAGTACGCGCTGCTGCGCTTCCTGGTCCGCAACGCCGGCCGGATCGTGACCAAGGAACAGCTCCTTCGGCATGTGTGGCAGTACGAGCACACGCCCGAGTCGACCGTCGTGGAGACCTACGTCAGCTATCTGCGCCGCAAGCTCGACGCGCTGGGCCCGCCGCTGATCACCACCCGGCGCGGCGTCGGGTACGGGCTGACATGACGGCCCCCGGGTCCCCGCCGGGGCGCACGGCCTCGCGGCTGCCGTTCCCGGCACGGGTGCGCGAGCTGTTCACCATGCGGCACCGTCACCGCCACGGGGACCGGGGGCGGGGGCGGGGTCGGCGCCGTTCGCTGCGGCTGAAGCTGACCGCGGCCAACGTCGTCCTGCTCGCGCTGGGCATCGTCGTGGCGACCTCCGTCAGCCTGATGACCGCGCACCACTATCTGCTGGACAAGGTCGACACCGAGCTGAACAACTCGCGCAGTTCGCTGACGACCGCCGGGTTCAGCCTGCGCCAGATCGAGTCGCTCAGCCAGGTCGGCATCGCCCTCGACAAGTTCGGCGGCACCCGCGAACGCCAGTCCCTCCCCGCGCCCACCTCGGTGTTCGTCGCCGTGGACCCGGCCGGCCGGCCCGTCGCCGTCGGCCCGCTCGACCCCACACCGCGCCAGCGTGCCATCGCCGCCGCCGTCAGCGACCCGTCCGCGCTCGCCGCCCACGGCTCCCCGCGGGACCTCACGGTCGACGGCGAGGGCCACCGCGTCATCGGCGCCCGGCTGGAGGACGGCACGGTCGTGCTGATCGCCATGTCGGTGGAGGCGCTCAACGAGGGCATGACCCGGGCCCTGAAGGTGGACCTCGGCATCGGCGTGCTGCTCATCGCCGTACTCGCCTGCGTCACGATGTGGTCGGTACGGCGGCACATGCGGCCCCTGGAGGACATGGTGGAGACCTCCACGGCCATCGCCGAGGGCGGGTGCTGGGCAATCTGCTGGCCAACGTACGGGTCCACACCCCCGCCGAGGTGCCGGTGCGGCTCGGTGTGGAGCGGGTGGACGGCGTGGTCCGGCTGTGCGTCGCCGACCGGGGGCCGGGGCTCGCCCCGGAGGACGCGGCCCGGGTCTTCGACCGCTTCTTCCGGGCGGGCGGGGGCGCGGGCAGCGGCCTGGGCATGGCGATCGTGCAGGGCGTGGTCCGGGCCCACGGCGGCGAGGTGACCGTACGGACGGCGCCGGGTGAGGGGATGGAGGTGACGGTGGCCCTGCCGGTACGGGTGGAGGCGGAAGGGTGACGGCGAGGGGTACGGGAGGCTGCGGCGAGGCGGTCCTCCCGCGAGGCGGGGCGGGGCGCTTCCGGCGGACCGGGGCCGGCCTCCTCCGGAGCGGGGGCGCTTCCGGCAGACCGGGGCGGGGCGCTTCCGGCGGACCGGGGCCGGCCTCCTCCGGAGCGGGGACGCTTCCGGCGGACCGGGCGGGGCGGGATCAGATCCAGTCCAGCCGCCACAGGCGGAACACCCCGGTCCCGTCCGTGAGGTCCTGCCCGCCGGCCACCGCCTCGTCGGCGACCACGTACTCCTTGCGCTGCCACAACGGGATCACCGGGACGTCCCGGGCCACCACGTCCTGGATGGCGCGGAAGTCGTCGTCGGCGGCGCCCCGGTCGGCGTACCGCTGCCCCTGCTCGATCAGCCGGTCGACGGTCTCGTTGCTGTATCCGGTGTTCATGGTGGATCCGGTGCCGATGAGCGGGGCGCCGAAGGTGTCCGGGTCGGGGTAGTCGGCGACCCAGCCGACGGCGTACGCGTCCAGTTCACCGGCGGCCCAGCGCTTCTGGAAGTCGGTCCACTCGTACCCCTTGACCGTCACGTCGAACAGCCCGTCGTCGGCCTCCAGTTGCCGTTTCAGCTCTGCGGCCTCGGCCTCGGCGGCGCCCCGGCCCTCGGCGTAGGCGAGCGTGAAGCGGACCGGGAGGGCGACCCCGGCCTCGGTGAGCAGCCGCCGGGCCCGCTCCGGGTCCTGGTCGGGGTACCGGTCGAAGAAGGCGGTGGTGTGACCGGTGATCCCGGCCGGGATCAGCGAGTACAGGGGGTCGACGGTGCCCTGGTACACATCGGCGGCCAGCCGGTCCCGGTCGACCAGCCAGGCGACGGCCTGCCGTACCCGGGCGTCGGACAGGGGGGCGTCGTCGCGGGTGTTGAGGTACAGATTGCGGGTCTCGGAGCTGTCCGCCTCGGTGACCCGCTGGTCGGGGTCGCTCGGGGAGAGCCCGGCGAGGGTGTCCGGGGGCAGCTGACGGGTGGCGACCTGGATCTTCCGCTCCTGGTAGGCGCGGTCGAGGGCGGCGGAGTCGGCGTAGTAGCGCAGTTCGACCGGTCGGCCCGAGCCGCCCACCGCGCCCCGGTAGTCGGTGTTCGGCCGCAGGACGGCGGACTCGCCCTTGGTGTACGAGGCGAGCAGGTACGGTCCGGTGCCGTCGGCGCCGGGTTCGGTGCGCAGGGCGTCCGCCGGGTAGGCGGTGCGGTCCACGATCGCGCCCGCGCCGGTGGCCAGCTTGTACGGGAGGGTCGCGTCCGGCGAGGAGAGGCGGAAGGTGACCGTGCGGTCCCGGGCCTCGACCGACTTCAGGGTGGTGAACAGCGAGGCCGGGCCGACCGGTGAGTCGATCTTCCGGAGCCGGTCGAGGGAGAACTTCACATCCTCGGCGGTCATCTCCCGGCCGTCCGGGAAGGTGAGCCCCTCGCGCAGTTCGCAGCGGTAGACACGCAGGTCGGTACCGGCGAAGTCACAGCTCTCGGCGGCGTCCGGCTCGGGGACGGTGGCGCCGGGCCCGAAGGTGAGCAGGGACTGGAAGACATTGCTGAACAACGCCCAGGACCCGGCGTCGTAGGCCCCCGCGGGGTCGAGCGAGGTGACGGCGTCGGTGGTGCCGACGGAGATCGTCCGGCCCTGGTCGCCGCCGTCCGGCACCAGTTGCCAGGCCGCCGCGCCGGCCGCGGCGAGCACCAGCACGCCCGCGAGGACCCGGACCCGTACGGAGCGCCCGCTCCCGCTCCCCCCGCTGTCCCCGCTGTCCCCTCTGCCGTTTGCTCCGCTGCTTGCTCTGCCGCTCTCTCCGCCGTTTGCTCTGCTGCTTGCCCTGCCGCTCTCGCCGCCGTTCCGTTCTGCGGCGCTCCGCCCTTCCGCCCGCTTCCGCCTGGACCACATCGGTGCAGACCGCATGAGCAGCCCCTCCCCTGACCCCGACCGGTCCCTCCCCAGAGACCGGCCGTCCGCCACCTCCCCTGGTGGCCCGGATCACCCAATCACGCGGGTCCCACCCGGGGAAGGGGCTTGGACCGAGCATGAGTGAATCTTGAACGGCCGGGGAGTTGAAGACCCTCTCCCGGGGTAAGGGCGCGTCACGCCTGGCGTGAGGCCAGCTCGATCACCGTGATGTCCGACTCGGCGCCGACCCGGGTCGGCGGCCCCCAGGCACCCGCGCCCCGGGTGACGTACAACTGTGTGTCGCCGTACCGCTCCAGGCCCTCCAGCGTCGGGTTGGCGGCTCCGGCGATGAGGTTGCCGGGCCAGAGCTGACCGCCGTGGGTGTGGCCGGAGAGCTGGAGGTCGACGCCGTGGTCGACCGCGTCATGGATCTGGACCGGCTGATGGGCCAGAAGCACGCTGGTACGGGACCGGTCGCGGTCGCCGAGGGCCTTGGCGAAGTCCGGCCCCTGGCCGTCGCTCTCCCCGGCGATGTCGTTGACCCCGGCGAGGTCGAAGTACGGCAGTTCCCTGCGGTCGTTCTCCAGCGGGACGAGTCCCAGCCGCCGTACCTCGTCCACCCACTGCTCGGCGCCGGAGAAGTACTCGTGGTTGCCGGTGACGAAGTAGGCGCCGTGCCGGGCGGTGAGCTGGGCGAGCGGTGCGGCGGCCGGGCCGAGGTCCTTGACGCTGCCGTCGACCAGGTCGCCGACGACCGCGATCAGATCGGGCTGGGTCGAGTTGATCGTGTCCACGACCTTCTGGGCGAAGCCCCGGCCCAGCACCGGCCCGAGGTGGATGTCGCTGACGACCGCGATCCGATAGCCGTGCGCCGCGCGCGGAAGCTTGGCGAGGGGGACGGTGACCCGTCTGACGGAGGGCCCGTTCAGCACCCCGTACGTGCCGTAGCCGACGGTTCCGACGGCCACGGCGGCGGCGGTGCCGGCGATCACCCGGGAGACGAAGAGACGGCGGGAGGGGGCGGCGACGAGGCGCTCGGCGGGGGCGTCGTCGTCCGGGGCGGTCACTCCACGGCCCGCGCCGTTCCCGTCGGTTCCGGCTCCGGCTCCGGTTCCGGTTCCGGCTCCGGATGACGACCCGCCGCCGGTCCCGGAGGCGGGTCCGGAGGCGGGTCCGGAGGCGGATCCGGAGGACGACGTGCCCTCGGTCGTGGTGGCGGGGGCGGTACCGCTCACGGCCGCCGTCGCGGCCCCGACCTCCTGCGTCCGCGGCTCCGTACCGGCCACGGGGGCGGCGCCGGTCACCGGGGCCACGGCCGGGCGGCGCCGTTCCAGCCGGCGGCGCAGCAGCGGTCGTACCACCTCACCGACCAGGACCGCGAGCAGCAGGTATATCGACAGGGCGAGCCAGAGGAAGCCCGGCCAGGCGAGGAGCTGCTGGACGACGAAGGGGGCGCCCGCGCGCTCGGAGACCATCGCGGCGACGGCCAGGACCCAGCCGCCCGCGATCAGGACGGCGCCACCGCGCCGCGCCCAGCCGGGGCCGCGCGTGGTGTCACGGAACAGACGGCGCCAGAGATACCAGTTCGCCGCCACCATGACGCCAACGACCGCGAGTACGACGACGAAGACCACGCTGCTGTGTCCCTTGGGTGATGAGGAGGTGGATGAAGCGTAGGCGAGGCGGGGCGGGTGGGGGGCGGTTCGCTATGACGTCCGACGCAGTGCGCGCACCCCACGCAACCCGATGACTCCGACGACCGTCCCCCATACGAAAGAGACGATCGCCAGCAGCAGGTGCACCCAGAAGTACGCCGTCGGCTGACCGTCGTCGAACGCGAGCCCGCTGCCGTCCTTGACGAGATTCCTGACGAAAGTGACCCAGATGACCCAGCTCCACATCCCGAAAGCGAGCAGGAACCAGGAGACGGGGCGGCTGAGTTTCATACGTTCAGTATCTCCGGGTCGTGTCCGGTTCCGTGCCCGGGGTGGAGACGCGGGTGGGACTTCCACAGGTCCCGCATGTACGTTCTCGGGCGTGTCCGATCCCCAGCAGACCATCAAGCGAACCTTGTTGATCACTTCTGCCGTCATGCTGACGTTTTCGCTGGCCGCGCCCGCCGCGTCCGCGGCGCCGGACCCCTCGAAGGACCCTTCGGGGACCCCGTCGGCGACACCCCCGGCGAACATGTCGAAGGTCGGCGGGGAGCGGCTGGGGCAGCCGGGCACCCAGGTCGCGCTCGCCCCCGGGGTCCCGGTGATCCCCAAGAAGGTCACCGCGCGCTCGTGGATCGTGGCCGACGCGGAGTCCGGCGAGGTGCTGGCCGCGCACAACGCGCACTGGCGGCTGGCCCCGGCGAGCACCCTGAAGATGCTGTTCGCGGACACCCTGCTGCCGAAGTTCCCCAAGGACATGAAGCACAAGGTCGCGCCCTCCGACCTGGCGAACGTCGGGATCGGCTCCAGCATGGTCGGGATCAAGGAGGACGAGTCCTACTCGGTCCAGGATCTGTGGCTGGGTGTCTTCCTGCGCTCCGGCAACGACGCGGTGCATGTGCTGTCGGCCATGAACGACGGGATCGACAAGACCGTCAAGGAGATGAACGAGCACGCCGAGGAACTCCAGGCGCTCGACACCCATGTGGTGAGCCCGGACGGCTACGACGCCCCGGGCCAGGTCTCCTCCGCGTACGACCTGACCCTGTTCGCCCGCTCGGGGCTCCAGAAGAAGGACTTCCGCGCGTACTCCTCCACGGCCACGGCGAAGTTCCCCGGCGAGACGAAGAAGAACAAGAAGGGCAAGACCACCCGCGGCTCCTTCGAAATCCAGAACACCAACCGCCTGCTGACCGGCGACTACGACATAACGCAGTACAAGGGCATCGCCGGCGTGAAGAACGGCAACACGACCAACGCGGGCGCCACCTTCACCGGCGTCGCCGAGCGGGACGGCCGGGTGCTGCTGGTCACGGTCATGAACCCGGAGAAGGACGGCCACAACGAGGTCTACAAGGAGACCGCGAGCCTGTTCGACTGGGGCTTCAAGGCGGCCGGCAAGGTGGAGCCGGTCGGTGAGCTGGTCGCCCCGCAGGGCGCCACGGACAACCGGCCCGGCGCCTCGGGCGCCCCGGCCGCGCCGGGTGAGGCCGGGGGCTCCGCCTCCGGCACCTCGGCGGACCCGGTCGCCGCGGGCACCGCGTCCGGCGGCTCGGGCGGGATGGGCGTCGCCCTCGCCATCACCGCGACGGTGCTGGCCCTGCTGGGCGCGGGGGCGTTCGTGATCAATCGGCGGTGGCCGCTGCCGGAGTTGGTACGGCGGCGGCGGTGAGCGGCGCGGTGCAGGCGGGGAGGTGCAGGCGGTGAGCGTGGGCGTCGGGCGGCAGCCCGCTTGAGAAGGGGCTCACCGCCGGTCGCCGGAGGCGGGGGAATCACCGGGTTCCCGGTCTGCCCCTGCCCCTGCCTCGGTCCCTGTCCCTGTCCCTGTCTCTGCCTTTGTCCCCGCCTCCGCCTCCGCCCTTGCCCCTGTCCCTGCCTCTCCTCCTGCATCCGCGTCCGCATCCGGGGCCGTGTCCCCGTCCCCGTCCCGGGAATCCCCCGTGGCCGTCCAAGCCGCGCAGTAAAGCACCAGCTTCGACGTGAAGTTGATCCACAGCAGCAGGGCGACGGGGACGCCGAACGCGCCGTACATGCTCTTCGCGGCGACGCCCTGGATGTAGCCGCTGAGCAGCAGCTTCAGCAGTTCGAAGCCGACGGCGCCGATCAGCGCGGCGACGATGAGCCGATGGCGGGGCGGGTGGACGCCGGGGAGCAGGGTGAGGACGTACAGCAGCACCAGGAAGTCCGCGAGGACGGCGACGGCGAACGCGGCGGTGCGCAGCAGCGCGCTGCCCCAGCCGCCCTCGGCGATCCCGAGCTGCCCGACGATCCAGTTGACCAGGGCGGACGCCACGGTCGAGGCGGCCAGGGTGAACAGCAGCGCGCCGCCGAGGCCGAACAGCACCCCCGTGTCCTTGGCCTTGCGCAGGAGCGGGTTCTCCTCGGAGTCCGGCAGCTCCCACACCGCGCGCAGACACTCCCGCATCGAGCCGACCCAGCCGATACCGGTCAGCAGCAGCGCGGCACCGGCGATGAGACCGACCGTCCCGGCGTTGTCGACCAGCCCGGCGATGTCGAGCTGACCGGAGATCCCCGGAACCTGTTCGGCGATCCGCCGCTCCAGCTCGGCCCGGCTGCTGTCGCTGAGCGTGGCGGCGGCCACCGCGGCGACCACCGTCAGCAGCGGGAAGAGCGCGACGAAGCTGATGAATGTCATCGCCGCGGCCAGCCGTGTCCACTTCACATGGTCCAGCCGCTCGTACGACAGCCAGACATGCGTGGTCATCAGCCGTGCCACGAGCGTCCCCACGACAGGGAGCTTTTTCAGCCAGTCCATGATCCGAACCTGCCCTCGTTCCTGGTGCCCCATGTCGGGTGCCCGGGGACGGTGGTGTCAACACCAGAACAACTGCTGGACAACTCCTGCCATATTCGGCGACGTACCACTAATCACCCATTTCGGGTAGACCACCTGCGTCGACCAACTGAACTACCACATATAGGGCGATACGGTCGGCGACATGCCTGCCGACACCCTTCCCGCCCCGGGCTGGCGCCGCCCCACGGCGCCCGCCGCCGCCCGGCTGATCCGTCCGCGGTCCTACGAAGAGGCGGTCGCCGCCGTCCGGGACTGCGACGCGCACGGAACCATCCCCGGCGTCCCGGGCGGGCCCGGCGGCTCCCTCGGGGACGCCGCGCGCAACGCCGGGGGCGCGCTGCTCGACCTCGGCGCGCTCGACCGCGTCCACGCGATCGACGCCGGCGCCGGCACGGTCCTGTGCGACGCGGGTGTCTCCCTGCACCGGCTGACCGAGGTGCTGCTGCCGCTCGGCTGGTGTCTGCCGGTGACACCGGGCAGCCCGTACGTCACCGTCGGCGGGGCGCTCGCCACGGACCTGCCCGGCGTGAACCACCCCGCCTCGGGGACGTTCTCCCGGCACGTGGCGGCCTTCGAACTGCTCACCGGGGACGGCGGTATCCGCACCGTACGCCCGGGCACCGCGCTGTTCGACGCGACGGCGGGCGGGCTCGGCCTGACCGGCGCCGTCCTGACGGCCACGATCGCCCTCCGGCCGGTGGAGTCGCCCCTGATGGCGGTCACCACGGAACGCGTCACCGGGCTCGACGCCCTGCTGAACCGGCTGCCGGACGGGGACCACGAATACGCGGTCGCCCGGCTCGACCTCCTGGCCCGTGGCGCGTCGAACGCCCGCGCGACCCTCGTCCGCGCCGATCACGCCCCCGCGCGGGCCGGGAAAACGTCCGCTACGCGCGCGTGGCGGGATTTTTCGCTCTCCGGCGTCTCTCGCGTCTCCCGCGCGCGCAGCACCCGTCTTCAGCCCCTGCCCGCCTTTTTCACCGGCCCCGGCGACGACACCCCGCACCGCGCCGGACTCACCAGCCTCACAGGGCTCACTAGTCTCACCGAACTCACCCGTCTCGCCGGACTCACCCGTCTCGCCGGAGATCTGTACGCCCGTCGTGGCCCGGTCGACGGCGTTCTCGGCGGCGTACTGCGTGACGCGGTGACCGATCTGCTCCGCGACCGGCTTCCCGACCATGACGCCGGCGGTGTCGTCCGCTACCGCTTCCTCCTCGGATACGGCGACGAGGACACCCTGCGCCGGATCGTGCGGCGGGTCGCGGAACGGCGGTGCGGGTCGCTCCCGGCGGTCCTCACCCGGTTCGGGGAGGCCGGCCCCGGCTGGCTGTCCTTCCCGGCGCCCGGCTGGGCCCTCACCCTGGATCTGCCTGCCGCCCTGCCCGGCCTGCCCGGCCTGCTCGACGCGCTGGACGAGGAGGTCGCCGTCGCGGGTGGCCGGATCTGGCTGGCCGGAGACTCCCGGCCACGCCGCGACCTGCTCGCCGCGATGTACCCCCGGCTGGCCGACTTCCGCGCCCTGCGCGCGGAACTGGACCCGCAGGCCGCCTTCACCTCGGACCTCGCCCGCCGCCTACATCTGTAGCCCAGCCCAGCCCAGCCCAGCCCCGGCTCGGCCCGTCCCGGCCCGGTGGTGCCCGCCCCTGTCTCCCGCCCCTGTCTCCCTCTCCTGTCCGCCTCTCCTGTCCGCCTCTCCTCAAGGAGCCCCCGTGAAGGACGCCTCCGGCCTCCCCCACTCCCTGCTCGTCCTCGGCGGCACGTCCGAGATCGGGCTGTCCGTCGCCCGCCGGCTGATCGCGCGCCGCACGCACACGGTGTGGCTGGCCGGACGCCCCTCACCCGCGCTGGAGCGGTCGGCGCAGGAGTTGCGGGCGCTGGGCGCGGACGTCCGTACCGTCGCCTTCGACGCACTCGACCCCGCCTCCCACGAGACGGCGCTCGGGAAGGTCTTCGCCGAGGGCGCGGTCGACATGGTGCTCTTCGCCTTCGGTGTCCTGGGCGACCAGGCACGGGACGAGCGGGAGCCGGTGGACGCGGTACGGGTCGTCCAGACCAACTTCACCGGCGCGGTCTCCGCGGGCCTGGTCGCCGCCCGCGCCCTCCAGACCCAGGGCCACGGATCACTGGTCGTGCTCTCCTCGGTCGCCGCCGAGCGCGCCCGCCGCGCGGACTTCATCTACGGCTCCAGCAAAGCGGGCCTGGACGCCTTCACCCAGGGCCTCGGCGACGCGCTGCACGGCACCGGCGTCCACGTCATGGTCGTACGCCCCGGCTTCGTCCGTACGAAGGCGACCGCCGGCCGGGTGGAGACCCCGCCCGCGACCACCCCCGAGGCGGTGGCGACCGCCGTCGAACTGGGGTTGCGCCGCCGCTCGGAGACAGTGTGGGTGCCGGGCGTCCTGAGGGTGCTGATGTCGGCGCTGCGGCATCTGCCGAGGAGCGCGTTCCGAAGGCTGCCCCTCTAGAGCGGCGGCCTCGGGGGCTCAGTGCGTGGGCAGCGAGCCGCGCTCGGCCGGGGCCGCGGCCTGCGGCGGGACCACGGGCGACCCGAAGGTGAACTCGCGGAGCTTGCGCCAGACCGCGTCGGCGCCCTGCTCGTAGAGCGAGAAGCCGGTGCAGGGCCAGCGTGCCTCGTAGCCGGACAGTTCCTCGTAGGCGCGGTCCATGGCGGCCTCGTCGATGCCGTGGGCCACGGTGACATGCGGGTGGTACGGGAACTGCAGTTCGCGGGCGACCGGGCCCGAGGCGTCTCGGACCTGCTTCTGCAGCCGGTCGCAGGCTTCGGCGCCCTCGACCACCTGGACGAAGACGACCGGGGAGACCGGCCGGAAGGTGCCGGTGCCGCACAGCCGCATCGGGAAGGGGCGCCCGGAGTGCGCGACCCGGACGAGATGGGCCTGGATCGCGGGCAGCCGTCCGGCGGCGACCTCGGTCGGCGGCAGCAGGGTGACATGCGTGGGGATGCAGTACGCCGCGGCATCTCCGAAGCCCGCGCGCCGCTGCTGGAGCAGGCTGCCGTGGGGCTCCGGGACCGCGATCGACACACCGATCGTTACGGTCCCCACGTCGTCTCCTGTCGTCGTGTCCTGTCAGGTCATCGTCTGTTCAGGTCATCGTCTGTTCAGGTCATCGTCTGTCTGCGCGGGTGCACGTGTCCACGCGCGCGGTGACCGCGCGGGCGGCCATCCGGATATCGACTGTAAGGCCACGACTGAGCCCTGGGCAGGCGCAGGCGAGGTGATGTGCAGCGCTGTTCGGTGGTACGGGGCGGGCGCACCGCCGCCGACCGGCCGGCTCAGTGCTTGGCCGGCAGGAATCCCACCCGGTCATAGGCCAGGGCCAGGGTCTCGGCGGCGACGGCCCGTGCCTTCTCCGCACCCTTGGCGAGGATCGAGTCGAGGGACTCGGGGTCGTCCAGGTACTGCTGGGTGCGCTCTCTGAAGGGTGTGACGAACTCGACCATGATCTCGGCGAGGTCCGTCTTGATCGCGCCGTAGCCCTTGCCCTCGTACGTGGCCTCCAGGTCCGCCACGGCGGCACCCGTGAGGGTGGAGTAGATGGTGAGGAGGTTGCTGACGCCCGGCTTGTTCACGGGGTCGTAGCGGATCACGGTCTCGGTGTCGGTGACCGCGCTCTTCACCTTCTTGGCGGTGGCCTTGGGCTCGTCCAGAAGGTTGATCAGGCCCTTCGGTGTGGACGCCGACTTGCTCATCTTGATCGACGGGTCCTGGAGATCGTAGATCTTCGCCGTCTCCTTGAGGATGTACGGCTTCGGGACGGTGAAGGTCGCGCCGAACCGGCCGTTGAAGCGCTCGGCGAGATCGCGGGTCAGCTCGATGTGCTGGCGCTGGTCCTCGCCGACCGGCACCTCGTTGGCCCGGTAGAGCAGGATGTCGGCGACCTGGAGGATCGGGTACGTGAACAGGCCCACCGAGGCCCGGTCCGTGCCCTGCTTGGCGGACTTGTCCTTGAACTGGGTCATCCGGGACGCCTCGCCGAAGCCGGTGAGGCAGTTCATGACCCAGGCCAGCTGGGCGTGCTCGGGTACATGGCTCTGGACGAAGAGCGTGCAGCGCTCGGGGTCGAGACCGGCGGCGAGGAGCTGGGCCGCCGCGAGGCGGGTATTGGCGCGCAGCTCCGCGGGGTCCTGCGGGATCGTGATCGCGTGCAGGTCGACAACCATGTAGAACGCGTCGTGCGACTCCTGCAGAGCCACCCACTGGCGTACCGCGCCGAGGTAGTTGCCGAGGTGGAACGAGCCGGCGGTGGGCTGGATTCCGGAGAGCACACGGGGTCGGTCAGAGGCCATGCCCCCATTCTCTCAGGTCGCGCCCCCCGATCCGGAACCCACCTGAGACAGACCGGGAACGGGCCGGGAACAGCTCGGCAACAGGCCCGGCCCGGTCCAGGAACGGACCCAGACCGGACCAGGAAGGCGCCAGGACCGGACCAGGACCGGAGCAGGAACGCGCCAGGAGCGGGCCGAGGGCGGGCGGGGGGACAGGGGCGGAGGATCGGCCGGGACGTGCTCCGGGGGCAGAGCCGGAGAGGGAGAGGGAGGGGGAGGGGGAGGGAGGGGAGATCGAGTCGGCGAAGGCGGAAACAGATGGGAACCGATGGCGCTCGGGCGGTGTACCAAGAGTGTGAAGACGCGGGAGGGGGTCCGCATCGTCGATGAGGCCGCGGTGATCGCCCGCGTGCGCGCCGGAGAGCCGGAGGCGTACGCGGAGCTGGTCCGCGCCCATACGGGCATCGCCCTGCGGGCGGCGGCGGCACTCGGAGCGGGGTCGGACGCGGAGGACGTGGTGCAGCAGGCTTTCGTCAAGGCGTACTGCGCGCTGGGCCGGTTCCAGGACGGCACGGCGTTCAAGCCCTGGCTGTTGACCATCGTCGCCAATGAGACAAGGAACACAGTGCGTACGGCGGCCCGGCAGCGGACGCTGGCCGGCCGGGAGGCGGCCTACTCACAGGCCGAGCCGCTGATACCGGAGTCGGCGGACCCGGCGCTCGCGACCCTGGAGATCGAGCGCCGTGACGCCCTGCTGGCCGCGATCGAGCAGTTGAGCGAGGAGCACCGGCTGGCGGTCACATACCGCTATCTGCTGGAGATGGACGAGGCGGAGACGTCCGAGGCCCTGGGCTGGCCGCGGGGCACGGTGAAGTCCCGGCTCAACCGCGGACTGCGCAAGCTGGGCCGACTGCTGCCGGACTTCCGACTGGAGGGAGGTGAAGAGCGTGAGTGAGCCACACCACACCGATGGCCCGGACCACCCCGACGACCCGCACCACCCCGACGGCCTGGACCACTCCGACGGCCTGGACCACCCCGACCGCTCCCACCCCCCAGCCGGCCAGAGCCGGGGCCAGGGCCAGGGCCACCGCCCCTCCCGTCGCGGCCGGGGGCCGTACGGCGGTGAGCGGGCCGAGCCCCGGGTGCGGGGGGTGCCGGCCGGGCTGCAGGAGGAGCTTCGGGCGCTCGGCCGGTCCCTGGACCGCCAGGGCCCGGACGGGCCGGAGACGATGGTCGAGCGGGTGCTGGGACAGATACTCGCCGAGCACCTCGCGGTCCCGGTCGCCGGGCCGCCGACCCGACGGGACCGGCTGCGCGGCCGGGTCCGCGCGGCCCGGCGCTGGACCCGCGCCCGCCGACGTTCGCTGACGGCGACCCTGTGCGGGCTGCTGACCGTGCTCGCGCTCACTCCCCCGGTGCGGGCGGCGGTGTTCGACTGGTTCGACTTCGGCGGGGTCGAGGTCCGCTACGACCCCTCCGCGCCCCCTCCCACCCCGGCTGAGGTGCCCGGCTGCGGGCCCTCGGTGTCGCTGGCGGAGGCCGGACGGCGGGCGGGCTTCCGGCCTCTGGTGCCGCAGGCGCTGGGACCGCCGGACGCCGTGTCGGTCACCCATGGGCCGGACCGCCGGTTCCTGGTCTCGCTGTGCTGGCGGGCGGCGGGCGGCGCGGCGATCCGGCTGGACCAGGACGCCGGACGGCTGGACGTCGGCTTCGTCAAAACCGTGCGGGAGCCGGTGGAGTGGATCCCCTTGAGCGGACCCGGTCCCGACGACCCGGTGCGGGACACGGCCCTGTGGTTCGCCCGGCCGCACAGGCTGAGCTACCCGCTGCTGGCCGCCGACGGCACCGATTTCGTCCGCGAGCAGCGCACCGCCGGCCCGACGCTCCTGTGGACCCACGGCCCGGACCCGGCCGACCCTGACTCGGCCGACCCTGACTCGGATGTCGGCGACGTCGGGGCCGGTCCCGGGGATGTCACGCTGCGGCTGGAGGGCGTGGGGTCCCTGGAGCGTGCGGTGGAGATCGCGGAGTCCCTTCCGCCGAAGTGAGCCCGAAAAAGGTGGAACCCGAAAAGGTGGAACCCGAACGGCTCGGGCGGTGTACCAGAAGTGACAGGCGGCCCGGGGACGGACCGCGACACGAACCGCCCGCAGGGGGATGGGAATGCAGACCAGGTGGAGAGGGAAAGTCCGTGAACTGACAGCGGCGGCACTGGCCTTGACGGCGACGCTCGCGCTGATGCTGTGGGGCGCGGCGCCGGCGTCGGCCGGGGGCCCGACCAGTGTCCTGATCGTCTCACCGCAGAGCCAGGAGACCTCGGCGCTGTATTACACACATCGGGAGTACGGAGAGCTGGAGTCCCTCCTGGGAGAGCCGAAGGGGCGCGACACCGAGCCTCGCGGTGCGGACTCCCTCAGGACCCGGCTGATCAATGTGACCTGGATGACCCATGACATATCGCCCCACCGCTTCGACCAGGTCTATCTGATACCCGAGACGGAGGACATCTGGATCCACACCGTGAGCGACCCGCTCAGCTCGGAAGGCGTCTGGCACCGGGCGGACTCCCCCGGCCGGCTGCGCGCCCTGCTCGAACAGCTGGGGGTGCTGGGGAAGGTCTCCGACGAGGGTCTCTCGGCCGGGTTCCCGGCCCCGGCGGACACCGCACCGGACGCGGCGGCCGAGGCGCCCGCCACCGAGGCGGGCACCGAGCCGAACAGGGAATCGGGCATGGCGTCGGCCGCCACGGTGACGTCCGACACCGAATGGGGGTGGGCGATACCGGGCCTGGCGGCGGGAGCGGTGCTGGCCCTGGTCCTGCGCCCGCTGGCCCTGCGGCTCCCGGCGGTGGCCTCCGCGACCCGGATGCGCCGGACGCGGAAGGGGGACGGCGGCGGCCCCCGCCAGGAGTTGCGGGACGTCTGACGGCGAAGGGCGGGTCAGCCCAGGTCGATCTCGGGGTAGAGGGGGAATCCGGCGACGAGGTCGGTGGCGCGCTGGGAGATCTCGTCGGCGACCTTCGGATCCAGGATGTGCTGGGCCTTGGAGGGCTTGCCCTTGCTGGTGGTGCCGGGCTCGGTGGTGGTGAGCACCCGGTCGATCAGCGCGGCGACCTCGTCCATCTCGGCGGTGCCCAGGCCCCGGGTGGTCAGGGCGGGGGTGCCGATGCGGATGCCGGAGGTGTACCAGGCGCCGTTGGGGTCGGCGGGGATGGCGTTGCGGTTGGTGACGATGCCGGAGTCGAGGAGCGCGGCCTCGGCCTGGCGGCCGGTGAGGCCGTAGGAGGTGGTGACATCGATCAGGTTGAGGTGGTTGTCCGTGCCGCCGGTGACCAGGGTGGCGCCGCGTCGGGTGAGGCCCTCGGCGAGGGCGCGGGAGTTGTCCACGATCCGCTGGGCGTAGTCACGGAAGGAGGGCTGACGGGCCTCGGCGAGGGCGACGGCCTTGGCGGCCATGACATGCGGGAGGGGGCCGCCGAGGACCATCGGGCAGCCGCGGTCGACCTGGTCCTTGAGGGAGTCGTCGCACAGGACCATGCCGCCGCGCGGGCCGCGCAGCGACTTGTGGGTGGTGGTGGTGACGATCTGGGCGTGCGGGACGGGGTCGAAGTCGCCGGTGAGGACCTTGCCGGCGACGAGACCGGCGAAGTGGGCCATGTCCACCATCAGGGTCGCGCCCACCTCGTCGGCGATCTCCCGCATGACGCGGAAGTTCACCAGCCGGGGGTAGGCGGAGTAGCCGGCGACGATGATCAGCGGCTTGAACTCCCGGGCGGAGGCGCGCAGGGCGTCGTAGTCGATGAGCCCGGTGGCGGGGTCGGTGCCGTAGGAGCGCTGGTCGAACATCTTGCCGGAGATGTTGGGGCGGAAGCCGTGGGTGAGGTGGCCGCCGGCGTCGAGGGACATGCCGAGCATGCGCTGGTTCCCGAAGGCGCGGCGGAGTTCGGCCCAGTCGGCGTCGGAGAGGTCGTTGACCTGACGGACACCGGCCTTCTCCAGGGCGGGGGCCTCGACGCGCTGGGCGAGGACGGACCAGAAGGCGACGAGGTTGGCGTCGATGCCGGAGTGCGGCTGGACGTAGGCGTGGCGGGCGCCGAAGAGTGCGCGGGCGTGTTCGGCGGCGAGGGCTTCGACGGTGTCGACATTGCGGCAGCCGGCGTAGAAGCGGCGGCCGATGGTGCCCTCGGCGTACTTGTCGCTGAACCAGTTGCCCATGGCGAGGAGGGTGGCCGGGGAGGCGTAGTTCTCGGAGGCGATCAGCTTGAGCATCTCGCGCTGGTCGTGGACCTCCTGGCCGATAGCGTCGGCGACCCGGGGTTCGACGGCGCGGATGACATCGAGGGCGGCGCGGAAGGCCGTGGACTCGGGGGAAAGCGGCTGCTGGTCGGGCATCTCGGCCTCCGGGCGGCGTGGCTGAAGCGGTCACGGTTCACGGTTCGGCCCAGGCGCACGGCACTCGCTCGGCGGACCCGTGCGGGTCCTCCGGGGCCGCTCCCCGATGGTCGGTCCCATCCCAGCGCGCCAGTCACGGCCCATGGCCAGCCTACCGGCGCGCCGGTAGGGAGGTTCCGTACGTCCACCATGCGGGCGAGGCGGAAGGGGCGGTGGGGGACGGCGGGGGGCGGTGGGGGGCGGTGGGGGACGGCGGGGGCTAAAGGGGCGGGGTCCGGCCGACGATCCCGATAGCAGCCGATGTCTGTCCCCCGGGAGGTCCGTATGTCCGCGACCGAGACGCTGATCGCCGCCGCCGAGGCGCACAGCGCGCACAACTACCACCCGCTGCCGGTGGTGGTGGCCACCGCCGAGGGCGCGTGGATGACGGATGTGGAGGGGCGCCGCTATCTGGATCTGCTGGCCGGGTATTCGGCGCTGAACTTCGGGCACGGCAACCGGCGGCTGGTCGAGGCGGCGAGGGCGCAGTTGGAGCGGGTGACGCTGACGTCGCGGGCGTTCTATCACGACCGGTTCGCGGCGTTCTGCCAGGAGCTGGCGGAGCTGTGCGGGATGGAGATGGTGCTGCCGATGAACACCGGGGCGGAGGCGGTGGAGACGGCGGTGAAGACGGCGCGGAAGTGGGGGTACCGGGTGAAGGGGGTGCCGTGGGAGATGGCGAAGATCGTGGTGGCGGCGGACAACTTCCACGGTCGTACGACGACGGTGATCAGTTTCTCCACGGACCGGGAGGCGCGGGCGGACTTCGGGCCGTACACGCCGGGCTTCGAGATCGTGCCGTACGGGGATGTGGCGGCTATGCGCAGTGCCGTCACCGAGAACACGGTGGCGGTGCTGCTGGAGCCGATCCAGGGGGAGGCGGGGGTGGTGGTGCCGCCGCAGGGGTATCTGCCGGCGGTGCGGGAGCTGACGCGGGAGCGGGAGGTGCTGTTCGTCGCGGACGAGATCCAGTCGGGGCTGGGGCGGACGGGGCGGACGTTCGCGTGTGAGCACGAGGGGGTGGTGCCGGACATGTATGTGCTGGGCAAGGCGCTGGGCGGGGGGATCGTGCCGGTGTCGGCGGTGGTGGCGGACGCCGAGGTGCTGGGGGTGTTCCGGCCGGGTGAGCACGGGTCGACGTTCGGGGGGAATCCGCTGGCGTGCGCGGTGGCGCTGGAGGTGCTGGCGATGCTGCGGACGGGGGAGTTCCAGGAGCGGTCGGCCGAGCTGGGGGCCTTCTTGCACGGGGAGCTGGCGGGGCTGAAGGAGTCCGGGCAGGTGACGCAGGTACGGGGGCGCGGTCTGTGGGCGGGCCTGGACATCGCCCCGGCCCTGGGCACGGGCCGTGAGGTGGCGGAGCGGCTCCTGGAGCGGGGTGTCCTGGTCAAGGACACCCATGGCTCGACCATCCGGGTGGCACCCCCGCTGATGATCAGCAGGGAGGATCTGGAGTGGGGGCTGGAGCAGTTGCGGACGGTCCTCGGAGCCTGAGGGCTGTGGGCCTGACGGGGGTGGATCTGAGGGCTGTGGGTCTGACGGTGGTGGGTCTGGGGGTCTCGGGGGTTCAGAGGATCACATGGGGCAGGAAGCGGGCGTATCCGTCCGTCACCAGTCCCGCCGACTCCCGTATCCCCAGGCCGGCGGCCTCTCCGTCGACCACCCAGGCGCCGAGCACGACCCGGTTGCCGTCGAAGTCGGGCAGGGGGGCCAACTCCTGGTAGCAGCAGGGTTCTTCCGGGGGTGGGGCCGGTGGGGCGCCGGTCTCGTGGACGGTGACTCCGGCGCCCTCGCGCCCCAGCAGCGGTTTGGTGACATAGCCGGGGCCGGTGGCCAGTTCGCGCGGTCCGTCGAGGTAGGCGGGGAGGAGATGGGGGTGCCCGGGATACAGCTCCCAGAGCACGGCGAGCAGGGCCTTGTTGCTGAGCAGCATCTTCCAGGCGGGTTCGATCCACAGGGTGGTGCCGGTGCCGCCGCCGTTGTCGAGGGTGTCGAGCACCTGTCCGGCGAACCGGTCGGTGACCAGCCATTCCCAGGGGTAGAGCTTGAAGACGCTGCGCATGAATCGCAGCCGCCGGTCCACGAACCGCCCCGACAGCCGGTCCCAGCCGATGTCCTCCATGGCGATCCAGTCGGTGGCGAGCCCGGCCTGTTCCGCCGTCTCCTTGAGATAGGCGACGGTCATCAGGTCCTCGCCCGCCTCATCCGCGCTGGAGTGTGCGAAATACAGCGGTCCGCCGGGCGGGAGCAGCGCGGACTGGCGGCGCCAGGCGTCGACCAGCCGTTCGTGCAGGGAGTTCCACTGGTCGGCGCCGGGAAAGCGCTCCTCCATCCAGAACCACTGCGGGGAGGCCGCCTCCACCAGGGAGGTCGGGGTGTCGGCGTTGTACTCCAGCAGTTTCGCCGGGCCCCGGCCGTCGTGGCGGAGGTCGAAACGGCCGTACACGGAGGGGAGTTCGGAGCGGCGCCGCCATGCCTCGGTGACCGCCGCGACCACCCTCGGGTCGGTGATGCCGAGGTCGGCGAAGCGGTCGGCGGCGACGATGTGAGCCGCCGCTTCCAGGCACATGTGGTGCAGTTCCTCCACGACCTCCTCCAGCGCCTCGATCTCCTCCAGGGAGAAGACGTAGTAGGCGCTCTCGTCCCAGTAGGGGCGCAGGGAGTCGTCCGGGTGGCGGGTGAGGGGATAGATGAGCCCCTGCTCCTCGACGGTGCGTTGCCAGTCGGGGCGGGGGGCGATGGTCCGGCGTTCCATGGTGGTGGCCGCCCGCTCAGCCGCCGCCGCTGCCCGAGTCCGAGCAGCCGAAGCCGCCCCGGTCCACGGCGTCGCTGCGGCTGAAGGTGCCGTGGTCGGCGTAGCCGGCGCTGACGTCGGAGTCGTAGTACCAGGCGGCGTCCATCCGCTTGCCGGACGAGTTGCCCGACGAACCGCCTGATGAGCCGCCCGTCGACCGGCTCTTGCCGCTGCCGCCGGTGGAGGACTTGCAGTTCTTGTCGGCGACGACCTTGTACCCGTAGAGGTAGTCGTAGCTGTCGCGGTCCACGCAGCGGCGGTCGGGATCGGAGCCGCAGGAGGTGAGTGCCGCCGCGACCACGCCCATGCTGCCGAGTGCGACGGTGCTGGAGCGCAGCCGTCGTCGAGTGTCAGCCATGTCGATCTCCCCCGTTCGGACTGATGCCCGAACACCCTACGGCAGAGCGCGCCGAGGGCGCCGAGGGCGCCGGTCCAGGCGTGGTCAGCCGAAGTCGTCGGGGACGATCCGGAGCTTCTGAGCGATGCGGGCGAGGGCCTTCTGGTCGGCCGTGTTGAGCGAGTCGAGGACGATGCGGCGTACGGAGCGCAGATGTGAGGGCGCTGCCAGGCGCACGGTCTCGAAGCCGTCGTCGGTGAGTTCGGCGAGGGTGTAGCGGCCGTTGGCCGGGTCGGGCGTCCGTACGACCCAGCCGCGCTGTTCGCATCGCTTGACGACGTTGGAGAGGCGGGAGAGCGACCCGCTGGCGAGAAAGGCCAGCTCTCCCATCCGCAGGGTGCGCCGCGGGGCCTCGGAGAGATGGCTGAGCACCAGGTACTCGAACAGGGTGAGGCCGTGCTCCTGCCGCAGCGGCGCCTCCAGCTTGGCGGGGAGCAGCAGGACAAGGGAGATCAGCCCTGTCCACGCCGCCTTCTCCTGCTCGTCGAGCCATCGCAGCTCTTCGTCGTCCTCGTGCTCGGCCATGCCGCTCATCGGCCCTCCTGTGCTGCTCATCGATCCGCGATCACTTTACGCTTGAAGTCACCGTTTGCTAGTCTCACTTTACGCGTGAACTCAAGCATGGGGAAACGCGCCCCTATGGGCAGAACCTGCGGACAGGAAGAGGAACGTCATGAGCACCGTCACCTTCGGCATCACCCCGGGCCACGGCGAGAAGCTGCACGAGGCCCTCGGCTACAGCGGGGCCGTGCGCGTCGGCGACCGGGTGGAGATCTCCGGTCAGGCCGGGGTGGATGACGACCTGAACATCCCCGACGCGCTGGAGGAGGAGATCATCCAGGCTTTCGACAATGTGGAGCGCACACTCGCCACGGTCGGCGCGACCTGGAAGGACGTCATCCACGTCAACTCGTACCACAAGGTCGCGCCGGGCGATGACGTCATCGGCGACGACCACAACCAGGTCATGGCCGAGCAGTTCCGCCGCCGCCTCGACGGCCGCGCGCCGATCTGGACGGAGACCGGCGTCACGGTCCTCGGCCTGGCCGCCATGCGCGTGGAGATCCGGGTCACCGCCATCGTCGGCTCCGGCGAGAGCGCGGGTGCCGGCGCGGGTGCCGGCGCCGGTGACAACACAGGCACCGGCAGCGGCACAGGCACCGGCAGCGGCAGCGGCAGCGGCAGCGGCACCGGCACCGGCAGCGGCACCGGCGCTCAGGAGGCGTAGAACCAGTTCAGCGCGTTGGTGACCAGTTCCCGCTCGTCGTCCTCCCCGTCCTCGTAGCTGCCGTAGGCGGCGATCGCGTACCGGCCGCCGTTGGAGAGCGTGAACCGTGCGTCGACCGCGTGCCAGGTCCCGACGTCCGGCTCGCCGCGGATGGAGTCGACCAGGTATTCGAGCTGGGCGCCGTCCACCACCTCTTCGTTGTCGGTGGCCAGGTTGTCGTACGACAGTTGCTGGAAACCGGACCCCTTGGGGGTCTCATCCGACAGGAACAGCTCGAAGGAGGCCGACGCGGACGTCTCGGCGACCTCGAAGACCTGGAGCCGTTGACCGCCGTCGGAGCTGCGGAAGTTGACGACATCCATGCCGTACTCGGAAGAGATCGCCTCCCGGTCCCAGCCCTCGGGCACGGCGATCGTGAACCCCGCCGGGTCCTCCACGGCCTCGTAGCCGAAGGGCGGTTCGGTGGTCGGGGCGTCGCTGGTCGGCGTCTCGCTCGGGTAGGGATCCTCGGTCACCTCCCCCGGCTCCCCCGAGACCCCGGCCGTCTCCTCCGACGTCGGCGAGGAGTCTGTCGACGGGCTCACGGAGGCGGACCCACCGGCCCGCCCGCCCCCGTCGTCCTGGGTCTGTACGACGACCAGCGCGACGGCCACCCCGACGGCGGCGGCCACCGCCACCACCACGCCCCACACCTTCGGCGGCTCCCTCCAGGAAGAGCCGGGACGGGACGGGAGCGTGCCCGGGGGCGGCGGGAAGGAGACCGGCCAGGGCACCCCGGGATCCTGACCCGGCACTCCCCCCTGCACCTCACCCGGTACCGCACCCGGCACCCCACCCGGTACCCCACCCGGTACTCCGCCCTCCGGCACATACTCAGGCCGGGGTGGCGGAGGCGGCGTCACCTGCGCCGATCGCTGGTCGCCTTCCTCCCAGCGCTGGGTCTCCTCGTTCCAGAACCGTTCTCCGGGGCTCATCCCGCACCACCCCTCCCCCTCACCATCGCCGTCACAACAGCCCTGCCACCGCTCCCGCCACGGCCGCCGCCGAGGCGAACAGCCCCACCAGCGCCTCGGAGTCGGTGAGCAGTTGCCGCAGCCGCTGGAGCCGGGTCGGCGTCACCGCGCCGGTCCGGTTGATCTCGTCCTCCGCACCGGCGAGTTCGGCGTCCAGCTCGGCGGTCCGCCCATCCGCCCGTAACCGGGCCAGGTCGGACCGCAACTCCCTTACGCCCACGCGCAGTTGCTCCACCGCCGGATCGGTCCGGGAGGTCGCCCCGTGGTGGCTCTCGGCGTGCGCGTGGCTGCCGATCGCGAAGGTGCTCCCGGAGACATCCCCCAGCCGCACCGCCGGCTCGGCCGCCCCGTTCCGGTCCGCCTCGTCCCTGGCCGTCATGCGTCGTCCCCCTTCGTCATCACGTTCGTCGCGTTTGTTGTGTTCATCGCGTTTGTTGTGTTCGTCGGGCTGCTCGGACTGCTCGGGCTGTTGCTGCCCGTGTCGTTCTTGGAGGACTCCGCCCGCGCGTCGGAGCCGACCGCGAAGGTGCTGTCGTTGACGGAGCCGATGTGCACCCCGCCGTTGCTGATGTTGACCACCTTCTGTACGAACTCGCCCGTCTGGTAGCCGTGGGCGATGAGGGCGGTCTTGACCCCGTTGGCGATCCGGTCCTGGACGCTTTTCAGATAGCGGTCCACGTCCATCTGCTGGAAGAGCGATCCGCTTGCGGCGGCGCCCAGTTCACGTACGGACAGCGCGGGCCCCTCGGGCAGCGCGCCGGAGTAGCCGCCGGTGAGCAGCGCCCAGCCGTGGGTGGCGCCCTGGAACAGGGTGACCACGGATCGTACGGCCGAGCCCGGCACCTGTCCGACCGCCCAGGTCGCCTTGCCCAGCGAGCTGTTGTTGCGGAAGCGGTGGGCGGAGCGGTCGCTGTCCTTGAAGTCGGCGCGGATCGGCTGGAGGACGTGCGGGGCGATCTCCAGCATCAGCATCCGCCCCTGGGTGTGGACGCGGACGAAGACGGTGACGACCAGTTCCTCCTCCCAGCCGCCGACCCGGACGCGCAGGAAGTGGCGGCGTTTCTCGGCGCCCTCCTCCACGGCGCGGGCCCGGTGCCGTTCGAAGTCCTCCTGGCCGAAGGGGGCGTCCTCGCGCCGCAGCAGCCCTTCGGCGGGCAGGAACACGCACTCATCGATCTCCAGCCAGCGCAGCCGGTCGCGAACCCCGTCCCCGGCGTACTCGGCGGGCAGTCGCAGCCCTTCGAGCAGCGGGCGGATGGTGTCGAGCACGACGCGGTTGCTGAGCGGGCGGGCGGCGGTGCCGTTCTCCGTCTCGTCGTCCGGGCGCAGTTCGACGGCGAGGACCCAGGTGTCGTACGCGCCGCCCGCGCCGCAGAACGGATGGGTCTCGCTGTACATGATCAGCGGCTTGTGCTGCTCGACCCGGATCCGGTCCTTGAGCCGCTGGAAGCGCCGCCCCTCGGCGCTCTCGGCCGGGTCGGACATGGCGTCGGGGAACCGGTCGGGCGCCAGCTCGGCACCGAGCGAACGGGCGAACTGGCTGCGCTGGACCCCGCTGCACAGGGCGACCGCGACGAACATGATCAGGGCGACCCATGCCTCTATCGGCTTCACGTCGGGGCTACCGCCGACGAACTGGGCCGTGGCGGGGAGCAGGAAGCGCAGGAGGTCCCACCAGCTCGGCCCGTCGGACGAACCGGAGTCGGAGGCGTAGGGGTCGGAGGAATCGGATGAGCCGGACGAGTCGGATGACGAGGAGTCGTCCGTCCCGCCGAAGGCGAGGAGCACGTTGGAGAGCAGGAACAGGGCGAAGACGATCCGTCCGAGCCAGCGCGTCAGGAACGCGGCGAAGCGGCGGGCCAACGGCGGATGGTCGGACTCCCCGCGCACGTAGTTGGCCATGGCCAGCAGCACGCCGGGCAGCAGATAGCCGGCCAGCAGCATGTCCGTCACCACCAGGCCGACGATCCACAGTCCTACGATCGCCCCGGCCCAGGCCAGTTCGAGACGCCGGGCGCGCAGGGCGTGGGCGAGGACGCGGGCGGCGTCGTAGCCGAGGGAGGGCGGGGCGATCCGCTGTTCGTTGAGGTGCAGTTCCTCGATCACCGTGTCCCGGAACCCCGCGTCCAGATAGGTCCCGGCGCACAGCAGCCGGGTGGCCTCGCTGGCGTGCGGCGGCGTGGGGGGCGAGGGCGGTGCGGGTAAGGAGGGTGTTGAGGGCGGGGCGCCGGTAGGCACAGGGTGGGGTTGCGGTTGCGAAGGTACGTGAGCGGTACTCACACGACTCCCCCGAGGAGTGAATTGTCCGCGTGTAAACGCGAGTTGAAGACGCATCAGCATAGGGGGGTGCGGCGCTTCCCGTACGCCGCATGGCCACATCTTGCCCCGAAGGCGGATGGCCGGAAGGGCTTGCCCCTGACGCGCGGGTCAAGGGTTAACGTCACCGCACCCAAGTGCGGACCTCAGCCGAGTTCTCCTTCTGATCCCTTCTGATCTTTTCGTTGCTGACTATGTCCGCCGAGTACCGCCCGAACCCCCGTTCAGGAGCCCCGTATGAGTGCGACCCTGCCCACCGTCTCCCGCGAAGTCCGGCTCACCTCGGCCCCCGAGGGGCTGCCCACGCGCGACCACTTCACCCTCGTCGGGACACCGTTGCCCGAGCCAGGAGCCGGGCAGGTACTCGTCCGCAACCGGCACTTCCTGGTCTTCCCCGGTCTGCGGACCCTGATCGGCGGCGAGGTCGACGGAGTGCCGCTGCCCGCGCTGCGCCCCGGTGACACCCTGTTCGGGCCCGCCGTCGGCGAGGTCGTCGCCGCCCCGGCCGGCAGTGCGCTGCGGGTGGGCGACGTCGTGTCGCATCTGCGCGGCTGGCGGGAGTACGCCCTGGTGCCGGCCGCCGAGTGCGCGCCCCTGGACGGCACCCTGCCCGATCCGGTGGCGTATCTGTCCCAGGGTTCGACGGCCTACGGCGCGCTGACCCGTCTCGCCGAGGTGCGCGCCGGTGATGTGGTCTTCGTGACCGGCGCGGCGGGAGCGGTGGGTTCCCTGGCGGGGCCGATCGCCCGGCTGCTGGGGGCCGGGAGGGTGATCGGCAGCACCGGTTCGCCGTGGAAGGCGGAGCGGCTGGTGTCCGAACTGGGGTACGACGCGGTCGTGCTGCGCGGGGCCGGGTCCGTGGCGGACCAGCTGGCCGAGGCGGCGCCCGACGGCATCGACGTCCTGGTGGACACCGTCACGGGCGAGCAGCTGGTTGCGGCGCTCGGCGCGGCCCGGCAGGGTGCGCGTTTCGCCCTGGTGGGGGCGCTGTCGGGGCAGATGTCGGCGCGGCGGGCGGGTGGCAGCGCGCCGGTGGAGATCGATGCCTTCCGCGTCGTGGTGAAGGGGGTCTCGCTGCGCGGGTACAGCGGTGCGGACCATCCTGATGTGGAGCAGGAGTGGACCGGGCGTTTCGGCGCGTGGCTGCGTTCCGGTGCGATCGGTTTCCCGCACACCCGGATCGCGGGCATGGACCGCGCCCCGCAGGCGTTGGAGGAACTGATCGGGGGACGGCACTTCGGGGCGGTCGTCGTGGAGTTGTAGCGGCGGGCGCGGGCGCGCGGACGGGGAGTGGGAGTGGGAGACGGTGCGGATCGGTGAAGCGGCGGCTGCGGCCGGCACCACGGCGAGGGCACTGCGGTTCTACGAGCAGCGCGGGTTGCTGCCCCCGCCCGCGCGTACGGCCTCGGGGCAGCGGGAGTACGGGCCCGGTGAGGTGGCGCGGGTCCGTGTCATCCGCGAACTGCTGGCGCTCGGGCTGACGGTGGAGGATGTGCGCAGTTGCGCCGACCGCCTCCATCTGCTCATCGAGGACCCGACTCGCCGCTGCGTCGGCGTCGACCCCGGAGGCCCCGGCGGCCCCGCAGGACCCGCAAGCCCCGCAGGCCCCGGAAGCGCCGGAGACGCGGGAGGTGCTGGAGGTGCCGGAGGCGGCCCCGGCGCCGCCGGCTTCGGGGTCGTGGGCCGCAGGATCGCCGCCCTGGACGCCGAGATCGACCGGCTGGCCGGACTCCGCGAGAACCTCGCGCGGCGGCTCTCCGGCGGGGACCCGGCCCCGCCCCGAGCGTCATGACCACGCCACAGGCACGACCTCACGACCTCACGACCTCACGTCGTCACGTCCTGAGGGCGCGGGGAACCGGACGACCAGCCCCCACACGCCCTCGGACGAACCGACGCGGACAGCCGTCAGATCAGGCCGAGCCCGCGAACGGCGTCCCGCTCCTCGGACAGCTCCCGCACGGACGCGTCGATCCGCGCGCGCGAGAACTCGTTGATCTCCAGCCCCTGGACGATCTCGTAGACCCCGTCTTTGCAGGTCACGGGGAACGAGGAGATGAGCCCCTCCGGCACGCCGTACGAACCGTCGGACGGAATGCCCATGGAGACCCAGTCGCCGTCGGCCGTGCCGTTGACCCAGCTGTGCACATGGTCGATGGCGGCGTTGGCGGCGGAGGCCGCCGAGGACGCGCCCCGGGCCTCGATGATGGCGGCGCCGCGCTTGGCGACGGTCGGGATGAACTCCTCGGCCAGCCACTTCTCGTCGTTGACGACCTCGGCGGCGTTCTTGCCCGCGAGGGTCGCGTGGAAGATGTCCGGGTACTGGGTGGCGGAGTGGTTGCCCCAGATCGTCAGCTTCTTGATCTCGGAGACCGGGGTGCCGGTCTTCTTGGCGAGCTGGGTGAGCGCCCGGTTGTGGTCGAGGCGGGTCATCGCGGTGAAGCGCGCGGCCGGTACGTCCGGGGCGGCGGCCTGGGCGATCAGCGCGTTGGTGTTGGCCGGGTTGCCGACGACCAGGACCTTGATGTCATCGGCGGCGTGGTCGTTGATGGCCTTGCCCTGCGGCTTGAAGATGCCGCCGTTGGCCTCCAGCAGGTCGCCGCGCTCCATGCCCTTGGTGCGCGGACGGGCGCCGACGAGCAGGGCGACATTGGCGCCGTCGAAGGCGACGTTCGGGTCGTCGGTGATGTCGATGCCCTGGAGCAGCGGGAACGCGGAGTCGTCCAGCTCCATCGCCGTGCCCTCGGCGGCCTTGAGCGCCGGGGTGATCTCCAGCAGGCGCAGCTTGACCGGCACGTCCGCGCCGAGCAGCTGGCCGGAGGCGATGCGGAAGAGCAGGGCGTAACCGATCTGGCCGGCCGCGCCGGTGACGGTGACGTTCACGGGAGTGCGGGTCATGGCGTTCTCCGTATGACAGCTGGCGGTGGGGCGTCCCTGCCCCGGGCGGATGATCGATCTCTTGGCGTCAAGAGAGATCCGCCCGTCAGGCTATCGCGCATCCGGCGGCCGGGACGGTCCGGGTCTTGTGTCCGATCCCACAGACGCCGGGCCCCGGAACCGGATGGCCGGAACCGGAAATGAGGGATGGCCGGAACCGGGAACGGGAAGGGCGGCCGTCCGTCCGGGAGAGGGGGGACGGAGACGGCCGCCCGGGCTGGGATCCTGTGACCGGACTCCCGTGGGGGTACCGTTCCGCTTTCCCCGGTTGAACCGAGCCATTCCACAACCGAGCCATTCCACAACGGGAACCGGAAAACGGCGTGGACACGTGTCGGCAGCGGCTCCCCGCCCCGGGTACCCGCCGGAACGCCCCCCGGGTACGCGCCAGACGCCCCCCGGTACGCGCCGGACGCCCCTACTGCGTGCACCCCGTCTCGCCGGAGCCGAGCGTCACGCACGCCTCGGCCTCGTCCGCGTTCTTCACGGCGACCATCGGGGTGTACGTGCCGGTGTCCCCGGCCTCCGAGATGGTGTCGTTCTCCGTGGCGGCGCCCGCGCTGATCTCGACGGTGGCGCCCTGGGACGCGAGGGTGACCCGGCCCCAGGCCGCCTTGCAGATCTCGCTGTAGCGGACCTCGACGGTGGAGGTGCCGACGACGGCCGACGCGCTGGTGGTCACCAGGTCACCGCTGCACCCCATGGCCTCGGCGTCCTTGCCGGTACAGCTCGCGCCGACGCACTCCACGCCCGGCGGCAGTTCGGCGCTGTCGACGGCGCTGGGGGTCGGCGACGGGTCGGTCGTCACGATGCGGTCGTCGTCCTGGTTGGTCACGTAGAACGCGGCGGCGATGAGCACGAGGACACCGGCGAGCCCGACGAGGAACATCGACAGCCGCCGCTTGCCACCGCCCCCGGCCGTACCGCTCGGCGCGGGCCCGGCGGGCGAGGCCGGTGTCGGCGGGGCCGGTGTCCCCGGGGCGTACCCGGGAGCGAGCTGGGAGGTGGCGTCCAGCCCTGGCCGGAACGCGTTCGCGGGCGCCCCCGCGGGAACCCTCGCGGCGCCCCCCGGCACGACCCCTGCCGTGCCTCCCGCCGTGCCTCCTGTCATGCCTCCCGCGGCGCCCCCCGAGGCGTTCCCCGCCCCGGCCGGACGGCCGCTCGGCGAGGGCCCGGCGTACCCGGCGATCCCCCAGGAGTTGGCGGACTGATCCGCTTTCCTGGCGTGCTTCCCGGCCCCCCGGACTCCCGGAGCGCCCGCGCCCCCCGGCTCGTCCCCCCGCTGCTGCTCCCCCTGACCACGCTCACCGCGTTCGCCACGCTCACCGCGCTCCGCATGCTCGCGGCGCTCCCGCAGTGCCTCCGCCAGGTCCTCGCGAGCCCCTTCCCGCGCCGCCCCGCTCGGCTGCTGCGGCACGCTCGGCGCCGCGCGGCCCGGTATGGCGCCCGAGCCCGAGCCCGGTATCGCGCCGGTCCCGGAACCCGGTATCGCGCCGGTCCCCGGCCCCGTCCCCGGCGTCGCGGTCGGGTTCGCCGTCTTGCGGGCGGTCTTGCCCTTGGCGTTGCCGGGCTGCGGACCGAACTCGCTGAGCGCGGCCCGCGCCTGCGAGATCCGTATCGCTTCCATGGTCATGTCATGCCGCATCTCCGACCGGCTCCAGGCACGCTCGGCCAGCTCCCACATGGTGGTGAGATGGACCGGGTTGGTGCCGGTGACCTCGGCCAGGGCGACGATCGCGCCCTTGGGCGCCAGCAGTCGTCCATTGAGATAGCGGTCCCAGGATGTCTTGCTGTAGCCCGTCCGGTCGGAGAGCGCGGCGACATTCAAGCCGCTGCGGTCCACCAGCCGACGCAATTGGCTGGTGAACTCCCTGATCTGCGGATCGAGTTCGTCAGGCAGGGCCTTCCAACGAGGCATTGCTTCCCCCCTCTGTCCCCCGGTTCGTGCTGGTCGTTCCCGATAAAACACATTAGCTGTGCTGTGGGTGCCGTACTGCCCCCGCCGACGCACCGCGCCCACGCAGTCACAAGGCGCGGACACGGTAGCGGAACCGTCACTTCCGTGCCACAGCGCCAGCACAGCCGTTGAGTGACCGGTTCCGGTGGGAGAGCGTGGGGACGCCGCGGCGGCCCGTCCTTCATCCGGGGGTGAGGACGGACCGCCGCGGTGTACGCAGTACTGCCGAGATAGTCGCAGCAGGCGGCGAGCGACCGCTACTGATCGACGGTGAAATGCAAAGTGTCCTTGAGGAAAGGGATCTCCAGCAACGGATTCGGTTGTGCCATCAGCGCCAGCAGCACGATCGAGACGCCCAGCAGCCCGTACGTGACGATGTCCGTGAAGCGGGAGCGTACGGCGAGCATGCCGACGCTCGGCAGGACGAACCGTATGACCGCCGCCGTCAGCAGGCCGGCGCCGATGAGCAGGGTGCCGATGCGGAAGACGTCGAGGGCCGTGATCAGCAGCCCGAGCCCGACCATGCCCAGCACGGTGAGCATCGGCCACTGACGCGCGGGCGCGGGCGCGTCACCGGACGCCGCCCGACCGCCGCCCTCGGGCCGCGCGGTGTCACGGGTGAAGAGCGGGAAGCGCCGGGTCGTACGCCGTGGCCGCCCCTGGGCGTCGGGCGCGCTGACGGGGTCCACGACCTGGATCTCGTCCTCACCACCACCGAAGCCGTCGGCACGACCGCCCGCGCCGTCCGCGCTGCCCGCGCCGTCCGCGCCGTCCGCGCCGTCGATGTCGTCCCGGAGGGTCGCGGCGTCGTCCTTCACCGCGAGGTCGTCGTCCGTGCCCGTACGTGTGGACCTGCCCTCAGCCGACACTGCGCTCCGCCGCCTCGACCACGTTGACCAGCAGCTGCGCCCGGGTCATCGGGCCGACGCCACCCGGGTTCGGGGAGATGAAACCGGCCACCTCGGCGACGTCGGGGTGGACATCGCCCACGATCTTGCCCTCGGCGCTGCGGGAGACACCGACGTCGAGGACGGCCGCGCCCGGCTTGACGTCCTCGGCACGGATCAGATGGGCGGAGCCGGCCGCGGCGATGATGATGTCCGCGCGCTTGAGGTGCGAGGAGAGGTCGCGGGTGCCGGTGTGGCACTGGGTCACGGTCGCGTTCTCGCTACGACGGGTCAGCAGCAGCGGCATCGGGCGGCCGATGGTGACCCCGCGGCCGACGACCACGACCTCGGCGCCCTTGATCTCGACGCCGTAGCGGCGGAGCAGGGTGAGGATGCCGTTGGGGGTGCAGGGCAGCGGGGCGGGCTCGTTGAGGACGAGACGCCCGAGGTTCATGGGGTGCAGTCCGTCGGCGTCCTTGTCCGGGTCCATCAGCTCCAGGACCCGGTTCTCGTCAATGCCTCTGGGCAGCGGGAGCTGCACGATGTACCCGGTGCACTCCGGGTCCTCGTTCAGTTCGCGGACGACCGCCTCGATCTCCTCCTGGGTGGCGGTCGCGGGCAGCTCGCGCTGGATGGAGGCGATGCCGACCTGGGCGCAGTCGCGGTGCTTGCCCGCGACGTACTTACGGCTGCCGGGGTCGTCCCCCACCAGGACCGTGCCGAGGCCCGGTGTGATCCCCTTCTCCTTCAGCGCCGCCACGCGGACGGTCAGATCGGACTTGATCGCGGCTGCGGTGGCCTTGCCATCGAGAATCTGGGCGGTCATGGCCCCATCCTCCCGGATGACCACCCCCCGGTACCAATCCGGCTCTGTGACGCACATCCCATGGCGTTCCTCCCAAGATCGGTGATGTTGCACTTGCACAACACATCCCGCCCGCGGCTGGACAATCCCGTGACCGCTGAAGAACGATGTGGAGCACAGTGCCGCGGGCAGTACCGGGGGGACGAACCGCTTCCTGTGAATCCTTTCCTCCGCACCACGCCACGCGCGTCCCCAGCAGAGCAACGGAGGAACGACCGCCATGAGTTTCGGCGACCCGAACCCGAACAACCCCTACGGCGCACCGCAGGGTGGCCAGCAGCAGCCGGGCTACCCGGAGCAGCAGCAGCCGGGTCAGCCGGGGTACGGCTACCCGCAGGCGCCCCCGGTCGGCGCGTACGCGGGCGCCCCGGCGCCGACCACGATGCCCGGCACGGTGAACACCGCGCGGATCCTGCTCTGGGTGATCGTCGGTCTCCAGGTGATCGGCACCGCCCTCTACGGCTTCGCCGCGGTCGCCGCGAACTCGGCCGAGGACGACGAGACGCTCGGCGCGATCGCCGACTACCCCGTGGGGCTGATGTGGGGCATCGCGTTCCTCGCGCTGGCCTGGCTGGTGTGGGCGGCGGTCCTCGCCACGAAGTTCAACTCGGGTGGTAACGGGGTCAGGATCACGATCCTGGTCTTCGGCATCCTGACGGCCGTCTTCGCCCTGATCTTCACGGTCCTCGGCGTGGTCCACATCGTGATGGGCATCCTGATCGCCATCTTCGCGGGCAACGCGAACGGCAAGGCGTGGTTCAACCGCCCGCGTTACTGAGCACGCGCCGCCTGATTCTGGGCCGCCTTCGTCACGCCTTCACGGCACCGACGAAGGCGGCCCAGGCGTTTGCGGAGAAGACAAGGGCGGGGCCGGCGGGAGCCTTGGAGTCACGGACCGGGGTGACGCCGGGGAGGTTCGTGGCCACTTCGACGCAGTCAGCGCCGTCCTCATCACTAAAGCTGCTCTTGCGCCAGGCCGCGCCGTGTAGTTCAGCCCCTGCGTTCAGCTTCATCTCTGTAGGTCCTCGCTGCTTCGTCGATCAGAGTCAGGGAAGCATCCGGTGGGAGTGCCACCGCCCTGAGCAGATTGTACGACCTTCGGTACCGATGAATGAGTGTCGGGAAGTCCACCATCTGACCCACGAAGTTGGTGTCCGACCACACCAGCGGCGGTGCATCAGCGAAGGTCATGATCTTGGCCATGCCGTGCATGAGGGGGTGCCAAAGGGTTGTGGCCGGAACGATCTGCAAAATGCTCTGTGTAGAGCGGATCAGCGCGGCGATGTGCTCCACCTGCTCGGCCATCACAGATGCGGGAAGCGCCGCGTCCCGGATGACCGATTCCTTCAGGATCACCCAGTAGGTGGGCCGGTCAGCGCGTTTCCACAACTCCGCCCGCGCCATGCGAGCGTTGACGCGCTCTTCGACCGTCGTCGGCGGTGTTTCGGGTGCCACCACACGGATGAAGCCCCGAATGTACGCCTCTGTCTGAAGCAGGCCGGGAACGACTTGGGGGTGCCACTCCTCCAGCGACTCCGCTTGCTTCTCCAGATCAGGCACATCCTCGAAGTTCTGCGAATGCCCCAGACTCCGAGCCTTCGCGGTGTCCTCACACCGGCGCTCGAAGAACCCGTTCGTCCCCAATCTCCGGTCGACATGGCGGGCCAAGTCGACCGGCATCCGACGCTCAGCGCGCTCGATCTGGCTGAGGAACGAGACCCCTCGAAAACTCCCCTCGGCCAACTGCTCCAATGTCAGCCCCGCCTGCTCCCTGAGATAGCGCAACTCGGCGCCGTAGAAGCAAGGGACGCTCACCGACGCATCCGGGTCCTTCTTCGCGGGCACAACTCACCACCGCCGTTCCTCAGTCACTCGTGCGCAGCAGAAACCCCTTTCACGGTACGCATCCACCCACCACGCTGTGAGTGTTTCGTCACACCCCGCACACGGAGGCGTACCCCCATGACCCCCCACCACGACGTCGACACCTGTGTCGAGAACCTCCGCGCCGCCTTAAAGGCGCACGACATCACGCTGCCGTCGCTGGGGGTGGACCTGCCGACCTTCGAAAACGACCTGATCGCCAGGCCCCTGGTGGCGCTGGGCAATTGCAACATCAAGACGGCCCTCGCACTGACGGACGTGTTGCTGAAGGCGGCCGAAGAGTGACCGCACGGTTCGTGGCCGAGCACCTCACCCTCGAACTGTTCGCCGTCCCCCGCGCGGTCCCCGAGGCGCGACGGGCGGTCGGGGCCTATCTGCGCGGCCCCTGTCCCGACGTACAACTCTGCCTGAGTGAGCTGCTGACCAATGTGATCCGGCATGTCGGCGAGGGCACCGCCGTCACCGTGCGAGTGGCGCGGAAACCCGGCGGGCGGACCCGGCTGGAGGTCACCGACGCGGGACCCCCGGCGCTGCTGCTGGCCAGACACCCGCACCGGGACGACGAGTCGGGGCGGGGCCTGCTGCTGCTCGACCTGATCGCCCTGCGCTGGGGCGTCGAGGTGAAGGCGTACGGCAAGACGGTGTGGTGCGAGTTGGCCGACTCCTGAGACGCGGCTGACCTCTGAACCACACGCCAGTGGTTCAGAGGTCAGTCCGGTTCGGTTCGGCTCAGCTCGGTTCGGCTCGGCTCAGTGGAAGAAGTGCCGCGTCCCCGTGAGGTACATCGTCACGCCCGCCTTCTTCGCGGCTTCCACGACCTGCTCGTCACGGACCGAACCGCCCGGCTGGACGACAGCCTTGACGCCGGCCGCGGTGAGGATCTCCAGGCCGTCGGGGAACGGGAAGAACGCGTCGGAGGCGGCGTAGGCGCCCCGTGCGCGCTCGGCGCCCGCCCGCTCGACGGCGAGTTTCGCGGAGTCGACCCGGTTGACCTGGCCCATGCCGACGCCGACCGAGGCACTGTCCTTGGCCAGCAGGATGGCGTTGGACTTGACCGCCCGGCACGCCTTCCACGCGAAGGACAGTTCGGCCAGTTCGGCGGCGCCGAGGGGCTCGCCCGTGGCCAGGGTCCAGTTCGCCGGGTCGTCGCCGTCCGCCTGGAGCCGGTCGGTGACCTGGAGCAGCGCGCCGCCGTCGATGGCCTTGACCTCGACGGGGTTCGCGGGAGCGCCCGGCGCCCTCAGGACGCGGATGTTCTTCTTCCTGGCGAGGGCCTCCAGGGCGCCGTCCTCGTAGTCCGGGGCCACGATGACCTCGGTGAAGATCTCGGCGACCTGTTCCGCCATCTCCTTGGACACCGGACGGTTCACCGCGATGACGCCGCCGAACGCCGACAGCGGGTCGCAGGCGTGCGCCTTGCGGTGCGCCTCGGCCACGTCCGCGCCGATCGCGATACCGCACGGGTTGGCGTGCTTGATGATCGCGACACACGGCTCGTCGTGGTCGTACGCGGCACGGCGCGCGGCATCCGTGTCCGTGTAGTTGTTGTACGACATCTCCTTGCCGTGGAGCTGCTCGGCACGGGCGAGACCGGCGCCCGCCGGGTCGACGTACAGCGCGGCCGGCTGGTGCGGGTTCTCGCCGTAGCGCAGGGTGTTCTCGCGCTCCCAGGTGGCGCCGAGGAAGTCGGGGAAACCGGAGCCGTCCACGGGCGCGTACGCGCTCGCGAACCAGCCCGCCACCGCCACGTCGTAGGCCGCCGTGTGCTGGAACGCCTCCGCCGCCAGCCGCTTGCGCGCGGTCAGGTCGAAGCCGCCCTCACGGACGGCGGCGAGGACGTCGCCGTAGCGGGCGGGGCTGGTGACGACGGCCACGGACGGGTGATTCTTGGCGGCGGCGCGGACCATCGAGGGGCCGCCGATGTCGATCTGCTCCACGCACTCGTCGGGCGTGGCGCCCGAGGCGACGGTCTCGCGGAACGGATACAGGTTGACGACGACCAGGTCGAACGGCTCGACGCCCAGCTCGGCGAGCTGCTCGCGGTGGCTGTCCAGACGCAGGTCCGCGAGGATGCCCGCGTGCACGCGCGGGTGCAGGGTCTTGACCCGGCCGTCCAGGCACTCGGGGAAACCGGTCAGCTCCTCGACCTTGGTGACCGGGACACCGGCGGCGGCGATCCGCCCGGCCGTGGAGCCGGTGGAGACGAGCTGGACACCGGCCGCGTGCAGCCCCTGGGCCAGCTCCTCCAGCCCGGTCTTGTCGTACACGCTGACCAGGGCACGGCGGATGCCGCGCCTGCCGCTGTGCGCTGCGTCGTCCGCCGCCGCGGCGGTCTCGGTGGTCTCGGCCTTTTCGGCGGTCACTGGATAACTACCTTTCGTCCCTCGATGCGATAGCCGTTGCGGGCGAGTCGCCCCACGACCTCGACCAGCAGCCTTCGCTCGACTTCTTTGATGCGCTCGTGGAGCGCGCTCTCGTCGTCCTCGTCCCGGACCTCGACCACGCCCTGGGCGATGATCGGGCCGGTGTCCACGCCGTCGTCGACGAAGTGGACGGTGCAACCGGTGACCCGGGCGCCGTACGCGAGCGCGTCACGCACCCCGTGGGCGCCGGGAAAACTGGGCAGGAGGGCCGGGTGGGTGTTGACGAACCGGCCGCCGAACCGGGCCAGGAACTCCTTGCCGACGATCTTCATGAACCCGGCGGAGACCACCAGGTCCGGCTCGTACCCGGCGACCGCCTCGGCGAGGGCGGTGTCCCACTCCTCGCGGGTCCCGTAGTCCTTCACCCGGCGCACGAAGGTCGGCAGCCCGGCGCGCTCGGCGCGGGCGAGCCCCTCGATCCCGGCGCGGTCGGCGCCGACGGCCACGATCTCGGCACCGTAGGCCGCGGCCCCGGACTCGGTGACGGCGTCGAGCAGCGCCTGGAGGTTGGTGCCGGATCCGGAGACCAGCACGACGAGGCGCTTGACACGCTCGGCCACGGGCTCGGCCCTTTCTGGGAGGTACGTCGACGTCCAGGGGGCCGGCAGGGGTACGGTGCTGGCACACACTTCGTCGTATGTACGTTCGTACGAATGCTTCGCGCCCCCGGATACGGGGAAGCCTACGAAGCGGCCGGCCGTCAGCAACGATACCGGCACACCGGTCGGCCCTCGCGGGACGGGGGCGTGGCCGGAAGGTAGCGTCTGGGGGAGCCGGGTCGGGAACGTGTGGGGTGAACAGTGCGTTCACAGGGTGACGGACCCGGTCACCGCACCGCATGCCGCAATCACGAAGCCGTAACCACCAAGGGAAGACGCTCAGTTGATGCCGGACCGCAGCCCGCGACTCGTCATGCTCACCCCGCTGCCGGAGCAGGGAGGGCGGCGCAGCGGTGTGCTGCTGCGGGAGCGCCCCTCGTCGGCGCCGGACGCCTCCTCGGGGCAGGGAGGCCAGGGGGAGAGCGGCTCCGGGCAGGGCGGCTCGGGCCGCTCGGGCTCGGGGCAGGACGACAACCCGTTCGCCCCGCCCCCGGAGGGCACCCCCGACCAGCCCTGGCAGCCGCGCCACCCCCAGGGCTCCGACGGCACCTCCGGCGCCTCCGGCGGGCCCGGCGGTGAGGGCGGCGGCAATGGCGGTGGCGGTGGCAATGGCGGTGGTGGCGACAACGGCGGCCGTCCGGTCTGGGGCGGCCAGTGGAGCGACCGCCAGCCCGGCCGTTCCAACGGTGACGGCTTCGGTGAGCGGCCCGGCGGCCGACCCGAGGGCCCCACCGGTCCCAGCCCGCGCTGGGACCCCACCGACCCCGCCCAGCGCCGGGCCCGGTACGCGCTGCTGAGCGGAATGTGGGCCTTCTTCTTCGCCCTCTTCAGCTGGCCCTACGTGGCGCTGATGCTCGGCGCGCTCGCCCTGTACTGGGGCATCAGCGCGCTGCGCGCCAAGCCCCGCACCCCCGACCCCGACCGCCCGGCCCCGCAGACCGCGGGCCGCCCCCAGACCGCGGGCCGCCCGCAGACCACGGCCGCCGTCAGCGGTATCGTCACGGCCTCCCTGGCGATCGCCCTGGTCGGCGCCACCTTCGTGGCCCAGCTCGTCTATCACGACTACTACACCTGCCGCAGCGACGCCCTCACCAACGAGGCCCGCCAGGCATGCAGCCAGCTCCTCCCGGAGCAGCTCCGGGACGTGCTCGGCGAGGAAGGCTAGGACCAAGGCGCGGGGCAGGACTGGACTGGCCGGGGCAGGACTGGACTGGCCGGGACGGGACGGGACGGGACAGGGAAGAACGGGGCGGCGCGGGGCGGGGCGGCTTGTCGCGCGCCGGGGCGGGGATGCTGGGATGCTGGGCGTGGAAGCGCTGCCCCGGAGCTGAGCTGCCCCGGCTCCGAGCCGACGGACAGCGGTGGTGACCGCCATGCACGAGACCGACCCGCTCGGCGCCCCCTTCCTCCGTACCCGTTTCGCCCTCCCCGCCCGGCCCCCGACCTATCTGCGGCGGCCCCGCCTCGGGCACCATCTCGACCAGGCCCTGACCACGGCGCTGACGCTGGTCAACGGGGCCGCCGGGGCCGGTAAGACCCTGCTGGCCGCGGACTGGGCGGCCGGGCTCGACCGTCCGGTGGCCTGGCTCACCGCCGAGCCCGGGGATCGGCGCCCCCCGGTGTTCTGGGCGTACGTCCTCCAGGCCCTGCGCCACAGCGGTACCCCGATGCCGGGCTCGCTCGGCGTGCCCACGGACACCGTGCAGGTGGACCACCGGCTCCTCGCCGAACTCGCCGCCGAGCTGAGCGGCCACCCCGAGCCGGTGCTGGTGGTGATCGACGAGTTCGACCGGGTCACCGCCCCCGAGATCGCCGAGCAACTGGAGTTCGTCCTGCACCACGCGGGAGGGGGGCTGCGGCTGGTCCTCGTTACCCGCACCGAACCCCTGCTGCCGCTGCACCGCTACCGGATGGCGGACGACCTCACCGAGATCCGCGCCGCCGAGCTGGCCTTCACCGCCGAGGAGGCCGTGGCCCTGCTGGAGCTGCACGGACTGCGCCTCCCGGTCGGCACCGCGCACGGCCTGGTCGAACGCACCCGCGGCTGGGCCGCCGGACTGCGGCTGTGCGCCATGGCGGCACTGGAGAGCGCCGACCCCGAGCTGTATCTCAAGGAGTTCGAGGCGGACCAGAGCACGATCGCCGACTTCCTGCTCGCCGAGGTGCTCAAGCGGCAGCCGCCACCGGCGCAGGACCTGCTGCTGCGGGTCAGCGTCCTGGACCGGTTCCGTCCCGCGCTGGCGGACGCGCTGACCGGCCGGACCGACGCCGAACCGCTGCTCGTGGGGCTGCACCACGAGAACGCGTTCATCGAGCACCTCGGCCACCACTGGTACCGGCTGCACCCGCTGTTCCGGGAGATCCTCCGGGCCCGGCTGCGGGTGAGTCTGCCCGGACTGGAACCGGAACTGCACCGCCGGGCCGCGCACCGGCTGCACCGCTCCGGGGCGCTGCCGGAAGCCCTCGCCCATGGCGCCGCGGCGGGCGACTGGGGCTTCACCGCGGACGCCTTCGTGGAGGATCTGGGGATCGCGGGCTTCTTCACCGGGCCGTTCCCGGGCGACCCGGACAGCCCGCACCGGCTCTTCTCCGGCCTGGGACCCGAGGCCACCGGCACCGGACCGGACCTGGTCAGAGCGGCCCGCGCCCTGTCCCGGCACGACCTCCACGACGGACTGCGGTACCTGGACGCGGCCAGGGACGCGCTCGCACCCGACAGGGTGGAAGGGGGAGGCGGGGCGGGGGCGGGGACGGGGGCGGACGCAGGGGCGGACGCAGGGGCAGAGGCGGGGGCAGGGACAGGGGCCGGGGCAGGCGGGGCGACGGTGGCCGCGCGGCTGAGTTGCGCCCTCCTCGACGCCGTGGCCGCGCGGCTGACGGGCACCCCGGGCGAGGCGGAGAAGGCCGCCGGGACCGTTGCCGAGCTACGGCAGGAGCTTCCCGCCGCCCTGCTGGACCGGCGCCCCGAAGTCACCGCGCTGCTGCTGACCCAGGTCGGCGCGACCCTCCTGTGGGCGGGACGCCACGGCGAGGCCCGCACCGCGTTGACGGCGGTCGCCGACACCCCGGCCACGGCCGCGACCGCGCTGCCGCGCGAGGAGGCACTGGGACTCCTGGCACTGATCGACCATCTGTACGGCCGTCCCGCGCGGGCCGAGCGCAAGGTGCTGGCCGGGGCCGCCGAGGCCGCTCGCTTCGGCCTGCCGCAGCCCGGCACCAGCGACCCGGAAGCCGGTGCCGACATCGGCACGGGCACCGGCAGCGGCACGGGCACCGGCAGCGGCAGCGGCAGCGGCAGCGGCAGCGGCACGGCCACCGGTATCGGTCAGCTGGTCCTGGCCGCCCTCGCCGTCGACCGCGACGAACTGGACCGGGCCCAGGCCCTGCTGGACGAGACGGCACCCCCGCTCACCACCCCGCACGATCCGTCGGCATCGGCGCTCCGGGCTGTGGTCAGGGCACGCCTGCTGCTGGCCCGGGGCCGCCCGCGGGCCGCCGTGGAGGCGATGGAACCGGGCGCCGGCACCGCCGGGCCCTCCCCCTGGGCCGAGAGTCACCGGGCCCTCGTCGTCTCGGCCGCGCATCTCGCCGAGGGGCGATCCGAGGAGGCCGCCGAGGCGCTCGCCGGGATCGTCGGCGGGGCGGGCCACGAGACCCCCGGGTGCGCCGTGGAGGCGGCCGGGCTGCTGCTCGCCGCGGGGCGCCCGGAGGCGGCGGCCGGGCTGATCGACGGGGTGCGCGCCGACCGCCGGTCCGGTCCCGCCGTGGCCGTACGGGCGACCCTGGTCAGGGCCATGGCGGCGGAGGGAGACGCCGCCGCCGTCCGCAGACTGCTGGAACAGGCGTTGCTCGACGGCCGCCGCGAACGGCTGCGCCGCCCGTTCCTGGACGCCCGGCCGTGGATCGAGCCGTATCTGACCGAGCCGCCGCTGGACGCGCTGGCAGCGGGGTGGCTGCCGCCCGGAGAGGGGCGCGGTGCGGCGTCGCATGGGCCAGGCCATGCCGTAGGACACGGTGGGTGGTCTGGTGACGGGCGCCGTGAGGGGCGCGGCGGGGGGCTCGGCGACGGACGGGGTGACGGACAGGGTGACGGACGGGGTGGCGGACGGGGTGACGGACGGGGTGACGGGTGCGGTGAAGGGTCCGTGCCGCTCGTCGTCGGCGAGTTGAGCGAACGCGAGCGCGAGGTGATCCAGCGGCTGGCCCGGATGATGTCGACGGAGGAGATCGCCGCCGACCTGTACCTCTCGGTCAACACCGTGAAGACCCACCTCAAGGGCGCCTACCGCAAGCTCGCGGTGAACCGGCGCACGGACGCGGTCCGGCGGGCCCGACAGCTCGGGCTGCTGTGAGAACCCCGGTGCGCGCCGGGTGGGAACGGGGTGGGGACCGGGTGGGGACCGGGTGGGGACCGGGTGGGGACCGCCGTACGCCGGTGAGCGGCTCACCTGCGGCGGGTGAGGCCGAGCGCGGCATCCGCGCGGAGGATCGTGGCGACAGGACGTCCGCAGGGGTGAACGCTCATGCGCTACGAGATCCGAGTCGAGGGACATATGTCGGAGACCCTGGCCAAGGCGTTCCCCGAACTGGGACACGTGGTGATCCCCGGACAGACGCTGCTCTACGGGCCTGTCGTCGACGACGCCCACCTCTACGGGCTGCTGGCGCGGTTCCAGTCACTGGGACTGCGGGTGCTGGAGATGCGCCAGGTGCCCACTCCCGAGGAGGAACCATGACCGCCTCCGCCCCGATGGACGACCCCGCCGACCTGCTGGGCCGGATCGGCCGTTCCTGGACCTGGATGCTGGCCTCCGCGGTGGCCGTCCTGGTGCCGGGCATCCTGCTGCTGGTCTGGCCGGACGCGACCCTGCATGTCCTCGCCGTCCTGATCGGCCTGTATCTGCTGGTGACCGGTGCCTTCCGGTTCGTGTCCGTCTTCGCCCGGGAGGAGCACGGCGAACGGCTCCCCGGGGTACTGGTGGCCGTGCTGTTCCTGCTGGCCGGGGTGCTGGTCCTGCGCAACCCGCTCCAGACCATCGCCGCGCTCTCGCTGATCGTGGGCGGCATCTGGCTCGTGACCGGCGTCCTCAGCCTCTACACGGTCATCGCCGCCAAGGACCTCCCGCACCGGGGTGTCGTGCTGGGCGTGGCGGTCCTCGCCATCATCGCGGGGATCGTGGTGCTGGCCCTGCCCTCCGAGTCGGCGGTGGCGCTGACCCGGCTGCTGGGCGTGTGGCTGGTGCTGCTCGGTCTGGCGGAGGTGGCGGGCGCGTTCATCTGGCGGTCCGCTCTGCGCAGGTCAGGGGTGTAGCCGCCCGCGTTCTCCGGGGTGCCCGCACCCTCACCCGTACCGGGTGATGCCGTCGGCGGCCGTCACGCGGAGTGTGGGACGAGCACGACGAGAGCCACACCGGGCAGAGGCCCGGGACGGAGGAGAGAGATGAGCGCACAGACCTATCTGGCCTACGACTATCCGCTGCTCAGCGCCTTCTGGACCATGCTCCTGTTCTTCCTCTGGATCATGTGGTTCGTCCTGCTCTTCCGGGTCGTTCTCGACATCTTCCGGGACGACGAGATGAGCGGCTGGGGCAAGGCCGGCTGGCTGCTGTTCTGCCTCGTCCTGCCCTTCGTGGGCGTACTCGTCTACGTGATCGCCCGCGGCCGGAACATGGGCCGCCGTGAGGCCGCGCAGGCGCGCGCCCAGCAGGAGGAGTTCAAGGACTACATCCGCAAGACCGCGGCCGACTCCCCGGCCGCCACCACAAGCAGCGCCGACGAACTCGCCAAGCTGTCGGAGATCCGCGCCCGGGGCGACATCACGGACGAGGAGTTCCGCAGGGCGAAGGAGCTGGTGCTCACCGGCCACGCTCCCCACACGAAATGAGGCGTGAGATGACCACGACGACACAGCACCGACCCGCCCACGGCGGTGGCCACGGCACCGCCAGACAGAACTGGGCCACCGGACTGTCGGTCTTCGCGGGCGTGATGCTGCTCATCGGAGGGCTGCTCAGCATCTTCCGAGGCATCATGGCCATCGCCAAGGACGACATCTTCGTGTCCACCCCCGACTACGTGTTCAAGTTCGACCTCACCGGCTGGGGCTGGATCCATCTCGCGCTCGGCATCGTCGCCGTCCTTGTCGGCTTCGGGCTGTTCACGGGCGCGATGTGGGCACGCGCGTCCGGCGTCGCCATCGCCGCGCTCGTCATCCTCGCCAACTTCCTGTCGCTGCCGTACTACCCGCTCTGGTCGGTCGTGGTGATCGCGATCGCCGGCTTCGTGATCTGGGCCCTGTGCGTGGGCGGCAGCAGGTCCGCGGGCTTCGGAGGCCCCGGAGGCCCCGGAGGGTCCTGGGACTCAGGGGGCACAGGGGGCACCAAGGGCTCGCGAACGGCTGAGGCGACCGGCGGGGCCGCCACCGGCGGGACCACCACCGGCGGAGTGACCGGCACCGGAGCGACCGGGACCGGGGTGTCCGGACCTGGCGTGTCCGGGACCGGTGGCACGACCGGGGCCGGTGGGATCGGGGGCCTCGACGGGCCGACGACGGGCAACAGGCCGTACGGCTCCTCGTAGGAGATCCCGGAGGCGGGGGGCGTGGGCTCCTTGGACCCCACAGCCCCCACAGCCCCCTTGGCCTCACGGGCCTCACGGGCCTCTCTGGCCTCCTCGGCCTCTCGGACCTCTTTGGCCTTCTTGGCCCCCTTGGCCTCCTTGGCTCCCTTGGTCGCCTTGGCCTCCTTGGTCGCGTCGGTCTCCTTGGCCGCCTTGACCTTTCTGGCCTTCTTCGCCTTGGCGGCCTCGGTGGCCTTCGTAGCCTTTGCGGCCTTTGCGGCCTTGGCAGCCCTATCGGCCTTGGCAGCCTTGGCAGCCTTGGCGGCCTTGGCGGCCTTGGCGGCCTTCGCGGCCCGGTCGGCCCGGTCGGCCCGGGTGGCCGTCCTCGCCGCGGCCTTCGCGGCACGGACCGGCCTGCGCCGCTCACACCGCAGACGCCAGCCCCGTACGGTGAGGGCCGTCGGAAGGCCCGTCACCGTCGACCAGGCCAGGGCCGCCGCGCCCACCTGCCACCACACCGGCCCGAAGTCCGCCAGCGCCGCCACGCCCAGCGGGCCCCCGGCGAGGGCGGCGAGCAGGGCGAGGGCAGCACCGCACAGCAGCGCGGCCAGCGCGGCGACGACGGTCGTACGCCGGGCCGACCAGGCGGGTGCGGGCGTATCACCGGCGTCGGGCGCCGGGACCCGTACCGCCGCGCTCGCCACGAACCACCCCAGCGTCACCCCGGCCACCACGGGCAGCGCGGCCGTCGACCAGGTCAGCGGGGTGCCGGGACCGTCGGCCGGGACGGCGGACAGCAGCGGGAACGGCGGCAGCAGCGGACCGGGGGCGGAGGCCAGCGGACTGGCCCCGTGGCCCACACCGAGGAGGAAGCCGGGGCCGAGGGCGTACGAAGCACCCCACACCGCCGCGTTCGGTACCAGCGCCACACTCAGCAGCAGCACCGCGAACCGCCCCGACCAGCCCTCCGTCAACCGCGCGAACCCCTCGCCCGCCGCCTCCCCGTGCCAGACCAGCGCCGCCGCGACCAGCAGTGATCCACCGCCGACCAGGACAGCCGTACCGGCGATCGCCGCCCGGACCGCCTCCCCGAAACGCTCCCGCGCCGCGAGCGGGAAGAGCCGGCGGCACAGCGGGCGCGGCAGCAGTCTGAGCAGCCGGTCGACGGGCTGGTGCGGGCGGCCGTACGCCGTCCAGACCCCGGCACCCGCCGACACCGCCGCGACCAGCGGTACGCATCCGGCGGTCCACGTCCACGAAGGGCGCAGCACCCCACCGTCGGCGTAGAGGGCGGCTGCCGCGCCGACCGTGAGGTAGCCGAGGACGACGCCGGTCCACGCCGTACGGGCGGAGGACGGGGTGTGGCCCTCGGCAGCCCGGTCGACCGCGTCCCGCGCGGCGCGGTGCAGCACGAAGAGGGGCAGGGCGAGCAGCAGCAGCGGGGTGACGCCCATCGGCGCGGGGACACCGGAGAGGGTGTCGACGCGGACGAGTTCCACGCCGTGCGCGAGCAGCCAGAGCGCGGCGGCGACATGGAGGGCACCGCTCGGGCCGCTGTCGGGGTACGGCGAGCTGATCCACAGCATCATCACCAGCACGGCGAACGAGCCGAGCCCCAGCCCGGCCGCGACCGCGCCGCCCAGCAGGCTCGCGACCAGTCCGGGTGAACGGCCACGCCGGGGCCTCGACAAGGGTGACGGCAACGGGGCTCGGCGATCGGTCATCGGCATCACGAGCGCCATGCTCCCAACGACACGCTCTTTCCCGTCGTAACAGGCGAACCTCCGAAGTGTCGCCCAATATATGTTTATGTACTTTTTCGAGCGAAGGGGCGCCCTGTGACACAGAGCCCTGCCACTCCGCTCCCCCCGCCCAAGGAGTGCCGACGCCTGCGCGAGGCCGCCGCGCTGACACAGGCTCAGCTCGCCTCCCAGGTCGGCGTCACCCGGGAGACGGTACGTGCCTGGGAGAACGGCCGTACGACTCCACGGGGCCGCAAGCGCGACGCCTACGCGAAGCTGCTGGCCCGCCTCGCGGGGGACACGGCGAAGCCGACCTCGACCCCCTCGCCCGCGGCGGCGACGGCAGGGGCTGGGGCCACGAGTGGGGGTGCGGGTACAGGTGCGGGTGCGGGTGCGGTGGCTTCGGCGGTGACCACGGCTGCGGCGGCGGCCGACGGGGTGTCAGCGGGCGGGACCTCGGACGACCCGAAGCCGAGCACCCCAACCCCGAACACTCAGACACTCAACACTCAGACCCCGAACACCAGTCCATCGAGCAGCGGGACACCCACGGTCGGGACGCCGGGTGTCGGGGCGCCGACCCTAGGGGCGTCGAACGCAGGGGCGTCGAGCGTCGGGGCGTCGAGCGTCGGGGCGTCGGTCGGCGGGACCTCGAACACGTACGTGACGGCACGTCAGGAGCCACTGCGCATGCAGGTACGTCAGGCGCCGCCGAGGCCGGCCGCCACCCAGACCGTGACCGTGATCGCCGCCCCCGTGGCCGCCGACCCCGGGGAGGAACCGGCCCTCCGGGACCAGACCCCCGGCGAGGCGTTCGACGCCCTCTACACCTTCTGCGCCCCGGCCCTCGTCCGGCAGGCGTATCTGCTGTGCGGTCGGCGTGAACTGGCCCGGGAGTCGGTCGAGCGGGCGTTCCAGCAGGCGTGGGGGCGCTGGCCCGAGGTGGCGCTGGACCGGGACCCGGCGGGCTGGGTCCGCGCGGCGGCGTACGAGTACGCCCTCTCCCCCTGGCACCGCTACCGCCCCCGCTACCGCCACCCCGAACCACCCCCGGCGGACGCGCAGGACCGCGCGCTGCTCAGCACCCTCCTGCGCCTGCCGACGCCGTACCGCCGCACCCTGCTGCTCTACGACGGTGTGGGCCTCGGGCTGGCCGACACGGCGGCGGAGACGGAGGCGAGCACCCCGGCGGCGGCGAACCGGCTGATGCACGCGCGCGAGGCGGTCGCCGAACGGCTGCCGGATCTGTCCGACCCGTCCGTGCTGCACGACCGGCTCACCCAGCTGGCCTCCAACGAACGGCTGCGCGCCCCGCGCCCGCCGGTGGTCCGCGCGGAGAGCGAACGCCGGGCCCGTTTCTGGACCCGGGCCGCCGTCGCCTTCACGGTCGCCCTGATCGGGGCGACGGCCCTCACCCTCAAGACCGCTCCGACCCAGTACGAGCCACCGGTCTCCCCCGGTGAGACCGTCCGGGGCGTACCGCCCAAGTCGGCACCCGGGCCGCTGTCGGAGGAGCAGGTCGAACTCCGCCGGAAGCTGCGCGAGGCACTGGCGGCCGGCCCCGAACGGCTGACGCCGCAAGCCGGATGACCTGCCCCCTTCGCCGCCCCGGTCGCGCGTGCGCAAACGGCGGTAGGCCCGTCCCCGGGGCGGGGAACGGGCCTACCGGCAGCCGGCCGATGCCTCAGCCGGCCAGGATCTCGCGCGCGAGCTGGGCGGTCTCGGTCGGCGTCTTGCCCACCTTCACGCCCGCGGCCTCCAGGGCCTCCTTCTTGGCCTGCGCCGTACCGGAGGAGCCGGAGACGATGGCACCCGCGTGGCCCATGGTCTTGCCCTCGGGCGCGGTGAAGCCCGCGACGTAGCCGACGACCGGCTTGGTCACGTTGTCCTTGATGAAGGCCGCGGCCCGCTCCTCGGCGTCGCCGCCGATCTCACCGATCATCACGATCAGGTCGGTGTCGGGGTCGTCCTGGAACGCGGCGAGCGCGTCGATGTGCGTGGTGCCGATGATGGGGTCACCACCGATGCCGACGGCGGTCGAGAAGCCGATGTCCCGCAGCTCGTACATCATCTGGTACGTCAGCGTGCCGGACTTCGAGACCAGACCGATACGGCCCGGCTTGGTGATGTCACCGGGGATGATGCCGACGTTCGACTGACCGACGGTGATGATGCCCGGGCAGTTCGGACCGATGATGCGGGTCTTGTTGCCCTTCTTGCCCGCGTACGCCCAGAACGCCGCCGAGTCGTGCACGGCGATGCCCTCGGTGATCACGACGGCCAGCGGGATCTCGGCGTCGATGGCCTCGATGACCGCGTCCTTGGTGAACTTCTCCGGCACGAAGATGACGGAGACGTCCGCGCCGGTCTTCTCGATGGCCTCCTTGACGGTCCCGAAGACGGGTACCTCGGTGCCGTCGAAGTCCACGCTGGTGCCCGCCTTGCGCGGGTTCACCCCGCCCACGACGTTGGTGCCGTCGCCGAGCATGAGCTTGGTGTGCTTCATGCCGGTGGCGCCGGTCATGCCCTGGACGATGACCTTGCTGTCCTTGTTGAGCCAGATAGCCATGGTGTGTTGTGTCCTCGTCCTGAGTGCTTACTTCGCGGCGTGGGCCAGCTCGGCGGCCTTGTCGGCCGCGCCGTCCATGGTGTCGACGCGCTGGACCAGCGGGTGGTCGGCGTCGGTGAGGATCTTGCGACCCAGTTCGGCGTTGTTGCCGTCCAGACGGACGACGAGCGGCTTGGTGACCGCGTCGCCGCGGTCCGCGAGCAGCTGAAGGGCCTGGACGATGCCGTTGGCGACCTCGTCACAGGCGGTGATGCCGCCGAAGACATTGACGAAGACGGACTTGACGTCCGGGTCGCCGAGGATGATCTCCAGACCGTTGGCCATCACCTGGGCGGAAGCGCCACCGCCGATGTCCAGGAAGTTGGCCGGCTTGACGCCGCCGTGGTTCTCACCGGCGTACGCCACGACGTCCAGGGTGGACATGACCAGCCCGGCACCGTTGCCGATGATGCCGACCTCGCCGTCCAGCTTGACGTAGTTGAGGTTCTTCTCCTTGGCGGCGGCCTCCAGCGGGTTGGCCGCGGCCTTGTCCTGGAGCGCCTCGAAGTCCGGGTGCCGGAACTCGGCGTTGTCGTCCAGCGACACCTTGCCGTCGAGCGCGAGCACCTCACCGGAGGCGACCTTGGCGAGCGGGTTCACCTCGACCAGGAGGGCGTCCTCCTTGATGAAGACATCCCACAGCGTGACCAGCACGTCCGCGACCTTGTCGGCGACCTCGGCCGGGAACTTCGCGGCGGCCACGATCTCGCGGGCCTTCTCCGGCGTCACACCGTCGATGGCGTCGATCGGGGTCTTGGCGACGGCCTCCGGACGGTTGGCCGCCACCTCCTCGATGTCCATGCCGCCCTCGACGGAGGCGATGGAGAGGAAGGTGCGGTTGGCGCGGTCGAGGAGGAAGGAGACGTAGTACTCCTCGACGATCTCCGGCGCGGTCTCGGCGATCATCACCTTGTGGACCGTGTGGCCCTTGATGTCCATGCCGAGAATGTCCGTCGCGCGGGCGACGGCCTCGTCCGGGGTGGCGGCCAGCTTGACGCCACCGGCCTTTCCACGACCACCGACCTTCACCTGCGCCTTGACGACAGACTTGCCGCCCAGACGCTCGGTGGCTGCGCGCGCCGCGTCAGGCGTGTCGATGACTTCACCGGCCAGCACCGGTACATCGTGCTTGGCGAAGAGGTCCCTCGCCTGGTACTCGAACAGGTCCACGCGCTTCCGTCCCTATCAGTGATCTCGCGGTCGTTGGATGCGTGGGCGTGCCGCGAAGGGCAACGTGACGTCCGCATGGGTCACAGGGGATGCGCACACGGTGTCCGAGCGCGCGGCATGTCCGTCTCGCAGGTTATCGCTGCTTCCGGAACGCCCCTAAATCGAGAGTCACACCTGAGCGGTGATACCCGTCACATGATGCCGCGAAGTGTGGCACGCAGTGCCGCCGAAGGCGCCTCCCGCCTGCGGATTCACGGCTCCGGCCACCACTCCGGTCACGGCCCCGGTCACGGCTCCGGTCACGGCTCCGGGTTCACGGCTCACGGCTCCGGGCTCACGGCTCCGGTATCGGCAGCGGGCGTCTCTCGATCGCCGCCGCCATGACGTCCGGGAACAGGTCGGGGGTGCAGGCGAAGGCCGGCGCCCCCAGCGCGGCCAGCGCCGCCGCGTGCTCCCGGTCGTAGGCGGGCGCCCCCTCGTCGGACAGCGCGAGCAGCGTCACGAACCGCACCCCCGACGCCTTCATCGCCGCCACCCGCTTGAGCATCTCGTCGCGTATCCCGCCCTCGTAGAGATCGCTGATCAGTACGACGACGGTCTCCGCCGGGCGGGTGATCTGCCGCTGGCAGTAGGCCAGCGCCCGGTTGATGTCCGTACCGCCCCCGAGTTGCGTACCGAACAGCACATCCACCGGGTCGTCCAGCTGGTCGGTCAGATCCACCACCGCCGTGTCGAACACCACCAGCCGCGTCCGGATCGACCGCATCGACGCCAGCACCGCCCCGAACACCGACGCGTACACCACGGACGCCGCCATCGACCCCGACTGGTCGACACAGAGCACGACCTCCTTCTTCACCGACTGCGACGCCCGCCCGTACCCGACGAGCCGCTCCGGCACGACTGTCCGGTGCTCCGGGAGGTAGTGCTTGAGGTTGGCCGCGATCGTGCGGTTCCAGTCGATGTCCCGGTGACGGGGCCGGCTGACCCGGGCGCTGCGGTCGAGCGCCCCGGCGATCGTGGCCCTCGTACGGGTGGCCAGCCGCTTCTCCAGGTCCTCGACCACCTTGCGCACGACGGCACGCGCGGTCTCCTTGGTCGTCTCCGGCATGGCCTGGTTGAGGGAGAGCAGCGTGCCCACGAGATGCACGTCGGCCTCGACCGCCTCCAGCATCTCGGGCTCCAGGAGCAGGGTGGACAGCCCGAGGCGGTCGATGGCGTCGCGCTGCATCACCTGCACCACGGACGAGGGAAAGTACGTACGGATGTCCCCGAGCCAGCGCGCCACGGCCGGCGCCGAGGCCCCCAGCCCGGCCGACCGCTCCTTCCTCTCCCGCGCCTCGCGGGTATCCCGTTTCCCGTAGAGCGAGGAGAGCGCGGAGTCCATGGCCGCGTCCCGCCCGGCAAGCCCGTGCCCGGTACCGTCCGCCGCCTCGCCCCCCAACACCAACCGCCACCGCCGCAACCGCTCCCGGCTGACGGCGTCGGCCGTCCCGGCCGTACCGGTCATACCGGCCGTCCCGGCTGTCTCGCTCGTACCGGTCGTCCCGGCCGTCGCGCTCGTACCAGTCGTCCCGGCCGTCGCGCTCGTACCAGTCGTCCCGGCCGTCGCGCTCGTACCGGTCGTCCCGATTGTCTCGCTCGTACCGGTCGTCCCGGCCGTCATGTCGCCGTTGTCGTCCGTCACGCCCCCACCCCCACGGTTCCGTTTCTCGGTCCGTCCCCCACGCCCAGCAGCAGCCGTGCCACCGGCATCACCGCGTCGGCCCGCCCCGCATCGAGCCCGTCCGCGAACCCGGGGATCCCGGGCCCCGCCCCGACCGCCGCCGCCCGCTCCCCGGGGCCGCGTCTCACCAGTTCCCCGAGGGTCCGCCGGACCCCCGTCTCGTACTCCGCGAACGTCCGCCGCAGCAGTGGCAGCACATCCGTGAACGCCGCCTCCGGCACCCCCGTCAGCCAGGCGTCGACCAGCCCCAGCAACCGCTCGTCGTGCACCAGCAGCATCCCGCCGCCGGAATGGCCCCCGACGAACCCCTCGATCCACGCCGCCGCCTCCCCCGGCGGCGTCCCCGCCGACAGCGCCAGCCCCATCAGACGGGCCGCCGCGTCCGGTTCCAGGCCCCCGTCGTCCAGCAGCAGCCGAGCCGCCCGCCCCCGTACCACCCCGGGCGCGGAGTCCCGCCCAGCCAGCACCCCGAGCACCCGCCGCCAACGCCCCCGGATCCCCCCGGCGGCGGTCGGGTCGGGCACCCTCTCCTCCTCTTGGCCGAGTTCTCTTTCGAGCAGCCCCACCGCCCCGTGCACCGCGTCCACATGCCGCCGCATCTCCTCGGCCGCGTCACGGTCGAGGCCGGTGCAGGCCGGGGGCAGGCCGACGAAGATCCGCTCGGCAAGGCCCGCCGCGACCCCGGCCAGCGCCCGGACGTCCGTGCCGCGCACATCGCCGTAGCGCAGGGCACGGACCAGGGCGGGCAGCGCCTGCGCGAGATGGCCGACGTCCGCGTCCAGCGCGGCACGGTCCGTGAGGATCCGCATCACCACCGGAAGCGCGTCGGGCAGTTCGGCCAGCAGACACCGCTCCGCCAGCGCCGTCACCCCGACCAGCCCCGGCGCCGCCACCGCGTCGGCCTCCACCTTCGCCGTGGCCGCGCCCAGCACCGTCGTCCCCCACACCCCGGCCTCGGCGACCCGCACCGACCACTCCGGCTCCCACCGCAGCCGCCACGTCTCCCGGAACGTCCCCGTACTCCCCCGGGACCGGGCCGGCTCCCCCCACTCCACGCCCAGCAGCCGCAGCCGATGCAGCAGCCTGCTGCGCCCGGCGTCGGTCTCCTTGCGCAGGTCCAGCTCCAACTCCCGCTCCCGCGCCTCCGGCTTCAACCGCAGCCTGCGCTGCGACCGCTCCAGATCCCGCTGCAACGGCACCGCCGGAGCCGACTCCGGCACCTCCCCCAGTACCTCCCCCACCACCAGCCGGTCCCGCACCAGCGCCAGCGGCACGTCCGAGCCCTCGCACATCACCGCCCGCACCGCGTCCGTCGTCTCGCCGAGCCCCGGCAGCGGCCTGCCCCGCACCGCCGCCAGCGTCTCCGCCAACCGCACCGCCTCGATCACATGGGCGGACGACACCATCCGGTCCTCGGCCCGCAGCAGCCCCGCGACCTTGGCCAGCCACCGCTCCACCGGCCGGTCCGGCGCCGCGAACAGATGCCCGTACCAGCCCGGCGACTCGATCCCCGCCCCGTATCCCCCGGCCCGCGCCAGCCGCCGGTACGTCCACGGCACCCAGGTCAAATCCGCCTTGACCTTCGGCAGCCCCTTCACCAGCGCCCGGTCCGCCGCGACAGCCGCCTTCGCCCGCAGCGCCGGGACATGCCAGGCCCCGCACACCACGGCCACGCCCCCGCCGAACTCCCGCTGCGCCGCCCGCACCTGGAGCCGCATGTACGCCTCGCGGACGAGATCCCGGTCGTCCCCGGCACTGCCGTACGTCTCCCGCAGCGCCCCCATCGCCTCCTCCAGCACCGCGAACGGCGCGAACACATCCCCCGGGCCGCCCCCAGCCGGCCCCCGGTGCTCCACGACGTCCTCCCACCACCGCTCGGCGTCGTCGTAGCCCCCGGCCTCCGCGAGGGCGGCCAGCGGATCGATCCGCACCTCACCGACACCGGCGCCATCGCCCTGACCGGCATCGGCATTGGCATCGGTATCGGTATCGGTATCGGTATCGGCATTGGTATCGGGCTCTCCGTCGGTGTCCTCTCCCCTGCCCCACACCAGCGTGTGCGTGGCCGGAAGGTCGATGAAACGGGCCGGTACCCCTCGCTCCACGGCCCAGCGCAGGGCGATCCACTCCGGTGAGAACTCGGCGAACGGCCAGAACGCCGAGCCTCCGGGTTCGTCCACCGCGTGGGCGAGCAGCGCGACCGGCGGACGCATGTCCGGGTCGGCGACCAGCGGGACCAGCCCGTCCGCCTCGGGCGGGCCCTCGATCAGCACCACCCGGGGCTCCGCCGCCTCCAGCGCCGCCCGCACCGCCCGCGCGGACCCGGGCCCGTGATGCCGCACCCCCAGCAGCAGCGGCTCCGCCCCGCCCCCGCGCGGCGCCGTGTTCACGCGCTGACCTCCCGGCAGGCCCGGTAGAAGTCCGTCCAGCCGTCCCGCTCGCGGACCACCGCTTCCAGGTACTCCTGCCACACCACACGGTCCGCCGCCGGATCCCGGACGACCGCGCCGAGGATGCCCGCCGCCACATCGCCCGAGCGCAGCACACCGTCACCGAAGTGGGCGGCGAGGGCGAGCCCATGGGTCACCACGGAGATCGCCTCGGCCGTGGACAGCGTGCCGCTGGGCGACTTCAGCTTCGTACGCCCGTCCGCCGTGACCCCGTCGCGCAGCTCACGGAAGACGGTCACCACCCGGCGGATCTCCTGCATACCGTCCGGTACGGCGGGCAGTTCGAGGGAGCGGCCGATCTGGTCCACCCGGCGGGAGACGATGTCGACCTCCGCCTCGACACTCTCCGGCAGCGGCAGCACGACCGTGTTGAAGCGGCGGCGCAGGGCGCTGGACAGGTCGTTGACCCCGCGGTCGCGGTCGTTGGCGGTGGCGATGAGGTTGAAGCCGCGCACGGCCTGCACCTCGGAGCCCAGCTCCGGTATCGGCAGGGTCTTCTCCGACAGGATCGTGATGAGCGAGTCCTGCACATCGGCCGGGATCCGGGTCAGCTCCTCCACCCGGGCCGTCATCCCCTCCCGCATCGCCCGCATGACCGGGCTGGGCACGAGAGCCTCACGGCTGGGGCCGTTGGCCAGCAACTGCGCGTAGTTCCAGCCGTAGCGGATGGCCTCCTCCGGGGTGCCCGCCGTGCCCTGCACCAGCAGGGTCGAGTCCCCGCTCACGGCGGCGGCGAGATGCTCGGACACCCACGTCTTCGCCGTGCCGGGCACACCGAGCAGCAGCAGGGCGCGGTCCGTGGCGAGGGTGCTGACGGCCACCTCGACCAGGCGGCGCGGGCCCACGTACTTCGGCGAGACCACCGTGCCGTCGGGCAGGGTGCCGCCGAGCAGATAGGTCGTCACCGCCCACGGCGACAGCTTCCAGCGGGCCGGGCGCGGCCGGTCGTCCTGCGCCGCCAGCGCCGCGAGTTCACCGGCGAAGGCGTTCTCGGCGTGCGGCCTGATCGCCGCCCCGTTCGACTCGACGGACTTCGCTCCGATGGACATGGTCATGGCTGAGGCCCCCTCCAACTCGGCCGGTTCGGATCTGGTTCCACCTTGCACCCCACCACTGACAATCGGCTCTGACCTGCGAAAACGCTGACGCCGAGGGCGATTGTCAGTGGGGGGATCTACCGTCGAAGACATGAATCGTCAGGGGGTGCGCTGGACGGCGGACCAGGTGCTGGCACTGGCACCTGACGTGGCGTCACGCGCGGCGGGGAGCAAGCTCGGCGCGGCCGGTCCGTGGTCCGGGGCGGGCAGTTCGGGTGAGGGGACGGTGTGGGGGCAGTGCAAGGGGAGCGGCGGCACGCCGTACCGGACGGCGGTCGACCTCGCCGGTGCCGCCGGACCGGCGTACATGTGCAGTTGTCCGAGCCGCACGTTCCCGTGCAAGCACGCGCTCGGGCTGCTGCTGCTCTGGGCGAGTGGGGACGGGGCGGTGCCGGAGGGGCCGGAGGAGGAGGTACCGGACTGGGCCGGGCAGTGGGCGAGGGAGAGAAGGGAGCGGGCGGCGAAGGAGCGGGCCGAGGAGGGCGGCGCCTCGGGCGGTGGCGCCACGGCCGACCCGGAGGCGGCCCGGCGCCGGGCGGAGCGCCGGGCCGAGCGGGTCACCGCGGGCGCGACCGAGTTGGAGCAGCGCCTCGCCGATCTGCTGCGCGGCGGCCTGGCCTCCGCCGAGCAGGCGGGGTACGGGCTGTGGGAGGAGACGGCGGCCCGCATGGTCGATGCCCAGGCACCCGGACTGGCGGCACGGGTGCGGGAGTTGGGGGCGATACCCGCGTCCGGTCCGGGCTGGCCGGTGCGGCTGCTGGAGGAGTGCGCGCTGCTCCACCTCCTCGACCAGGGCTGGCTCCGCCGTGAGCTGCTCCCGGACGACCTGGCGGCCACGGTCCGCTCCCGCGTCGGTCTGCCCGCCTCCGCCGACGGGCCGCCGGTCCGCGACCGCTGGCTGGTCCTCGCCCAGTACGACACGGGGGACCCGAAGCTGACCACCCGCCGTATCTGGCTCCACGGCACCGGCTCGGACCGTACGGCGCTGCTCCTCTCCTACGGCGCCGCGGGCCGCGCCCCGGACCTCGCCCTGCCGGTCGGCCTCGCCCTGGACGCCGAGCTGACCCCCTACCCCGGCGCCCACCGGCTACGGGCGGCCCTGGGTGAGCAGTTCACGCCCCCGTCCCCCACCTCCGTACGACCCCTCGGCCTGTCCACCGCACAAGCCGCCGCCCGCTACGGCGAGGCCCTGCGGCACGACCCCTGGCTGGACGCGGTGCCGGTCACCCTCGGCGGGGTGATACCGACCCCGGACGGCGACACCTGGCAACTGGCCGACGCCCATGAGGACACGGCCCTGCCGCTCACCCGGGCGGCCCACAACCGGGCCGGTCTCTGGCGCCTGGCAGCCCTCTCCGGCGGCGCCCCGCTCACGATCTTCGGCGAATGCGGCCACCAGGGCTTCCACCCCCTGACCGCCTGGCCCGACGGCGCGGGGGAGGCCGTACCGCTCACCTGACACCGCCCGGACGCCTCCACAGAACCCTCAGACCTCAGGCACCAGAACCGCAGACCCCGGGACCCGGGACCTCGGAACCCCGGGACCGCGGACCTCGGAACCCCGGAACCCTGGGACCCGGATCTCGGAACCCCGGGACCCCAGGACCCTGACCCCGGAACCCCGGAACCCCCGGACCCCGGACCTCCGACCTCGGCCGACCGCTCACGGAAAGGAAGCCGTCATGCAGCGGACCCCCGCCCCGCACACCGACCCCACCTGGGAAGACCTCGTCACCGCGGCCCTGCTCGGCACGGACCGGCGTACGCCGGGCGCGGTGGCGCCGGGCCGGGACGCGCCGACGGCCCTGCTGGACGCGGCAGCCGTCGAGACCCTGCGGCGGCGGGCGGGGCTGCGGCCCGCGCGGGCGGCGCGGCGGCCGGACCCCGCGCCCGGGGACCCGCGCCCGGCGCTGCCCCCGGCGGCGGCCCGGCGGCTGGTCCAACTGCTCACCGACCGGCCCGGCACGGTCGGCGGCAGCCGCCGCGGCACCGCCCCCGACCTGATGGAACTGCTCCCGCAGTGGCTGGCCATGGCGAACGCCCACGGGTACGCGGCACCCCCGCAGTCACTGCCCGCGCTGCTGGACGCGGCCCGGGGACGTACCGATCTGCGCCCCGCGGCACTGACCTTCGCGGGCGAGCGCGCGCTGTGGCTGGCGCGACTCAACCCGGACTGGAGGTTCGCGCTGCGTTCGACCCCGGGCGGAGGCGCGGCGCTGCCGGACCCGGCCGACGGAGAGCGGGTGCGGAGACTGTGGGAGGAGGGGCTGTTCGCGGAGCGGGTCGCCCTGCTGGCCTCGATACGCGCCCGTACGCCCGCTGCCGCGCGGGAACTGCTCGCCACGACCTGGCAGACGGAGCGGGCCGAGGACCGGCTGATGTTCCTCGACTCGCTGCGCACGGAACTGGGAGAGGCGGACGAGCCGTTCCTGGAGCAGGCGTTGGCCGACCGCAGCCGCAATGTGCGGGCGACGGCGGCGGAGTTGCTGTCGGCACTGCCCGGTTCGGCGCTCGCCGGGCGGATGGCGGTCCGGGCGGGGGCCTGCGTGGCGCTGGACCGGCTGCGTGAGACGCCGTCCCTCGTGGTCGAGGCCCCGCACGAGTGCGACGCGGGCATGGAGCGGGACGGAGTGGTCCCCAAGGCACCGGCGGGGCGGGGGGAACGGTCGTGGTGGTTCGGGCAGTTGGTGGAGGCGGCGCCGCTGGCGACCTGGCCGGAGCGGCTGGGCGGCCGGACACCGGAGGAGATCGTGGCGCTGCCGGTGACCGACGACTGGCGGGGCGAGTTGCACGCGGCGTGGTGCCGGGCGGCCGTACGGCAGGGGGACGCGTCGTGGGCGCGGGCGCTGCTCGGCGTCCCCTCCGCGCCGGAGGCGGGGGGTCCGGGCGCGGTGTCGCTGGCGGAGCGGGCCAGACTGCTCGGCACGCTGGGGGCGCCGGAGCGCGCGGAGTGGGTCGCCGGGTTCATCGCGGCCCATGGGCTGTCGGAGGCGTTCCAGTTGCTCGGGATGTGCGCGGTGCCGTGGGCCGCGCCGCTCGGCGGGGCGGTGGTGGACGCGCTCAACATCGCGCGGGACGCCGGGAGTTACCCCTGGAGCTTCAGCGGGGTCATGGGCCTGGCCGAACGCTGCCTCGACCCGGCGGAGGCCGGCCGCCTCGACGGGCTGCTCGCCCCGCCGGAGGAACCGGAGGACGCGTCACCGGGCGCGGGCGGCTACTGGTCGGAAGCCTTCCAACGCCTGGTCACGACGCTACGGCTGCGGGCGGCGATGGCGGCGGAGCTGACGCCCTGACCGGGGCCGGTCCGCCGCGCCCCGGTTCCTGCGCGGCCCCGGGCGCCCCGTCCACGTCACCACACCGCCCCGCCCCGCCCCGCCGCTCAGGACGCCGCGGGCTGCCGCACGTTCGCCCTCACCCATTCCACGATCTCCGTCGTCGTCGCCCCCGGCGTGAAGATCGCGGCGACGCCCTTGGCCTTCAGCCCGGCCATGTCCTCCTCGGGGATGATCCCGCCGCCGAAGACCAGGATGTCCGCCGCGTCCCGCTCCTTGAGCAGGTCGATCACGGCGGAGAAGAGCGTGTTGTGCGCGCCGGAGAGGATGGACAGCCCGATCGCGTCGGCGTCCTCCTGGATCGCGGTGCCCACGACCTGCTCGGGCGTCTGGTGGAGCCCGGTGTAGATGACCTCCATACCGGCGTCGCGCAGCGCCCGCGCGATCACCTTCGCCCCCCGGTCATGGCCGTCGAGCCCCGGCTTGGCCACCACCACGCGGATCGGACCGGCTGCCACACCCATCACTGCCTCCATGAAGCGACGTCATCCATCGGTACCGACAGGTACCGCACACCACAGGTATGCCGTACTTCCGGCGTCTATCACACATTTGTTCCACCCGCATTCCGGGCGCCGTTCGATGTCCGGGCGGGCGAGGAAGTGAACGAACGTTATCTCCAGGATCCCGCAACCGGCAGTTTCATGGTCCGGACCGAGGGGGAAATCACACATGGGACATTTTCACAGTGCGTCGTTCCCCCGCCCCCGAGCCGCTCCACCGCGGGGACGACGACCTGCCACCAGGGCACACGGCGGACAGCGACGTCCCCCGGAGTGCCGACGGGAGGTCGGGCATGAAGGTCACCGGAGTCCTGCTGCCCTTTCGTTCGCTCTACCAGCACCTGCTCCCCAGCGAACCCGATGAACCCACCGAGCACACCGAGCACATCGAGCCCGGCAAACCCAGTGGACCGAGCGGACCCGGCCGACCCCGCCGACCCAGCGGCCCCGGCGAGGCCGGCGGACCGAGCGGCCCCGGCAGCCCCAGCAGGCGCAGCGAACCCAGCGAATCCGCCGATCCCGTCGATCCCGGCGATCCCGCCGACGCCGACCACCCCGACCACCCCGACCACCCCGTCCACCCCGGCGCGCGGGACGACCCCGGTGAGTCCGCCCCCGTCGGAAACTGCCCGACCGGCTTCTCCGTGGCCCAGCTCAAGGCCACCGCGCTGGACCTGGCGATCCTCGCCGGCCACCTGCTGCTCTACCCGTCGGGGATCGTCCAGGAACGCCCCGCCCCCCTCACCGCCGCCCCCGCTCCGGCCCCCGCCGGGGACGACGCCCCTACCCGCCTCCCGACCGGGCCCGAGCCCAAGCCGCCGGTGATCCTGCTGCACGGCTTCATCGACAACCGCTCGACCTTCGTCCTCCTGCGCCGCTCCCTCGCCCAGCACGGCCGACAGCAGGTGGTCTCGCTCAACTACTCCCCGCTGACCTGCGACATCCGCACCGCCGCCGAACTCCTCGGACGGCATGTCGAGGGCATATGCCACCGCACGGGCAGTGAGCGCGTCGACATCGTCGGTCACAGCCTCGGCGGGCTGATCGCCCGCTACTACGCCCAGCGCCTCGGCGGTGACCTGCGCGTCCGCACAGTGGTCACGCTCGGCACCCCGCACTCCGGCACCCGGGCCGTCCCGCTGGCCGACGCCCATCCGATCGTGCGCCAGATGCGTCCGGGCTCGGAGGTGATCGCCGACCTGGCCCGCCCGGCGCCCGGCTGCCGCACCCGGTTCGTGAGCTTCTGGAGCGACCTGGACCACCTGATGGACCCACTGGAGGCGGCCCGCGTCGACCATCCCGACCTGCTGGCGCACAACGTACGGGTGAGCGGTATCGGCCATCTCGCCCTGCCGGTGCACCCGGCGGTCGCGAACGGGATACGTGAGGCGCTCGACGACAGCGCACCGGCGCACGACGGCTCACCGGCACCGGGCGACACGCCCACCACCCCGCCCCCTCGACCCGCCACCGGGGGTGGCCTCTCCGTCGCCTAGCCGCACCGGCGACCGGGTCGCCCGCCCGGACCGACCGAGACCTGACTCAGCGTGACCTTCCGACTCGCCCGCGTGACCAGCGGAAAGCCAGATTCACCCGGTCGTTGCCGCAACAACCCACCCGCACAGCGGATTTACAGCGCCCCAACAGGCATCGAGCTTTCGAACAATCCTCGAACACAAAGCCAAACTCCCGCGCAGGCGCCGCCGAAACACGGCCGAATGCCCGTTTCCTGAGCGCGGGAAACCTGGCGAAGATTGTCGCGCCCGCATACCGCCGGGTACAGTCGCCGCACTGCTCTGGCAGCCACTGTTGTCGAGGCGAAAGAGAAGTTGGTGAACGACCGTCACCCGTCGGGGATTTTGAACACCCCGGCTTCGGCTTCCGACTCAGCCTCGGCGCCTTTCCCGTCGTACGGCAGCCAGGAAGCCCCCTACGGCGACTTCACCACACAGGGCGCCCACGCCGCGAACGGTTTTGCCCCCGGCGCCCAGGTCATCGGCGCCGATCACACCGCCCCGCCCCCGCCGTCCCCCGACTTCGCGGGCGACCCCCTCTTCGGCGAACTGCCCGGGGACCCGCATCTGACGACCGGCACCTACGACGCCACCCAGTGGTCGACCGGCAGCCATCAGACCCTGAACCAGGACCCGTACGCGGCCCAGCACCTGGCCGCCCACGACAGCGGCTCCTACGACTCCACCGCCTGGACCGACGGCTACCAGCACCTCTCCGCCGTCCCGTCGCAGCCCGGCCCCGGCGACACCGGCGGCCAGTGGGACGCGAGCGCCTGGCTCCAGCCCGACCAGAACGGCGGCCCGGCCGACGCCACCCAGCACTGGGAGTGGGGCACGCAGGCGTTCGACACCGGCGCGTACGACGCCACCCAGTGGAACTCCGCCGCCCCGGACGACTACAGCCACGGGGACGACTACGGTCACGGGGACAAGTACAGCCACCAGGACGAGTACAGCCACGGGGACGAGTACGGCCAGCAGGGCGAGTACCCCGCCCAGGACGGCTACGCCGAGCCGCAGTCCGGCGAATCGTTCCACGAACAGCCGACCGCCACCTTCGAACAGGTCACCGGCTACGACGAGGCCCCCGACCCGCACGGCGGCCAACCTCACTCCGCCGACGGCGAGTTGACGGCCACCGGCGAGCTGCCCGCCGTAGTCCTCCTCGACGGTCAGGAGGAGTCCCGCCCCGCGACCGGTTCACGCGCCGCCGCGCGCAACGCGTCCCGCTCCCGCCGCCGCGCCCCCGCCAAGCGCTCGGCGCTGCTCACCGTCGCCGTGCCGTCGGCCTGTGTGATGGGGGTCGCGGGTATCGCCGCCGCCTCCGTGGGCTCGCTGACCGGCGACGACGGCAAAGAGACCCAGGCCAGCGCGCCCGACGAACTGCCGGTGAAGCCGGCCGCCGCCAACAACCAGCTCGACACCCAGCTCGCCGGCCTCACCGCCGAGGCCGACGACTTCGCCGACCGCGCCAGCCGCACCCAGGAACGCATCGACCTGAAGGCGGCGCAGGCGGCCGAGAAGAAGCGGGCGGCGGAGGAGGCGGCCCGCAAGGAGCGGCAACGCCCGAAGTTCGCCCTCCCGGTCGCGCAGAACGGGCTGAGCGCCTACTACGGCCAGTCCGGCATCAATTGGATGTCCCTGCACAGCGGCATCGACTTCCCCGTCTCCTACGGCACCCCCGTGATGGCCGCGACCGACGGCACCGTACGCACCCAGTTCGACGCCGCCTACGGCACGATGGTGATCCTCACGGCGATGGACGGCACGGAGACCTGGTACTGCCACCTGTCCAGCTACGCGGTGGCCTCCGGTACGACGGTCAAGGCCGGCGACACCATCGCGTACTCCGGTGATTCCGGCAACTCGACCGGCCCGCACCTGCACTTCGAGGTACGGCCGGGCGGGGGCGCCGCGGTGGACCCGCTGGCCTGGCTGCGCAGCCACGGCCTCGACCCGACCTGAGCACCGCCCCTTCAGAGCCGCCCCCTTCAGAGCCGACCGGTGCCGGGCCCTACCGCCCCTTTCCCCAGCCGACCGGTGCCGGGCCCTACAGCGCCCCGCACCGGCAACGGCCCTTCCTCCTCCGGCTACAGCTTCTCCACCGGCGCGTACCGCAGCAGCAGCCGCTTCGGCTTGGTGTCCCCGAAGTCGATCGTCGCCTCCGCGTTCGACCCCGTCCCCTTCACGCCGACCACCGTGCCCAGCCCGAACTGGTCGTGCGTCACCCGGTCCCCCACCGTCAGCGGGACCACCGGCTTCTCGGACGTCCTGCGGGTGGCGAAGCCCGAGGCGCCGGACGCCGACGAGCGGGAGCGGGACGACGACAGCGACGCCGCCACGCCCCCGGCCGGCCCGGAGGAGACGGGCGCGACGGCACCCGTGCGCTTCCAGTCGACATGGGTGGGCGGGATCTCCTCCAGGAAGCGGGAGGGCGGGTTGTACGACGGCTGCCCCCAGGCGCTGCGCATCGCCGAGCGGGTGAGGTAGAGCCGCTCCCGCGCGCGGGTGATGCCGACGTACGCCAGACGCCGCTCCTCCTCCAGCTCCTTGGCCTGGCCGAGGGCGCGCATGTGCGGGAAGACGCCGTCCTCCATGCCGGTGAGGAAGACGACCGGGAATTCGAGGCCCTTGGCGGTGTGCAGGGTCATCAGGGTGATGACACCGGCGCCGTCCTCCTCGTCCGGGATCTGGTCGGAGTCGGCGACCAGCGCGACCTGCTCCAGGAAGTCGGAGAGTGTGCCCCGCTCCTCCTCACCGCGCTCCTGCTCGAACTCCATGGCGACGGCCGCGAGTTCCTGGAGGTTCTCGATCCGGGTCTCGTCCTGCGGGTCGGTGGACGCCTGCAACTCGGCCAGGTAGCCGGTGCGTTCCAGCACGGCCTCCAGGACGGTGGCCGGTCCGGCGCCGGACTCCACGACGGTCCGCAGATCCTCCATCAGCGTGTTGAACCGCTTGACCGCGTTGGTGGACCGGGCGGCCATGCCGTACGCCTCGTCCACCCGCTTGAGCGCCTGCGGGAAACTGATCTTCTCGCGCTGGGAGAGCGCGTCGATCATCGCCTCCGCGCGGTCGCCGATGCCCCGCTTGGGGACATTGAGGATACGGCGCAGCGGCACCGAGTCCTCGGGGTTGGCGAGCACCCGCAGATAGGCCAGGACGTCCCTGACCTCCTTGCGCTCGTAGAAGCGGACACCGCCGACGACCTTGTACGGCAGGCCGACGCGGATGAAGATCTCCTCGAAGACACGGGACTGGGCGTTCGTCCGGTAGAAGACGGCGACGTCGCCCGCCTTGGCCTCGCCCGCGTCGGTGAGACGGTCTATCTCCTCGGCGACGAACTGCGCCTCGTCGTGCTCGGTGTCGGCGACATAGCCGGTGATGCGCGCGCCCGCGCCCGCGTTGGTCCACAGGTTCTTGGGGCGGCGGGACTCGTTGCGCTCGATGACCGCGTTGGCGGCGGTGAGGATCGTCTGGGTGGAGCGGTAGTTCTGCTCCAGCAGGATCGTCGTCGCGTTCGGGTAGTCCTCCTCGAACTGGAGGATGTTGCGGATCGTCGCGCCGCGGAAGGCGTAGATCGACTGGTCGGCGTCGCCCACCACGCACAGCTCGGCGGGGGGCAGGTCGTCCTCGCCGGGCGGGGTGGACTCGTCGTGCTCACCGGTGCCGACCAGTTCGCGGACCAGCGCGTACTGGGCGTGGTTGGTGTCCTGGTACTCGTCCACCAGGACGTGGCGGAAGCGGCGGCGGTAGTGCTCGGCGACATCGGGGAACGCGCGCAGCAGGTTGACCGTGGTCATGATCAGGTCGTCGAAGTCGAGCGCGTTCGCCTCACGCAGCCGCGACTGGTACAGCGCGTACGCCTGGGCCAGGGTCTTCTCAAAACCGTCCGTGGCCTGGGCGGCGAAGTCCTCCTCGTCGATCAGCTCGTTCTTCAGATTGCTGATCTTGGCGCTGAAGGACTTGGGCGGATAGCGCTTGGGGTCGAGATCCAGGTCACGGCAGACCAGGGCCATCAGCCGCTTGGAGTCGGCCGCGTCGTAGATCGAGAACGAGGACGTGAACCCGAGCCGCTTGGACTCCCGCCGCAGGATCCGTACGCAGGCGCTGTGGAACGTCATCACCCACATCGCGTTCGCGCGCGGGCCGACGAGCTGCTCCACGCGCTCCTTCATCTCGCCCGCGGCCTTGTTGGTGAAGGTGATCGCGAGGATCTGGCCGGGGTGGACGCTCCGCTCGGCGAGCAGATAGGCGATGCGGTGGGTGAGCACCCGGGTCTTGCCGGAGCCGGCACCGGCCACGATGAGCAGGGGGGTGCCGGAGTGGGCCACCGCCGCGCGCTGGTTCTCGTTCAGCCCCTCCAGGAGGGCCGCCGGGTCGAGGGCGGGGCGCGGGGCTCCGTCGCGGTAGTACCCGTCCCGGGGCGGGGGCGTGTCGAACTTTCCGCCGAACAGATCGTCCGGAACCGGCTCCGGTACGTGTTCGTCCTCGGGCGGAGGCGGAGGTTCCTCCTCATGCCCACGGGGGGCCTGGAGGTTCGCCAGGAAGCTGTCGTCAAAGAGGCTGCTCATCGCTCTCCGAGTCTAGGCCGCCCCACTGACAACCCGGGCCGCCTCCCGAAGATCCCGCGCGGAAGGGCGCACTCGGGCCACTCGGGGCGCTGGGGCCACTGGGGCCGCTGGGGCCGCTGGGGGCTCCGGGGCCGCCAGGGCCGCTGGTGGCGCTGGGGCCGCCGGGGCCGCTGGTGGCGCTGGGGCCGCTGGTGGCGCTGGGGCCGCTCGGGCAGGCGCGGGCAGTCGCGGGCCACTCGGAACGCCCCGCACACACCAGCCCAGCCCAGCCCGTCACCGTCCGTGACACCCCGTACCCCTCACCGAAAGGTCACGAAAATGTATCGGGCATATCACCCACCAACCTTCACAGGTGCCACACGAGTTGGCTAGCGTGCCGGGCAGGCCGACCGGCCCCCTCCGGCGAACCCCGCCGGGCCGTCCGGCCACCGCCGAGTCCGGCGCGCCCTCGTGGGCGACCGGAGCCGGGGACCCACCGAACCTCCGGGGTGAATCGGTCCGCACCTCCCGCGCGGAGGGGACCGTAGGGCAACCCTTCCGAACCGTCCGCCCGAACCCGACAGCTCACCCGGTAGGCGGCCCATGGAAGGAGTCGCCTCCTTGGCGTCGCACCGCAAGTCGTCCCCCTCGGCCCCGCGCGTGGCCGGTGTACGGACCCCCGTCCTGGCCACCGCCGCCCTCACCTCCGTCGCCCTGCTCTCCCAGACCGCCACCGCCGCCCCCACGGACGACAAGCCGAGCCTGGAGGAGATCGAGAAGAAGGTCGACGACCTCTACCGGCAGGCCGAGTCGGCGACGGAGAAGTACAACGCGGCCAAGGAGAAGACCGCCAAGCAGCGCACCCGCGTCGACACCCTGCTGGACGACGTCGCCCGGCGCATGCAGAAGCTGAACGACGCCCGCGAGGAACTGGGTTCGCACGCCGCCGCCCAGTACCGCACCGGGGCCGCCGCCCCCGACACCGCGACCTTCCTGCTCGCGGACACCCCGCAGGACTACTTCGACCGGACCCAGCTCATGGGCCGGCTCACCGAGCGCCAGAAGAGCGCGGTGGACGACTACTTCACCCAGCAGTCCGCGACCATGGAGAAGCGCCGGGAGGCGAGCGAGAGCCTGGCGTCGCTCACCGAGACGCAGGGCGATCTCAGGACGGCCAAGGCGACGGTCCGGACGAAACTCTCCGACGCGCGCGAACTGCTGTCGCGGCTCACCGCCGAGGAGAAGGCCCGCCTCGCGGAGATCGAGAGGAAGAAGCAGGAGGAGGCCGAGCGCAAGGCCGCGGAACTGGCCCGGCAGCAGGCGGAGGAAGAACGCCGCCAAGAGGAGCGCCGCCAGGAAGAGCGGCGCCAGGAGGAGCGGAGCGACACGGACCCGCCGTCGGGATCGACCGGCGGCGGCCCGGCCCCCGTCCCCGACACCCAGACCCCCGCCCCCGCCCCTGCTCCCGATGCCTCGTACGCCGCCAAGGCGGAGAAGGCGATCGGGTTCGCCCGCGCGCAGACGGGCAAGCCGTACGTCTGGGGCGCCACCGGCCCCGGCTCCTACGACTGCTCCGGCCTCACCCAGGCCGCCTGGAAGGCCGCCGACGTGGACCTCCCACGCACCACCTACGACCAGGTCGACGCCGGCACCACGGTCCCCGTCTCCGCCGCCCGCCCCGGCGACCTGGTGTTCTTCTACGACGACCTCACCCACGTCGGCCTCTACATCGGCAACGGCAAGATGATCCACGCCCCGAAGCCGGGGGCGTACGTACGGGAGGAGTCGATCTTCTACGACGGCGAGTCCTCGATCCACAGCGTGGTACGCCCGGCGTAGGAACCGTACGCCCGGCGTAGAAACCACACGGGACCGCCGCAGACGGTCAGCGCCATGGCAGCGACGGCGTCGCGCGCCCGCGTGGAATTGCGGGGGCGCCCGTGCGCGCCCCCGCCCTCCCCGCCTCCGCGCTCCCTACCATCGGCCCATGTCCGGCACCCCCACCCCTTCCCCGCGCGCCTGGTGGGCGCGGCGTCCGCCCGCGGCCGGGGCCGCCGTGATGGCGACCGGCATCGTGTCGATCGGGCTGCGTCTGACCGGGTACGAGGTGCTGTCCAGGATCCTGCTGGTGGTGGCCGGGGTCCTGTGGATCGCGCTGGCGGCGGACTTCGCCGCGCGGCTGCTGCGGGACCGCCCGGGGTGGCTGCGGGACGCCGGGACGCCCGCCGCGCTCACCGCCGTCGCCGCGACCGGCGTACTCGGTACCCGGCTCTCCCTGCTCGGCTGGCAGCACCTCGCCGAGGCCCTGCTGGCGCTGGCCGCGCTGCTGTGGCCGGTACTGATCGTGCAGGCCGCGGCGCAGTGGCGGGCGGACATGCCGGGCTCGGTGTTCCTGGGCTGTGTGGCCACCGAGGGCCTCGCGGTGCTGGGTGCCACGCTCGCGGCGGCGGAGGGGTCCGCCTGGCTCGCGCACGCCGCGATGGTGATGTTCTGGCTCGGGCTCGTCCTCTACGCCTTCGCCCTGACCCGTTTCGACTACCGCCAGGTGTGGCGGGGGCCGGGCGACCACTGGATGGCGGGCGGTGGGCTCGCGATCTCGGCACTGGCCGGGTCCCAGCTGGTCCTGGCCGACAGCCCGTCCCTCTACCTCTGGAACTCCGACGGCCAGGGCGTCCTGCGCGACACCACCACCGCCGTGCTCACACTCGCCCTGGCCTGGTACGCCGTACTCCTCGTCGCGGAGCTGGTCCGCCCCCGGCCGCGTTACGACGTGCGGCGCTGGGCGACCGTGTTCCCCATGGGCATGACGGCCGCGGCGATGCTCCCGGCCGGCTCCGCGCTGGACGTCTCCTGGCTGAGGGGGTGGCCGTCCGAGGTGCTGGTGTGGGTGTCCGTGGCGGCCTGGCTCGCGGTCGGCGCCGGTGCGGTGCTCAGCGCGCGACGGACACCCTCACCCGACGGCACGCGGTGACCCACCACCCCGATCCGATCCGATCCGCTCGGACCAGTCCAGGCCACACCGGACAAGGCCCGGATCAGGTCCGGATCAGGTCCGGATCAGGTCCGGATCAGGTCCGGATCAGGCCCGGATCAGGCCCGGATCAGGCCCGGATCAGGCCCGGATCAGGCCCGGATCAGGCCCGGATCAGGCCCGGATCAGACCCAGAGGACCGCGATGAAGATGTTCGCCGTGGTCAGCAGCCCGACCAGACCGAACAAGCCCTTGTCGACCTTCTCGTCGTCCCGCTTGACGTAGACGAGGCCGAGGATCACGACCAGCAGCGCCAGCTTCACGCCGATCTTGATGTTGTCGACCGTCTGATCGTCGGCCTGGTTGAGGCCGACCAGGATGACGCCGGTGACCAGCATGGTCAGCGCGCCGTGCAGCATCGCGGGAACGAATCGGGCCGTGCCCTGGCCCATCGCCTTCATCTGGGTGAGAAACCCACCGAGCAGCGAGGCGATGCCGATGATGTGCAGGCCGACGAAGAGATGGATGAGTACGTCCATGGAGGCGGAGCCTAGCCAGCGCCCCACGCCCGACCGGACCCCGGGCACCCGCTCCCCGCCCAGACCCCGGGCTTATACTCACCGGCCGCCCCAGGCCCCACGGTTCTCTATAACACCGCCTGTCCCCTCCGCACCCCCGTTCCCCGACTTCGGTCATCACCCCCCGTGAAGACATCACCCCCAGCCCCACCGCACGGTCACATACGGTCACCCTCGATCCCTCGCCGCCACTTCCGTACATCCCGTTACCGAGCCGTCACCCTGCGTTCTAGCGTCCTCTCCCAGACGCCCGGCGGACCGGCACCCGGAACGCCGGACGCCGATCCCCTCGTACGAAAGGACGTGTCGTCCAGGTGGCAGCGCACCGCAAGCCCCGACATCTCTCCGCCGGCGGAGGCAGGGCCCGCAAGGCGGCCACGCTCGCCCTCGCCGGTGTCGCGACCGCCACGGTGTTCGACGGATCCGGGCACGCCGCACCCGATCCGACGCCCGCGCAGGTCAAGGCCGAGGTCGACACGCTGTACCGGGAGGCGGAGGCCGCCACCGAGCAGTACAACGGGGCGAAGGAGAAAGCCGACCAGGCACGCAAGCGGCTCGGACTGCTCCAGGACGAGGCCGCGCGCAAGGAGGAGCGGCTCAACTCCGAGCGGGAGGCGCTGGGCGCGAGCGCCGCGGCCCAGTACCGCAGCGGCGGGCTCGACCCCGCCGTACAACTCGCGCTCTCCGACGACCCCGACGCGTTCCTCGACAGCGCCGCGTTCGCCGAGCGGGCGGGCGACCGGCAGTCCGCCGCCGTCACCCGCGTCCGCGGGCGGCTGCGCGAGATCGAGCGTCTGCGCGGTTCCGCCCGCGTCGAGCTGGCCGCACTCAGCTCGCGCCGGGCCGAACTGGAGCGCCACAAGGCCACGATCGACGGCAAGCTGACGTCGGCCCGCCGACTGCTCGCCCGGCTCACCGCCGAGGACCGCGCCCGGCTGTCCGGCCCCGCCACCGGGAACGCGACGCCCATGACCGTCGCCGCCGCACCCAACGCCCGGGCCGCCGCGGCCGTCTCGTACGCCCGTCAGAAGCTCGGCAGCCCCTACGTATGGGGCGCGACCGGCCCGGACGCCTTCGACTGCTCGGGGCTCATGCAGGCCGCCTACCGCGCGGCCGGGGTCGCCCTGCCGCGCACGACCTACGCCCAGATCGACACCGGCCGCCGGGTCTCCCGCGACGCGCTGCGCCCCGGCGACCTGGTCTTCTTCTACTCCGGCATCAGCCACGTCGGCCTCTACATCGGCGACGGCAGGATGATCCACGCCCCGAACCCGTCCGCCCCGGTACGGGTGGCGCCGATCGACCAGATGCCGTTCGCGGGCGCGACCCGGGTGGTGTGAAGGCCCCCCGGCCCCGGGAACGTAGGGAAACGTCCTCGCACGACACACCTTCAGCTCCCCACCCTCGCCTGCACCTTGTTCTGCGCCGCGTAAGGAGCGAGGTACGCAAGGTGAGGGTCTGTCTGACGTCCACGGGTGACTCACGTCGCCATCGACCTCAACGCCGTCGTCAGCGGGGGCACCTTTCTTCCGGGTACGGCCCACGCGCCGCCCCGAACGCCGGGTCCTGATCCCCTGGCCGACGGATCCCCCGACCGCCTGTTGCTCCGACCGCCCCCGGGCCGGGCGCCGCCCGCTCAGACCAGTCTGCGGGCCGTCGCCCAGCGCGTCAGCTCGTGCCGGTTGGAGAGCTGGAGCTTGCGCAGCACCGCCGAGACATGGGACTCGACCGTCTTCACCGAGATGAAGAGCTGCTTGGCGATCTCCTTGTACGCGTACCCCCGGGCGATCAGCCGCAGCACCTCCCGCTCGCGCTGGGTGAGCCGGTCCAGGTCCTCGTCCACGGGCGGGGCGTCGGTGGAGGCGAAGGCGTCCAGGACGAACCCGGCGAGGCGCGGCGAGAACACCGCGTCGCCCTCCTGGACCCGGAACACGGAGTTCACCAGGTCGGTGCCGGTGATCGTCTTGGTGACGTAGCCGCGCGCGCCGCCGCGGATCACGCCGATCACATCCTCCGCCGCGTCCGACACCGACAGCGCGAGAAAGCGCACCGGCTGCTCGGGGTCGGCCATGAGCGGCGCGCACCGGCGGAGCACCTCGACCCCTCCGCCACCGGGCAGATGCACATCGAGCAGCACCACCTCGGGCCGGGTCGCCGTGATGACCGTGACCGCCTGGTCCACGTCGGCGGCCTCGCCGACCACTTCCACACCGGTCTGCTCGGTCTGGCCGATCTCGGCCTGGACGCCCGTACGGAACATCCGGTGGTCGTCCACCAGCACCACCCGCACCCGCCGTTCGCCCGCACCGCCGGCCGTGCCGCCCGTCTGCGCCGTCTCGGCCGGGTCCGCCGCTCCGGACCTGCCGCTCGCCTCGGTCGGGTCGCTCATGACGTGTTCTCCGCCCTCTCCATCTCCAGCTCGACCTCCGTGCCGCCGTCGGGCACCGCGCGCAGCCGCGCCGTCCCGCCGTTCCGTTCCATCCGGCCGATGATCGATTCTCTGACGCCCATCCGGTCGGCGGGTATCGAGTCGAGATCGAAGCCCGGGCCGCGGTCACGGACGGAGACGAACACCGTCCGGCCCTCGACCTCGGCGTAGACCTGGACGGCGCCGCCCTCGCCACCGTACTTGGCCGCGTTCACCATTGCCTCGCGCGCGGCCTGCATCTGTGCCGTCAGTCTCTCGTCGAGCGGGCAGTCACCGACGACGACCACCTCTATGGGGACGCCGTGCTTGTCCTCTATCTCGGCGGCGTTGCGCCGGACCGCCTCGGCCAGGGTGGTCGGTTCGTCGGCCTCCTCCTTGCCGGTGCCCTCCGGCTTGTAGAGCCAGGTGCGCAGGTCGCGCTCCTGGGCGCGGGCGAGGCGGCGCACCTCGTTCGCGTTCTCCGCGTTTCTCTGGATCAGGGTCAGGGTGTGCAGCACGGAGTCATGGACGTGTGCGGCGACCTCGGCCCGCTCCTGGGCGCGGATGCGCATCAGCCGCTCCTCGGAGAGGTCCTGGGTCATCCGGACCAGGTACGGCCCGGCGAGGAGTGTGATGCCGACGAGGACGGCGAGCGCCGCCTGGAGGACCGAGCCGAGGTGGGCGGCCGATCCCTGGAGGACGAAGATGGCGGTGACGCCGACCGTGACCAGCAGCACACCGGCGACGGCCCGCAGCAGGTTGAGGGTGCGCTTGCGGCGGCCGACCTCGACCCAGCGGGCCCGGCGGGCGTTGTCCGCCTGCCGCCAGACGAGAGCGACACCGGCGCCGACGAGCACGGTCGGCCAGAGGTAGGTGGCACCGCCGCCCACATCGACATTGCCCACGAAGATCATGGCCACGACGACCATGAGGAGCAGCGCGACGATCTGGCCCTTGTCCGGCTTGCGGGCGACGATTCTTCGGCGGCCGTCGGGTGAGGTGGAGACGAAGGCGGGCGGCTTCTGCGCCTCGACCCCGCCGACGCCGAGCGGGACGAAGAACCAGAACGCGGCGTAGAGCAGGGCGCCGAGGCCGTCCGCCATGAACAGGCCGACGAAGACGAGCCGCACCCAGATCACGGGCAGCCCGAGATGCCCGGCGAGCCCCCGCGCCACACCACCGAGCCAGCGTCCGTCGCCACTGCGGTAGAGCTTGCGCGGAGGCCGCGGTTCGACGAGTGGTGCGGTCGCTGCTTCCGGCATGCCATCGATGGTCACACGACCGGTGGGGCGGAGCATCAGGGTTGCCCCCCGAGACACCCCTGATCTTCGACGGGCCGGTCCGTCGAACGCTTCCCCGGCCGGGCGTCAGGGGCGATATCAGGGAAGGGCCAGGGTCGTACCGACTGCCGTGGCGGCGGCTCGGCCGTCACCATGGACACATGACAGAGCACCAGCACGCCGCGGACCCCGGGCCCGGCCCGGTCCCGTCCGCCGCGACCGCGTCCGCCACCGCGGATAAGGAATCGCGCGCGTACGTGAGCGCGGGCGCGCAGGGAAGAGCGGACGGCCGGACCGAGTCGGGCCCCACCGACGCCCCGGCGGCCCCGACCCGGACCCAGACCAGTGCCCCAGCCCCGACCCCGGCCAGTGCCTCGGCCCCCACCCCGGCCAGTGCCTCGGCTCCGACCGGTGCCGGTCGGGGGGCGCCGGTCGGTGACGGCTCGGCCGCGGCCGACGGTTCGGCGCGGGGTGAGGGTTCGGCTCGGGGCGAGGGTTCGGCTCGGGGCGAGGGTTCGGCTCGGGGCGAGGGTTCGGCTCGGGGCGAGGGTTCGGCTCGGGGCGAGGGTTCGGCCGACGCCGGGGGTGTGGATGGGGCGGGCGGTACGTCCGGTACTGGCGGTGTGCCGGGTACTGGCGGTGTGCCCGGGGCCGGTGGGGCCGGTGCGTCCGGGGCCGGTGGGGCCTTCGGCGCCGGTGGGTCCTTCGGGGTCGGTGGGTCCTTCGGGGTCGGTGGCGGGCCGCCCGGTGGGGGCGGAGGCGGGGGGTGGCAGGGGGAGCCGCCCGCCGGGGCCGGGGGTGGTCCGGGGGCGGGTGAGCCTCGGGAGCCGCTGGCGCCGCACCGGTTCCGGCGGGACCGGCCGCACAAGGTGCTGGCCGGGGTGTGCGCCGGGCTGGGACAGCGGTGCGACATGGACCCGGTGATTTTCCGGATCACGCTGGCCGTACTGTCCGCCGCCGGCGGCATCGGTCTGATCTTCTACGGCTTCGCCTGGCTCTTCGTCCCGTACGAGGACGAGGAGGAGAACGAGATCAAGCGGCTGCTGACCGGCCGGGTCAACGGCCAGGCACTGGCGGCCGTGCTGTTCGCGCTGGTCGGCTGCGGGGTCTTCCTGACCATGCTGAAGAACGCCGACGTGCTGTCCTTCGCGGTGGTCCTCTCCCTGCTCCTCGCGGGCGCCGGGTACTGGTCGCAGCGGCGCGGGACACCCGGCCCCGACCCGCTGGCCGTGCAGGCCGCCGCCGACGCCCCGCCCGAGCCGAAGGCGCCGCCGGTCGCGGCCGGGTCCCCGTCCTGGTGGCGGGACCCGGTCGGCAAGGACGCCCGGCACACCGGCGGGACGGGATATCTGTGGGGGCCACGGGATTCCCGGGACCGGGACGTCGCCGCGGCCATCAACATCGGCCTCGGCAGCTACGGCCACGGCCCGCGGCCCGACCGCAGACCACCCGCCGAGGCGCCCAAGCCACGCGGCCCACGCTGGATCGGCGGCTGGACCTTCCTGTTCGCGCTGATCGCGGGCGCCCAGGCCACCCAGCTGACGTGGGACGACCACCCGCTGGGCACCAGCCTCCAGACCGGGCTGGCGTGCGCGCTGCTCGTCCTCGGCCTGGGCATCGCCGTCAGCTCGTTCCTGGGCCGGACGGGCGCGGGCTCGATCCTCACAGTGCTGGTCACGGCGGCGCTGCTGGCGGGGGCGACAGCGATGCCCCATGACATCGGCACCCACTGGAAGCGGACGACCTGGAGCCCGGTGTCGGCGACCCAGGTCGAGCCGAAGTACAACCTCGGCACCGGTGAGGGCACGCTCGACCTCTCCGGGCTGAATGTGGCGAAGGGACAGACGGTGCGTACGAGAGCCGAGGTCGGGGTGGGCAAGCTACGGGTGATCGTGCCGCCGGACGCGACGGTCCGGGTGAGCATCGATGTGGCGCTCGGAGACATGCAGCTTCCCGGCGAGCGCCACCAGGACGTGGACGTGGCGCCCGGCAAACAGCGTGACCTCGTCCTGCCACCGACGAAGGACGCCGAGAACGCGGGCACCCTGATGGTGGATCTCCAGGTCTCGATCGGACAGGCGGAGGTCAGCCGTGCTGCGTCATGAGTTCCAGCCCGGAAAGCTCGTCGCGGGCGTCATGGTGTTCCTCACGGGCCTGGTGTACGTGGGTGACGCGGGCGGCGCCTGGGACACCCCGTGGTTCGTGACCATCCCCCTCATCGTCGGCGGTCTGTTCCTGGCCGGCGCGGTGGGTGTCCTGAGCGGCTCGATCCGCAGACGGCGCGGCGTGGGCGCCGAGTCCCGCACGACGGCGGGGGGCGAGATCGGTCGGGACTAGGGCCTGTCAGTCGTGGGGGCCGTCGCCGGACCGGGCGCGGCGGCGGGAGCGCAGGGCGGCGTCCAGGGAGAGGACGGGGGCACCGGCGAGGACGAGGGGGAGCCAGGCCATGAGGTAGACGAGGTCGTTGCCGTAGTAGTAGGGGTCGGCGGCCCAGCTGACGGTCAGCCAGAGGCTCAGGGAGATCAGCGCGCCGCCGAGCGCGGCGACCCGGGCGAGGAGGCCGAGCAGGGTGCCGATGCCGACGGCGAGTTCACCGAGGGCGATGGCGTAGCCGAAGGCGACGGGGTTGTCCGAAGCCGTGTCGATCAGGGCCGGTACGGCGGAGGAGTCCCGGACGGTGCGCATCAGGTCGCCGATGGAGCCCGGGCCGGAGTCCCTGAGGAAGGCGCTGTCGGTGAGCTTGTCCAGGCCGGCGTAGATGAAGGTGACGCCGAGGAAGAGGCGCAGGGGGAGCAGGGCGTAGCGGGCGGCGTTGTCCCGCCAGTCCCGGCCGCCGCCGTGGGGGGAGTGCGTATCCGGGGGAAAAGCGTGAGTCATCGCTGCCAGCCGCCTCTCACCGCGCCGTACCGAGACCCCTCGACGGATCTTACGCAGGAGGGGGTGAACCCGTTCAATGCCGTCGGGACAGTTTCCGGTCGACGGGGCTCGCGCGCCAGAGGGCGCGTCGGGCTCAGTCGGTGACATCGATGACGTAGGGGGCGGTTTCCGCTCCGGCCGCGGTGACGACCTGGACCGTGGTGCGGCCGGGTTCCACATCGACGGGGACAGGGACGGTGAGCAGGGTGTCGGAGGGGTTGTCGAAGCCGCCGGGCACAGGGATCAGGGGGACATGGACATGGACGGTGCCGATCCGGACGATCATGCGGGCCAGCCGGTCGGCGGTCTGGGCGCCGGGGGGTACGAAACCGGCGCCGCGGATCTCGATGTCGTCGCCGGTGCGGATGGGGGCGTCCAGGTCACCGGGTTCGCGGGCGCGGACGACGGAGAGGACGACGGGCCGGCCGCCCTCGGCGTACTTGCCGGTGAGGTAGGTGGCGGCCGAGATCAGGACGAGTACGGCCAGGCCCCAGGGCAGGTCGGGCAGTTGGTCGGGGCGGCGGGCGAGCCGGACGGCGGCGAACAGCAGGGCGACGGCGCTGAGGACGACGTACTGGAGGTCGGCGAAGGTGCCCCGTCCGGCGTCGTCGGTCAGCAGGTCGGCCGCGCGGGGGCGGTCGGCGCGGACCTTCTGGAGCCGCTGCCCCAGCACCCGTACGCCGACGAGCCGCCGTACCAGCACCGCGATCGCGCACACCACGGCGAGCACGGTCAGGGCACCGGCGCCCCGGGACAGATCGAGGCCGGAGATCAGGGCGTCACGCTCGCGCGGGGTGGAGGCCGCGGCGAGCCGGCCCACCAGCACCAGGACGGCGTACGTCATGAAGAGCACCCAGGCGGCGGCCACCGCGCGCGAGGTGGACAGCCGGTTGTCCTCGCCGATGACAGGGGCGAGCGCGCCGCCGCGCGCCCGGTGGAACCAGGAGGCGGCGGTGAGCGCGCCGCCCGTCAGCAGCGCCGCGAGCAGCCCGGCCGTGCGGGCGTCGCTCCAGCCCGCGCCGACGGCGGTGAGGGCCTGGACCAGCACCAGCGCGACGAGCGCCGCCCACACCGCGCACGTGGTGCGCAGCCACAGGCGGGCCAGCCATACCTCGCCCTCGGCACGGCTGCGTGCGGCGACCTGTTCGGCGGACTGGGCCAGGGCCTCGGAGACCCACTGGCGGGAGGCGGACGCCGAGTGCGCCACGGCGGCGGGCAGTCCCCGGCCCGCGGCGAACTCGTCGCGGTGGCGCAGGAACTCGGCGACCGCGTGACGATGTCCCGCGCGCGCCCCGTGCGGGCAGTCTCCGCAGGTGCAGCCGCCCTCGTGTCCGCCCGTCCGGGCACCCGTCCCCGCCTGCTGCACCGCCACGCCCGACGCCTGCCTTCCCCACGACCCGAGACCACTCGGATGACCCAGCCGACCCGAGATCCGGGCGTGCGCCGTCGGCGCGTTCAACTCCCGTGCGACACCAGCGAATTGTGCCCTACGGAAGCCGTTCCGCGCCCGGCGGTCCACGGAGCGGAAGGGGGTGCGGGTGAAGTGCGGGGTGCCGTGTTGACCCGGCTGCGAGAATTTCCGTATGGCCGAGATCATCCAGCGGGACGGGACCTGGGCCTTCGACGGGACGACCGTCCGGATCACCCCGGGGCTGCACCGGTCGGTGCCGCTGTTCCGACAGACCTACGGCGAGGTCTCCGTCCCGCTGGAAGCGCTCTCGGGCGTGGTCTACGAACCCGAACGCAAGCGCGGCCGGCTGCGGTTGCGGCTGCGCGAGGGCGCCGACCCGCTGCTCCAGGCGACCGGGGGCCGGCTGCCGGACGCGGCGGACCCGTACCGGCTGGCGGTGGACATCGACCGCACGGGGGTCGCGGAGTATGTGGCGGAGGAGATCCGGCAGGCGCTGCTGCTCGACCAGATCCCCAAGGAGCCGACCCGCTCCTATCTGCTGCCCGGCCCTCCTGTGCCGGTGTCGGTGCGGGCGAGCGACGGCACGGTGTCGTTCGACGGGACGCGGGTCAGGATCGACTGGAGCGACACCTCGGACCGGGTGAAGCGGGCGACGGGGCCGCGGATCATCGACGTGGCGGATCTGGTGCGGGTGGAGTGGCTGCCCAACTCCGGTTACGAGGACGGGTTCCTGCGGTTCGTGACGCGGGAGGCGGTGTTCTCGAAGCTGCCGCCGGAGAAGGATCCGTACGCGCTGGATCTGTGGGGCAGTGTGCGGCGGGATCTGCTCACGGCGCTGGTGGCGACGGCCGTGACCGCCCGCCTGCCGCACCCGTCCACCGAGACACCGACGGCCTCCACCCCGCCGACCACGCCCTCCCTGCCGGCCTCGCGGGACGCGCGCGACGGGAGCGACGGGAGCGACGGACGCGACACCCTGGGCTCTCCGGGCGCGGACGGGGCTCAGGGCTCCCGGGGCGACCATCACGACGTCCTGCTCCGGCGCCTGCGCGAGCTGGGGGAACTGCACCGGGACGGGGTCCTGACGGACGAGGAGTTCGCGATGACGAAGGCGGCGGTGCTACGCGGCTTCTAGAGCGGCCCGGCCGGGGAGGACCGCCCCTCTCAGCTCAGCAGATCGGGCTGGCTGCGGCTGATCTCCTGCCACAGGGGCTGGTAGTTGATCCAGGCCACGAGGTCGCCGCCGAGTTGTTCGCGGGTGGCGACGGCGGCGCGGTGGTCGATGAGGACGGGGCGGCCGGCGGCGCGGGCGGTGAGCTGGACCTGGCTGGAGCGTTCCATGGACAGGAACCACCAGGCGGCGGCGTCGACCGAGTCCCCGACGGTGAGCAGTCCGTGGTTGCGCAGCACCAGCGCCTTGTGCGAGCCGAGGGTGTCGGCGATCCGGCGGCCCTCCTCCACGTCCACGGAGACCCCGGTGTAGGTGTCGTAGAGGGCGTGGTCCTCGTAGAAGGCGCAGCTCTCCTGGGTGATCGGGTCGAGGAGGTCACCGAGGGCGGCGAGGGCGCGGCCGTGCACGGAGTGGCAGTGGGCGACGGCGACGACATCGGGGCGGGCGGCGTGGACCTGGGCGTGGACGGTGAAGGCGGCCTGGTTGACATGGTGGCCGCCCTGGATGACCTGGCCGTCCTGGTTGGCGAGGACGAGGTCGCCGACGGTGACATGACGGAAGGGCATGCCGAAGGGGTTGACCCAGAAGCAGTCGGTGTACTCCGGGTCGCGGGCGGTGATGTGGCCGGAGACACCGTCCTCGAAGCCGTGGCGGCCGAAGATCCGCAGCGCGCCCGTGAGCCGTTCCTTGCGGTGCCTGCGCTCGTCCTCCAGCGATTCGTGCATGGGCGGCATGGCGAACCGCAGCCGGTCGGTGGGCAGGGGTGGGGGCGGGGGCGGAGTGGGGCCGAGCATGGGGGTCCTCCGGCACTGGGGTGCTGTACGGGGGGAAATTACCGCCGGTCAGCCGAAGATGACAGGGCTAGGGTCTGTCGTTCGGATCAGCCCGGCTGTGAGGAAGCGATGCTGTTCGGTCGGGCCGAGCGGGGTCTGGTGCGTGGAGCTGTTAAGGCGGAGGAGGGCGGCGACGCGGAGCGTCGGCAACCGACGACAACGCCGCTGGGGGTGCCCCCACGCCTTTCGGGCAGTGGAGGAGCGTGCCAGACCCCGCGACGCCAGGATGATCCGAACGACAGGCCCCAGGGGGAAACAGGACGCCTCCGGCCGATACCGGACAGCGGATGTCGGGTATCGGGGAGAGACTCACCGTATGACCAGTGCGAGCGATGTGAGTGGGACGAGCGGTTCGGATACGGCGAACTGGGGCGGGTTCGTGGCGGCCGAGCCCGCGTTGGCGGCGACGGTGGAGGAGCGGTTCGGGGCGTTCACCCACCATGTGCTGGCGACGCTGCGCAAGGACGGTGCGCCGCGGACGACGGGGCTGGAGGTGCGGTTCCTCGACGGTGAGCTGTGGTTGGGGATGATGCCGGACTCGTTGAAGGCGCTCGATCTGCGCCGGGACCCGCGCTTCGCGCTCCAGGCCAACCCGGGCGAGGGACAGTCGATGGGCGGGGGCGACGTCCGGATCTCGGGGCGGGCGGTCGAGGTCACCGACCCGGCGCGGAAGGGCAGGTACAGCGAAGAGGTGAAACCGCCGGAGCCGTTCCACCTCTTCCGCACCGAGTTGACGGAGGTCGTACGGACCCGCGTCGAGGACGACGCGTATCTGGTCGTGGAGGTGTGGAAGCCGGGGGCGCCGGTGCGCGCCCTCAAGCGGACCTGAGCCGACCCGCCCCGACCCCGGGGGCCGAAAAGCCCCGGAGGCCCTGGGAGCCGGGGAAGCCCCGGAGGCCCAGGAGGCCGGGGAAGCCCTGGAGGCCCAGGAGGCCCGGGAGCCCCAGGGGGCCCAGGGGGGCTACTCCCACTCGATGGTGCCCGGCGGCTTGGACGTCACGTCGAGGACGACCCGGTTGACGTCCCGCACCTCGTTGGTGATCCGGGTGGAGATCCGTGCCAGCACCTCGTACGGCAGCCGGGACCAGTCGGCGGTCATGGCGTCCTCGGAGGAGACCGGGCGCAGCACGATCGGGTGGCCGTAGGTGCGGCCGTCGCCCTGGACGCCGACGCTGCGGACGTCCGCGAGCAGCACCACGGGGCACTGCCAGATGTCGCGGTCGAGTCCGGCGGCGGTCAGTTCCGCGCGGGCGATGGCGTCGGCCTCGCGCAGCAGGTCGAGCCGCTCCTTCGTCACCTCGCCGACGATACGGATACCGAGGCCGGGGCCGGGGAAGGGCTGGCGCTGGACGATCTCCTCCGGCAGGCCCAGTTCCTGGCCGACCATCCGGACCTCGTCCTTGAACAGCTTGCGCAGCGGTTCGATGAGCTGGAACTCAAGGTCTTCGGGGAGCCCGCCGACGTTGTGGTGGGACTTGATGTTGGCGGTGCCGGAGCCGCCGCCGGACTCCACGACGTCCGGGTAGAGGGTGCCCTGGACCAGGAACTCCACGGCCGGGCCCGAGTCGGCGATGATCTCGGCCTGGGCCTGCTCGAAGACCCGGATGAACTCCCGCCCGATGATCTTCCGCTTCTCCTCGGGGTCGGAGACCCCCTTGAGGGCGCCGAGGAAGCGCTCGGCGGCGTCCACGACCTTCAGCTGGACGCCGGTGGCGGCCACGAAGTCCTTCTCGACCTGCTCGGTCTCGCCCTTGCGCATCAGGCCGTGGTCGACGTAGACGCAGGTGAGCTGGGAGCCGATGGCCTTCTGGACGAGGGCGGCGGCCACGGCGGAGTCGACGCCGCCGGACAGACCGCAGATCGCGCGCCGGTCGCCGACCTGCTCGCGGATCGCGGCGACCTGCTCCTCGATGACATTGCCGGTGGTCCAGTCCGGGGAGAGGCCGGCGCCGCGGTAGAGGAAGTGCTCCAGGACCTGCTGGCCGTGCGTGGAGTGCATGACCTCGGGGTGGTACTGGACGCCGTAGAGCTTCTTCTCGTCGTTCTCGAAGGCGGCGACCGGGACGACGTCCGTGGAGGCGGTGACGGCGAAGCCCTCGGGGGCGGCGGAGCAGGCGTCGCCGTGCGACATCCACACCGGCTGCTCGGCGGGGGTGCCCTCGAAGAGGGTGGAGGACGGCTTGGAGACATGCAGGGGCGTACGGCCGTACTCGCGGGCGCCGGTGTTGTCGACCGTGCCGCCGAGGGCCTGGGCCATCAGCTGGAAGCCGTAGCACATGCCGAAGACGGGGACACCGGCCTCGAAGAGGGCGCGGTCCAGCCGGGGGGCCTCGTCGGCGTAGACCGAGGACGGGCCGCCGGAGAGGATGATCGCCGCCGGGTTCTTGGCGAGGATCTCGTCGACCGGCATGGTGCTCGGCACGATCTCGCTGTACACCCGGGCCTCGCGGACGCGGCGGGCGATGAGCTGGGCGTACTGCGCGCCGAAGTCGACGACCAGAACGGTGTCGGGGGCGGCGGCAGCGGGAGTCGCTGATGACACGGGGTGCCTTCCGGCGGTGGGGCGGGGGTCTTCCTGCCGATTCTAACGGGGCCGGACGGGGCACCATCCGCCGTCGGCGGGGGTGGGGCGGTGGAGCACGAGGGGCGGCCGAGCACGGGGGGGCGGTGGAGCACGCGGGGCCGGTGGGGCACGCGGGGCCGGTGGGGCACGCGGGGCCGGTGGGGCACGCGGGGCCGGTGGGGCACGCGGGGCCGGTGGGGCACCGCCTGCTGGTCGCGGGCCGGTCGCGCTCAAGGCCGTCGCCCGCCGGGACCGGTCGCACCCGGGGCCGGCGGACGGGTCGTGCACGGCCCGTCGCACCGGGGGCCCGGCGGACGGGTCGTGCACGGCCGGGGTCACGGCCCCGGGGCTGTGCCATACTCGGCGCATGCACAAGCTCGCGACCTTCCGCTTTACCTATGGCAACCGGCCCGCCGGATGCCATGGTCGTGCCGCTTGAGCCACTGACAAGCGACTTCCCAGGCGCCCCGGGCCGACAAGGTCCGGGGCGTCTGGCGTTTTCCGGGGCTTGTCGTTCCGGGGCCCTGCGACCACCGAAACCCACCTCGCCAGGAGCCCCGACATGACCTCCACCACCGCAGCCGCCGACGTGATCAGCGGCGCCCGTGAACGTATCGACGCGCTGGACGACCGGATCATCGGCCTCATCCAGGAACGGATGGCCGTCTCCGCCGTCGTCCAGGAGGCCCGCATCTCCTCCGGCGGACGCCGCGTGCACCTCTCCCGTGAGATGGAGATCCTCAGCCACTACCGCGAGGCCCTCGGCAAGCCGGGCACCGCGCTGGCGATGACCTTGCTGGAGCTGTGCCGCGGCAAGATCTGAGCGCCTGTACGTACGTATGCCCTCTCACCCGTACGGCGCGTGACCGCCGCGCGCGGCACGTCGTTGGTCCCGATGTCCGTGTCAGCCAGGTGCGGGCCCGAAGGAACCACGCGTGGCTCGCTGGGGCGATGAGACGTACGGATCGTGCCGTGCGTCGTGGGACCTCGCTCCAGGGTTGTGACCGGACGGCAGGGGACAGCAGCCCGGTCACCCAAGAGAACGGTCGGCTCCGGGGACGCCCGGGGCCGGCCGACGGGGTCCGTCCGTCGCACCAGTCGGGTCCGTCCTCTCAAGCGGTCACAGGTCGTCTCAAGCTGTCTTCTCAGGCTCATCTCGTGTCAGAGCCAGCGGTGCACCCCCCGGCGCCGCTCCCAAGCACCGGCGCCGCCCTGACGCCGGTGCTGACCGAGGAAGGGCCCCGCGGCTCCGCCCCGCGGGGCCCTTCTGCATGCCGCCCCGTCACTCGCCCCACTTGGCTCACTCACCTCACTCACCTCACTCGCCTCACTCGCCCCCATTCTGTGACTCAGGCCACATAAAAGTTCTGTGAGAAACAGCGCAACCTTTAACACCCCTCACTGATCAAACCTCTCGAATCAGCGGACCCGCACCCCACGAGCGGAGCCCGACCGACGAGTGCCGCGAGGTCGCGGCGCCGGACTCCACGAGGTCTTCATGAAGCTTCGCCGTGCCATGGCGGCGGCTGCTGCGACAGCCGTCATATCGCCGCTCGCCCTGCTCACCGCCGCGCCCGTCGCGTTCGCCACGTCCCCGACCCCGTCCGCGAGCGAGACCACGGACGACCCTTCGTCGAGCCCCTCCCCGTCCACGTCGGAGTCGGAGACCGACGGCCCGTCGACCTCGCCGTCGACCACTCCGTCCGACACCCCCGCTCCGAGCGACTCGACCTCCACCACCCCGTCGGACCCGCCGTCGAGCACCGCCGCGACGAGCCCCGCCCCGAGCGAGTCCGAGCCGGAGGAGTCCGAGAGCCCGGACCCCGAGCCGTCGGTGTGCGAGGACGAGAAGGTCGATGTCACGATCACCGGTCTGCCGGGCAAGATCGCGGCGGGCAGCGGCTGGCACAAGTTCTCGCTGAACGTGCTGAACACCTCTGACTCCACCCTCAACGGCCTGGACTTCTTCGCCGGGGCCTCCTCGGACCAGGCCGGCGAGGACCTGTTCCAGAGCAAGCGGGTCCAGCTCCAGGCGTGGAACCCGGACGACAAGGTGTGGGAGGACCTCAACGAGGAGGGCTACGCCGTCGGCTACGTCGGCTACACCGACGAGCTGAAGCCCGACCACGAGGTCAACATCCCGCTCCGCATCAACGTGAAGCCCTCGGCCCCGGTCGGCGCCGGCTTCTCCCTCGGCGCGACGATCTACGGCGACGACGAGGCGCAGTGCACCGGCTTCGGCGATGTCGCGTACCGCTTCCAGATCGTGGCCGCGGGCACCGACACCGATGGCACCGAGCCGCAGGAAGGCGGGAAGGTTCCCGTCACCGACTCCAAGCCCGGCTCCAACACCCCGCAGGTGACCGGCAACCTCGCCGAGACCGGTTCCAGCTCCGCGCTGCCCGTCATCGGCCTGGTCGGCGGTCTCGCCGTCGTCGCCGGTGCCGGTGCGGTGTTCGCCGTCAAGCGGCGCAAGGCGGGCGCGCAGGCGTAACAGCGCCCCGGACGCGTCACAGCGGCCCGGGACAAGGGAAGGACCTGCGCTCGGAGGGGGGCGCAGGTCCTTCCCTTTGCGTTTCGCCGCCGGTCCAGGCCACGTCAGGTCAGTCCATCGGTCGTGGAGTCACGCCCCCCGGCATCCCCAGGAACGTCAGCCGCAGTTCACCGAAGGCCCCTTCCGGCACCGCCGGGCTCCTGGGGGCGACCGGGTCGAGACGCTCGTACGGTGTCGTGCCCTGCGCGGGACGGGGGTCCGGCTCGCCCTTGTTCGGCCAGTACGACATCGCCCGCTCGGCCTGGGCCGTGATGGTCAGCGACGGATTGACGCCCAGGTTCGCGGAGACGGCCGCGCCGTCCACGACGGAGATCCCGGGATGGCCGTAGAGCCGGTGGTACGGGTCGATGACCCCGGTCGCCGGGGAGTCCCCGATCGGACAGCCGCCCAGGAAGTGCGCGGTGAGCGGGGTGCCCATCAGCTCGCCGACGTTCGAGCCCGCGAAGCCGTTGATCTCGGCGGCCAGGGCCGAGGCGCCCTCGACGGCGGCCCTGATCTGCTTCGGGTTGGGTTCGCCATGGCCCTGGCGGGCGGTGAGCAGGCCCTTGCCGACGCCGTCCGGCTTCAGATACGTCGTCAGCGAGTTGTCCAGCGACTGCATGACCAGGCCGATGATGGTCCGCTCGGACCAGCGGCGGTTGGAGAGCGAGCGGACCGCCCGCACCGGGTGCCGGGCCGCGTTGCGCAGCCAGGCCGCGACCCGCGAGGAGCCCTCGGCGTAAGGGACTTGCAGGATGGACAGGCCGCCCATGGAGTTGGAGCCCTTGCCGTAGCGGACCGGCTCGATGTGGGTGTGGGCGTCCGGGTGGATGGAGGACGTGATGGCGACGCCGCGCGTGAAGTCGGCCTTCGCGCTGCCGCCGACCTTGCGGTAACGGCGGTCGTCGGTCTGCGCGCCGACCAGCGCCTCGGAGTTGGTGCGGGTCAGTTCGCCGAGCCGACCGGAGAGATACGGCAGCCTGCCGTCCGCCTTCATACGGTGCAGCAGGGTCTGGGTGCCGTACGTACCGGCGGCCAGCACCACCCGCCGGGCCGTGAAGACCCGGCCCCGGTGCCCGGTCCTGCCCTTGCGGCGGTGGTCGGTGGGCAGGGTGGTGACCGCGTACCCGCCCCGCGAGTCGTCGGTGAGCGCGACGGCCGTCGTCATGGGGTGGACGACGGCGCCCGCCTTCTCGGCGAGGTGGAGATAGTTCTCGTTGAGGGTGTTCTTCGCGCCGTGACGGCACCCGGTCATGCACTCGCCGCACTCGGTGCACGCCGTGCGGTCGGGGCCCGCGCCACCGAAGTACGGGTCGGGCACCCGCTCCCCCGGCCGCGCCCCGACCGTCCCGTCGGCGTCCTCGCCGTCGCCGAAGAACACCCCGACGGGCGCCATGTGGAAGGTGTCCCCGACGCCCATCCGCCGCGCCGCCGCCTTCAGATGGACGTCGGAGGGCGTCATCGTCGGGTTGAGCCGTACGCCGAGCATCCGCCGCGCCTGGTCGTAGTACGGCCCCAGTTCCGCCTGCCAGTCGGTGATGTGCCGCCACTGCGGGTCCTCGAAGAACTGCTTCGGCGGTACGTAGAGGGTGTTGGCGTAGTTCAGGGAGCCGCCGCCGACCCCCGCGCCCGCCAGGACCATGACGTTGCCCAGCAGATGGATGCGCTGGATGCCGTACATGCCGAGCTTCGGCGCCCAGAGGTAGTTCCGCAGGTCCCAGGAGTTCCTCGGGAGGGTCGCGCGGGTGAAACGGCGGCCGGCCTCCAGGACGCCCACCCGATAGCCCTTCTCGGTCAGGCGCAGGGCGGTCACCGAACCGCCGAAACCGGAGCCTATGACGAGGACGTCGTAGTCGTAGTGCCTGTACTCGTGCTTGTACTCGTGCTCGTGCTCGTGCTTGTACTCGTGCTCGTGCTCGTGCTTGTACTCGCGCTCGTGCTCGTGCTCGTGCTCGTGCTTGTACTCGTCGTCGTGCTTGTACTCGTCGTCGTCCTGGGGCACGGGGCTCCTCGTCGGGCCGGTCACCGGAAGCGGAACGCCTTCATCAGGCGCAGGCTCGTGCTCATGAACTTGGCGTACTGCTCGTCGCTCATCCCCAGCGACGGTGCCATCGGCAGCAGCCGCTGCTGGGCCACCGTCTGGGCCTCCGTGTACTTGAGGATGCCCTCCGCGCCGTGGCGGCGGCCCAGACCCGAGTCCTTCATGCCGCCCATCGGGGACTGCGCGCTGCCGTAGGCCGGGGCGTACCCCTCGTTGATGTTGACGGTGCCGGTGCGCAGCCGGGACGCGACCTCGCGGCCACGCCGGGCGTCCCGGGTCCAGACGGAGGAGTTCAGGCCGTACGCCGTGGCGTTGGCGCGGGCGACGACCTCCTCCTCGTCGGTGAAGCGGTAGAGCGAGACGACCGGGCCGAAGGTCTCCTCGGCGCACACCGCCATCGGCTCGGTGACGCCGTCGAGGATGGTCGGCTCGTAGAAGTACGGGCCGATGTCGGGGCGGGCCACGCCCCCGGCGACGACGGTCGCGCCCTGGGCGACGGCCTCGTCCACATGCCGCCGTACGGTCTCCAGCTGGCGTTCGCCGACCAGGGAGCCCATGTCGGCGCCGTACGCCAGGGACGTACCGAGCCGCATGGCCCGGGTGCGGGCGGCGAACCGCTCCAGGAAGGCGTCGGCGATCGACTCGTGGACGTACAGCCGCTCGATGGAGATGCACAGCTGGCCCGCCGAGGAGAAGCAGGCGCGGACGGCTCCGGCGGCGGCCTTCTCCACGTCGGCGTCGGCGAGGACGAGCATGGCGTTCTTGCCGCCGAGTTCCAGGGACACCCCGACCAGCCGGGCGGCGGCACCCTGGGCGACCTCGCGGCCGGTGCGGGTGGAGCCGGTGAAGGAGACGTAGTCGGCGTGCCGGACGACCTCGGGGCCGACGACGGGTCCGTCCCCCAGCACCACCTGGAAGACCTCGGCGGGAAGTCCGGCCTCGATCAGCAGGTCACGGGCCCACAGCGCGGTGAGGCAGGTCTCGGTGTCCGGCTTCATCACGACCGCGTTGCCCGCCACGAACGCCGGGAGCGCGTCGCCGACGCTCAGTTCCAGGGGGTAGTTCCAGGGGGCGATCTGGCCGACGACCCCGCGCGGATGGCGCAGTTCGGTGACCCGGGTGAGCGTGGGCACGGCGCCCGCGTGCCGCTTGGGCCGCAGATAGGCGCCGGCCCGGCGGCCGTAGTGGCGGGCCGCGACGGCGACGGCCTGCACCTCCTCGTGGGCGTGCAGCCGGGCTTTGCCGGTCTCCAGTTGGATCAGGTCCAGCACCTCGGCCTGGCGCTCCAGGACCAGATCGTGGAAGCGCAGCAGCACCGCCGCGCGCTGGCGGACCGGGGTGCGCGCCCATACGTCCTGCGCGGCGCGGGCCACCGCGAACGCCTCGGCCACGTCCTCGGGCGTCGACTCCGGCAGATCGGCCAGCTTCTCGCCGGTGTACGGGGAGTGGTTCGCGGTCCGTCCTGAACCGGCCACGCCCTTGGTGAGCTGGGCGATCACCTCCGGGGTCACCACGTCGGCGGCGGTGCGGACACCCGCCGGGGCGGGGGCGACGGGGTTCGTACCGGTGGGAATGGAGGTGGCGAAGGTGGCGGAGGTGGCGGAGGTGGCCTTCTCGGGAGCCTGCGCGTCGGTCATGAGGCGCAGGGTATGCCGCCGGGAAGCCTTTGTGTACCCGTCGGTAATCGCCATTCACCGAGTACACACATCCCGCCAGCGATCACTGGCAACGAATGCGCTGATCAGGGGGTTGTACGGTGTCGAGGCCCGCGCGACCCGGCCCGTGCTCAGCCCTCGCCCAGCTCCAGCCGCTCCCGGGCGCCGACGAACACCGCCGTCCCCTGCTCCTCCTCCGGGGTGTCCCCGGGCATGTCCACGCGCAGCTCGTACAGCCGGGAGTCGTCGGTCAGGATCATCAGCTGCATGACCCGGGTGACCTGGCCGTCGGAGGAGTACGTGGTGTCCGCGAGGACCGCGGAATCGCCCTGGAAACTGGTCTCCTCGTACTGCGTCCGGGCGTCGGGGTCGTAGCCCGCCCAGGTGGAGGCCGCCTCCAGCGCCTGGCCCATCGGGTCGCGCGGCGCGGCGTCCCACTGGGTGAGGCGGACCTGGACCGACCCGTGCTCGAAGACCACGAGCCGGGGCTGGTCGTCGGGACCGCCCTGCCGGGCGAACTCCAGGTAGTCCACGGGCAGTGCGAGGACGGCGTCCATCCCGTTCTCGCGATGGGTCACCCAGCTCTCGGCGGCGGGCGTGGACTCCGGGTACGTCTCCGTGTCGTCGGGGGGCGGGGTGGAGCGGGTGTCCGTACCACCGGAGGACCGGCTGGAGCCGGTCGCGCCCTCCGCCACGGCCGTACCACCGCCGCCCTCCTCGTCCATGAACGCGGCACCCACCCACATACCACCGGCGAGCAGCGCGGCCACGGCTGCGAGGGCGATGACGCGGGGGCGGAGGCGGGAGCGGGAGCGGAGGCGGGGACGGGGGCGGGTGGGGGTGCGTATAGGTGTGCGGGTGCGGCGGCGCGCGGGGGGCGGCGGGGTGTCGGGGGCGTCGGCGTCCGGGGTGGGGGTGTCCGGGGCCGGGGCATCGGCGTCCGAGACGTCGGCGTCCGGGGTGCGGGCGTCAGGCCCGGGCTCGTCGGCGGGGTGCTCCCCGGCCGGTTCCTCTGTGCGGGCCTGCTCAGCTGTGGGGTTCTCGGCGCTTGGCTGCTCGGCGGTGGGCTGCTCGGCGCCTGGCTGCTCGGCGGTGGCCTGCTCCGCCTCAGGTTCCTCGGCGGTGAGCCTCTCGGCCCCGGGCCCCTCGCTCTGAGGCCCCTCGCCATGGGTCCCCTCGCCATGGGTCCCCTCGTCCCCACCCCCCGTACCCGCCCCGCCCCCCAGCAGTACCGTCCCCGCGTCGTCCCCGAACTCCCGTAGGCCCGAGGGCTCCTGGGTCCGGCCCGCCTCCTCCCCGCGCTCGGGTATCGGCCATCCCTCCGCCACCGCCTCCAGCAGGGCCGCCGTCTCGGCCGGGCCGGGGCGGTCGTCGGGGTTCTTCGTCAGCAGGCGGACGATCAGCGGCCCGAGCGGGCCCGCCCGGCGGGGCTCGGGCGGATCGGCGGCGAGGATCGCGGCCAGCGTGGACTCCACCGTCGTACGGCGGAACGGCGAGCCGCCCTCGACGGCGGAGTACAGCAGGACGCCCAGCGACCACAGGTCGGAGGCGGGTCCCGCACCGCGCCCGGACATCCGCTCGGGCGCGACGAACTCCAGCGAGCCGATGAACTCCCCGCTGACCGTCAGCGACTCCTCGCCCTGCACATGCGCGATCCCGAAGTCCGTGAGGACCACCCGGCCGTGCGGGCCGAGCAGCACATTGGCCGGTTTCACATCGCGGTGGACGATGCCGACGGAGTGCGCGGCCCGCAGCGCGCCCAGTACGGCGAGACCGGCCCGGGCCGACTCCGCGGGCGTCAGCGTGCCCCGGCGCAGCCGCTCGTGCAGCGACTCGCCGCGGATCAGCTCCATGACGATGAACGGCAGTCCGTCCTCCACCACCACGTCATGGATGGTGACCGCGCTCGGATGCTCGACCCGCGCCGCCGCCCGCGCCTCCCGGTGCAGCCGGTGCGCGGCCCGCTGATGGACCGTGTCGTCCGGGTCACCGGGCAGATGGGGCTGCTTCACGGCGACCTCGCGGTCGACGAGTTCGTCGTGGGCCCGCCACACCGCCCCCATGCCCCCGGATCCGATGCGCTCGACCAGCCGGTAGCGCCCGCCGATCAGCCGTCCCTCGCGCCGGTGTCCGCCGCCGTCAGTCATGGCACATGCCTACCGTGCGAAGCGCCCCGTTGTCGATGTGAACCCGGGGGCCCGCAGGGGCAACGGCCGCCGCCGGGACGGGGGTTCACGGCCGGCTGCTCACAGGGTGTCGAAGTCCAGGTTGGTGAGGACCGTGTCCGCGACCTCGCGTCCCCGGTCGGTGAAGTCTCCCTTCCCGGGGTAGCCCACGGTGAGCTTGTACATGTCGCCGCCGGTGGTCCGGTAGTAGAACATCCGCAGTTCGAGGGGGCGCGGGTCCTGGAGGTCGGTGGTCGTGAACGTCACCGTGTTCTCGGCGGCCTTCTTGCCCTTGAAGGCGACGTTGGGCCGGGGATCCGTCTTCGGGTTCTCCGGCATGCCGAGGCTGTACGAGCCGCTGTCCTTGTAGGCGGCCTCGTCGTCGTACATCTCGGCGGACGCCGAGCCCGCGATCTCGTCGGCGGTGTCCTCGGACTTCTTGTCCAGGTTCACCCCGATCCAGAGGGCCCCGCTCCGGTCGGTGTAGCGCACCCAGTTGCCGTCGTCGTCCTTCTCGGGCACCTCCCGCTGGTAGCCGTCCGGTACGGCGAGGGTCACGCCGAGGGACTTCTCGTGCTTGGTCGCCCAGCGCTCGGGCAGCGGCCCGGCGAACGGGTCCGCGATCACCAGGTACGCCCCCACCGCCGCCGCGACCACCACGGCCCCCAGCGCGGCCCACGCCGTACGCCCGAACCGCGACCGCCGCCTCACCGGCACGACCTGCGTGGGCGTGGGCGGCACGGGCGGTGCGGGCGGGTGGGCGGCGGCCTCCAGCAGCGCCCGTACCCGGGCGGCGTCCGGACGGCGGGCCGGGTCCTTCTGGAGCAGCCCGATGATGACCTCGGCGAGCGGCCCGGCGGCGGAGGCGGGCGGGGCGGGCGTCGCGTTGAGGACGGACTGGAGGGTGGCCGGGGTGTTGCTGCGGCGGAACGGCGAGACGCCCTCGGTCGCCGCGTACAGCACCACCCCCAGCGACCACAGGTCGCTCGCCGGGCCGGGGCGCTGGCCCAGCACCCGCTCCGGCGCGATGTACTCGGGCGAGCCGACGAACCCGCCGGTGTCGGTCAGATTGGTCTCGCCCTCGATCTGGGCGATCCCGAAGTCGGTGAGGACGACCCGGTCGTTCCGGCCGAGCAGCACGTTGTCCGGCTTGACGTCCCGGTGCAGGACGCCCGCCGCGTGCGCGGCCTCCAGCGCGCCGAGCACCTCCAGGCCGACCCTGGCGGCCTCGCGCGCGCTGAGCGTGCCCTCCTGGAGGGCGTTGCCGAGGGAACGGCCGCGGACCAGTTCCATGACGATCCAGGGCCGGCCGTCCACGACCGCCACGTCATGGACGTTGACGACGGCGGGGTGGTCGAGCCGGGCGGCGGCCCGTGCCTCGCGCCGCATCCGCTCGAAGGCGTTGGCCCGTTCACGCTCGGGAAGATGGTCGGGGACGCGCGGTTCCTTCACCGCGACCTCACGGTCGACCGTCTCGTCCTTGGCCCGCCAGACGGTGCCCATCCCGCCGTGCCCGAGCTTGGACAGCAGCCGGTAGCGCTCGGCGACCAGCCGCCCGGCACCGGGGTCCTGGGACACCTGCGGCGGACGCCCGGGCGCGGCGGCCTGCTGCGGGACCGGGGCGGGCCGCCGGTGCTGGGCGGGCGGCTGCTCGGCGGGATGCGGCTGCGCCGACTGCTCGTGCGGCGACTGCGCGTGCGGCGGCGGCACCGGCGCTGACGGGGGCGACGGGGACGCCGGGGAGGAGGGGGAGGTGGGGGAGGTGGGGGGCGACGGGGAGGACGCCGGGGTTGCCGGGGCCGCGTAAGGATGGTCCGGGTGCGGGACCGAGGCATGCGGATTCGGCGGTTGCAGTTCGAAACTCGTCGGCTCGTCGGCCCCGTTGCGGGCTCCCCCGTTGCTGCTCATGAGCCCATCCATATCGCGCCGAACGCTCCCGCATCCACCTCGAAAGCGGCGCGGTCACACACCCGTGACGCAGGTCGCGGCTTATCTCCTAATTATGGGGGTGCCTCTCGGGGATCTACGGGGGATCTACGGGGGTGCTTCTCGGGGGATTACGGGGGCATCTCTCGGGGATCTACGGGGGTGCCTCTCAGGTGTTCATGGGGGCGCTTCCCGAGTCATACTCGCCGACGGTCCGCCCGGTCCGCCCGGCCAGTCCGGCTCCCCGGTCCCGTCGCCGCCCCCGCCCGCCAGCAGCGCGGCCGAGATCGCGGCCCCGATCAACGCCGCCACCAGCAGCGCGGCGGCCAGCAGGCTCCTGCGGGACAGCGCCCGGTCGACCCGGTCCCGCCGTCGCTCATGCATCCGGCCCGTCTCCAGGAAGGCCCGCAGCATGTCCTCGGCGCGGGCCGCGTCCAGTCGCCGTTCCGGATCCCGCTCCAGCAGCCGCTGTACGACGGGCAGCAGCGGCCCCGCCTCCTCGGGCACCCTCAGATCGCCGGAGACCACGGCGTTGACCGTGCCGCCCACCGAGGCGCGCTGGAAGGGTGAGGCGCCGCTCACCGCCGCGCACAGCAGCGCGCCCAGCGACCACAGGTCGGAGGCGGGTCCGGTGCCCGCGCCCGACATCCGCTCCGGCGCGGTGTACTCGGGCGATCCCACGAAGGTGCCGCTCTCGGTGAGGGTGGAGGCCCCGGAGACCCGCGCCACCCCGAAGTCGGTGAGGACGACCCGCCCGCTGCCGGACTCGACCAGGACGTTGGCGGGCTTGAGGTCCCGGTGCAGCACCCCGGCCGCGTGGGCCGTGGCGAGCGCACCGAGCAGCGCGACCCCGATCCGGGCCGCCTCGCGCGGATCGACCGGACCGTCCGCCGCGATCCGGTCGGCGAGCGAGCCGCCGTCGATCAACTCCATGACGAGATACGGCCGTTCTTCGTGCTCCACGACGTCATGGACGACGATGAGATGGGGATGGTGCAGCCGGGCGACCGCCCGCGCCTCCCGCAGGATCCGCTCCCGCTGCACCCGGGCCCGGTCCGGTGAGAGGGAGGAGGTGTCGAGGACGAGTTCCTTGACCGCGACCCGGCGGCCGAGCAGTGCGTCGGTGGCCTGCCAGACCACTCCCATACCGCCCCGTCCGAGCACCGTCTCCAGCCGGTAACGGCCCGCGACGACACGGCCATCCGCGCGCTCGCTCCCCATGGGCCCCATCATGCCCGACCCGGACGCACCCCTTCCGGAGCGCAAACCGGCAGGTGGCCGACAACCGACGCTGGTCGCGGGCGGGGACGCGGCGACGGACGGGAGAACTCCCGTGGGCCGTCCGGGGATCACCGCGGTGGACGCGCCCGCCCGATACGACCGAATCCCGCCCCCGGCCCCCGGCCTCGGACACGCCCCCCCCCACCAGGGCGACCGGATGTCAGGGATGCCGTAGGGCAGAGGTGTCAGGGGTGACAGGGGTGACAGGGGTGACAGGGGTGTCAGAGGTGTCAGAGGTGTCAGAGGTGTCAAGGGTGACAGGGGTGTCAGAGGTGTCAGGGCGTCACCGGCTGCCGCCAACCGCGCAGCACGGCGTCGAAGCTCTCGGCCGTCGTCGCCCACTCCTCCGCCGGGGAGGCCATGTAGATCGCGTACTCGACGCCGTCCCGGGCGACATACATCAGGTCCACCGCCCGGTACGCCCCCGGGAACTCGGTGTCCTTGGCCTGCGCGGTCCAGGTGTACTCCCAGCGGCCGGCGGGCCGGTCCCGGTAGGTCTCGCGCTTCAGCGACATCTGCCGGTAGTCGACCAGCCGGTCCCTGAGCTGCTGGTCGAGGTCGACCAGATGTTCGTAGGGGTCGGCGAAGTCGGGGGACTTGTCGACGGCGACCCGGACGAAGGTCCGTCCGCCGTCCGGGGTGTAGTCGACGCGCTGGAGGTCGCCGTCGACCACCGGCTCCTGCCGTTCCCAGTCCGCCGGGAGCGACAGCCCGAAGCCCAGCGGGTCACTGACGGGGACCCACCCGTCGGGTATCCCGCCCGAGGTCTCCTCGCCCGGTGTCCCCTCGCCCGCGGACGCCTCGGGGCCGGGTGTCGTGGAGTTCGGCCGGTTCCGCGCGGTGTCGTCGGCCTGCTGCCCCTGCGGGGGTCCCGTGGAGTCGTCGCCCTGATCCATCAGCACGGCCGTACCGCCGCCCACCAGGGCCGCGACCGCGATCACCAGCGCGAGCGTGCGAAGCCGCCGCTGCCGCCGGGGCGGCCGGGGACCGTCCGTCCTCCCGCCTGCCCCTGTACCCGTACCCGTCCCCGTACCCGTCCCCGGGCCGGGTGACGGGCGGGACGCCGTCTGCCCGGCGCCTTGGCGATACGGCGTCGGCGCCTCGGGCCCGTGGGACTGCGCGGCCGGTGCCGCCTGCGCGGCGGCGTGCACGGCCGGTGCGGCGTGCGCGGCGTGCGCGGCAGGTGCGTTCCGGGCCGTCGTCCCCGTGCTGTCCCCGGCGTCCAGCGTCGTCGGCACATACGCCTGGGCCGCCCGGGGCCGCCGTCCCTCCGCCGCCTCGGCGAGCAGTTGCTCGGCCTCCTCGGAACTCGGCCGGGTCGCCGGGTCCTTGCGCAGCAGCGCGGAGATCACGGGCCCGAGCGGACCGGCGTACTGCGGTTCCCCGGGCTCCTCCTCGACCACCGCCTGCATCGTGCCCAGCGGCGAGGTGCGGCGGAACGGCGAGAGGCCCTCCACCGCCGTGTAGAGCGTCGCGCCGAGCGCCCACAGGTCGGCGGACGGGCCGGGGTCCTGCCCGCGCACCCGCTCCGGGGCCAGATAGTCCACGGAACCGACCACTTCACCCGTCCGGGTGATGGTGCTGTCGCCCTCTATCTGCGCGATCCCGAAGTCGGTGAGCAGCACCCGGCCGTCGCGCGCGAGCAGCACATTGCCCGGCTTCACATCGCGGTGCAGCACTCCGGCGGTGTGCGCGGCGCGCAGCGCCCTGAGCACCCACAGCCCGGTGCGCGCGGCGTCGGCCGGTGGGATCCGGCCCTCCTCCTTGACCGCGTCGGCCAGCGACCGCCCCTCGACCAGTTCCATCACGATCCATGGCCGGCCGTCGTGTTCGAGTACGTCGTGGACGGTGACCACGGCCGAGTGGTTGATCCGCGCCGCCGCCCGCGCCTCGGCCCGGGTGCGGGCCAGCAGCACCGCCCGGTCGCCGTCGGAGACATAGTGCGCGGCGGTCAGCTCCTTGATCGCCACGGCCCGGTGCAATACCTCATCATGGGCACGCCATACCCGGCCCATACCTCCGCTGCCGATGGCTTCGGTCAGCCGATAGCGGTCCCCCAGGAGCAGGCCCTGCATCTGATTCACGTTTCCCCGCAATGCTCTTGACAGGGCCAGCGTAGGGACCACCCCGCCGACACGGAACCGGCGCGCGGACACGGAGACCGCACTGTGACGGTTGTCGCTTTATGAGCGGTGAAGGAACCAGTGGGATACCGCGAAAGAATGTCTGACGTGTTGTGAAAATCCCAGGTGGCGCGGCGCGTACGGCGTCACGCGCGGCGGTACGTCCATGGCGGCCGGGCGAGCCGGACTCCGGGCGCGATCTCGATCAGTCCGTTACCTGGTACGTGGCCGCCGCCTGCTCGAACAGCCGGGTCACCTCGTCCCGTTCGGCCTCCGGGCCGCGTATCTGGACCACGTGGTACTTCCCGTCGATCAGGATGGCGAGGTTGCGGACGAACAGCTCCCGTCCGTCGTCCCCGGTCCAGGTGAACTGCCCCTCGGCCATGCTCCGGCCGCCCACCTCTATGGACTTCAGCCCCGTCGAGGTCGCCCAGCTGGAGGCCCGGTAGGGCTGCAACTCCGGCTCGCTCTCGCGCTGGTACACCATCGGGTCGCTGCCGTACTCGTCCGTCGAGTCCCGGCCCGGCACCACGATCAGGTCGAACGAACCCTGCGTGTACACCACCTGCCCGCGCCCGTTCCCGGGTGTCCGGTCCCAGCCGTCGGCTACCGCCACCCGGAACCCTTCGGGGTCCTTGCGCAGGGTGAACCCGTCGGCGACATCCGGTGCGGCGGGCCGGGTGCCCTCCGACTCCCCGGTCCCGTCGTCGCCGCCCTCGCCCTTGTCGCCCGGGGTCGTCTGGTCGGGGCGCGGTTCGCTGCTCGCGTCGGGCTGTTCGGAGACCTCGCTCACTCCCCCGACGGCCCCGGTCCGGTCCTGTCCGCCGGTGCCGCTCGCCCCGTCCTCGCCGGCCTTCGGCATGAACATCGCCGCATAGACGATCGCCCCGGCCATCATCAGCAGCACCAGGACGAGCAGGGTCCGGCCGAGTCTGCGCGGTGAACCGCTCTCCTGCCGGGCCCGCTTGTGCCGTCCGTGCGTCGCGGGCAGCCCGGCCTTTCGCCTGCGGACCAGCTCGCCCCGGCGGCGCACCACCGGCAGCCGGCGGGTGTCGACGGGGGGCGCGGCCACCACATGCACCCCGGCCTCCGGCTCGGGTGCGGACCGCACCAGGGACCGCAGCCAGCCCCGCAGTTCCTCGAAGTCGATCCGCTCGGTGGGGTCCTGGCGCAGCAGCGATTCCACGACCGGCCGCAGCGCCCCGCACTCCTCGGCGAACGCCGGGGGCTCCCCGCACACCATCTGCACCAGTTCGGCCGTCGACTCCTCCGGGTAGGGAGCGTGCCCCTGTACGGCCCGGAAGAGCAGCGCGCCCAGCGCCCACAGGTCGGTCGCGGGTCCGATCGGCGCCGCCAACTGCCAGTTCTCATGCACCGGACCGGCCTGCTCGGGCGCCCAGCGCTCGGTCACCGGCCCGACCACGGCCATCCGCGCCTGTCGCGCCCGCTCGGCGGCCAGCGCGGTGGCGGGGCCGCGCCGCACCGGGCTCGCGGCGGCCCGGTCGTCCCAGCGGGTGGGGCCCTCCTCGGCGTCGGGCGGCAGCCCGGTGGCCGCCGTACGCCCCGGCTCGACCCGCGCCCCGCTCGCACCCACCCCGTAGGGGTCGGCTATCTGCCCGGGCGGCAGTTCCGCCCGTCCGTTCTGCTGGGCCTCCTGCACCCGGGCCGCCGCCCGCGCGCCCGCCCGGTACGCGGCGATCGCCCCGGCCCGCGCCGCCCGGACGTCCCCACCGCTCTCCACGCCTCTCGGGGCGGGCACCACGGCTCCGCCGCCGCCTTGCTCCCCACCCGGCAGTCCCCCGACGCCCCGGGCCTCGATGGCGGCCCGCCGCGCGGCCTCAGGATCCCCGGCGGCCACCCCACCGGCAGCCCCACCGGAGCCACCGGCACCGGAGCCGACACCGGGGACCCCACTGCTCCCGTGACCACCGGGCGCAGCATGACCACTGTGACCACCGGGAGCAGCGTGACCACTGTGACCACCGGGAGCACCGCGATCACCGGGAGCACCGCGATCACCGAACCCGGCGGGAAGACCGGGCAGACCGGGGACGCCAGGCCCCCCGGACACCCCGGACACCCCGGACACCCCGGGTCCCGCGGACAGGGCAGGGGAGTTACGCGAGCCGCCCGGGTTCCCGTACCCGCCGGGGCCGCCCGCGCCGGGGGGTCCCCCGGGGGCGCCGGCCCTGCCGGGTGGGCCGCCCGCGTTCGCCGGTCCGGGGGTTTCCTCCCCCTCCGGCAGCGGCACCGGGTCGTACCCGCACAGTGCCTCCTCCGCCGCGCCGACCGCGAGCCCGGTCAGCATGACCCGGCCGTCGTCGCATATCAGCACCGTGCGCGCGGTGAGGTTGCGGTGCACCCAGCCGTGGGCGTGCAGCACCCGCAGCGCCATCAGCACGTCGGAGGCGACCTCGGCGGCCCGGTACGGCGTCAGCGGCTCCTCGGCGAGGAGCGCGGCCAGCGGTCGGGCGGGGACCAGTTCGCTGACTATCCACAGCGAACCGCCCTCGGCGAACACGTCGAAGACCTGGTCCAGCCGGGGATGGTCGGGAATCCGCGCCGCGGCCTGCGCCGCCTCGACCGCCCTGCGCACCGCCGGATCGAGGGACCGCCGCCCACCGGCGCCCCGCGCGGCCGGCCCGCGGCCCGCGCCGCCTCGCGCGGTGAACCCCTCAGGCAGCCCTTCGGCGTCGAGCACCTCGGCCTCGACCACCTCCGGCAACGGCACCTGCCGGACCAGCACTTCCTGTCCGCTGTAGGTGTCGAAGGCCCGGCTCTCGCTGAGTTCGTACTCCTCGGAGGGCGGCAGCGGCAGGCGGTAGCGGTCGGCGAGCACCCGTCCCGCGTAGTCGTCCACGATGCCTCCCCCGGCCGTCCGGGTTGGTCAATTCCGTTCGTCTGGCGTCCCGTTCCGGAGGCGTACGGCTCCGGATGCGCACGGTTCGCAAGCACTCACGATACGTGCCAGAGGCAAGTCGCAATGAGGGGATGGGAGATCTCATCCCCCTAACCCGGAGTGCGCCCGGCTCACGACCCGCTCACTGCACCGGTCACGACTTCGGTTCGAAGGACTGCGTGAACGTCCGCCAGGTGTCCGCCCGCTGGTCGCCGTCCCAGCCCTTGGCCTTCGCCGTGTACATCAGCGCGTACCCCTGGTCGTCGCTGACCACGAATCCCCGGTCGATGGTCCGGTACTTGGTGCCGCTCTCGGTGTAGGTGAACTCCCAGTCGGCCGTGTTCCAGCCGCGGTAGTCCACCGCCTCTATTCGGATCCGGTCGTACTGCGAGCGCGTCATCGACCGTTCCTGGTTCTTCCAGTCCGCGACCGGGTCGTCCTTGGGCGTCGAGGTCCAGGCGATCAGCAACTTCTGTCCGTCCGGTCCGGTGAAGCGGTTGCCCGCGGCGTCGCTCGACCGGTACTTCCAGCCCTCCGGCAGCCCGATCGAATAGCCCTGGCCTCCCTTGTACGTCGAGGCGGCCCCGTCGTCCCCGCCGTCCTCCTTGCCGGAGTCGTCACCGCCCGAGTCGTCCGGGGAGTCGTCCGCCGAGCCGTCCTCGCCGGGCTCTTCCCCGCCCGCGCCGGGCGCGCTCTCCCCGGTCGCCCGGCCGCTGGGCTTCCCGTCCGGATCGGCGCTGTTGTCGTCCTTCTTGGTGTCACCGTCGGTCGTCGCGCTCGACTTGGCGTCATCCTTCTTGGACTGCGCGTCCGAGCCGCCGCCTCCGGCGAACGCGATGGTGAGGACGATGCTCAGCACCGCGAGCACCGCCACCACGGCGATGATGACCAGCGTCCGCCGCGGCACCACGTCGGTCAGGGAGGCCCGGGGCACCGACCGCGTCGGCAGATCGGGCGGAGGCATCACGGGCCACCCGGAACTCCGGCCCGCCGAAGCACCGTTCCCGGACGGCGCCCCGCCGCCCGCGCCACCGGAGGCACCGCCACGGGCGCCCGCTCCCGCACCCGAACCGGAGGAACCGGCCGTACCGGCCGCGTCCGTCGATCCAGCGCTCCCGCCGGCGCCGGCCGAGCCCCGCGCCCCCGCGACCGGCATCCCGGCCGTCGCCGACACGGCACCCGCACCCGCGCCCGTGGCGGCGGACCCACCGGCCGCACCCGGGGCCCGCTCACCGGCACCGCCGGAGTTCCCGGCCCGCACCGACCCCGCCGCCCCGGCAGCACCCGGGGACTTGGCGGCCTCAGCCGACTTGGTGGCCTTGGTGGCCTTGGTGGATCCGTCGGACGTGGCGCCCTCCGCTCCCCCGCCCGACTTCCGTGTGCCTGTCGCCGCACCCGCGGCGGCCCCGGTCGCCCCGGCGGCCTTGCGGACCGACCGCAGCGCCCCGCGCAGCCGCTCACCCGCGGGTTCGCCGCCTTGCTTGGCGCCCTGCTTGGTGCCCTGCTTCGTGCCGCCCGGACTCCCGGGTCCCGAGCGCCGGTCGGTCTGCGGCGGCAGCGGCACGACCTTGGTCGCGTCGGCGGGCTCGGATCCGCCGCGTGCGGTGTCCGGGCCGTGGATCACGGCGGTGAGCCCGGCCCGCGCGCCCGTGTCGTCCAGTCGCTTCGCCGGGTCCTTGTCGAGCAGACCCCGGATGACCCCGGCCAGCGGACCGGCGTTCTTCGGCTCCTCCAGCGGCTCGGTCATCACCGCGGTGAGCGTGGCGATCGCGGAGCCCTTGTCGTAGGGCGGGGCGCCTTCCACGGCCGCGTAGAGAAGTCCGCCGAGCGACCAGAGGTCGGCCGCGGGGCCGGGCTTGTGACCGCGGGCGCGCTCGGGGGAGATGTAGGAGGGGGCGCCGACGAGCATGCCGGTCGAGGTGATGGAGGGGTCTCCCTCGACCTGGGCGATACCGAAGTCGGTGAGGACGACCCGGCCGTCCTCGGCGATGAGCACGTTGGACGGCTTCACGTCCCGGTGCAGAATGCCCTCGCGGTGGGCGGAGCGCAGCACGTCCAGGATGGCGAGGCCGACCTCGGCCGCGCGCCGCGGCTCCAGCAGGCCGTCCTCACGGATGACTTCGGCGAGGGACTTGCCCTCGACCAGTTCCATCACGATCCAGGGGCGGTCGTCCTCCTGGACGACGTCGAAGACCGTGACCGCGCTGTTGTTCCGGATCCGGGCGATGGCCTTGGCCTCGCGCAGGGTGCGGGTGATGAGGCGGCGCTTCTCCTCCTCGTCGATGCTCGACGGGAAGCGCAGTTCCTTGACCGCGACCGTACGGCCGAGTGTCTCGTCCTGGGCCCGCCACACCGTGCCCATGCCGCCCCGGCCGAGTACGTCTCCCAGCCGGTACCGCCCGGCGAGGAGACGTGCGCTGTTGTCCTGACGGGATGCCCCCGTTCGCTCCGTCTCCGACATGCGTCCCCTCATGCAACCCGCCCTGACAGAGCCTTCATTGTCCCTCACCCGACACGTGCTCAGCGCCCCGGGTGTTCTTCGTGGAACCCCGCCCGGATCCCGGTCCTCTCACTCGTCCACCGGCTGACCTCTGCCACCCCGACACCCGATGAACGAACGGAATCCGAACGGATATCCCGACTTCATACACCCATTCGGGTGAACGGAGCGAACCGGGGGCCGGATGTCAGAGCGGCGCGATGTCCGGCGCCCCCAACCGCGCCGCGTCCGCCGTCAGATCGTCGGGCTGGCGCTGCGACTCCCGCTCCGCCTCCACCCGCTTCTCGTAGTGCTGGACCTCGCGTTCGATCTGGTCCTTGTCCCACCCCAGCACCGGCGCCATCAGTTCGGCGGCGTCGCGCGCGCTGCGCGTGCCGCGGTCGAAGGTCTCGATGGAGATCCGGGTGCGCCGGGTCAGGACGTCGTCCAGGTGCCGCGCGCCCTCGTGGGAGGCGGCGTAGACGACCTCGGCGCGCAGATAGTCGTCGGCGGCGTGGAGCGGCTCGCCCAGGGACGAGTCCGCGGCGATCAGGTCGAGGACCTCCTCGGCCAGCGACCCGTACCGGTTCAGCAGGTGCTCCACCCGCACCACGTGGATCCCCGTCCGCGCGGCGATCCGCGCCCGCGCGTTCCACAGCGCCCGGTAGCCCTCGGCGCCCAGCAGCGGGATGTCCTCGGTGACGCAGTCGGCGACCCGCATGTCCAGCCCGCGCGCGGCCTCGTCGACGGCGTCCTTCGCCATCACCCGGTACGTCGTGTACTTGCCGCCCGCGACCACCACGAGCCCCGGCGCCGGGTGGGCCACGGTGTGCTCGCGCGAGAGCTTGCTGGTGGCGTCGGACTCACCGGCCAGCAGCGGGCGCAGCCCGGCGTAGACCCCTTCGACGTCGTCGCGGGTGAGCGGCACCGAGAGCACCGAGTTGACGTGCTCCAGGATGTAGTCGATGTCGGCGCTGGAGGCGGCCGGGTGGGCCTTGTCGAGGTCCCAGTCGGTGTCGGTGGTGCCGATGATCCAGTGCCGGCCCCAGGGGATGACGAAGAGCACGGACTTCTCCGTCCGCAGGATCAGTCCGGTCGTGGAGCTGACCCGGTCCTTGGGGACCACGAGGTGGATGCCCTTGGAGGCGCGGACGTGGAACTGCCCGCGCTCGCCGACCATCGCCTGGGTGTCGTCGGTCCACACGCCGGTGGCGTTGACGATCTGCTTGGCGCGGATCTCGTACTCCCCGCCCGCCTCGACGTCCTGCACGCGCGCGCCCACGACCCGCTCGCCCTCGCGCAGGAAGCCTGTCACCCGCGCGCGGTTGGCCGCCTTCGCGCCGTACGCCGCGGCCGTGCGCACCAGCGTGGCCACGTACCGGGCGTCGTCCATCTGCGCGTCGTAGTACTGCAATGCTCCGACCAGCGCGTCCTTCTTCAAACAGGGCGCCACCCGCAGGGCGTGACGGCGGGTGAGATGCCGGTGGACGGGCAGGCCCCTGCCGTGGCCGCGGGCCATCGACATGGCGTCGTAGAGCGCGACGCCCGAGCCGGCGTAGAGCCGCTCCCAGCCCTTGTGCTGGAGCGGGTACAGGAACGGCACCGGCTTGACCAGGTGCGGTGCGAGTCGTTCGAGCAGCAGACCGCGTTCCTTGAGGGCCTCGCGGACGAGGGTGAAGTCGAGCATCTCCAGATAGCGCAGTCCGCCGTGGATCAGCTTGCTGGATCTGCTGGAGGTGCCCGACGCCCAGTCGCGCGCCTCCACCAGGCCGGTGGACAGACCCCGGGTCACGGCGTCCAGGGCCGTGCCCGCGCCGACCACTCCGGCGCCCACGACCAGCACGTCCAGTTCACGCTCGGCCATTGATGCCAGGGCCTCGGCGCGCTGCGCCGGCCCCAGTTCCGCTGTCCTCACCGCTGCCTCCCGCTCGTCGGTCGCACGGCCGGCCCGGTGAAGATCCGGGCGAAGCCACGTCCCTGTCCCCTGCCCAGATTCTCGCCGGGTGCGCCTGCCATCGGCCACCACTCGCTTCCAGCCTGTGGACAACCTTCACGGCCTCGCAACGCGAAGCGGGGCACATGGCCGGGCGACACAAGGAGGCAATGCCGTATTTCGGTCATATTTACTCCTAGTCTGACATTGCGCTGCCCCGTTCTGTCCACCGGGCTTGCGTACCTGTCCCGCTTCGGCTATTGGGAAGGACGGCCCACGCCATGCCCGCAGATCTCGCCGTCATCGGACTCGGGGCGCTCGGCCTGCCGCTGGCCCAGGCCGCCGTCGCCGCCGGCATCCCCACCGTCGGCTGCCCTACCGGGCCCGAGACCGGCTCCCTGAGCCCCGCCGACATGCGCCGGATGCTCGCGGAGGGCTACCGGCAGGCCACCACCCCCGACGAACTCGGCCGGGTCCGGTACGCCGTCATCTGCGCCTCCACCCCGCGTGGCGCCGACGGCGAGCCCGACCTCGGCCAGGTGGAGGCCGCCGCCCGCACCCTCGCCCCGCATCTGCGCCCGCACACCACCGTCATCCTGGAGTCCCCGGTCCACCCCGGGACGACCGAGGGCTTCCTGCGCCCCCTCCTCGAAGCCGGCTCCGGCCTGCGCGCGGGGCGCGACTTCCACCTCGCCCACTCCCCCAGCCGGGTCGACCCCGGCAACCGCGACTTCACCCCCGGCAACACCCCCAAGGTCATCGGCGGCCTCACCCCCGCCTGCACCGAGTCCGCCGCCGCGTTCTACGGCCGCCTCACCGACAAGGTCGTCCGCGCGCGCGGACCGCGCGAGGCCGAGACCGTCCAACTGCTGGAGACCAACTTCCGGCACGTCAACATCGCCCTCGTCAACGAGATGGCCGTCCTCTGCCACGACCTGGGCGTCGACCTGTGGGACGTCATCCGCTGCGCCGAGACCAAGCCGTTCGGCTTCCAGTCCTTCCGCCCGGGCCCGGGCGTCGGCGGCCACACCGTCCCCCAGCACCTCACCGCCCCCTCCGGCCGCGGCCTGCGCATGGTCGAACTGGCCCGGCAGGTCAACGAGCAGATGCCGCGCTACGTCGTCCAGCGCGCCGCCACCCTCCTCAACGAGCACGGCAAGTCCGCCCGGGGCGCGCGCGTCCTGCTCCTCGGCGTCACCTACAAGGCCGACCTCGCCGACCAGCAGGGCACCCCCGCCCAGGAGATCGCCGTCCGCCTCATGGAACTCGGCGCCGCGGTCAGCTACCACGACCCCCACATCGCGTCCTGGAACGTCCTGGACCGCCCCGTCCCCCGGGCCGACTCCCTCTACGAGGCCGCGGCCGACGCCGACCTCACGATCCTGCTCCAGCAACACCGCACCTACGACCTCCAGGGCCTGTCCGTGAAGGCCCAGCTCCTCCTGGACACCCGAGGAGCCACCCCCACCGGGGCGGCGCACAGGTTGTGAACGGGGGGCGCGTGGGGGTGCGATACCCCGGGTGATGGTGGCGCGGGGCAGAGCACGCAAGTACCTTGGAAACGGATGGAGCCCACCGCAGAGGGCACTGCGGCAGGCTCCTGGATGGTTCACGGAGTGTCCGCCCCTAATGTGGTTGGGGGCGGCCGCTTACCATCCAGATACAGGTGGAGCCCACCGCAGCGGCTAACTGCGGCAGGCTCCTGGATGGTTCACGGAGTGTCCGCCCCTATTGTGGTTGGGGGCGGCCGCTTACCATCCAGACATAGGTGGAGCCCACCGCAGCGGCTGACTGCGGCAGGCTCCTGGATGGTTCACGGAGTGTCCGCCCCTACTGTGTTTGGGGGCGGCCGCTCACCATCCGAAAAGCCGCAAAATCCACCTCCTCCGGCACTTCACCAGCCGAAGCCGGATCTGATCCCAGCGGGTGGGCTTGCGGTGACGTCCCATGGACGCCCCCTTCCACGATGCCGCCCAGTAGCCCGGTGGACGGGTCGATCGGACATCGGGCCGGGCCCCGAGGGGCCGGGGTCCGGACAGATCCTTGGAAGGGGGCGTCCCACACAACTGGGGCGCCACACCAGAAAGTTACCGCCCCGGTTAGCCCGTTCAGCCCCTATCGGCCCCAAACGCAACCGTGCGCCCCCATATCACCCCGCACGCCCCCGTCACTCCCCCTCAGCGCACACAGAAGCGCACACAGAAGCGCACACAGAAAGGCCCGGACCTCGCGGGTCCGGGCCTTTCTGGAACTGCGGCGGGTGGCGGCTACCGCTTGTGCTGGGCGTCCGCCACCGTGACCTCCACGCGCTGGAACTCCTTCAGCTCGCTGTAGCCGGTCGTGGCCATCGCCCGGCGCAGGGCGCCGAAGAAGTTCATCGAGCCGTCGGGGGTGTGGGACGGACCCGTGAGGATCTCCTCGATCGTGCCGACCGTGCCGAGGTCGACCTTCACCCCGCGCGGAAGCTCCTCGTTGACGGCCTCCATGCCCCAGTGGTGGCCGCGCCCCGGCACATCGGTGGCGCGCGCCAGCGGCGAGCCCATCATCACCGAGTCGGCGCCGCAGGCGATCGCCTTCGGCAGGTCACCGGACCAGCCCACCCCGCCGTCCGCGATGACATGCACATACCGGCCGCCGGACTCGTCCATGTAGTCCCGGCGCGCGGCGGCCACATCCGCCACCGCCGTGGCCATCGGCACCTGGATGCCCAGCACATTGCGGGTGGTGTGCGCGGCGCCGCCGCCGAAGCCGACCAGCACGCCCGCCGCCCCCGTACGCATCAGGTGCAGGGCCGCCGTGTAGGTGGCGCAGCCGCCGACGATCACCGGGACGTCCAGCTCGTAGATGAACTGCTTCAGGTTCAGCGGCTCCGCCGCGGACGACACGTGCTCCGCCGAGACCGTCGTACCGCGGATCACGAAGATGTCCACGCCCGCGTCGACCACGGCCTTGGAGAACTGGGCCGTGCGCTGCGGGGAGAGCGCGGCGGCGGTGACCACGCCCGAGTCGCGCACCTCCTTGAGGCGCGCGCCGATCAGCTCCTCCTTGATGGGAGCGGCGTAGACCTCCTGGAGGCGCCGGGTGGCGGCCTCGGCGGGCAGCTCGGCGATCTCGTCCAGCAGCGGCTGCGGGTCCTCGTACCGCGTCCACAGCCCTTCGAGGTTGAGGACGCCGAGGCCGCCCAGCTCGCCGATGCGGATGGCGGTGGCCGGGGAGACGACCGAGTCCATGGGGGCGGCCAGGAACGGCAGCTCGAAGCGGTAGGCGTCGATCTGCCAGGCGATCGAGACCTCCTTCGGGTCCCGGGTACGGCGGCTGGGGACGACGGCGATGTCGTCGAACGCGTACGCCCGGCGGCCCCGCTTGCCGCGCCCGATCTCGATCTCAGTCACGTGTGTGGCCTTTCCTGTTGCGTTTCAGCGCCTTCCAGTATCCCCGACGGACACGGCGAGGGCGGCCCCGGAGCCTCCGGAGCCGCCCTCGGTCGAGACCGGTGCGCTGCTCGATCTTCGCCGCCGCTCTTCGCCGCCCGCTACTTGCGGCTGTAGTTCGGGGCCTCCACCGTCATCTGGATGTCGTGCGGGTGGCTCTCCTTGAGACCGGCCGAGGTGATCCGGACGAACCGGCCGTTGTCCTGGAGGGCCGGGACGGTCCGGCCGCCGACGTAGAACATCGACTGGCGCAGTCCGCCGACCAGCTGGTGGACGACCGACGCGAGGGGGCCGCGGTAGGGCACCTGGCCCTCGATGCCCTCGGGGACGAGCTGCTCGTCGGAGGCCACGCCCTCCTGGAAGTAGCGGTCCTTGGAGAAGGACTTGCGCTCGCCGCGGGTCTGCATGGCACCGAGCGAGCCCATGCCCCGGTACGACTTGAACTGCTTGCCGTTGATGAACATCAGCTCGCCCGGCGACTCCTCGCAGCCCGCGAGGAGCGAGCCCAGCATCACCGTGTCGGCGCCCGCGACCAGGGCCTTGGCGATGTCGCCGGAGTACTGGAGGCCGCCGTCGCCGATCACCGGGATCCCGGCGGCCTTGGCGGCGAGGGCCGCCTCGTAGATGGCGGTGACCTGCGGAACGCCGACGCCCGCGACCACCCGGGTGGTACAGATCGAGCCGGGGCCCACGCCGACCTTGATGCCGTCCACGCCGGAGTCGATGAGGGCCTGGGCGCCGTCGCGGGTGGCGACATTGCCGCCGATGACATCGACCCCGCCGGCGTTCGACTTGATCTTGGCGGCCATGTCGCCGACCAGCCGGGAGTGCCCATGGGCGGTGTCCACGACGATGAAGTCGGCGCCGGCCTCGATCAGGGCCTGGGCGCGCTCGAAGGAGTCACCGGCGACCCCGACCGCGGCACCGACGAGCAGCCGTCCCTCGGCGTCCTTGGCGGCGTTCGGGTACTGCTCGGCCTTGACGAAGTCCTTGACCGTGATCAGGCCCTTGAGCACCCCGCGGTCGTCGACCAGCGGCAGCTTCTCGATCTTGTGGCGGCGCAGCAGTTCCATGGCGTCCACGCCGGAGATGCCGACCTTGCCGGTGACCAGCGGCATCGGCGTCATGACCTCGCGCACCCGGCGGGTGCGGTCGGTCTCGAAGGCCATGTCGCGGTTGGTGACGATGCCGAGGAGCTTCTTGTCACCGTCGGTGACCGGCACACCGCTGATCCGGAATTTGGCGCACAGCGCGTCCGCCTCGGCGAGGGTGGCGTCCGGGTGGATGGTGATCGGGTCGGTCACCATGCCGGACTCGGAGCGCTTGACCAGGTCGACCTGGTTGGCCTGATCCTCTATGGACAGATTGCGGTGCAGCACGCCGACGCCGCCCTGGCGGGCCATCGCGATCGCCATGCGCGACTCGGTGACCTTGTCCATGGCGGCGGACAGGAGCGGGATGTTGACCCGCACGTTCCGGGAGACGTACGAGGCGGTGTCGATCTCGTCGGGTGCCATGTCCGACGGGCCCGGCAGCAGCAGCACGTCGTCGTAGGTCAGCCCGAGTGTCGCGAATTTCCCGGGCACTCCGTCGACGTTGGCAGTCATGACACCTTCCCCAAATGGCCTTGATCGGTGCGGATGTCCATGCTAACGGGAAGCGCGGCTCTCTCATTCCACGGTTTCCACGGCCGGGAGCCACCGAGGGTTTCGTATGTTCGTACGGAATGGCCGCGTGGCGCTGTGGTGCCTACTGCTCGGCCAGTGCCCGCAGTCTGCTCAGGGCCCGGTGCTGGGCCACCCGCACCGCGCCCGGTGACATTCCCAACATCTGGCCGGTCTCCTCGGCGGTCAGGCCCACCGCGATCCGCAGCAGCAGCAGCTCGCGCTGGTTCTCGGGGAGGTTGGCGAGGAGTTTCTTGGCCCACTCGGCGTCGCTGCTGAGCAGGGCGCGTTCCTCGGGGCCGAGGGAGTCGTCGGGCCGCTCCGGCATCTCGTCGGACGGGACGGCCGTGGAGCCGGGGTGGCGCATGGCGGCGCGCTGGAGGTCGGCGACCTTGTGCGCGGCGATGGCGAAGACGAACGCCTCGAAGGGGCGTCCGGTGTCCCGGTAGCGCGGCAGCGCGAGCAGGACGGCGACACAGACCTCCTGCGCCAGATCCTCGACGAAGTGCCGCGCGTCGCCGGGCAGCCGGGAGAGCCGGGTGCGGCAGTAGCGCAGTGCGAGGGGGTGGACATGGGCGAGCAGATCATGGGTGGCCTGCTCGTCCCCGTCCACGGCGCGATGGACGAGGGAACCGATCGCCCCTTGGGCGGGGCTCGCCTCGTCGTCACGCATCGGACCATGGTGCCTTGACGCCGGAGCGTCCGTGGCACCGCCTCCGTGGTTGTGCACCGAAGCGTTATGAGCAGGTGCGCCGGAACTCATCGCGTGCGCCCTCCCCTTCCGCTCGACCGACTCGTCCCCGAGGAACTCCACACCTCAAGGATGCGGCATCCGCGGCGAAACGAGCAGCGGCCGTCCCGGAGGACCGCCCGGCCGGCCCCGTCCACCCCTCGGCGGACGGGGACTTCCCGACGTCAGCGACCCTTGGCGCCGGTCCGCCCCTGAGGTGGGACCGGCCCTACGACGACCCGCGCACCCCGGTCGACCGGCGAACGCCCGGCAGGTCATCCGCCTGGAAGCGGCCTGCCGACAGGGATCATCCCGGCATCGAGGTCCGGCCCCAGGGCCGGACGTTTGGATCATCCCGGCGTCGCGGGGTGGCCGAGCAGCACCGTTTCTCATGGCCAGGCTGATCCGAACGACAGGCCCTAGCGGACCAACCCCCACCGGAATCCCAGTGCCACCGCGTGTGCCCGGTCGGACGCGCCCAGCTTCTTGAAGAGCCGCCGGGCGTGCGTCTTGACCGTGTCCTCGGAGAGGAACAGCTCACGGCCGATCTCGGCGTTGGAGCGGCCGTGACTCATGCCCTCCAGCACCTGGATCTCGCGCGCGGTGAGGGTGGGGGCGGCGCCCATCTCGGCGGACCGCAGCCGGCGCGGGGCCAGCCGCCAGGTGGGGTCGGCGAGCGCCTGGGTCACCGTCGCCCGCAGTTCCGCGCGGGAGGCGTCCTTGTGCAGATAGCCGCGGGCCCCGGCGGCGACCGCGAGGGCCACTCCGTCGAGATCCTCGGCGACGGTGAGCATGATGATGCGCGCACCGGGGTCGGCGGACAACAGCCGCCGTACGGTCTCGACGCCGCCCAGTCCGGGCATGCGTACGTCCATCAGAATCAGGTCCGAGCGGTCGGCACCCCAGCGGCGGAGGACTTCCTCGCCGTTGGCCGCCGTCGTCACGCGCTCGACACCGGGCACGGTCGCGACCGCGCGGCGCAGCGCCTCTCGGGCAAGCGGGGAGTCGTCGCAGACGAGGACGGAAGTCATGGCCGCCCTCCGCAGCTGATGCGCGTCACCTTGAGCCTCCAGGCTGGTACGAATCGTCACCTGTGCGGTCGACCGGCTCGGACGCGTGCCCGAGCGCTTGTGGTTTCAACCGCCTCCGCACTCTCAACGATGGTCACCCGAAAGAGTTACGGGGCCGTACGCCGTCTTCGGCACTCTACGTGAGGGGACGGACACAGTGCAGACATGCACCACGGACCCTCAAGGTTTCGTCACAAGCTATGCCCCATTTAGCCCATTTTCTTCCCTTTTGCTGGTGTCTGAGGCTAGATTCGCAAGTGGTCATATTTTCATACCCTTAGATCGTAGTTGTACGGTCGTGGGCACCGTATCCGCTCGAAACGGCTACAAGGGGTCACGTAATGGCAGATTTCTCCCGCCTTCCCGGACCGAACGCGGACCTGTGGGACTGGCAGCTCCTGGCCGCCTGCCGTGGGGTGGACAGTTCGCTCTTCTTCCATCCGGAGGGCGAACGCGGTGCGGCTCGAAGCGCTCGTGAGAACTCGGCCAAGGAGGTCTGCATGAGGTGCCCGGTCCGCGCGGAGTGCGCGGCACACGCGCTGGCGGTGCGTGAGCCGTACGGCGTGTGGGGCGGACTGACCGAGGACGAGCGCGAAGAGCTGATGGGACGGGCCCGCAACCGGCTGGTGTCGGCCTCGGCACCCGGCGGCAGCCCCGCTCCCCCTCGATGAATTCCGCTTCACAGCAACGAAGGAACGTTTCTGCAATTCGGGCACGCGCCATCAGACGTGCCCCTCTTTTTTGACCGGCCCATTACTTTGTTGACCGGCTGATTACCGAGAACCGGGGATTCCGGCGGGCCCGGTCTACGACCGGAGCGACCGCGCGGCCCCGGCGAGTTCGTCCAGGGTGGCCGCCACCGCCGGGACCTGGGCCAGGTCGGGCAGGGTCAGCGCGACGATCTCGCGGCGGACCGCCGGTTCCAGCGGCCGGGTGCGCGCCCCGCGCGGACGGACGGACTCCACGGCGAGCTGCGGCAGCACGGCCACACCGAGTCCCGCGCCGACCAGGCCGACCACCGCCGGGTAGTCGTCGGTGGCGAAGTCGATGCGCGGGGTGAAGCCCGCCCCTTCGCAGACCTCGATCAGCTGGCCCCGGCAGCGCGGGCAGCCGGCGATCCACGGCTCACCGGCGAGTTCGCCGATGGCCACGGAGTCGGCGCGGGCGAGGCGGTGGCGCTCCGGCACCAGGGCGACCAGGCGGTCGCGCAGCAGCGGTCGTACCACCAGGTCGTCCCATTCCTCGGCGCCCGCCGCGCCCTCGTAGCGGAAGGCCAGGGCCACATCGCAGTCGCCCTCGCGCAGCAGTTCGACCGAGCGGGGCGGCTCGGCCTCCTCCAGGGAGACCCGGGTGCCGGGGTGGGCGGCGCGCAGGGCGGCGAGGGCGGTGGGGACCAGGGTGGAGCTACCGCTGGGGAAGGAGACGAGGCGGACCCGGCCGGCCCGCAGTCCGGCGATCGCGGCGACCTCCTCCTCGGCGGCGGTGAGCCCGGCGAGGATGCCGGTGGCGTGCCGGACCAGGGCCTCGCCGGCCTGGGTGAGCCGCATCTCCCGGCCGCTGCGGACCAGCAGCGGGGTGCCGACGGACGACTCCAGCGCCTTCATCTGCTGGCTGACGGCGGGCTGGGTGCAGCCCAGCTCACGGCCGGCCGCCGAGAAGGAACCGGTGGTGGCGACAGCGCGCAGGACACGGAGATGACGGGCTTCGATCACCCTTCGAGCATAAGGGGGCCTTGGGGGAAGTGGCCATTACTGCGTCGCGGCTTTGATCAGGGGTGGAGCGCCATGCCTGGAGAACCCGCTGAACCCTGTGAACCCGTTGAATCCTGTGAACCCGCTGAGCCCGGTGAACCCGTTGAACCCTGTGAACCCTGTGAACCCGCTGAGCCAAGTGAACCCGGTGAACCCGGTGAACCCGGTGAAAGGGGGCGGATTACCGTTTCCCCATGAAGCTGCTGTCAGTGAACCTGGGCCAGGCCCGCGCCGTGCCGTACACCGACCACCCCGAGGGGGTGACCGGGATCGACAAGCGGCCGGTGGCCGGGCCGGTGCGGGTGGCGGCGCCCGGGCCGAAGGGGATCGGCGGGAGCGGGCTCACCGGGGACGCGGTCTGCTCCCTGAAGCACCACGGCGGCGACGACCAGGCCGTCTACGCCATGGCGCGCGAGGATCTCGACGCCTGGGAGCTGGATCTGGGGCGGGCGCTGCCCGACGGCTCGTTCGGGGAGAACCTCACCACCGAGGGGCTCGATGTGTCCGGCGCGCTGATCGGGGAGCGCTGGCGGATCGGCGCGGAGGTGGTGCTGGAGGTGACCAGCGGGCGCATCCCGTGCCGGACCTTCCAGGGGCATCTCGGCGAGGAGCGCTGGGTGCGGCGGTTCACCGAGCGGGGTGCGCCGGGGGCGTATCTGCGGGTGATCGAGCCGGGTGAGATCCGGGCGGGCGACGCGGTGGAGATCGTACGGCGGCCGGAGCACGGGGTGACGGTCGCGATGGAGTTCCGGGCGAAGACCACGCGGCGGGAGCTGTTGCCCCGGTTGCTGCAGGCGCGGGACGCGCTGCACCCGGAGACGGTCGAGGCCGCCGACAAGTACGTGGCCAGATACCACTCCTGACGGACAGTCATATTTATCTCGGGGTGAAGGGCCCGGAACGGGCTCCTCGGGTCCGCGGCGAGTGGTGCGGGTCACTAACCTTGCGCCATGACAACGGCTCTGATTACGGGTTCCACGGCGGGCATCGGTGCCGCGTTCGCGCGCCGGCTGGCCTCCGACGGGCATGACCTGGTGCTGGTGGCACGCGACACCAAGCGGCTGCGGGAGCAGGCGACCGAGTTGCACGACCGGCACGGCATCGAGGCGGAGGTGCTCCGTGCCGACCTCGCCGAGGACCCCGGCATCGACGCCGTGACGGCCCGGCTCGCCGACCGCCGGAACCCGGTGGACCTGCTGGTGAACAACGCCGGCTTCGGCAACAAGGGCCGCTATCTCGATGTGACGATGGCCGACGAGCTGCGGATGCTCAAGGTGCACTGCGAGGCGGTGCTGCGGCTGACCTCGGCCGCGTCGGAGGCGATGCGTGAGCGCGGCCGGGGCGGGGTGGTCAATGTGGCGTCGGTGGCCGCGTTCGTGCCGCGCGGGACGTACGGCGCCTCCAAGGCGTGGGTCGTGCAGTTCACCCAGGGCGCGGCGCGGGACCTCGCGGGCAGCGGGGTGCGGCTGATGGCGCTGTGCCCGGGGTTCGTGCGCACCGAGTTCCATGAGCGGGCCGGGATGGGCACCGACAACATCCCGGGGTGGATGTGGCTGGACGCGGACAAGGTCGTCGCGGCGGGCCTCACCGACCTGGCCCGCGGCAAGTCCCTCTCCATCCCCGACCCGCGCTACAAGGCCCTGATGGGCGTGGCGAAGGTGGTGCCCCGGGGGCTGCTGGGCGGGGTCTCCTCACGGACGGGGCGGAAGTACGGGCCGCAGTAGCGGTACGGGGGGACGCGGCCCGGCGAGCAGGCGGGCGGGCGAGAGCGCGGCCCGGCGAGCAGGCGGGCGGGCGCGGGGAGCGCGGCCCGGCGGGCAGGCGGGCGGGCGAGAGCGCGGCCCGGACAGTCGCGGCGGGCGCGGTGAGGACACGCGAAGGCCCGGCACCCCTGAGGGGCGCCGGGCCTTCGACGTCGGGCCGGACCCGTGTGTCACGACCAGCCATGTCTCCTGACCGGCCGGGTCTCACGGCGGGCCATGTCTCACGGCGAGCCGTGTGTCACGGCCTGGAGGCTCGCGTCAGTGCGCGTGGCCGTGGGAGTGACCCCCGGCCGACGCCTCTTCCTCTTCCTTCTTCTCGACGACCAGGGTCTCGGTCGTCAGCAGGAGGGAGGCGATGGAGGCGGCGTTCTCCAGGGCGGAGCGGGTGACCTTGACCGGGTCGATGACGCCGGCCTTGACCAGGTCGCCGTACTCGCCGGTGGCGGCGTTGTAGCCGTTGCCCTTCTCCAGCTCGGCGACCTTGGAGACGATGACGTAGCCCTCCAGGCCGGCGTTCTCGGCGATCCAGCGCAGCGGCTCGACGGCGGCCTTGCGGACCACGGAGACACCGGTGGCCTCGTCGCCGGTCTTGCCGAGGTTGTCGTCCAGCACCTTCACGGCGTGGACCAGCGCGGAGCCACCACCGGAGACGATGCCCTCCTCGACCGCGGCGCGGGTCGCGGAGATGGCGTCCTCCAGACGGTGCTTCTTCTCCTTCAGCTCCACCTCGGTGGCGGCCCCGACCTTGATCACGCACACGCCGCCGGCCAGCTTGGCGAGGCGCTCCTGGAGCTTCTCGCGGTCCCAGTCGGAGTCGGTGTTCTCGATCTCGGCCTTGATCTGGGCGATACGGCCCTCGACCTCGGCCTTGTCACCGGCGCCGTCCACGATCGTGGTGTCGTCCTTGGTGACGGTGATCCGGCGGGCGGTGCCGAGCACGTCCAGGCCGACCTGGTCGAGCTTGAGGCCGACCTCCTCGGAGATGACGGTGGCGCCGGTGAGGACGGCCATGTCCTGGAGCATCGCCTTGCGGCGGTCGCCGAAGCCGGGGGCCTTCACCGCGGTCGCGTTGAAGGTGCCGCGGATCTTGTTGACGACCAGGGTCGACAGGGCCTCGCCCTCGACGTCCTCGGCGATGATCAGCAGCGGCTTGGAGGCGTTGGACTGGATGATCTTCTCCAGCAGCGGGAGCAGCTCGGAGATGGAGGAGACCTTGCCCTGGTGGATCAGGATGTACGGCTCGTCGAGGACGGCCTCCATACGCTCCTGGTCCGTCACGAAGTAGGGGGACAGGTAGCCCTTGTCGAAGGCCATGCCCTCGGTGAAGTCCAGCTCCAGACCGAAGGTGTTGGACTCCTCGACGGTGATGACACCGTCCTTGCCGACCTTGTCCATCGCCTCGGCGATCAGCTCGCCGACCTGCTGGTCCTGGGCGGACAGCGCGGCCACGGCGGCGATGTCGGACTTCTCCTCGATCGGCCGGGCGGTGGCCAGGAGGTCCTCGGAGACGGCGGCGACGGCCGCGTCGATGCCCTTCTTCAGGGCGGCCGGGGAGGCACCCGCGGCGACGTTCTTCAGACCCTCGCGGACCAGGGCCTGGGCCAGCACGGTGGCGGTGGTGGTGCCGTCACCCGCGATGTCGTTGGTCTTGGTCGCCACCTCCTTCACCAGCTGGGCGCCGAGGTTCTCGAACGGGTCCTCGACCTCGACCTCGCGGGCGATGGTCACACCGTCGTTGGTGATGGTGGGGGCGCCGAACTTCTTGTCGATGACGACGTTGCGGCCACGGGGGCCGATCGTCACCTTCACCGTGTCGGCCAGCTTGTTGACGCCGCGCTCAAGGGCGCGACGGGCGTCCTCGTCGAACTTCAGGATCTTCGCCATGACAGCGGGAGCCCTCTCGGAATTCTGGGTGAAATGGCGCTGCGCCCCCGGCACCCCGGGTCGTCGTTAGCGGTTCGCGGGGGCCAGGAGCGCAGCTTGAAAAACTCTCAAAACCTGAGATGAACTACTTCTCGATGATCGCGAGCACGTCGCGGGCCGAGAGGACGAGGTACTCCTCGCCGTTGTACTTCACCTCGGTGCCGCCGTACTTGCTGTACAGCACGATGTCGCCGGTCTTGACGTCGAGCGGCAGACGCTCGCCGTTCTCGAAGCGGCCCGGGCCCACGGCCAGGACGACGCCCTCCTGGGGCTTCTCCTTGGCGGTGTCCGGAATGACCAGGCCCGAAGCCGTGGTCTGCTCGGCGTCGAGCGGCTGGACCACGATGCGGTCCTCAAGCGGCTTGATGGCAACCTTGGAGCTGGCGGTCGTCACGATCCGACCTCCCCCTTCGGAGATCTCACGGGGTTAACTGTCTGAGGTGGCGACCAGGTCGATCCGTCGTCGCGGGTGCCGGACCTGCCCGTCGCGTCATTGGCACTCTCCAGGGGGGAGTGCCAGAACCGAGACTATGGCCGCGATTAGCACTCGGTCAAGCGGAGTGCCAATCGGCTGCGCCGCGCGCCGGGTCCGTGCGCCGGTTTCCCGCCGGCCGGAACGGCCGGATCAGTCCAGGGCGCTCCGGCTCCGCCACTGTTCCCAGGACTCGTTCCAGTTGCTGAAGCCGTTGCCCTGGACCGGGATGCCCTTGGTGTCTTTGCCGGTGATCTCGAAGGGGGTGCCGACCCGTATGCCGTCGTAGAAGGAGGCGGCCTCGGAGGTGCTCATGCCGATACAGCCGGAGCTGCGGTTGGCCCGGCCGAAGTGGGCGGCGTTCCAGGGCGCGGCGTGGGCGTACATGCCGGACCAGGTCAGGCGCATCGAGTAGTCGACCATCTTGTCGTAGGCGTCGCCGAGGCCCACGGTCTCGGAGTTCATGTTGATGGTGCCCTCCTTGGAGATGAGCACCGAGGTGCCGCCCCAGGAGCGCTTCTCCCCGCCGGGGGTGCCGCCGGAGACGGGGATCGTACGGACCGTGCGGCCGTCGCGCCGGAGCATGAGCTTCTTCCTGTCGAGGTCGACCTTGACGACCTCCTGCGCGCCGATGGTGAATCTCGTGGCGTAGTCGCGGGTGAACATCCGGTCGTCGGCCGTGGCGATGCCGTTCAGCGGGGCGTCGACGGTCACCTTCGTGCCCGCTTTCCAGTACGTCCTGGGCCGCCAGTCGACCCGGTCCCGGCCGTCGTAGTGCTTCATCCAGCCCCAGGAGCCCTCGGTGTTGTCGGAGGTGGTGACCTTGAGGGCCTTCTCCACCGCGGCCGGGTCGCCGATCGGGTGGTCGAAGACGAGGGAGACCGGCTGGCCGACGCCGACCGTGGTGTCCTTGCCGGGCCAGAACTCGACCTTGTTGCGCCGCTCCGCCTTCGTGGTGGTGAAGGAGGCGCGTTCGGTGGTCTCGGTCCCGCCCCCGGTCCTCGCCGTGGCGGTGATCCGGTACGTGACCGCCGAGCCGGCCCTGCGGTCGGCACTCCACACCGTGTCGCCCGCCGACAGCTTCCCCGTGACCTTCCTGCCGTCGCCGTCCACGACGCTGACGGCGGTGAGGCTGCCGCCCTCGGCCGTGACCCGGATCGGACGGCCCGGCTCCGCCTCGGTTCCGCTCGGGGACACCGACACCGTCGCCGGCCGGTCCGCGGCCCTCGGCGAACCGCTCTTGCCGTCCGGGTCCGAGGGGCCGGAGGTGCAGGCGGTCAGGAGCAGCGGGGCGAGTACGGCGGCGGCCACCGTGCGGCACGCGGCCGGGTGCCGGTCGGGGCGGGCGGATGTCGGACGCAACGGGACCTCCGTGGGAGCCGGGGTGCGGGGAGCTGAGGAGAACTGAGAGAAGCCGAGAGGGAGAGGGGCGAGGGGTCTGGGGTGTCCGGGGGGGGGCTCGGCGCGGCTGTCCTGGGACGTGCGCGGGCCAAGGCACGGGTGCTCCGGGGCGGGTGCCGGCCGTGGCGCGGCTGCTCCGGGAGGGGACGTCGATGACCCTAATGCGGAGAATCGGCAGGTGAGCGGCGTGGACGCCATGTGACGGGCACTGGTGGCGAACGGTCATCGTCCGGTCGCATTTCCCGCGCGGAGCCGTCATGGACCGCTGTGAGCATCCTGCCCGGCCCTGCTGTCCCGCGGGGCCGGGGGACAGCGACCACGACGACCGGAAGGCGGCTCACCCTGTGTCAGCGCTTCTCGTGACGGACCCGGGCGGGCGGGCGCGGTCGGAGGACCGCCCGGAGGTCTTCCTCGCGCCCGTCGACGCCGCCGTGTACCGCGCGTTCCTCGCCTCCGAGCGGGGGGCGGCGCTCGGCGCCGGTTTCCTGCAATGCCCTTCCTGGGCCGAGGTGAAGCAGGGCTGGCGGCCGTTGCTGCTGGGCTGGGGGCCGGATCCGTCGGCGGGCGCGGCGGGGCTGACCGGGGTGGCGCTGGCGCTGCTGCGTCAGTTCCCCGGCACCCGGCGGTTCTTCGCCTACCTCCCCGAGGGGCCGGTGGCCGACTGGGCGGACCCGGGCGTCGACGCCTGGCTCGATCCGCTGCTCGCCCGGCTGCGCGAGGCGGGCGCCTTCGCCGTACGGATCGGTCCCGCGCCCGCGTACCGGAGCTGGCCCGCCTCGGCGCTGAAGTCGGCCACGGGGCCGGGGCGGCGGCTCGGCGATGTGCTGGACTGCGAGGTCGAACCGCTGGGCGCGGCCGTCGCGGACCGGCTGTCCGCCCGGGGCTGGCGGCGCTGCGGCAGCGGGGAGGGCGGGGGCGACGGGGACGCCCAGCCGCGGCATGTCTTCCAGGTGCCGCTCACCGGGAACGGTGCCGACGCGCTGTGGGCCGGACTCAATCAGGAGTGGCGGCGCAATGTGCGGCGCGCGCGCCGCGAGGGGGTGGAGGTGGTGGTCGGCAGCGCGGCCGAACTGCCCGAGTTCTACCGGCTGCTGGAGATCACCGAGCGGCGTGACGGCTTCCGGCTGGGCCGGGGGCTGGCGTACTACCAGCGCCAGTACGCGGCGCTCAACGCGGAGGAGCCGGGCCGGATGAGGCTGTATCTGGCCCGCCACGGGGGCGAGATCCTCGCCGCGCACACGATGGTGACGGTGGGGCGGCGGGTCTGGTACCAGACCGGGGCCTCGGCCGACCACCGCCGGGAGGTCCGCCCCTCCAACGCGCTCCAGTGGCGGATGCTGCTCGATGCCCAGGCGTCCGGCGCACAGGTGTACGACATGCGCGGGGTACCCTCCACACTCGACCCCTCGGACCGCTCGTACGGGCTGTTGCGCTGGAAGCTCGGCACCGGAGGAAGGGTCGTGGAGACCCTGGGGGAATGGGAGAGACCGTTGGGCGGGACCACCAACCAGACGCTGTACCGGGCGTTCCGGGCGTACCTGGCCCGTCGATGAGCCCGGCACCCGCGGTGGCATCGACGGGCGGACCACCGGACCGGTCGGGTCAGGCGGAGCGGGCCGGTCAGATGAAGCAATCGGAGCAATCGGAGCAGTCGGAACGGGCGGAACGGGCCGCATGGGCTGAACAGGCCGAACAGGCCGAACAGGCCGAACAGGCGCGGGAGTCCGGGCTGGCGCAGGGATCCGGGCCGGCGTCGCAGCCCGCCCCCGCCGGGAAGCGGGTTCCGGCCGGGAAGCGGGCTCCGTCGGTGGCGCGCAGCGGGGCGCTGATGGCCGCCGGGTCGATCGTCTCCCGGGCCACCGGTTTCGCCAGGGCGGCCGTCGTCGCGGCGGCGCTGGGCATCGGGATGACCGCCGACGGCTACGCGGTGGCCAACGCCGTCCCCACCATCGTCTACATGCTGCTGATCGGCGGGGCACTGAACGCGGTGTTCGTCCCCGAACTGGTCCGGGCGGCGAAGGAGCACGCGGACGGCGGGACCGCCTACACCCAGCGGCTGCTGACGGTGTGCGCCGTCGCCCTGCTGGTGCTCACCGGGACCGCGGTCGCCGCCGCCCCGCTGCTCGTGGAGATGTACACCGGCTACACCGGGGCGCAGGCGGAGATGACCGTCGCCTTCGCCCGCTACTGCCTGCCGCAGATCTTCTTCCTCGGCCTGTTCACCGTGCTCGGCCAGGTGCTCAACGCGCGCGGCCGGTTCGGCGCGATGATGTGGACGCCGGTCCTCAACAACGTGGTCGTCATCGCCGTGTTCGGCCTGTATCTGGCGGTCGGCGACGGGGGCACGCTCAGCGCCGCCGACCGCGCGCTGCTGGGCTGGGGCACCACCGCGGGCATCGCCGTCCAGGCACTCGCGCTCGTGCCGTCGCTGCGCCGGGCCGGCTTCGGCTGGCGGCCCCGGTTCGACTGGCGGGGCCACGGGCTGACCCGGCCGTTGCGCGCGGCGGGCTGGCTGGTGCTGCTGGTGCTCTCCAACCAGGCCGCGTACTGGGTGGTGACCCGGCTGGCGACCATGGCCGGGCGGGAGGCGGCCGGACAGGGCATCGACGGCGGCGCGGGCTTCAGCGCCTACTCCAACGCGTACACGCTCTGGGCGGTGCCGCACGGCATCGTCACCGTCTCCCTGATGACCGCGCTGCTGCCCCGGATGAGCCGGGCCGCCACCGACGACGACCCGGCGGCGGTGCGCCGTGACGTGTCGTACGCCCTGCGCACCAGCGCGTCGATGATCGTGCCCGCCGCCTGCGCCCTGCTGGCGCTGGCCCAGCCGGTGACGGCGCTGGTGTACGGGTACGGGCGGACCGGCCCGGACGACGTGGCGCTGATGGCGGGCATCCTGATGGCGTTCGCGCCGGGCCTGGTGGCCTTCTCCGGGCAGTACGTGCTCTCCCGTGCGTTCTACGCGCTCTCCGACACCCGTACGCCCTTCCTGCTCAACCTGGTGATCGTCACGGTGAACGCGGGGCTCGCGGTGTCCGCCTATGTGCTGCTGCCGGTGCGCTGGGCGGTGACCGGGATGGCGGGGGCGTACTCGGTCGCGCTGCTGGTGGGGTGGATGGTGACCGCGCAGGTGCTACGGCGTCGGCTGTCGTCGTCGCCCGGCGCCGAGGTGCCTCGGCAGCGGGCCCGGCACTCCCCACGCCCGCGGCACTCCCCACGCTCGCGGCACCCCCTGCGTTCGCGGCGGGTCGCGCGCCGTCGCCCCGAGCCGCTGTGGCGTTCGGCGTCGGCCGGGACCGTCGCCCGGCTGCTGGTGGCGGCGGTGCCCGCGGCGGGCCTGGGGCTGCTCGCCACCCGGTTCACCGGCGAGGTGGCCGGGCCGCCGGCCGCGGGGGCGGCGGGAGCGATGGTGATCGGGGCGGTCTTCGTGGCCCTCGCCCGGCCGTTGCGCCTCACCGAACTCGACGCCGCGGTCACCGGCGCCGTACGACGTGTCAGGAGGCGGCCCGAACGCCGCTGACCGGCCCGCAGCAGCAACACCACACCCCAGAGCGCCCGCGCCGAGGAAACCGAGGAAGAAGACCGCCATGCCACGCGTACTGCTCATCGAGGACGACCCCTCGGTCCGCGAGGGGGTGGAACTCGGGCTGCGGCGGCGCGGCCACGAGGTGGCGGCCGTGGCCACCGGTGAGGAGGGCCTCGCCGCCCTCCCCGAACTGCGGCCGGATCTGGTGCTGCTGGACCTGATGCTGCCGGGGGTCAACGGCGTGGAGGTGTGCCGCCGGATCCGGGAGGCCGGTCAGCTCCCGATCATCATGCTCACCGCCCGCGGCGACGACTTCGACGTCGTCATCGGGCTGGAGGCGGGCGCCGACGACTACATCGTCAAACCGGCCCGTACGGAGGTGATCGAGGCGCGGATCCGGGCGGTGCTGCGGCGGATCGAGGGGCCCGGCGCCGGGCGCCCGGCCGTCGAACGGCACGGCGAACTGACCCTGGACCGCACCGGACTGACCGTCGCCAAGGCCGGACGTCCACTGGCGCTGGCCCCGTCCGAACTGCGGCTGCTGCTGCATCTGAGCGGTGCGCCGGAGCAGGTGTTCAGCCGTCAGCAACTGCTGGAGCACGTCTGGGAGCACAGCTATCACGCGGACGCGCGGCTGGTGGACGCCTGCGTACGGCGGCTGCGCAACAAGATCGAGGACGTACCGGGCTCCCCCCGCTACATCCAGACCCTGCGGGGCTTCGGCTACCGCTTCGGGCCCCTGTGAGCGGCGGAGCGGAGCGGAGTGCCGTCGAGCGGGCACCCGGCGGGACCGGGTGGCGGGCCCGGACCGCCGACGCCGTACGGCACCTGCCCGGCGGGCGACGGCGGCACCGGGCCACGGGGGCTCCCCCACCGGACGACAGCCGGGAGCGGGCGCGGGGCGACCGGGCGCCTGGGGCGGACCGACGGGATCCCGTGGCTGACCGACGGGATCCCGTGGCTGACCAGCGGGTTCCCACACCCGGGAGGCGGGCTCCGGCGCCCGGCGGGCAGACTCAGGCACCCGGCGGGCAGGCCCCGGCAGCAGCCGGTGGGCAGACTCCGGCACCGGGCGGGCAGACTCCCGCACCCGGTGGGCAGGCCCCGGCACCCGGTGGCCCACGGTGGCCCCCGCCCTCCCAGGGGCAGCTCCCGCCCTCCCAGGACCGCGTCCGCCGTCGGTCCCGGCTCGCCCGGTTCGGGCTCAGGACCCGGCTGGTGCTGGCGTTTCTGCTGGTCGCCCTGGTCACCGCCGCCTCCACCGCCGCGCTCACCTACCGCGAGGCCCGCAACTCGGTGCTCCAGGCGACCCAGGACACGGCGGTGTCGTCGTTCCGCGACCAGATCCGCCAGTACACCGTGCAGATGCCGGTCGACCCGGAGGGCCTCAAGATCTCGGTCCAGACCCTGGCCAAGCTCGGCAAGCCCCGCATCCTGTACGTCTTCGCCGAGTACGGGACGAAGGTCCGCGTCTCCTCCGGGAGCAGCCCGGTGTCCACCGTCGTCACCCCCGAACTGCGCAGCCGCGCCGCGAGCCGCCCGCACGGCAGCTTCCAGCGGGTCGTCAAGGACGGAAGGCCCTATCTGGTCGTCGGGATGCCGGTGGTGCTGGGCATCACGGAGCACTCCGAGGTCGACTCCGGTCTGGTGATGTACGGCGTACTCCCCCTGGACGAGGAGGAGATGCAGGTCGACGCGCTGGTCACGGCCGCCCGCAACGGCGCCGTACCGGGGCTGGCGATCGCGCTCGTGCCCGCGCTGCTGGCCGCCCGCAGCGTGCTGCGCCCGGTACGGGACCTGCGGCGGGCCGCGCTGAGCATCGGCAGCGGCCGGCTGGACACCCGGATCCAGGTCCGGGGCCGGGACGAACTGGCGGATCTGGCACGGACGTTCAACGAGTCGTCGGCCGCGCTGGAGCGTTCGGTGACGGAGCTACGGGAGGCGGAGGCGCGGGCGCGGCGCTTCGCCTCCGACGTCTCCCACGAACTGCGCACCCCGCTGGCCGGGATGCTCGCGGTCACCGAACTGCTGGACGAGGACGCGGCCCGGCTCGACCCGGACACCGCGCGGGCGGTGCGGCTGATCAGCGCGGAGACGGGGAAGCTGGCGGTCCTGGTCGAGGATCTGATCGAGATCTCCCGCTTCGACGCCCAGGCCGCCGAGCTGAACACCGACGAGGTCGATGTCGCCGAGACCATCCGCCGCACCTTGTCGGTCCGGCGCTGGACCGGCCGGGTCGGCGCCGATCTCCCCGACGGCATCCGGGCCCGGCTCGATCCGCGCCGCTTCGACGTGGTGATCGCCAACCTGGTCGGCAACGCGCTGCGGCACGGCGGGGACCCGGTGACCGTGACCCTGCGCCGGGCCGCGGCGGAGGACGGTACGCCGCTGCTGCTGGCGGTCGTCACCGACGGCGGGCCCGGCATCAGGTCCGAGGTGCTGCCGTATGTCTTCGACCGTTTCTTCAAGGCGGACCCGGCCCGTTCCCGTTCGGCGGGCAGCGGTCTTGGGCTGGCGATCACCGCGGAGAACGTACGGCTGCACGGCGGCACGATCACCGCGGCGAACCGCCCCGGCACCCCGGGCGCCGTCTTCACGGTCGCCCTCCCGCTCGACGGCGGGGCCCTGGGGCGGACGGCGGCGGACTCGACCCACGGGCCCGGCCCGGCCCCCGCCCCCGCGCCCGCACCCACGCCCACGCCCACGCCCACGAGGACCTCACAGGAGCGGAAGTGACCAGGATGCCGGGTTGTGCCGCCGCCCTCGCGCTGGCCGCCGCCCTTCTGACCGGCTGCGGCATCAGCGCGACCGAGCCCGTCGAGTCGGGCGGTCCGGCGGTGATCGATCTGGCCCACGCCCCGGAGCTGTGGATCATGATCTTTCTCCAGTCCCCCAGCGGCCGGCTGGTCCCGGTGTTCCGGGAGCGGTCGCCCGAGGTGTTCGCGCCCCCGCCGTCCGTGCTGGTGGAGGAGGCCGTCGAGACGCTGTTCGCGGGTCCGTCGGCGGCCGAGCGGGCCAACGGGATGCGGGGCACGCCGGGCCCGCTGCGCCCCGACCAGAAGGTCCGGGTGGTCGTGGACGGCGCCGAACAGCTCACCGTCCTGCTCCCGGTGCCGCTCAGCTCCCTCGGCATCACCGAACTGCGGCAACTGGTGTGCACGGCGGCGTTCGCCCACGACCGGCGGGGCTGGACCCAAGTGGCGCTCCGGGGCCCCGACGGCCTGATGGAGGGCACCGTCTGCGACGCGGGCATCGACGTCATCCCGGGGACGGCCCGCCCCTCCATCCGCTAGGGGGTGTCCGCCCGGAGGTGGTCCTCCAGCCGGGCCGGTCGCAACCCGCCGGCCTCGATCTCCTTCAGCAGCCGGATCGTACGGGTCACCAGGGTCGGACCCGGGTTCTCGTGCGGGGTCAGGGTGATGACATCGCCGGGGAGCAGACGTTCCGGGGCGGAGGTGAAGTGGGTGTGTGTGTCCGTCGCCGAGGCGCGGAAGAGGATCAGGGAGCGTACGCCGCAGTCCGCCGCCGCCCTCAGTGTCGTGTCGTCGTACATGCCGTACGGGGGCCGCAGCAGGGTGGGGCGGATCCCGAAGCGGGACGCGAGCTTGTTCTGCTGGCCGCAGATCTCCGCCCGCTGACCGGCGTACGGGAGGCCGCGCAGGGCGGCGTGGTCCAGGGTGTGGTTCTGGAGGGTGGCGCCGACCGAACGCAGCCGGGCGAAGTGGCCGTACCCCGGGCCCGCCACGCTGTCCGTGAGGAACAGGGTGACGGGCAGCCGGCGTTCGCGGACCATGTCCACGAACTCGGGGTCGCGTTCGGCGCCGTCGTCGTAGGTGAGGAAGACCACCTTGTCGCGGGTGGGGACCCGGTCAAGGACCTCGGGCAGCCCTGCCCGCCCGCCACCACCGGGGGGAGCACTGGACCGAGCCCCCGGAGACTCCCGGGGCGGCGATCCGGGAGGAGCCCCTGGAGGAACCCCTGGACGAGCCGCTGGAGGGACCCCTGGACGAGCCCCTGGAGGAACCCCTGGAGAGGCTCCCGGGGAGGCGCCGCCCGCCGGTTCCACCGGCTTCACCCACGACGACGGGGCGGGCCCCCGCCCGCAGCCGCCGCAGACCGCCGCCGCCGTCGTCAGCAGGAGCAGCGCGGCGGCCAGCGGCCGGCGCCCGACGGCTCTCACAGGTAGTCCTCCAGGCGGCCCACCGCGTACCCCTTCTCCGTGACCTTGGTCAGGAAGAGGCGGATCATGTCGGGCATCGTGCCCTCCCAGTCGTCCTCGCCCCGGAAGTGGCTGAGGACGATGTCACCGGGGTGCAGATCGCGGTCCCACTCGCGGTACGCCCAGTGGTCGACGAAGACCTCCTCGTTCCACAGCGGCGCGTACTTGATGCCGCAGTCCTTCGCGGCCCGCAGGGTGTCCTTGTTGTAGTTGCCGAAGGGCGGGCGGAAGAGCACCGGCCGGGTGCCGTACCGCTTCTCCATCACGTCCTGCATGCCGCAGATCTGATGCTTCTGCTGGCTGTAGGAGAGGCCCGGCATGTAGGGGTGGTCGAGGGTGTGGTTGTTCAGGCCCACGCCCCGCTCCTGCATCTGCTTGAAGTGGGCGTAGTCCTCCTTGACCAGGTAGTCGCTGAGGAACGCGGTGTACGGCACCTTCAGTTCGCTCATCATCCGGAGGAACTCCGGGTCCTTCTCGGCCCCGTCGTCGATCGTGAGGAAGACGACCTTCTCCTTGGTGGGGATGGTGGTGAAGACCGGCGGCAGGCCCTCCTCCACATGACCGTCCACCTCGAAGCCGTCCCGGGTGGTGATCTCCGGCTTGCGCTGCGGGGGCGCGGGCGCCACCAGCGGCGGGGTCCGCAGCCCCCAGCGCTTGGCCGCGGCCACCCGGGCCTGCTGGGCGGCCCGCTGCTGGGCGGCCTTGTCCGCGTACTGCTGACCGGGGGCCGGGTTGGCCGACGGTCCGGAGCCACCCGCCCCGCAGCCGGAGGCGAGCGAGGCGACGGCGACGAGCGCGAGCCCGGCCACCCCGAACCGCCGCAGCCCCGCTCCGCTTCTCGACGGCAGCCCCGCTCCGCTTCTCGACCGCAGCCCGACTCCGCCGCTCGACGGCAGACCCGGCCCACGGCTCGACCGCAACCGGGCCCCGACTCGCGACCGCAGCCCGGCCCAACGCCACGACCGTGCCCCGGCCCAGGCCCCAGCCGCAGCGCCGCCACCGGACCGCAGACCGACTCCGCCGCTCGACCGCGTCCCGGCCCCACCATCGGACCGCGTCCCGGCCCCGCCGCTCGTCTCACCACCCGACCGTGCCCCAGCCCCACCCTCTGACCTATTTTTATAGTTTTGTACGACTTCTCCCATGGCGCCGGATCCTCGCAGGCCACCGCCCCCGACCGCCCGCCGACACCGCCACCGGGCGCGCACCATCCACCGACTGGCCCACAATGACCCGGTGAACGACCTCGCTCCTCTCCTCACCCCCGAAGGCCGTGCCCTCCTCGACGAGGTACGGGACGTCGAACCCGCCCAGGAACTCGCCGTCGCCACCCGGCTGCGCCGCGCCCATCCCGCCCCGCTGGTGTCGGCGGCCCTCGCCCAGGCCCGGCTGCGGCAGCGGGCGGTGGCGAAGTTCGGGGCCGAGGACGCGGGCCGGATGTACTTCACGCCCCACGGCGTGGAGCAGTCGACCCGGGCCTCCGTCGCCGCGCACCGGGCGCGTCGGTTCGCGGAGCTGGGCGTCGGGTCGGTGGCCGACCTGTGCTGCGGGATCGGCGGGGACGCCATCGCGCTCGCCCGCGCCGGGATCCGGGTGCTCGCGGTCGACCGCGACCCGCTGACCGCCGCCGTCGCCCGGGCCAACGCCGCCGCGCTCGGCCTCGCGGAGCTGATCGACGTACGGGAGGCGGATGTGACGGACATCGACGTGACGCCGTACGACGCCGTCTTCGTGGACCCTGCGCGGCGCGGCGGACGGGGCCGGATCTTCGACCCCGAGTCCTACTCACCGCCCCTGTCCTGGGCCGTGGCCACCGCGCTCGGGGCCCCGCGCGCGGCCCTGAAGGTGGCGCCCGGCATCCCGCACGAGGCCGTGCCGGAGGCCGCCGAGGCGGAGTGGATCTCGGACGGCGGGGAGGTGAAGGAGGCGGTGCTGTGGTTCGGTACCGGGACGCCGGGCGCCGTCCGGGCGACGCTGCTGCCGGGACCGTACGGCCTGCTCTCGCGTGGGCTGCCGGACCCGGCCGTCCGTCCCGTGGGGCGGTATCTGTACGAGCCCGACGGCGCCGTCGTCCGGGCCCATCTGGTCGCCGAGGTCGCCGACGCGCTCGGGGGCGGGCTGATCGACCCGACCATCGCCTACGTCACCGCCGACGCACTGCGCCCCACGCCGTTCGCCACCGCCTACGAGATCACCGACCGGCTCCCCTTCAACGTCAAGAAGCTCAAGGCGCTGCTGCGCGAGCGCGGGGTGGGGATCCTGACCGTGAAGAAGCGCGGGTCGGCCGTGGAGCCGGAGGAGCTGCGCAGAAAGGTCAAACCGCAGGGGCCGCGGTCCGCGACGGTGTTCCTGACGCGGGTCGCCGGCGCCCCCTCCATGCTCATCGGCCACCCGGCCCGGCCGCCTGTCTAGGGCGGGTCGGCCTGGGCGGTGCCGTCGTGCGGGGCGTCCCGGTGGGCCGGGGGCGCGGTGGTGTCCTCGGCGCGGCGGCGCAGCAGTTCGCGTTCCTGCTCGTTGCCGGCCAGTTCGGCGGCGCGTTGGAACTCCGCTCTCGCCTCCGCCGTACGGCCCAGGCGCAGCAGCAGGTCGCCCCGGACGCTGGGCAGGAGGTGGTAGTCACGCAGGGCGGGGGCGTCGGCGAGGGCGTCGACCAGTTCCAGCGCGGGTCCCGGGCCCTCGGCCATCGACACGGCGACCGCGCGGTTCAGCTCCACGACCGGGGAGGGGGCGCGGGCCGCGAGCAGTCCGTAGAGGGTGGCGATCCGCGGCCAGTCGGTCTCCTCGTAGCGGTACGCGTGCGCGTGGGAGGCGGCGATGGCCGCCTGGAGCGCGTACGGCCCCGGCGGGCCCTCGGCGGTGGCGCCGGCGCGGGTGAGGGCGGTGACCCCGCGCCCGATCAGCAGCCGGTTCCAGCGACCGCGGTCCTGGTCCTTGAGCAGGACCGGGGTGCCGTCGGGCGCGGTGCGGGCGGCGGTGCGCGCGTACTGGAACTCCAGCAGCGCGGCCAGCCCGTGCACCTCGGGCTCCCTCGGCGTCAGGGCGGCGAGCTGCCGGGCCAGGCGGAGGGCGTCCTCGCACAGCGCCGGGCGCAGCCAGTCGTCCCCGGCGGTGGCGGCGTACCCCTCGTTGAAGATCAGGTAGATGACGTCGAGGACGGAGCCGAGGCGGGCCTCGCGGTCGGGGCCGTAGGGCACCTCGAAGGCGATGTTCCTCGTCGCGAGGGTGCGTTTGGCGCGGACGATGCGCTGGGCGACGGTCGGCTCGGGCACCAGGAACGCGCGGGCGATCTCGGGCGTGGTGAGTCCGCCGACCAGGCGCAGGGTGAGCGCGGTGCGGGCCTGCGGGGCCAGCACCGGATGGCAGGTCATGAAGATCAGCCGGAGGAGGTCGTCGTCGATGTCCTCGGGGTCGGCGGGCTCCTCGGGCGGCGGGGCGTCGGTGAGGTCCCGCCCGATCTCCGCGAGCTTGCGGGTGTAGTTCTCCCGGCGCCGCACCAGATCGACGGCGCGGCGGCGGGCGGTGGTGGTCAGCCAGGCGCCCGGACGGTCGGGGACACCGTCGCGTGGCCACTGCTCCAGGGCGGCGACCAGGGCGTCCTGCGCGATCTCCTCCGCGATCCCGACGTCCCGGACGATCCGGGTGACGGCGGCGATGACCCGGGGGGACTCCAGCCGGAAGACGGTCTCGACGGTGGTGGCGGCGGTGCGGGTGTCCTCGGCGGGGGCGGCGGTGCCGCGCGGGTCGACAGGGGGCTGTGGGCTCACGGTCCCCATCGAACACCGCGCGGCGCGAAGCACCAAGGAGTCACTCGCCGGGGCGAAACGAACGGGGGGGATGAATGGCGAGGTCTACAGCGGGATGAACGGCGAGGTGGCCGCCGAACTGGCCGCCAGAATGGCCGCCGGGACAGCCGCCAAAACGGCCGTCGAGATGACCGCCGGGAGGGCCGTCGAGATGACCGCCCGGGATGGACGCCGTTCCGACGGCCCGGGGCGTCAGCCCGCCATGATCTCCCGCAGCTCACAGGTGACGGTCCAGAACTCCTCGTGGACCTTCAGGAACCGGGTGACCCACTCCACGGCCTCGGCCCGGTCCTTGCACTGGAGCAGCGCGTAGCCGCCGATGACCTCCTTGGTCTCGGTGAAGGGCCCGTCGGTGACGGAGATCTTCCCGCCCTCCCAGCGCACCCGGGTGCCCTCGGCGGTGGAGTGCAGGCCGCCGGTGTCGAGCATCACGCCCGCCTTGGTCATCTCCTCCAGCAGCACCCCCATCCGCTCCATCAGCTCGGGGCTGGGGCCGCCGGCGGGCTGGTCGTTCTCGTCCACGCGGATCAGGGACATGTAGCGCGGCATGGTGGCTCCTCGTTCGGTCGGCGGCGCGGTCTCTCCTCGCCTCTCACCCTGTGCGTCGATCGGACCGACCGCGAATCGACACCCGTACGAATCTTTTCTCGCTTTTTTCTCGCTGGGTTCTTCCCCCTCTACCTCAGGGACTCCCACAGCTCACGCGCCTCGGGCTCGTCGGCCACCACCCGGTTGGGGTCGGAGGGGGCCCGTACGACGGGCAGGGTCACGGTCTTCACGGAGTCGGCGGACAGCGCCCGCAGGCTCTGTCCGAGGTCGACCAGCTCGGTGAGGGAGTCGAGGCCGGTGTCGGTGGTGAGGCTGTCGGTGACGGTGGTGGCCACGTCGTACAGCTCGACGGGGTCGCTGAGCAGGGAGATGTCGGTGATCCGGGTGATCAGCGCCTTGATGAGCTGCTGCTGGAGTTCTATCCGGGCGAGGTCGCTGCCGCCGGGCAGCCCGTAGCGGGTGCGGGCGAGGGCGAGGGCCTGCTCGCCGTCGAGGAGATGGGTGCCGGCGTCGAGCGAGAGCCGGGACTTCTTGTCCTCGATGGCCTGGTCGAGGGTGACGGTGACGCCCCCGACGGCGTCGATCAGCTCGGCGAACCCGGCGAAGTCGATCTCCAGGTAGTGGTCCATGCGGACGCCGGTCATGGCCTCGACGGTCTTGACCGCGCACACGGGCCCGCCGACGGCGTACGCGCTGTTGAACATCGCCCCGTTCCAGGCCGGGGCCTGCCCGCCGTCCGGCAGCGGACAGGCGGGCCGGGAGACCAGGGTGTCCCGGGGAATGCTCACCACTTGGGCGGACTCGCCGCCGGCGTCGATGTGGAACACCATCGCGGTGTCCGACCGCGCGCCCTCGCTGTCCCCTCCGCCGAGCCGCTGGTTCTCGGCGCCACTGCGGGAGTCCGAGCCCAGCACCAGGATGTTGACCGCCTCACCGGGCAACGGCACGGACGCCGCGGACGCCCCGGCGGAGGGGGTCACCACGGGCTTGGCGGGCCGGTTGTCACCGAGCGCGCTGTTGATGTCGACGCTGGTGATGTTGGCGTCGAGCTTCCAGTACACCCACCCACCGGCGACACCACCGAGCACGACGACCCCGGCCGTCACCCCACCGACCACCTTCAACAGCCGCCGCCGCGAACGCCTCTCCCCGGTCTGCTCGTCATCTGCGGTCACATGGACGAACCTACGTCCGAATCAGGACAGGGGCCCCCGGCGCAGGGCTTTTCTTCGGAAAATCTAAGCTTCGGGCACCTCGTACCGCGGAAGCCCTTCCGGGAAGTCCCGGGGCTCCTGGCAACCGGCCAACCGGTACACATGCTCGGCGAGTTGATAGACGAAGTCGGTCACAGCCTGCCGCAGCCCCGCCCCGGAGACCGCACGTCCCCCCTCGACACTGCCCTCGGCCACGACGGCGTAGGACTGCCGGTCGATGACGGCCCACCCCTCTCAAGGCGTGGGGATCCCCGCCGGGCGTCGGGTGGGGCGGCCCAGGCGGACCGGTACTCCGGGGGAGTAGAGCACGCTCAGTGGGGGGTCGGTCGGGGTCGGGAGTCCTGCCGTCGTGATCAGGTTCTCGTCGCACTCCAGCAGGTCCGCGCGGTGCAGGGGCCAGCGGGGGTGGTGGTTGGCGAGGTACGCGGCGCCGTTGAAGAAGGCGTTGTGCATGCCCCAGCGGGCGGTGAGGAAGTGTTCGAGGGCGGTGGGGTCCGTGAGGGGCTCGCCCACCTTCACCACGATCCGGCTGTGCGCGCCCCGGGGGCCGGGCCAGCGTCGGCGGCTCGTGTAGGTGACCGTGTCACCGGCCGCCCGGACCGACATCCGGGACCACACGTACGGCAGCCGGAACCCCACCCGCCCCATCGCCACCGGGATCAGCCGGGACGCGTCCATCGAGCGGAAGACCACCCCGCGTCTGCCGTGCCGGTCCACCGAGTACAGCCGGACGTTCGTCTCCGGGAAACTGCCCAGGTACGGGACGCCCGGCAGCCTGAACCAGCCGACCTTGTGCATCCGGAACGCGACCAGGCCGACATACGTGAGCCCCTCGTGCGTGTCGGGCACGGTCCCGCGCGGCAACAGCGGTGCCACCGCGGCCGGTTCGACGGCCCAGTGCAGAAAGGCGAGGTCGAGCCACTGCTGGGTGAGGAGAGGGACGCGTATCGAAGAGGGCGCGTCGGGGGTGACGCCCTCGGGCGGCTGCTGCGGCACGGTTCAGCCGACCTCCGGGTCCGGCCGCCGCTCCACGCCGACCGACTCGAAACGCCACCTGTGCACCGCCCGGGTCACCAAGTCTCCCGCCGGCTCCGGCAGTTCCGGCAGTTCGGCGTCGTAGGGGGCGTCCCACCAGGTCACCACCAGCACCCGGTCCTGCGGCGCGGCGAAGGTCTCCCTGCGCACCGGCACGGCGGCCAGCCGCTGCTCCCGCGCCCACGCCAGCAGGTCGGGCCCCCGTCCGGGAAGCGCCCGCGCCTCCCACATCAACGCCACCGTCACGAGTACAGGTTCTCCTTGCTCACCTCGTGCACGTGGTCGTGGGAGTCCGCGTGCGTGGGGAGTGCGGGGACGTGGGGGTCCGTCACCGGGAGGGACGAGTCCGCGGACAGGTCCCAACTCGACGCCGACCGGCCCCGGGCCACCATCTCCGCGCCCAGCGCCGCGACCATCGCGCCGTTGTCCGTGCACAGCTTCGGCCGGGGCACCCGCAGTTCGATCCCGGCCGCCTCGCAGCGGTGCTGCGCCAGCGCCCGCAGCCGCGAGTTCGCGGCCACCCCGCCGCCGATCATCAGATGCTCCACGCCCTCGTCCTTGCAGGCCCGGACCGCCTTACGGGTCAGTACATCGACCACGGCCTCCTGGAACGACGCCGCCACGTCCCGGACCGGCACCTCCTCCCCCGCCGCCCGCTTGGCCTCGATCCAGCGGGCCACGGCCGTCTTGAGGCCGGAGAAGGAGAAGTCGTAGGCCGGATCGCGCGGGCCGGTCAGCCCGCGCGGGAACGCGATCGCCTTCGGGTCGCCCTCGCGCGCGTACCGGTCGATGACCGGGCCGCCCGGGAAGCCCAGGTTCAGCACCCGGGCGATCTTGTCGAACGCCTCGCCCGCCGCGTCGTCGATGGTCGCGCCGAGCGGACGCACGTCCGAGGTGATGTCCGAGGAGAGCAGCAGCGAGGAGTGGCCGCCGCTCACCAGCAGGGCCATCGTCGGCTCCGGCAGCGGCCCGTGCTCCAGCTGGTCGACGCAGATGTGGGAGGCCAGGTGATTGACCCCGTACAGCGGCTTGCCCAGCGCGTACGCGTACGCCTTCGCCGCCGACACCCCGACCAGCAGCGCGCCCGCGAGGCCGGGGCCCGCGGTCACGGCGATGCCGTCGAGGTCGCCGGCAGCGACCCCCGCGTCCTTCAGGGCGCGCTGGATCGTCGGGACCATCGCCTCCAGGTGGGCGCGCGAGGCGACCTCCGGGACGACGCCGCCGAAGCGGGCGTGCTCGTCCACGCTGGAGGCGACGGCGTCGGCCAGCAGCGTGGTGCCGCGCACGATGCCCACGCCGGTCTCGTCGCAGGAGGTCTCGATCCCCAGGACCAGGGGTTCGTCAGCCATTGATCTCGGTTCCTTGTACGTCGCTGTCGTGCGGGGAGAAGGTCGTGGGCAGGTCGCTGAGCCGCATCACCAGCGCGTCCACGTTGCCGGGCTGGTAGTAGCCGCGCCGGAAGCCGATGGGCGCGAAGCCGAACCGCTCGTACAGCCGCTGGGCCCGCACGTTGTCGACCCGGCATTCGAGCATCACCTCGGCGCACTCGAACGCCGTCGCCGCCCGCAGCAGCTCGGTCAGCAGCCGGGCGCCGAGCCCGCTGCCCCACAGCTCCCGGGCCACGGCGATCGTCTGCACATCCGCCTGCTCACCGGCGGCGACCAGTCCGCCGTAGCCGACGATCCGCCCGTCGGCCTCCTCGGCGACGAGATAGCGCCGGGTCGCCTCGGACCCCCGCGCGTGCGCCAGCTCGGACCAGAACATCCCGCGCGACCAGGCGTCCTCGGGGAAGAGCGCCTTCTCCAGGACCAGCACGGGATCGATGTCCCACCAGCGCATCTCACGCAGCCGGGGGGACCCGGCCGTCGTCGTCACGTCCGTGATGGCTTCGGTCACTTCGGGGTGACCACCTTGTAGTTCTTGGGGACCTGGGCGTCCGGGCGGCGCAGATACATCGGCCGGGGCTCGGGCAGTTCCCCGCCCGCCGCGAGCCGCTCGGCCGCCAGCCGGGCCAGCGCGGCGGCGGAGACGTGCTCGGGCTCGTGCGCCCGCGGGAAGGTGTCCGGGTAGAGCAGCGCGCCCGCGCCGACCGCAGGCAGTCCCGCGACCCGCTCGGTGAGGTCGGCCGGGCGGTCCACGGCCGGTTCGGTGACCCGGGTGCGGGAGTCGTCGTAGCGCGCCCAGTAGACCTCTTTGCGGCGGGCGTCGGTCGCCACGACGAAGGGGCCCGGCAGATCGGCCGCGTACGCCAGGCCGTCCAGCGTGCACACCCCGTGCACGGGGACCCCGAGCGCGAGCCCGAAGGTGTCGGCGGTCATCAGCCCGACCCGCAGCCCGGTGTACGGGCCGGGACCGGTCCCTACGACGATCCCGGTGACGGCGTCGAGCCGTAGCCCGGCCTCGGCCAGCACCCGGTCCACGGCCGGGAGCAGCAGCTCGCCGTGGCGGCGGGCGTCGACCTGGGAGGTGGAGGCGACGACGTCCGTCCCGTCGTGCAGCGCGACGGTGACGGCGGGGGTGGCGGTATCCAGAGCGAGCAAGAGCACGCAAACAGCGTACGGCGCCGGGGCGCCCCTGTCGGACGTCCCGGCGGGACGGCCACCGACTGCTACGGTCGGCCGGAGGTACCGACTACGCAGAGGTGAGCGACGGTGGCAGGCAGCAGCGCGGTGATCGTGGTCGGGCTCACCACGGCGGCCCTCGCCACGGTCGGGGTCCTCACCTACCAGGCGTCCGCGACCGCCCCCGCCCGGCTGGCCGGCACCCAGGAGGCCGCCGCGAAGGCGCCGAAGGCCCCCCGTGACGAGCAGCACCCGACGGCGCTGCCGCACAGCAGCGGGCGGGGCGAGCGGGTGGTGTACTCGCTGGACGACGACCGGGTCTGGCTGGTCGCCACGGGCGACCGGGTCAAGCGCACGTTCCAGGTCACCCCCTCCACGGTCGACCCGGCACCGGGCACCTACACCGTCACCTCCCGGTCCAACAAGGCCACCGGTGCCGACGGCACCGCCATCGAGCATGTCGTCCGCTTCACCTCGGTCGACGGCACCGCCATCGGCTTCAGCGCGGCCGTCGACGGCTCCACCCGGCCCCCGAAGCCGGGGGTCAGGGCCGGGGGCATCCGGGAGACCCGTCAGGACGGCGACGCGATGTGGGCGTTCGCCACGATCGGCGCGCGGATCGTCGTCATCCGCTGAGGTCCCGCGGACAGCATCCGCAGAGGATCCAGGATCACCTACCGCCGAGGTCCCACGGACAGCATCCTCAGAGGATCCAGGGTCACCTACCGCCGAGGTCCCGCGGACCACTCCCTCCCCGCGCTCCCCACTCCGGTACCGGCCGGTGTCACGCCGCCCGGGAAGGCGGCGGGGCCGACCTCCTGACCGTGCCTTTCACCGGCCTGGACGCGGATGGGGGCGCAGGCGGGGGCGTGGAGATCAGGGCCGCCGCCGCGCACGACCCGAGCAGCTCACTCATGGACACGCCCGGCGCACCCGACGCGCCGCCGGGGACGGCCGACCGGTCCGGTGCGCCCGGTTCGCGTGACGCCCCCGTCGGCTCGTGCGGCTGCGGCGTGCTGGATGTGGCCGACATGGGCGCCTCCTGATGTTCGGGGGCGGGGGCAGTCAGGTACTTAGGTACACCTAACTACGCTCGGGATACCATGTGAACACGGGCGCGAGGGTGAACGCAATATTTTCCCGACGGAATGTCGGCACCCGGGGAGTGCGGGGCGGGCGGCCGGTTCAGTCCGACAACCCGCCGAGGTCGGCCGCCGCCCACCGCTCACCGACCCCGGTCAGCGTCACCCGCCGCACCTCGTCGCTGGTGTCCCCCACGGCCCGGTGGATCACGATGTGCAGCCGGTCGTCCGTCAGCTCCTCGACCTTGCCCTCGCCCCACTCCACGACGATCACGGAGTCCGGGAGCGAGACATCGAGGTCGAGGTCCTCCATCTCGTCCAGTCCGCCGCCGAGCCGGTAGGCGTCCACGTGGACCAGCGGCGGACCGTCCCCGAGCGGGGGATGCACCCGGGCGATCACAAAGGTCGGCGAGGTGACCGCGCCCCGCACCCCGAGGCCCTCGCCGAGCCCCCGGGTCAGTGTCGTCTTGCCCGCGCCCAGCTCCCCGGTCAGCATCACGAGGTCACCGGCGCGCAGCAGCCCGGCGAGCCGACGGCCCAGTTCCCGCATCTGCTCGGGGGACCGTACGACGATCCGCCCCAGGTCGGCCCGGCCCACCGGACCGGACACCCCGGAGGTGCCGGAAGGGTCGGCCGGGGTGCCGTGCGATACGTCAGCCTGGCTGCGCGGTGCTGCTTCCATAGCCACTTACGGTAGCCCCTGCCGGGACCGCCCCGACCCGGGTGAGCAGGTCCGCGAGCCGGTCGGTGACCACTTCGGGGTGCTCCAGCATCACCAGGTGCCCGGCGTCCGGGACCAGGACCAGCTCCGCGTCCGGCAGCCGGTCGGCGACGGCCTCGCTGTGCTCACTGGGGGTGACCAGATCCTTCACCCCGGCCAGCACCAGCACCGGGAGCCCGGTGAACCGCTCCAGCGCCTCGACCTTGTCGTGGTCGGTGAAGGCCGGGTAGAACTCGGCGACGACGTCGATCGGGGTGGCCTCGATCATCCGCTCGGCGAACCGGGCCACGGCCGGGTCCACGTCCCGCGACGCGAACGAGTACCGCTTGATGATCCCGGCGAAGAGATCGGCGGTGGCCCGCCGCCCCCGCTCGATCAGATCGGCCTGCTGCCCGAGCGCCCTGAGCACCCCCGGCAGCACCCGCCGCACCGCGTTGACGCCCGCGACCGGCAGCCCGAAGCTCACCTCGGCGAGCCGCCCGGAGGAGGTGCCGACGAGCGCGACGGCGACCACCCGGTCCCGGATCAGCTCGGGGAACTGGTCGGCCAGGGCCATCACCGTCATCCCGCCCATGGAGTGCCCGACCAGCACGATCGGCCCCTCCGGCACGGCGGCGTCGAGGACCGCCCGCAGATCCCGGCCGAGCTGGTCGATACTGACCGCCTCGTCCCGCTCGATCTGCGCGACGCCGCGCGCGGAGCGCCCGTGGCTGCGCTGGTCCCAGTGGACGGTACGGACGACACCGCGCAGGGCCGCGCGCTGGAAGTGCCAGGAGTCCTGGTTGAGGCAGTAGCCGTGGCTGAAGACGACGGTGACGGGCAGCGGCGCCTTGCGGCCGAAGAGCCGGCGGCGGCGCGGGGTGAGCGCCTCGGCGGGCTCGACCTCGTCCACCTCGTAGTACAGCTCGGTGCCGTCGTCGGCGTGGGCCCTGCCGGGGGTGCCGCGCAGCGAGCCGTAGGGACCGGCGGAGTCCAGCGCGAGCCGCGCCTTCTGGCGTATCCCGCGTCCGACGGTCATCCGCTCGATGGCGACCCCGGCCGCCGCGCCCGCCGCGAGCACTCCTATGGCGGCACCGGCGATCCCGGTGGCCTTGCGCCAGTTCGGCCCGCCGACCCCGCTGTCGCTCACGCACGCCCCCCATGGCCGCCGAGGGCCTGTTCCGGCAGGGCGTTCACATGGATCCGGGGCACCCGGCTCCCGATCCGGGTGACGATCTCGTACGCGATGGTCCCCGCGGCCCGTGCCCAGTCCTCGGCCGTGGGCTCACCGCCGTCGCCGGGTCCGAAGAGCACGGCCTCGGCGCCGGCCGGGGGTTCGTCGCCGCCGAGGTCGACCACGAACTGGTCCATGGCGATCCGCCCGGCGACGGTCCGCCACTTGCCCCCGACCAGGACGGGCCCGGTGCCGGAGGCGTGCCGGGGGATGCCGTCGGCGTATCCGACGGGGACGAGTCCGAGGGTGGTGTCCCCGGCGGTGACGTAGCGGTGCCCGTAGCTGACGCCGTGTCCGCCCGGGACGTGCTTCACCAGCGCGAGGGAGGCGGTCAGGGTCATCACCGGCCGCAGCCCCAGCTCCGCGGAGGTGCCGATCTCGGGACTGGGCGAGATGCCGTAGACCGCGATGCCGGTCCGCACGAGGTCGAAGTGGCTCTCGGGGAGGGTGAGCGTGGCGGGCGAGTTGGCGAGATGCCGGACCTCGGGCCGTACGCCCATGGCCTCGGCGCGGGCGACCATCTCGCGGAACCGGGTGAGCTGGGCGGTGATGGAGGGGTGGCCGGGTTCGTCGGCGCAGGCGAAGTGGGACCAGAGCCCGGTGACCCGGACGAGGCCCTCGGTCTCGGCGTGCAGTGCGGCGCCGACCAGCCGGTCCCAGTCGGCCCCCGGCTGGCAGCCGCTGCGCCCGAGCCCGGTGTCGGCCTTGAGGTGGATCCGGGCGACCCCGGCGCCCTCGCGGGCCGCGGCGACGACCTCCTCCAGCGCCCACATCCCGCTGACGGACACATCGAGATCGGCCTCGACGGCCTCCCGCCAGGGCCCGCCGGGGGTCCAGAGCCAGCACATGATCCGCCCCGGGATCCCGGCGGCCCGCAGCGCGAGCGCCTCCTCGGGCGTGGCGGTCCCCAGCCAATCGGCCCCGGCGTCCAGCGCGGCCCGCGCGCAGGGCACGGCCCCGTGTCCGTAGGCGTCCGATTTCACGACCGCCATGAGCTGCGCCGCAGGCGCGAGGGCCCGCAGCGTCCGCACATTGGCACGCAGCGCGCCGAGATCGATGACAGCGCGGGCCCGCATCGGACCACTGGGCAGGGCGTCAGTCTCAGTCATGGCAGTCATAGGGGGTCCAGTCTCTCAGAGGGGGTCAGGAAACCCGGGCCGATCCCCACCGACCCCCACCGACCCCTTCCGGCAGGACCGGCCCCCGCCCGCCGCCCCTGGCAGGACCGATCCTTGCCCGCCACCTCCCGCAGAACCGATCCTTGCCCGCCACCCCAGGCAGGACCGCTCCCTGCCCGCCACCCCCAGCAAGGCCGGCCTGTCCGTCACCCCCGGCAGGAACGATCCCGGCCCCTCACCCCGGCAGGAACGATCCCGGCCCCTCACCCCGGCAGAACCGACCCTCACCCCTCACCCCCGCCCGGCCCGCCCCCCTCGCGTCATCCCCGTACGTCCCGCCAGGCCCCCGGGATCGCCTCGGCCACGTCATGGGCGCCCGCGGGCGCCCCGTCCGCCGCGAATCTGCCCGCGAGGCCGTGCAGATAGGCGGCCACGCTGCCCGCGTCGAGAGCGGTGAGCCCGGCCGCCAGCAGCGACCCGGCGAGCCCCGACAGCACGTCCCCGCTCCCGGCGGTGGCCAGCCACCCGGTCCCCGTGGCGTTGACCCGTACGGCCCCGCCCCCGGGGTCCGCGACCAGGGTGGTGGACCCCTTGAGCAGCACGGTCGCGGCGTACCGCCCGGCGAGTTCCCGCACCGCCGCCAGCCGGGCCCCCTCGACCTCCTCGCGGTCGATGCCGAGCAGCGCGGCGGCCTCCCCGGCGTGCGGGGTCAGCAACGTCGGCGCGCCACGCCCCCGTACGGCGTCGGCGTCGGCCAGGCGCAGCCCGTCCGCGTCGATGAGCACGGGTACGTCGGCCGCCACCACCTCCGCGACCACGTCCGCGTCCTCCCCGGCCCCGGGTCCGACGACCCACGCCTGCACCCGCCCCGCGTGCGCGGGCCCGCGGTCGGACACCAGCGTCTCGGGGAAGCGGGCGATGACGGCCTCGGCGGCCGGTCCGACGTACCGCACCGCGCCCGCGCCGCCCCGCAGCGCGCCCGCGACCGCCAGCACGGCGGCGCCCGGATAGCGCGCGGACCCGGCGGCGACACCGACCACGCCCCGCCGGTACTTGTCGCTCTCGGCGCCGGGCCGGGGCAGCAGCCGCGCCACCTCCGCGTGCTGGAGCGCCTCCAGTTCGGGCTCGGGGGGCAGGACGTCCCCCAGCCCGATGTCGACGAGCCGCACGGATCCGGCGTACTCCCGCGCCGGATCGACGAGCAGCCCCGGCTTGTGCGTCCCGAAGGTGACGGTCAGATCGGCGCGGACGGCGGCGCCGCGCACCTCGCCGGTGTCGGCGTCGACCCCGCTGGGCAGATCGACGGCGACCACGGCGGCACCGGAGCGCCCGACGGCTTCGGCGAGCGGCACGGCCGGCCCCCGCAACCCGCCCTTCCCGCCGATGCCGACGATCCCGTCGAGCACGAGATCGGCCCGCCCGACCACCCCCGCGACGCCCTCGTCACCGGCGTGCACCGCCCGTCCCCCGGCCCGCAGCAGGGCGGTGAGCCCGCCTCCGTGCACCCGCTCGGGCGACAGCAGTACGGCGGTGACCCCGGCGCCCCGACGGGCCAGCCGCGCCCCGGCGTACAGGGCGTCACCCCCGTTGTCCCCGCTGCCGATCAGCAGCGCGACCCGGCTGCCGTACACCCGCCCCAGCAGCCCGGCGCAGGCGGCGGCCAGCCCGGCGGCGGCCCGCTGCATGAGGGCCCCTTCGGGGACCCGCGCCATCAACTCCCGCTCGGCGGCCCTGACGCTCTCCACGCTGTACGCAGTACGCATGACGCCGAGTCTCCCGCGAACGCCGCCGCGCCGCACGGGCTGGGACGGGAGGCGGGGACGGGGGCCGGGGGACGAGGGCCGGGGGACGGGGGACGGGGGACGGAGGCCGGGGGACGGAGCCCGGTGACTCACCCCTCGGCGACGACCACCGCGGAGGCCACCCCGGCATCGTGGCTGAGGGACACGTGCCACGACCTGACCCCGAGCAGGGCGGCGCGCGCGGCGACGGTCCCGGAGACCCTCAGCCGGGGCTGCCCGCTCTCCTCGACGTAGACCTCGGCGTCGGTCCAGTGCAGTCCGGCGGGCGCCCCGAGCGCCTTGGCCAGGGCCTCCTTCGCGGCGAACCGCGCGGCGAGCGAGGCGACTCCACGCCGCTCCCCGCTGGGCAGCAGCAGTTCACGCTCCAGGAACAGCCGCTGTGCCAGCCCGGGCGTCCGCTCCAGGGACACCGCGAACCGGTCGATCTCCGCCACGTCGATCCCGACCCCGATGATGCTCACCCGGGCACTCTACGACCGCCCCGCCCCGACCCGGCCCACCCCGCCCCGGCTACTCCACCGTCACCGACTTCGCCAGGTTCCGCGGCTGGTCCACCTCGTTGCCGCGGGCCGTGGCCAGTTCGCACGCGAAGACCTGGAGCGGCACCGTCGCGACGAGGGGCTGGAGCAGCACCGGGGTGACCGGGACACGGATCAGGTGGTCGGCGTACGGGACCACCGCCTCGTCGCCCTCCTCCGCGATGACGATGGTCCGCGCACCCCGCGCGCGGATCTCCTGGATGTTGGAGACGATCTTGTCGTGGAGGACGGAGCGGCCCCGGGGCGACGGCACCACCACGACCACCGGCACATCCGCCTCGATCAGCGCGATCGGACCGTGCTTCAGCTCGCCCGCGGCGAACCCCTCGGCATGCATGTAGGCAAGTTCCTTGAGCTTCAACGCCCCCTCCAGGGCCACCGGGTAGCCCACATGCCGCCCCAGGAACAGCACGGTGTTCTTGTCGGCGAGCGTGCGCGCCAGTTCCCGCACCGGCTCCATGGTCTCCAGGACCCGTTCCACCGACCCCGTGATCCGTGACAGATCCCGGATCACGTCCCCCACCTCGTCGCCCCATTTGGTGCCCCGCACCTGCCCCAGGTACAGCGCCACCAGGTAGCACGCCACCAACTGCGTCAGGAACGCCTTGGTCGACGCCACCGCCACCTCCGGCCCGGCGTGGGTGTACAGCACGGCGTCGGACTCCCGGGGAATCGTGGAGCCGTTCGTGTTGCAGATGGCGAGCACCTTGGACCCCTGTTCCCGGGCGTGCCGTACCGCCATCAGCGTGTCCATCGTCTCGCCGGACTGGGAGATGGCGACGACGAGCGACCGCGGATCCAGGATCGGGTCCCGGTAGCGGAACTCACTCGCCAGTTCCACCTCGCACGGGATCCGCGTCCAGTGCTCGATGGCGTACTTCGCGATCAGCCCGGCGTGGAAGGCGGTCCCGCACGCGACGATGACCACCTTGTCGACGTCCCGCAGTTCCGCCGCCGGGATCCGCACCTCGTCCAGGGTCAGCGAGCCCTCCGCGTCGATCCGCCCCAGCAGGGTGTCGGCGACCGCCTTCGGCTGCTCGGCGATCTCCTTGAGCATGAAGTAGTCGTATCCGCCCTTCTCCGCGGCGGACGCGTCCCAGTCGACGTGGTACGACCGCACCTGCCCGGGCCGGCCGTCGAACCCGGTGACCGTCACCCCGTCCCGGCGCAGTTCCACCACCTGGTCCTGCCCCAGCTCGACCGCCGACCGGGTGTGGGCGATGAAGGCCGCCACGTCGGAGGCCAGGAACGCCTCGCCGTCCCCCACCCCCACCACCAGCGGCGAGTTCCGCCGCGCGCCCACGACCACGTCCGGCGCGTCCGCGTGCACGGCGACCAGGGTGAACGCCCCCTCCAGCCGGCGGCACACGGACCGCATCGCCTCCGCGAGATCCGCGCGGGAGGAGAACTCCTCGGCCAGCAGATGCGCGACGACCTCGGTGTCCGTCTCGGACGTCAGATCGTGTCCCCGCCCGGCCAGTTCCGCACGCAGCGCGGCGAAGTTCTCGATGATGCCGTTGTGCACGACAGCCACCCGCCCGGCGTTGTCGAGGTGCGGGTGCGCGTTCACATCGGTCGGCGCGCCGTGCGTGGCCCACCGGGTGTGCCCGACGCCGGTCGTCCCGGCCGGCAGCGGACGCTCGGCCAGTTCCTTCTCCAGATTGACGAGTTTCCCGGCCTTCTTCGCCCCCGCCAGACCGCCGTCCGCGAGCACGGCGAACCCCGCCGAGTCATATCCCCGGTACTCCAGCCGTTTCAGACCGGCCATCACCACATCGAGCGCCGGCTGCGACCCCACATATCCCACAATTCCGCACATACCCGGCAGCCTACGACTCCCACCCCACCCCAAAAGCCCACACCGTGCCCGAAATCAGAAATTCCCACGGTGGTACGAACGCCCGCCCGTGCCACCCCCACCATCCCACCGCCACCGCCCCCTCCACTCGCTCCCCACTCGCCCCCCACTCGCCCGCCCCGCCCCCACCGGCACGGGCGTGACGCATCCCACCCGGCCCCCCGTTCAAACTCCCGTAACAATGAACCGTGATCTCTCCGATCTCCCCGATGCCCAGGAGCGCCCACCGGCACCGCCCGGAGGCGACTCCCTACGTCGACCTCACCCGCGCGGAGTGGAGCGCCCTGCGCGACAAGACACCGCTCTCGCTCAACGCCGAGGAGGTCGAGAAGCTGCGCGGTCTGGGCGATGTGATCGACCTGGACGAGGTGCGGGACATCTACCTCCCGCTCTCCCGGCTGCTCAACCTCTACGTCGGCGCCACCGACGGCCTGCGCAGCGCCCTCAACACCTTCCTCGGCGAGCAGGGCTCCCAGTCCGGCACCCCCTTCGTGATAGGGGTCGCCGGATCGGTCGCCGTGGGGAAGTCGACCGTCGCCCGCCTGCTCCAGGCCCTGCTCTCGCGCTGGCCGGAGCACCCGCGTGTCGAGCTGGTCACCACGGACGGGTTCCTGCTGCCGACCAAGGAGCTGGAGGAGCGCGGCCTGCTGACCCGCAAGGGCTTCCCGGAGTCCTACGACCGCCGTGCCCTCACCCGCTTCGTCGCCGACATCAAGGCCGGCAAGAGCGAGGTCACCGCCCCCGTCTACTCCCACCTCAAGTACGACATCGTCCCCGGCCGCCAGCTCGTCGTACGCCGTCCGGACATCCTGATCGTCGAGGGACTGAACGTCCTCCAGCCCGCCCTGCCCGGCAAGGACGGCCGCACCCGCGTCGGCCTCGCCGACTACTTCGACTTCAGCCTGTACGTCGACGCCCGCCCCGAGGACATCGAGCGCTGGTACCTCGACCGCTTCAAGAAACTGCGCGCGACCGCCTTCCAGAACCCGTCCTCGTATTTCCGCAAGTACACCCAGGTCTCCGAGGAGGAGGCCCTGGACTACGCCCGCACCACCTGGCGCACCATCAACAAGCCCAATCTGATGGAGAACGTGGCCCCCACCCGGGGCCGCGCCACCCTCATCCTGCGCAAGGGCCCGGACCACAAGGTGCAGCGCCTCAGCCTGCGCAAGCTGTGAGGGACGGGCGGGCGGCCCGGTGAAGCCTGTTAAAAAGGCGTCATGCTCCTGCATCTGCGCCTGATCACCCCGGCCGACCGGACCGACGACGTGGTCCGGCTGATCGAGTCCACCGTCGGCGCCACCCATCTGGTGGTGATGCCGGGCGCGGCCCGCAATCCGCGCGGCGATGTCGTCCTGTGCGACGTGGCTCGCGAGGCGGGCGACGAACTCCTCAGCGCGCTCCAGGGGCTGGGCATCGAGGACACCGGCTCGATCGCCGTCGAGAACATCGACCTGTCGCTGTCCCGGCGGGCCGTCAAGGCCGAGGCGGAGGCGCCGGGCGAGGCGGCGGACGCGGTCCTGTGGGAGCACCTCACCGACGCCACGCACGAGGAGTCGACGCTCTCCGTCACCTACCTCGCCTTCATCACCCTGGCCACGATGATCGCGGCCTGCGGTGTGGTGCTGGACAACGCGATCCTGATCGTGGGCGCGATGGCGGTGGGCCCGGAGTTCGGCCCGCTGGCCGGTATCTCCACCTCGGTCGTCCAGCGTCAGCCCCGGTTGGCCGCCCGCTCCCTGATCGCCCTTCTGGTGGGCTTCGCGGTGGCGATAACGGTGACGGTGGGCTTCAGCCTCTTCATGGACGCCGTGGGCCTGTTCACCAAGGAGCAACTGGAGGGCGAGCGGCCACAGACCGGGTTCGTGTACGCGCCCGACTGGTTCTCGTTCGTCGTGGCGGTCCTGGCCGGCGCCGCGGGCACCCTCTCCCTGACCTCGGCCAAGTCGGGGGCACTGGTCGGCGTGGCCATCTCCGTCACCACGATCCCGGCCGCCGCCAACGCTGCCGTCGCCTTCGCCTACGGCGACCCGGGCCAGACCTGGGGCAGCACGGAACAGCTCCTCCTCAACCTGCTGGGCATCGTCCTGGCCGGCACCCTGACCCTGGCAGCCCAGAAATGGGCCTGGTCAAAAACCCGCCGCAACGTCAGAACGCCCTGGCGCCAACGCCGCTGAACGGGGCGCGGGAAACTGCGCGCACAACACCCTGGCACCAACGCCGCCGAAAGGGCCGGTGTCCACCGTTCACAGCGGACGCATACCGCTCCGGACGGCTCGGGGGCGTCGTGGGACACGGCTGCTCTGTACCGGTCGGCGGTCATGCTGCCCGCGCAGTGCTCGGGGAAGCACGAATCACGGCGTGCCGCGACCTGACGGTGGCGCTGGAGACGCAGGCGGGAATCGTGGCTCGTTTACTCAGGGGAATGACGGAATATGCCGGGTTCCGCATTTTGGCCCGGTGCCGTAGGACGGGAGGGCTCGCCGGCTGGTTCGAGTGGGTGCGGCAGGGCTCCGGAATCCTCATCCCGCGGGACGACCCATGGACCGGATGCGCGCACGGCATCCACGTGCCCACCCGGACGATGCTCCTCGCAGCGTGACCATGGAGAGCATCGCGACGACGGCGGAGCGCTGCCTCATCGCGGGGCCTACCGGACCGAACGGGAAGCGAAGGCGACCATGCACCAACTCGCGGGGGTCCTGGTCCGGTGCGGAGTCACGAACCGGTACGGGATCAGCGTGGAGACGCCGCTCGGGTCACGTATGTGGGCCGTGTACCCGACCGACCGCGCCCCCGCCGAGGGGTCTCCGGACGCGTGGGAGCGAGCCCTGATGAGCCTTGCGCTCTCGGGCTGAAAGTGAAGGGGAGCCCCGCCGAGCCGGAGAATTGGACTCGGCGGGGCTCCCCTTGATCACGTGCTGAACCAGGCGGTCAGACGGTGTCGAACGATCCGCCCTTGACCCCCGACACGAACGCGGTGAACGCGTCGGCGGGGAGGCTCAGCATGGGGCCGCTCGGGGTCTTGGAGTCACGGACGGGAACGAAGCCAGTTGCGGACGCGTAGGCGGGGGCCCATTCGACGCACTGACCACCATTGCCGCTATAGCTCGATTTGCTCCAATTGAGAAGATCAGACGTGGTCGTCACGGAATGCCCTTTCGTACCTGGTGAATCACTTCCACCGATGTCGCCTGTGGAAGTGCGTACTTCTGCAATTGATAGTAGGCGGAGAGCGTGGGCTCTACGCGCTGGCTGTCTCGCTCAAGGTGGCCCCGGTGCGCGCTCTCGGCATACGACATGACGACCCGGTCCGGCAACGTCAGAATCGTTACGGGCAGGTTGAACGGCCGTCGCTCTCCCATGGTGAATGGAGCCACCTGAAGGATGGTGTTGGGCTGCTCTGCGATCGCCAGGAGCTGGTCAAGCTGTCGTCGCATGATCTCGGCACTTCCTACTTGCCGACGGATGCAGCTTTCATCCAGCACCGCATGCACCGCTGGGAGGGGGTTTCGGCTGATCGCTGCCTGACGGTTGGCGACGGTGGTCACTCGCTCCTCCGCCTGCTCGGCTGTGATCGCTCCTCTTGTGACGCTGTGGTTCTCGATCACTGCTGCGTACTCAAGGGTTTGGAACAGGCCCGGAATCACGCCTACCTCGTACAGCCTGATTTCAGCTGCTCGCCCCTCGTAGCTGATGAACTTTGGGAAGCCTTCCAGGAGTGCACCGTGCTTCATGTGGAACCACTGGCCCTCGAATGACTCATCGGTGCCTGCGAGTTCTAACACCGCATCGAGTCGACGACAGAAGGGCAAAGTTGCAATCTTGAGCGCAGTTTCAACGTGTGAGATCTGTGTAGGTGAGTAGCCCATCCGTTCTGCTAGCTGCCGCTGGGACCACCCGCGTCCCTCACGCTCTTGCCGTAGTCGTGCTCCTAGGGCCGCCTGCAAGCTGGCATCCGGATCAAGTTCCTTGCGGTACACCATGTTGACCGCCTCAACTTTGTTTGCCGAATCTCCTAGTTGAACAGCTCTTCAGCCTAGGCCACTCTGACATCTCCCGGTAGTCAAGGCACTACGGAGAGGTACGGCTATGTCCGGTGAGAACGTAGCGAAGGATCACCCGGCATCCCAACTCAGCGTGGGAGAGCTGGTGTTCGACACCGCGAGGAAGGAACTCGCGGTCCTCATGGACACCGGCGGAACCTGGGGAGATGGCCGCTACTCGCTCCGTCCGCCCCGGGGCGGTATCGAGTGGCACGCCTCGCGGTCGGATGTCCGGCCGGCGACCGTGGCGGACCGGATTCGGCCCGCCCTTGCCGAGGTGAACGAACGTAGTAGCGGGGGCGCCCCGTGAGCATCGTGGGGGTGACGACGTGACCGCGCCACACGCCTACTGGGCGGAGATCACCGCCGAGGGACCCGTCTACGGGCGGTGCCAGAACGTGCGCGTGACGCTGGGCCGGTTCAGGTCCCCGTTCATCAAACCGGCCCTCGGATGGGCAGCCAGGCGTGCGCTGCACATCGCCGAACGGCTCGACCCCGCCCCCGGGGTGCCCTGGTGCCCCGCACCGGCACTACGCCCCGCTCCCGACGCACTGGCCGCCGAGGGCGACGTACCGACCCGCTTACGCCAGTGGGCCGCATCCGAAACCGAACAACTCGACGCGTACCGGCAGTTGCGCGGCGGGGACCCGTGGGCCCTGATCATCGCCGACCACAGCGGGATCTACTCGTTCACCGTCTGGCCGGTGAACACCCGCACGGCCCCGCACCCGCCGCTCCCGACCCTACGCGGACGGCACCGGAAGCGGTTGGCCGAGCTGGTGCACGCCCCGCCCTGAGACCGGTCCGCCCATCCGTACAAGGGACAGCGACGGAGGGGGCGGACCACCCACCCCCATCAGCAACCGCCCCGCGAAGCAGCGCGACAACCGCTGCGGAGAATCTCGCGAGGGCGGCAGGGGCGACGCTGCACATGTCCTCGCCCCCGGCCCCGGTCAGCCCCACCCCATCCGGGGCGACCGGGGCCGAACCCCCGGAGACACCATGACCTTCACCTCTCTCGTCACCGACCGCCCCGGGCCGCCCGACCCCGCCCGATGTGCGTGGTGCCGAGCCCTGCAAGCACACATGCACGACCGAGCGGCAGCGGGCGACATGCAAGCCGTCGCCCGCACCAGGGACCTCCGCACGCTGCACGAGAACCAGGCACACGAAGGGACACCAAGGCGTCGCCCGGTCTCCGGCACCCCCTGAAACTCCGCCCCCTGCCCTGACCGAATCGCTTCCCCACGTGATCGGCAGGGGGCGGGCACAACGCCCGGTCGGCTGAGGATCGGCAGCCGACCGGGTTCCACCCCTCCAAACAGGAGTGACATGACCCGCCTGTCAGACAAAAGGCAAGCAGCACGGGAGCGCGTCATAGCGTCCCGGGACGCTGTGATCTCCGCCTACCGCGACGGTGGATCATCCCTACGCACGCTGGCGCGTGACTACGACGTAGCTCCCGACTGGCTACGGGGTCGGCTCATCGCATGGGTTGTCCCGCTACGGTCCCGCCAGGAATCCGCACATGCCGCATGGGAGAGGAAGCGCATGGGCGACAGCCCGAAGGCCACCACCAGGCGGACGTGATCGTGCTCCGTCGTGACAACGGCGTGCCCCGAGCGGCATGACCCGCTGACCCCGCCCCCCGCCGGACGGACGTCACTGACCCGGCGGGGGGCGGTTCCAGAAAGGCACACACCCGAGTAAGGAGAGTGGAAAGTGACCGCAACCCTTGTTCGCCCCGCCCCGGAAGTGGTGGCGGAGCGTGCCCGAGAGATTCACACTGCCTTGACCGGTGACCCCGAAATCGGGCGCCTTGAGAGGGCGGTATCCCAGTACACCTCTGACTGGGATGACTTCTACGGGTACCCGGTCATCATCGAGTACGACGCCGTCGCCGACGCACCGGGCCTGTTCACCGAGGCGATTCGAGCCATGGCCATCAAGTCGGCGGTATGGGACCTCACCGGGGGCGACGAACAGGCATCGGAACTCCCGCTGTCCGTACCGGTGGACACCATGACGCACGCCATGATGGCGCAGTTCTCCCTCCTGACGCGCATGATGCAGCGTCACAGCATTCAGTTCGTGCACATGACGGACATGGAGCAGGGGGCCGCCGCATGGGACCACGGCGACTACACCCACCAGGTGTACCGCGCTGCGTTCGGCCCGGCCAATGACCGGTACTGGATCGGTGCGGACGAGACCGAGCGTCGGCGCACGGTGCTCGATGGGGTCTACGGCGGGATCGGTGTCACCGAGCGCGGGAAGCGCGTTTCCATCCCGCTCGGCGTAGGCGACTCCACCAGCTAGGCGCAGCAGTCGGCGCGGACGGTACCGGGTCCGGTTCCACGGGAAGCGGGGGCGGGGGCGGGGCGAGCCTGTCAGGGTCTAGCCCCACCTTGTGAGGGTGGACGCACGCGGGTGTGCCGTCCGCGGCGTACCGGTATCCGTCCGCCGGATTGAACGGCGCAGCACGGGTCGGACGGTCGTAGACCACGAACCCGCACCGGGGCAGCCGTTTTGCAGGACAGATACCGCACGCCGAATGGTCAATATCGTCCGCGCCGACAAAAGGTACGTCCATGAATCTGAGCCTAGCCCTGTGGGTCGGCTCAGGAACTCGCGTTCCGCCCTGCGCACCGCGCGGACCGGAGCGAGCACAGACCCCCCTCGGCCGCCCCGGATACGGGTGGTGAGTAGGGGATGAGAGGGTGTTTCCGACCGGTGCCGTCTGTCCGGGGCACTGGTCATTGATGACGCTCGAATGCTGAGCGTGCGCTCTCCCTCACGGACGATCTTGGACTTCCTGAGCAGTAGGTCTACCTGGGGGCGACTGTGGCACGTGCACACACCCGCGCTTGAAGTGTTCTCCATGCCGACTGTAGGGACCGAAGAATTCCGGTGGGCGCGCTCGGGAAGTACGGCGGTAGTCATGGCTACCCCTTCTGACCTGCGGGTTCGGCCCGTGCCGGGTAGTTCCCAGGGTGTTGGAACTACCTACGCGCCCGGCCCCCCACCGGGGGAGAGCCCGCGACACACCACAGCCCCACCCCGAACCCGGCCCCACCCGAACACAGCCCGACCCCCACCCCGCCCACACCCCGACCCCGCCCCCAACCCCTACCCCAGCGCGGACTTCACCACGTCGGCCAACCGCCCCGCCACAGCCCGAGCCTGCTCGATGTCCTCGGCCTCCACCATCACCCGCACCAGCGGCTCCGTACCGGAGGGCCGCAGTAGCACCCGCCCCGTCGCCCCCAGCTCCCGCTCCGCCTCGGCGACGGCCGCCGCGAGATCCCCGGAGGACCGCACCCGGGACCTGTCGACGTCCGGCACATTGATCAGCACCTGCGGCAGCCGCTCCATCACCTGGGCCAGCTCCCGCAGCGCCACCCCGCTCTGCGCCACCCGCGCCGCCAGCATCAGCCCGGTCAGGGTGCCGTCACCGGTCGTGGCGTGGTCGAGGATGATCACATGGCCGGACTGCTCGCCGCCGAGCGCGAAACCGTTCTGCTTCATCTCCTCCAGGACGTACCGGTCGCCCACCCCGGTCTGCACCACCTGGATGCCCTCGCGTTCCATGGCCAGCTTGAAGCCCAGGTTGGACATGACGGTCGCGACGACGGTGTCGGACCGCAGCGCGCCGCGCTCCCGCAGGGCCAGCGCCAGCACGGCGAGGATCTGGTCGCCGTCGATCTCCGCACCCGTGTGGTCCACGGCGAGGCAGCGGTCGGCGTCCCCGTCGTGCGCGATGCCCAGATCGGCCCCGTGTTCGATCACGGCGGCCATGAGCTGACCCAGATGCGTGGATCCGCATCCGTCGTTGATGTTCAGTCCGTCCGGCTCGGCACCGATGGTGATGACCTCGGCCCCGGCCCGCGAGAACGCCTCGGGCGAGACCCGCGCCGCGGCGCCGTGCGCCTCGTCCAGGACGATCTTCAGCCCGTCGAGCCGGTTCGGCAGGACGCCGATGAGATGGGCGACGTACTGGTCGAAGCCCTCGACGTACTCGCGCACCCGGCCCACGCCCGCTCCGGTCGGCCGGTCCCAGGGCGCTCCGGTGCGGTGCTCCTCGTAGACGGACTCGATACGGCCCTCGATGTCGTCGGGCAGTTTGTGCCCGCCGCGGGCGAAGAACTTGACGCCGTTGTCCGGCATCGCGTTGTGGCTGGCGGAGAGCATGACCCCGAGGTCGGCGCCGAGCGCCCCGGTGAGATACGCCACGGCCGGAGTCGGCAGCACACCCACCCGCAGGACGTCCACGCCCGCGCTGGCGAGACCGGCGACCACGGCGGCCTCCAGGAACTCCCCGGACGCGCGTGGGTCCCGCCCGACCACCGCGGTGGCCCGGTGGCCGGCGAAGGTGCCCGCCTCGGCCAGTACGTGGGCCGCCGCGACCGACAGTCCGAGTGTCATCTCGGCCGTCAGATCCGCGTTGGCGACGCCGCGCACGCCGTCCGTGCCGAAGAGTCGTCCCACTTGTCCTCCTGAAGGAAGCGTCCGTACCGGAAGCCCGTGCCCGTGCCGGTGCGTCCGCACACGTGACTCCCACGTCCCAGGCATGGCGATGCCTGGCCAACCCATCTCACAAGCCCATCACACAAGCCGTCACACAAGCATCTGAGCGTCTTGTGCCGTTATACGCCTGCGTTCGCAAGAAAACGAACGCCCCGGCGGCACACTGGCGTGCCGTCGGGGCGTTCGGAGTACGAGCAGACAGCCCGCGGCTTAGCGCTTGCTGTACTGCGGAGCCTTGCGGGCCTTCTTCAGACCGGCCTTCTTCCGCTCGACCGCGCGGTCGTCGCGGCGCAGGAAGCCGGCCTTCTTCAGGGGACCGCGGTTGTTGTCGACGTCGGCCTCGTTCAGGGCGCGGGCGACACCGAGGCGCAGCGCGCCGGCCTGGCCGGAGACACCGCCACCGGCGATGCGGGCGACCACGTCGTAGCGGCCTTCCAGTTCGAGCACCTTGAAGGGCTCGTTGACTTCCTGCTGGTGCACCTTGTTGGGGAAGTAGTCCTCAAGGGTGCGACCGTTGATCTTCCACTTGCCGGTGCCCGGGACGATCCGGACGCGGGCGATGGCGTTCTTGCGGCGGCCCAGGCCGGCGGCGGGCTGGGGCTCACCGAACTGCGAGGCGAGGGACTCGGAGGTGTACTCACCCTCCACCGGGACCTCGGTCTCGGTGGTGTAGCTGTCGATGTCAAGCTCTTCGAGCGGCTGCTCGGCAGTGGTCTCGGCCACGATGCTCCTCAGATTCTGTTCAGTCTTAGGGGGTGGCCGGACTTACTGCGCGACCTGGGTGATCTCGAACGGAACCGGCTGCTGGGCAGCGTGGGGGTGGTTCTCGCCTCGGTAGACCTTCAGCTTGGTGAGCATCTGACGGCCCAGGGTGTTCTTGGGGAGCATGCCCTTGACAGCCTTCTCGACGGCTTTCTCGGGGTTCTTCTCCAGCAGCTCGTCGTAGCGGACGGAGCGCAGACCACCCGGGTAGCCGGAATGGCGGTACGCCATCTTCTGGGTCCGCTTGTTGCCGGACAGGTGCACCTTGTCCGCGTTGATGATGATGACGAAGTCACCAGCGTCGACGTGGGGGGCGTAGATCGGCTTGTGCTTGCCACGGAGAAGGGTCGCTGCGGTGGTGGCGAGACGACCCAGGACGACGTCCTGAGCGTCGATGACGTGCCACTGGCGCGTCACATCGCCGGGCTTGGGGCTGTACGTACGCACGGTTCGTAGCCTTCGCTTCGAGTGAATGGTCCTGAACAGGTTCACCGAAAACGATCACGACAGCCTGGACCGCACGGCGGCGACGCATACCGCGTAGTGGGGTCGCTGGTCATCGGCCCGGTGGACCGGTGTAAGGGCCCGTCCCGTGAGAATGAGCAAGCCAATACACAACGAACAAGCAGCTTACCTGCGGCGCCAAGACCGGTCAAAACGAGGGGCGCCACACGCCCCCGGGCAGGGACGTCACACCGTGCGTCCGTTCACTCACCCACCGCGAGCCCCTCGAACACCACGGCCCCCAGGGCTCGTTGGGACGGCCCCGGCCCGACGGCGGGCCCGTCTAAGATGCGGCCCATGAGCTACGGGCAGCAGGGGGGATCCCCCTCCCAGTGGGACCCCTGGAAACCGCATTCGCAGCAGCCCTGGAACGACGGCACCGACGGTACCGACGGCACCCCGGACTGGGCGGCCCTCGCCGAGGCGTCCGAGGCGCGCAACAAGCGGCGCCGGCTGCTGTTCATCGGCGGCGGCGCACTCGCCACCCTCGCGATCGGCGCCGCGGTGGCGGTGGCCGTCGTGTCCGCGAACAGCGACGGCCCGGAGGCGAAGCGCGGCCCTCAGCTGCCCTCGACCGCCGACATCCCGAGCGGCTCGGGACCGGCCCCGTCCTTCGAGCCGACCAGCGCCCCGCCGCCGCTGGACCCGAAGGACTTCGTCTCCAGCAAGGACAAGGACAAGGCGCCGCTCAGCGTGGAGGGCCTGTTCCCCGGCACCCAGCTGACCATGGGCGACAACGTCTACAAGAAGGGTCCCACGGCCGACACCCGCGACTGCGCCTCGGCCGCCCAGGGCACCTTGCCCAAGGTGCTGAACGATCACGACTGCACCCGGCTGATGCGGGTCTCCTACACCAAGGACGGGGTCGCGGTCACCGTAGGTGTCGCCGTCTTCGACACCGAGTCACAGGCGACCAGGGCCAAGAAGCAGGCGGACAAGGACAGCATCGTCAGCGCGCTGTCCGGCGGCGGGGTCAAGCAGTTCTGCAACGCCGCGGTCTGCCGCTCCACGACCAATTCCTACGGCCGGTACGCCTACTTCACCGTGGCCGGTTTCACCGACGGCAAGGACGTGACCCCCAAGAGCACGGCGGCCTTCACCACCGGTGACGACCTGGCCGAGTTCAGCTTCCGCCAGATCCGCCGCCGCGGCGAGGCCCAGGCATCCGCGGAGGCGGCGGCCGACTAGCCCCCACGCCCCCCTGGCCCCTGGCCCCTTCGACCCCCACGCCCCCCTGGCCCCCGCCACCCCTCCGGCCCCCAAGGCCCCCGGCCCCCTCCGCGCCCCGCCCCCTCCCCCCGAGTGACAATCTCCACAGCACAGATCGTCCGGAGGGGGACAGAACCGTCATGCGTATGCGAGGCCGGGTCGGGTTGCTGGGAGCCGCCGTGGGTGCCGCCGCGCTCGCGCCGCTGGCGGTGTGGGCCTGGCCCGAGGACGGCCCCGAGCCTCCCGACGCCCCCGCTCTCGTCCCCACCGACCTGCGCGCACGCGATCCCAAGGCCACCGCGGAGGCCCGGCGGGTCTACGCGATGCTGGCCGGGGAGGAGAACGCCGCCCGGCGCGGCCGGCCGAGCCGGACGGTGATCGGGCAGCACGTGGAGCTGCACAACGAGCGGTACAACGCGCGCTACGGCGATGTCCCGGGGACGAAGCAGCCGGGCTACTACTACCGCAAGGTGCGGGACATCACGGGCCGGCTGCCCGGTTTCGTGGAGCTGGACCTCGGCCCCGGCTACGACCAGCCGGGCTGGGCGGTGGGCGCGGCCCGCTCCTACTCCCGCGCCTGGCCGGCCTGCGGCCGCAAGTGGGGGTACACCGACGACGCCGTGGACCTGGCGCTCGGGGTGTGGGCGGGGCTGCCCCGCGAGGACGACGGCTCGTACCGGCCCTCCGGCGCTCACCATGAGTGCGCGTCGGGCCGCGAGGTGCGACTGCCGGAGAACGGGGGCCGGCCGGCGGGTCTGGTCGGCTTCTCCTTCCACCAGCCCTACCCGGGCAGCCCGGTCAAGGGCTTCCGGCGGACCCTGCACCGCCACTCCCCCGGCGCCGACGACGACGGCTGGTTCGAGCGGGTCGTCACCGCGGGCAGCTCCGAGCACCAGTCGCTCCTGCTGGACCTCGCCTTCCTCGCCGACCATCTGGGCTACCTCGCCGACCAGGGCGTACCCGTGCTGCTGCGGCCGTACCACGAGATGAACACCGCGCCGGGCCGTGGCTTCTGGTGGGCGGGACAGGAGCCGGCCCTGTTCCACCGGCTGTGGCGGCTGACGTACGACTTCCTGGTGCACCGGCGCGGGCTGCACAACCTGATCTTCGTGTGGGCGCCGAACGCCTGGGACGGCGATTACGGCCGCGAGCCGCGCGCCTACTACCCGGGCGGGCGCTATGTGGACGTCGTGGGCGTCGACGACTACAGCGACACCCCGGCCCGTCCGTTCGGCGGCGCCCCCTGGACCGGCGTCTGGTACCGGGGCCTGGAGCGCTACCGCCGCCCCCGGATCGTCGCGGAGTCCTTCCACGTCCCGCTCAACGCGGACCAGCCCCGCACCCTGACCGAAACGCCCTGGGTCCTGTGGACACTGTGGGGACAGTCACTCTCGTACGAGAACGTCTCCGATCCACAGCGGAAAAACACCGCTGAGGACGTGAAACGGACCTACTACTCTTCCCGTGTGGTCACATCACAAGCCGTCAATTGATTAATTTTCGAGCACAAGTCGTCCACAACCGTTTCATGAACAACCTTCACGTGCGAGTATCGTGCTTCTGTTCGGTCTGAGCCATTAGGCGCCCGGGGGGGCTTCTGCGTGGGAATGGACCGAGTGCGCCCATGGAAGGCGTTGGGGGGCAGGGAACCCATGTGAGTGCGCCATGGCACGACCGTGCCATGGCCGAGATCTGTCGCTGCCTCAACGCACCACCGATCTCAGGGGAGTTCCACAGTCACATGGCATCGTCACTGGTCAACGGGGGAGTGCCGCAGCAGTCGCGATCCAACCAGAAGCTGGCCAAGCGCACTGCTGCGTGGAGGCCGGGGATCCTGTCGTTCCTCATCCCGCTGGTGCTGCTGCTGTTCTTCAGCCTCTGGTCGTACCGGCCGACGGACTCACCGCTCGCCTGGCTGATCACCATCTGCTGGGCACTGCCCGTCCCCGGCGTCCTGGTCTCGGTCCAGGGCTTCATGCTGATCCGGCGGCGGCAGCGCAAGGCCCATCTGATGACCCCGCCCGCCCCGGTCGAGCAGGACTTCCTGATCACCCTCGTCCCGACCATCGGCCGGCACGACACCTACCCCGCGCTGAAGCGCTCCGTCCTGTCGTACGTGGAACACCTCCCGGAGTGGTTCCCGTACATGCGGGTCGACGTGCTCACCGAGGAGGGCTGCGAGGCCGCCGCCGAGATCGACGCGCTGGCCGCCGGCCACCCCCTGATCCGCGTGGTCACCGTGCCCAAGGCGTACGAGACCCCGAACGGCACCCGCTTCAAGGCCCGCGCCAACAACTACGCCCATGAGCTGCGCATCGAGGAGGGCGAGGCGCTGGAGAACGTATGGGTGCTGCACATGGACGACGACACCGGCGTCGGCCCCGACACCTCCGCCTCCCTCGCCCAGTTCATCAACCGCCAGCGCCGGGCCACGCCCGACGAGGTCAAGCACATGGCGCAGGGCATCCTGACCTACCCGCGCGAGAACGCGGTCAGCATGTTCACCTGGTTCGCCGACGCCATCCGCCCGGCGGACGACATCGCCCGCTTCCGCGCCTTCACCGGCCTCGGCACCCCGGCCGCCGGTGTCCACGGCGAACTGCTGGTGATCCGCGCCTCCATCGAGGCCGAGATCGGCTGGGACTTCGGCCCCAAGGAGATCGTCGAGGACGCCCGGCTCGCCCTCACCTTCTGCCGTCTCTACCCGGGCCGCAGCGACTGGTTCAACGGCCGCTGCTACGGCGCCTCCCCGGCGAACATGAAGGACTTCGTCAAGCAGCGCGAACGCTGGGCCTGGGGCCTGGTCGCGCTCTGCTTCAACCGCAAGGTCCCCTTCCGCTACCGCTGGTTCATGACCGTGTGTGTGACCAGCTGGATCCTCGGACCGCTCCAGCACATCGGCGCGATCCTGCTCGCGGCCTGGCTGATCAACGACATGAACACCTCACCGGTGACCCAGTCCGTGGTCGTGCTCTGGTCGATCAGCTTCGCCTATGTGATCTGGGCGTACTGGGAAGGGCTGCGGCTCAACGCGATCGCCTCGATGAACGGCCGGCGCAAGTGGTGGGAGCCCATCGCGGTCCTCGCCCTGCTGCCGCTGTTCTCCCTCCTGGAAGGACTCGGCGGCTTCAGGGGCCTGCTGAAGTTCATCCGCCGCGAGGAGAACAAGTTCGTCGTCATCGCCAAGCCTGCCTGACCCGGAAGAAGCCGTCAGCCTCATGAGTCGTACCCGTTTGCCTCTGCTCTCCGTGCTGCCCGTCAGCGTGGTCACGGCCGTGATCGCCGTCCCGTTCGTCCTCGGCGACCACCCGCTGCGCTGGGAATCGGGCTCGGTCCTGCCGAGCCTGGTCACCGACGACCGGACCACCGCCCCCGGCGGCGGCTCCGACGACGACCCCGCCGGGCCCGCGGCCCCCGACACCGTCCAGGCCAAGGTCGCCGAGGAGTGGAAGGAGGGCATGCCGCAGTGGGGCGTCCAGCTCTACTGGGAGGACAACGCCGACCACGACCAGGCGTACGTGGACAAGCAGGCCCGGATCCACGCCGACTACCTGGTCGGACTGCACGCCAACTCGGTCAGCGTGAGCTTCCCCTTCCTCACCGGCGGCCGTACCTCCACGGAGATCAGCGCCAGCGAGAAGACCCCCACCCCGGAGCGGCTCGCCTCGGTCCTGGAGATCTTCCACGAGGCCGGACTGCGCACCACCGTCCGCCCCCTGCTGGACGAGGCGTCCCTCGATGTGCCGGGCGGTGACTGGCGCGGCAACATCGAACCGTCCGACCGGGACGCCTGGTTCACCTCCTACGAGAAGTTCCTGACCCCCTATCTGAAGTCGGCCGACGGGGAGAAGGCGGCCGGCTTCGTCATCGGCACCGAGCTGAACTCCATGGAGGGCGACGAGCACTGGGACGGGGTCGTCGACCGCGCAGAAACGATCTTCTCCGGTGAAGTGGCCTACGACGCCAACTGGGACGCCTATGTGCAGGGACCGGTCTCGATGCCGGTCACCAGCCTCGGCATCGACGCCTACTTCCCCGTCAAGGTGGACGACGACGCCTCCGTACAGACCCTGGTCGACGGCTGGAACAAGTGGCTGGACAAGAAGGCCACCGGCCCCCTCCCCAAGATCACCATCGCCGAGGCGGGCATCGGCGCCATGGACGGCGCCTACCGGGCCCCCGGCGACTTCTACACCAAGCGGGACGTCAACCCCGAGGTGCAGGCGAACTGGTACACCGCCGTCTGCCAGGTGGTCCAGGAGCGCCGGATGTCCGGCGTGTACTGGTGGTCGATCTACTTCGACGACGACCCCAACACCAAGCCCGACGACAAGGTCGCCTCCCGGCTCGACTTCGCCGGACGCCCCCTGACCGAGAAGGCCATCAAGTCCTGCTTCTCGTCCGACTACGCCGGACCCGGGACCGACGACACCTCCAGCTGACCGAGCGAGGGAACACATCCATGCAAGAAGCCATCATTCTGGTGGGCGGCAAGGGAACCCGGCTGCGGCCCCTGACCAACCACACCCCCAAGCCCCTGCTGAGCGTCGCGGGCTCGTCCTTCATCCGGCACCAGATCGCCAAGCTGATGGACGCCGGGGTCGAGCACGTGGTGTTCGCCACCTCGTACCTCGCGGCCCTCTTCGAGGAGGAGTTCAAGAACTTCTCCCCCGACCTGACCCTGTCCTACGCCGTCGAACAGGTACCGCTCGGCACCGGCGGCGCCATCCGCAACGCCGGACGCCTGCTGCGCGGCGACGACCCGGACGCGCCCGTACTGATCCTGAACGGCGACATCCTCTCCGGCGTCGACCTGCGCGGCATCCTCGACGCCCACCGCAGCCGGGACGCGGACGTCACCCTGCATCTGACCCGGGTCCCCGACCCGCGCGCCTTCGGCCTGGTGCCCACCGACGACGACGGCCGGGTGCTCTCCTTCCTGGAGAAGCCCAAGACACCCGAGGAATGCGTCACCGACCAGGTCAACGCCGGTTGCTACGTCTTCCGCCGCTCGGTTCTCGACGCCATCCCCGCCGACCGCGAGGTCTCCGTCGAACAGGAGACCTTCCCCCGCCTGGTCGCCGACGGCAGCCGGGTCCACGGCCACACCACCGAGGAGTACTGGCGCGACCTCGGCACCCCGCTCGCCTTCGTGCACGGCTCCGCCGACCTGGTCACCGGCACCGCGACCTCCCCGCTCGTGGGCCCGCCCGCCCAGGCGCTGATCCACCCCAGCGCCGTGGTCGACCCGACCGCCCTGGTCACCGGCGGCTCCACCATCGGTCCCGGCGCCGAGATCGGCCCGCACGTGGTGATCGACCGCTCGATCATCGGCGGCGACGTCCGTGTGGCCGAGGGCGCCCGGATCCATGAGTCGGTCGTGGACCACGACTCCACCATCGGCGGCGGATCCCTGCTCCGCGAGGTCGTCGTGGGCTGCCACGCCCACATCGGCGCGGACAACGAACTCCCCGCCCAGCTCCGCCTCGCCTGCGGCATCCGCATCCCCGCCCAGGGAGTACGGGTCAGCGGCACGGCCGCCGCCTGCGCCACCGTCCACTGACACCACCCACCGCCGCGACCCCACCGGAGCGGACCCGGCACTCAGTTCAGCTACTGGAGAAGCATGTCCCGCCATCGCACCACGGCCGTGCAGAGCGAACGTCTGCGCACGTACCGGCCCGACATCCAGGGCCTGCGCGCCATCGCCATCATGATGGTGGTCGCGATGCACTGCGGCATCCTCGACATCCACGGCGGCGTCGACGTCAGCTTCGTGCTGAGCGGCTTCCTCATCGGCGGCCAGCTCTTCGCCGAGATCGACAAGACCGGCAGGGTCTCCCTGAGCAAGTTCTGGGCCCGCCGCTTCCGCCGGCTGGCCCCCGGCATGGCGATCACCCTCATCGCCACCGCCGTACTGTCCTGGATCTACGTCAGTCCGTTCCGCTTCCGCGACTACATGTCCGACGGCCTCGCCGCCTCCGTCAGCCTGATCAACTGGCGGCTCGCCGAGAACGGCACCGACTACTTCGCCAACGACGGCAGCCAGTCCCCCTACCAGCACTTCTGGTCCCTGGGCATCGAGGAGCAGTTCTACGTCGTCGCCCCGCTCGTGCTGGTCGCGATGGTCTGGCTCAGCCGCCTGATCTTCCGCAACCGCGCCCTGGTGGTCGTCTTCCTGATGGCGGTGATCGCCGGTTCCTTCTACCTCGGCTACTCACAGACCGAGACCAACCAGCCCATGGCGTACTTCAGCACCCCCAGCCGTATCTGGGAGATCGCCTTCGGTGTGCTGCTCGCCCTCGCCGCCCCGCTGCTGTCCCGGATGAACCCCGGCTTCGCCGCCGTCCTGTCCTGGCTGGGCCTGGCCACCATCCTGGTCACCGGCATGATGATCACCGCCGAGACCCCGCTGCCCGGCTACGCGGTGGCCGGCCCGCTGCTCGGCGCCGCCGCGGTCATCGCCGGCGGCTGCGCCAACCCGACCTTCGGCGCGGAGAAGATCCTCGACAACCCGGTGTTCAACTTCATCGGCAACGTCAGCTACGGCTGGTTCCTCTGGCACTGGCCGCTGCTGATCCTGTGGCCCAGCATCATCGAGCGGGAGTTCACCTACCAGGACCGGCTGCGGGTCGCCGTCCTCTCCCTCCTGGTGGCCGTCGCCACGCACTACCTGATCGAGAAGAAGTTCCGCGAGAGCGTGCGCATCGCCATCAGCCCCTGGCGCGGAGTCGCCACCGGCGGCGCGCTGATGGCCTCCACCGTCGCCGCCATGGCCCTCGCCCTGCACATCGTGCCGCTCAACCTCTCCGTCGGCACCTCCACGGCCGCCGCCGCCTCCGGATTCGACGGCACCGAGTCCGTGAAGACCGCCGTGGCCGAACGGACCAACCCCAAGCTCAGCCAGAAGTCCCTGCTCAGCGCGCCGGACGATCGCGGTGACCACGGCTGCATCGACGATCTGCTGATCAAGAGCTACGACCAGCGCGACGACTGTGTCATCGGCGACAAGACCGCGGACCGGACCATGGTCGTCCTCGGCGACTCGCACGCCTTCCAGTGGGGCAACACCTTCCACAAGCTCGGCAAGGAACTGAACGTCAAGGTCGTCACCGTCATCAAGAGCGGCTGCCCGGCCCTGGAGTACACCGTCACCCGGGAGGACCTCGGCCGCGAGTACACCGAGTGCGGTCTCTGGCGCACCTCCGCCCTCGCCGCCATCGAGAAGATCGAGCCCGACGTCGTCGTGGTCACCAACCGCGCCCAGGAGACCGCCACCCGTGAGGGCGCCCGCACGACCTTCGACACCCTCAAGGACACCGGCGCCGAGCTGGTCTATCTGACGGACACCCCCTACCCCGACTTCAACGTTCCCGACTGCCTGGCCAAGAACTCCAAGGGCCTGTCCGCGTGCAGCCCCCGCTCCGAGCGCGTCATCGACCGCACCGAGACCCGTGCCATGGAACGCGGGGTGGCCGAGGAGCACGGCGCGACGGTCATCGACACCATCCCCGCGTTCTGCGCCGACGGCTACTGCCCGGCCGTCATCGGGGGCAAGGTCGTCTACTGGGACTACAGCCACATGTCCGGCACCTACGCCGAGTCGCTGGCCCCGTTCCTGCGCCCGACCTTCGAAGAGGTCCTGGACAAGAAGTAGGCACCGGCGGGTGCGGGGCTCAGTGCACCGCGCCCCGTACCCGCCGCGCCTCCCGCTGCCGCTCCCCCAGCAGTGGATCCGCCGGATAGGCGACCTCCTCCAGCGTCAGCCCGTGCGGGCGCACCACATGTACCGCGCTGTCCCGCACCCCCGCGTCCAGCACCTTCCGCGGCCACTGCACCCCCCGGTGCCCGTCGCCCACGAACAGCAGCGCGCCGACCATCGACCGCACCTGGTTGTGGCAGAACGCGTCGGCCCGCACCTCGATCTCGACCACCCCCTGACCGGTCCGCCGCACCCCGAAGTCGAGGATCTCCCGGACGGTCGAGGCGCCCTCCCGCTTCTTCGCGTAGGCGGCGAAGTCGTGCTCCCCCACCAGCGACCGGGCGGCGGCGTCCATCACGTCCACGTCCAGCGGCCAGTCGTGCCAGAGCACATGGTTGCGCAGCAGCGGGTCGACACCCCCCGGCCGGTCCCCCACCCGGTACACATAGCGCCGCCACAGCGCGGCGAACCGGGCGTCGAACCCGTCGGCCGCCTCGGTCGCCCGCCACACCCGCACATCCCTGGGCAGCCGCCCGGCGAGCCGCTTCAGCAGCTTCTCCCGCTGCTCGGCCCAGACCTCCACCGGCAGATCGACATGCGCCACCTGCCCCCGGGCGTGCACCCCGGCGTCGGTCCGCCCGGCGACGGTCAGCTCGTACACCGTGTCCCCGGCCCGGGTGACGGTCCGCAGCGCGTCCTCGACCTCCCCCTGCACGGTCCGCTGCCCCCCGGCCTGCTTGGCCCACCCGTGGAAGCCGGTTCCGTCGTACGAAAGATCGAGCCGGATCCGCACAGACCCGGCCGGCACGTCATGACTCACGCAAGGATCCTCTCAGGTACAGAAAAAGCGGGCCCGCTCCCGGGAAGGGAACGGACCCGCCAACGCCCTCGTCTCCGGGGCGCGGGGTCCGAGCGACCGGCCACCGCGAAACCGCGGACGCCGGTCACTCGGACCCCGGCGGACGCCTAGGCGTCCTTGGACTCCGCGTCGGCCGGCTTGGCGTCCTCGACGGCCTCGTCGGACGGGGCCTCGACGGCCTCGTCCTTCTTCAGGACGTCTTCCTTGACGGCACGCTTGGTGGCGGCCTCGGCCTCGCCGGTCGCCTCCTGCGCCACGGTCAGCGCCTCCACCAGCTCGATGACAGCCATGGGCGCGTTGTCGCCACGGCGGTTACCGATCTTGGTGATACGGGTGTAGCCACCCGGGCGGTTCTCGTAGCGCGGGCCGATCTCGGTGAAGAGCGTGTGCACGATGCTCTTGTCCGTGATCACCTGGAGCACCTGACGGCGGTTGTGAAGGTCGCCCTTCTTCGCCTTGGTGACCAGACGCTCGGCGTACGGGCGCAGGCGGCGGGCCTTCGCCTCGGTGGTGGTGATGCGGCCGTGCTCGAAGAGCGCCTTCGCGAGGTTCGCGAGGAGCAGCTTCTCGTGCGCGGCACTGCCGCCCAGACGGGCACCCTTGGTGGGCTTCGGCATGGTGTATCTCCTGTGTGTCTGCCCCGGCCGTATCAGGTACCAGAGTCAGTATCCGAGCAGACGGCCGTCTGTCGGAGATCCGGGAGCGGCCCCGAGGGGGATGCTCCCGGAAGGGGCGCGGGACCGCTGCGTCGAGCGGCCCCGCCGTGGAGCGCTCAGTACTGCTCGGTCTCCACGAAGCCCGCGTCCGCGTCGTCGTCCGCGCCGAAGGCGTCGGCGGCGGCGGTCGGGTCGAATCCGGGCGGGCTGTCCTTGAGGGCCAGGCCCATGCCGGCCAGCTTCGCCTTGACCTCGTCGATGGACTTCGCACCGAAGTTGCGGATGTCCAGGAGGTCGGCCTCGGAGCGCGCGACCAGCTCACCCACGGAGTGGATGCCCTCACGCTTGAGGCAGTTGTACGACCGGACGGTCAGCTCCAGCTCCTCGATCGGCAGCGCCAGATCGGCGGCCAGGGCGGCGTCCGTCGGCGACGGGCCCATGTCGATGCCCTCGGCGTCGATGTTCAGCTCGCGGGCGAGACCGAACAGCTCGACCAGCGTCTTGCCCGCGGAGGCCATGGCGTCCCGGGGACGCATCGCCTGCTTGGTCTCGACGTCCACGATCAGCTTGTCGAAGTCGGTGCGCTGCTCGACACGGGTCGCCTCGACCTTGTACGTGACCTTGAGCACCGGCGAGTAGATGGAGTCGACCGGGATACGGCCGATCTCCTGGCCGACCTGCTTGTTCTGCACGGCGGAGACATAGCCGCGGCCACGCTCGACCGTCAGCTCCATCTCCAGCTTGCCCTTGCCGTTGAGGGTGGCGAGGACGAGGTCGGGGTTGTGGACCTCGACACCGGCCGGCGGCGCGATGTCGGCGGCGGTGACCAGACCCGGACCCTGCTTGCGCAGGTACATCACGACAGGCTCGTCGTGCTCCGAGGAGACGACCAGCTGCTTGATGTTGAGGATCATGTCCGTGACGTCTTCCTTGACGCCCGGCACGGTGGTGAACTCGTGCAGGACGCCGTCGACCCGGATGCTGGTGACAGCCGCACCGGGGATCGAGGACAGGAGCGTACGGCGCAGGGAGTTGCCGAGGGTGTAGCCGAAGCCCGGCTCCAGCGGCTCGATCACGAACCGGGAGCGGAATTCGTCGACGACCTCTTCGGTCAACGAGGGACGCTGAGCGATCAGCATGGTGTCGAATCCTTCAGTCAGGGGCGCCCGCTATTTGACGCCCGACTTGTACTGCAAGGGTACGGGCGGCACGGCCCTGGTGAGCCGTACCGCCCGCGAAACCCTGAAAAGCGAGGTCAGACGCGACGACGCTTCGGCGGACGGCAGCCGTTGTGCGGGGTCGGGGTGACGTCCTGGATGGAGCCGACCTCAAGACCCGTGGCCTGGAGGGAGCGGATCGCGGTCTCACGACCGGAACCCGGACCCTTCACGAACACGTCGACCTTGCGCATGCCGTGCTCCTGGGCGCGGCGGGCGGCCGACTCGGCGGCCATCTGCGCGGCGAACGGCGTGGACTTCCGGGAGCCCTTGAAGCCGACATGGCCGGCGGAGGCCCAGGAGATCACATTGCCGGACGGGTCCGTGATCGAGACGATGGTGTTGTTGAACGTGCTCTTGATGTGCGCGTGGCCGTGAGCGACGTTCTTCTTTTCCTTGCGGCGCACCTTCTTGGCAGCGCCCTGACGACCCTTGGGGGGCATCTGTACTCCTACGGGAGGTGGTCGGTCCTACAGCGAAGACCGCTGGACGGCGAGTCCGCTGCGGACTACTTCTTGCCCGGCTTCTTCTTGCCGGCGATGGCGCGACGCGGGCCCTTGCGGGTGCGGGCGTTGGTGCTGGTGCGCTGACCGCGGACGGGCAGCCCACGACGGTGACGCAGACCCTGGTAGCAGCCGATCTCGACCTTGCGGCGGATGTCGGCCTGGATCTCGCGACGGAGGTCACCCTCGGTCTTGATGTTGTTGTCCACGTACTCGCGGATCGCGACGAGCTGCTCCTCGGAGAGCTCGCGGACGCGGGTGTCGGGGTCGACGCCGGTCGCTGCCAGCGTCTCCTGGGAGAGGGTCCGGCCGATGCCGAACACGTAGGTGAGGGCGACCTCCACGCGCTTGTCGCGCGGGATGTCAACACCGGAAACGCGTGCCATTCAATGGCTCCTGGTGATCTTCGGAGGTCTTCCGCAGAACCGGATCCCAGCCGCCGGCCTCTTCGCTCGCGAAGATCGCGAGGAACGCGAAGATTTGGTACGGACTGGGTCCCCGGCCTCCGAACCGGGGGTGTCGAGCCGGTGCGAATCGGCTCGGGTCCTGCGTATGAACATATTCAGCTCGCGTCGCGCGAAGTCTCTGCGATTCGAGGCAGAGGGATGGATCCGGCGATCAGCCCTGGCGCTGCTTGTGGCGCGGGTTGTCGCAGATGACCATGACCCGGCCGTGACGGCGGATCACCCTGCACTTGTCGCAGATCTTCTTGACGCTCGGCTTGACCTTCATGGGATGTGAGGTTCTCCGGGTCAGTTGCCGGCGGCCCCGTGCGAGACAGCACACGGGACGTGGGCAAGATCTACTTGTATCGGTAGACGATCCGGCCACGCGTCAGGTCGTAAGGAGACAGCTCCACCACGACCCGGTCGTCAGGGAGGATGCGGATGTAGTGCATACGCATCTTTCCGCTGATGTGTGCCAGCACCTGGTGGCCGTTCTGGAGCTCGACCTTGAACATCGCGTTCGGCAGAGACTCGACGACAGTGCCCTCGATCTCGATGGCACCTTGCTTCTTGGCCACGCTTCGCCCTTCGAATCGACTACCTTGATCGACTCAGCGCATGCGCCGCAGGGCAACGCCTACGGGCATGCAGACATGCGGATGCACGAGAGCCGACGAGTCAGTCTACGTCAAGCACACCCGGAAAGACGAATCGCAGGAGTCTGCCCGCATGCGGAGATCCTTATGCGAGCGGATCCGGCGCGGCCGTGATCCCGTGTTCGGCGAGCTTGGCCCGGCCGCCGTCGGGGGCGGTCAGCACCAGCGGGCCCTGCTCGGTCAGGGCGACCGAGTGCTCCCAGTGCGAGGACCAGGTCCCGTCGGTCGTGATGACCGTCCAGTCGTCCTCCAGCACCTTGGTCCTCGCGGTGCCCAGCGACACCATGGGCTCGATGGCCAGGCAGAAGCCCGTGACCAGCTTGGGCCCCTTCCCCCGGCGCCGGTCCACATAGTTCAGCAGGTGCGGGTCCATGTGCATCTGGGTGCCGATGCCGTGCCCGCCGTAGTCCTCGATGATCCCGTACCGCCCGCCGCCGGGCTTGGGCTGGCGGCGGATGTACGTCTCGATGGCCCGGGAGAGGTCCACCAGCCGCGCGCCCTGCTTCATGGCGGCGATCCCGGCCCACATGGACTCCTCGGTCACCCGGCTCAGCTCGACCAGCTCCGGAGCGTGACCGGATCCCACGAAGGCGGTGAAGGCCGCGTCCCCGTGCCAGCCGTCCACGACGGCACCGGCGTCGACGGAGATGATGTCCCCGTCCTTGAGCACGACCTCGTCGGACGGGATGCCATGGACCACGACCTCGTTCGCGGAGGTGCAGATGGTGGCGGGGAAACCGCCGTACCCGAGGAAGTTCGAGGTCGCGTTGTGCTCGGCCAGCACCTTGCGCGCCACCTGGTCCAGATCCCGGGTGGTCGCGCCCGGCACCGCCGCCTCCCGGGTGGCCGCGTGGATGGCGGCGACGACCAGCCCGGCTTCACGCATCTTGGCGATCTGCTCGGCGTTCTTGATCTGCACCATGAAAACGACGGCCTTTCTTGACCGGGAGAGAAGGACTGCGGGGGAAGGACTGCGAGGGAAAGACTGCGGGGGAAGGGCTGCGAGAGAAGGACTGCGAGGGAAAGACTGCGTCCATCGTACGTACGGAGCCGTGGCCACCGCACACATCGGCCGCGGCCCCCTTCACCAGGGAACCGCGGCCCATGCCGCCGTACAGACGGGAAGAACTACTGGGGGGCGCTCTCGCGCTTCAGCGCCTCCAGCGCACGGGCGGTGATCTCCTCCACCGCGCCCATCGCCGAGATCGTCACCACCAGACCCTGGGTCTTGTAGTAGTCGATGATCGGCTCGGTCTGGGTGTGGTAGACCTCCAGCCGCTTGCGGACGGTGTCCTCGGAGTCGTCGTCGCGCTGGTACAGCTCACCGCCGCAGATGTCGCAGACACCCTCGACGGCGGGCTTGTTGTACGTCTCGTGGAACACATGCGCCGAGTCGTTGCGGCAGATGCGCCGGCCGGCGATCCGCTTGACGACCTCGTCCTCCGGCGCCTCCAGGTCGAGCACGGCGTCCAGCGTGATGCCCTCGGTGGTGAGCAGCTCGTCCAGCGCCTCCGCCTGCGAGACATTGCGCGGGAATCCGTCGAGCAGGAAGCCGTTCTCGGCGTCCGGCTGCTCCATACGGTCCTTGGCCATCGCGATGGTCACCTCGTCCGGAACGAGATTGCCGGCGTCCATGTAGGACTTCGCGAGTTTACCCAGCTCGGTCTGCTTGCTGATGTTGGCGCGGAACAGGTCACCGGTGGAGATGTGCGGCACTCGCAACGTCTCGGCAAGACGGGTCGCCTGCGTACCTTTACCAGCGCCCGGCGGCCCGACGAGGACGATTCGCATCAGCGGAGGAACCCTTCGTAATTGCGCTGCTGGAGCTGGCTCTCGATCTGCTTCACCGTCTCAAGACCGACACCCACGATGATCAGGATGCTGGTCCCGCCGAACGGGAAGTTCTGGTTTGCCCCGAAACCGGCCAACGCCATTGTCGGCACGAGAGCGATCAGACCCAAATACAGCGAGCCCGGCCAGGTGATCCGGTTGAGTACGTAACTCAGATACTCAGCGGTCGGTCGGCCAGCCCGGATGCCCGGGATGAAACCACCATACTTCTTCATGTTGTCGGCAACTTCTTCGGGGTTGAACGTGATGGCCACGTAGAAGAAGGCGAAGAACACGATCAACAGGAAGTAAGTGGCGATGTAGTACGGATGGTCACCCTTGACGAGGTGCGCCTCGATCCAGCTCTTCCAGCCGGAGGTGCCGCTGGAGAACTGCGCGATCAGGGCCGGGATGTAGAGCAGCGACGAGGCGAAGATGACGGGGATGACACCCGCCTGGTTCACCTTGAGGGGGATGTACGTCGAGGTCCCGCCGTAGGAGCGGCGGCCGATCATGCGCTTCGCGTACTGCACCGGGATGCGGCGCTGGGCCTGCTCGACGAAGACCACCAGGCCGACCATGAAGAGGCCGACGAGGATGACCGTGCCGAACTCGATCCAGCCGTCGGCCAGCGAGCCCTGCTGCTTGATGGCCCACAGGGCGGACGGGAAGGTGGCGGCGATCGAGATGAACATCAGGATCGACATGCCGTTGCCGATGCCGCGGTCGGTCACCAGCTCACCGAGCCACATGACGACGGCCGTGCCGGCGGTCATGGTGATGACCATGGTGATGGTCACGAAGATGGACTGGTCCGGAACGATCTCGCTGGCGACGTTGCAGCCGCTGAAGAGCGCGCCGGAGCGGGCGGTGGCGACCAGGCCGGTGCCCTGGAGCACGGCGAGGGCGACGGTCAGATAGCGGGTGTACTGCGTGATCTTCGCCGTACCGGCCTGACCCTCCTTCTTGAGGGCCTCCAACCGGGGGATCACCACCGTCAGCAGCTGGAGGATGATGCTCGCCGTGATGTACGGCATGATGCCGAGCGCGAAGATCGTGATCTGCAGCAGCGCGCCGCCGCTGAACATGTTCACCAGACCGAACAGACCCTGATTGGCGCTGGCCTGGTCGAGACAGGTCTGCACGTTGCGATAGTCGACACCCGGGATCGGAATGTGCGTACCGATCCGGTAGATCACGATGATGCCGAGCGTGAAGAGCAGCTTCTTGCGCAGGTCGGGCGTCTTGAACGCCCGGGCGAACGCGGTGAGCACGGTGCCTCCTGCGACCCCCGCGCGTCTGCGTCAAGGGTGACGGTCTTGAGAGTCCAATACGACAACGACTTATGAACGGCCAACCGCCGCTCAGGGTGCCCCCCGGGGAGGGCGGCACCCCGCGAAAGTGGGCAGCGTAGGCCACCTTACCGGCGACACCGCCACCCAAGGAACGACCAACCGGGGATACCCCATATGTGGGGTATCCCCGGTCGGGATCGCTCAAGTCATCAAGACGCCTGAGGTGTTCAGACGAGCTCGGTGACGGTGCCGCCGGCGGCGGCGATCTTCTCCTTGGCGGACCCGGAGACGGCGTCGACCGTCACCTGGAGCGCCACGGAGATCTCGCCCTGGCCGAGGACCTTGACGAGGCTGTTCTTGCGAACGGCACCCTTGGCCACCAGACCCTCGACGGTCACCTCGCCACCCTCGGGGTAGAGCGCGGCGAGCTTGTCGAGGTTCACGACCTGGTACTCGGTCTTGAACGGGTTCTTGAAGCCCTTCAGCTTCGGGAGACGCATGTGGAGGGGCATCTGGCCACCCTCGAAGCGCTCCGGAACCTGGTAGCGGGCCTTGGTGCCCTTCGTACCACGACCGGCCGTCTTACCCTTCGACGCCTCACCACGACCCACACGGGTCTTGGCGGTCTTGGCGCCCGGGGCGGGACGGAGGTTGTGGATCTTCAGCGGGTTGTGCTCCGCCATGATCAGTCGACCTCCTCGACCGACACGAGGTGGCGGACGGTGTGCACCATGCCGCGGAACTCGGGGCGGTCCTCCTTGACGACCTGCGTGTTGATCCCCTTGAGACCAAGGGAACGCAGGGTGTCACGGTGGTTCTGCTTGCTGCCGATGTAGGACTTGACCTGCGTGATCTTGAGCTGCGCCATGATCACACACCCGCCCCGGCACGTGCGCGCAGCAGAGCCGCGGGGGCGACGTCCTCCAGCGGCAGACCACGGCGGGCCGCGATCTCCTCCGGACGCTGCAGGCCCTTGAGGGCCGCCACGGTGGCGTGCACGATGTTGATCGCGTTGTCGGAGCCGAGCGACTTCGACAGCACGTCGTGGATACCGGCGCACTCCAGCACGGCGCGCACCGGACCACCGGCGATCACGCCGGTACCGGGGGACGCGGGCTTGAGCAGTACGACGCCGGCAGCCTTCTCACCCTGGATGGGGTGCGGGATGGTGCCCTGGATACGGGGGACCTTGAAGAAGTGCTTCTTGGCCTCCTCCACACCCTTGGCGATGGCGGCCGGCACCTCCTTGGCCTTGCCGTAACCGACACCCACGGTGCCGTCACCGTCACCCACCACGACCAGCGCGGTGAAGCTGAAGCGACGACCACCCTTCACAACCTTGGCGACGCGGTTGATCGCGACAACGCGCTCAACGTACGCGGTCTTCTCGGCGGCAGCAGCGCCGCCGTCACGGCCCTTCCGGTCCCGCCGCTCGCCGCCACCGGCACCGCTTCCGCGGCGCTGGGGTCCAGCCATTGGATTACCTCTCTCTTTCCGCTAGCTACAAGCGGCTCAGAACTTGAGCCCGGCCTCGCGGGCGGCGTCCGCCAGGGCGGCGATGCGCCCGGCGTACTGGTTACCACCACGGTCGAACACGACGGCCTCCACACCGGCGGCCTTGGCCCGCTCGGCGACGAGGGCGCCGACCTGCTTGGCGTGGGTGGACTTGTCGCCCTCCGCACCGCGGATCGAGCTGTCCAGCGTGGACGCCGATGCCAGGGTGTGGCCCTTCAGGTCGTCGATCACCTGCGCCACGATGTGGCGGTTGGAACGGGTCACGACCAGACGGGGGCGCTCCGCCGTACCGTTGATCCGCTTGCGGATCCGGATGTGACGGCGCTTGATCGCGGCGCGCTTGTAGGCGTCGCCCTTGAGGATCTTCTGCCCGTATGCCATGGCTTACTTACCCGCCTTTCCGACCTTGCGGCGGATGACTTCGCCCTCGTACTTGACGCCCTTGGCCTTGTACGGGTCGGGCTTGCGCAGCTTGCGGATGTTGGCCGCGACCTCGCCGACCTTCTGCTTGTCGATGCCCTCGACCGAGAAACGGGTCGGAGCCTCGACCTTGAAGGAGATGCCCTCGGGGGCCTCGACCAGGATCGGGTGGCTGTAACCGAGCGCGAACTCCAGGTTCGAGCCCTTGGCGGCCACGCGGTAACCGACACCGCTGATTTCGAGCTTCTTCACGTAACCCTGGGTCACGCCGGTGATCATGTTCGCCACCAGCGTGCGGGACAGGCCGTGCAGGGCCTTGCTCTGACGCTCGTCGTTGGGGCGTGACACCACGAGGGTGCCGTCCTCGCCCTTGGCGACGTCGATCGGCGCGGCAACGGTGTGGGTCAGTTCGCCCTTGGGCCCCTTGACCTTGACCGTACGGCCGTCGATGGTGACGTCCACGCCGGCGGGAACCGTGATGGGGAGCTTGCCAATACGCGACATAGCTGTTTCCTCCGTTCCCTTCCGTTACCAGACGTAGGCGAGGACTTCCCCGCCCACGCCCTTCTTGCCGGCCTGCTTGTCGGTGAGGAGCCCGTGCGACGTGGAGATGATCGCCACGCCGAGGCCGCCCAGCACCTTCGGCAGGTTGGTGGACTTCGCATACACCCGGAGACCGGGCTTGGAGATCCGCTTGATGCCCGCGATGGAGCGCTCACGGTTGGGGCCGAACTTCAGCTCCAGGACGAGGTTCTTGCCGACCTCGGCGTCCTCGACCTTCCAGCCCGTGATGAAGCCCTCCTGCTGGAGGATCTCCGCGATGTGAGACTTGATCTTCGACGCCGGCATCGTCACGGAGTCGTGGTATGCCGAGTTCGCGTTCCGCAGACGCGTCAGCATGTCTGCGATCGGATCAGTCATGGTCATGAAGTGGCCTGTGGCCTTTCTCGCCGGGGTTTCCTATATGCGCCATCCCTCTCCCCGTACTTTGGAGACGGGACGGGTGCGGCGCGGGGACCTACGGCGTAGTAAGTCGTTCAGGGCGGCAGAGGCCCAACCCTCCTAGCCTAAGCCATCGAAGGAGGGGCCTCCGCCGTCCCGGTTGCTTACCGAGAGGTCCAGGTGTCCCAGAAAAGCAGGGACTACCAGGAGCTCTTGGTCACGCCCGGCAGCTCGCCACGGTGAGCCATCTCACGAAGGCACACGCGGCACAGGCCGAACTTGCGGTACACGGAGTGCGGACGACCGCAGCGCTGGCAGCGGGTGTACGCACGCACGCCGAACTTGGGCTTGCGAGCAGCCTTTGCGATCAGAGCCTTCTTCGCCATCTCGCTCACGCCTCCTTGAACGGGAAGCCGAGGTGACGAAGGAGCGCACGGCCCTCAGCGTCGTTGGTCGCCGTGGTGACCACGGTGATGTCCATACCCCGGACACGGTCGATCTTGTCCTGGTCGATCTCGTGGAACATGACCTGCTCCGTGAGACCGAAGGTGTAGTTGCCACGGCCGTCGAACTGCTTGGGGGACAGACCACGGAAGTCGCGGATGCGCGGCAGCGCGAGCGACAGGGTGCGGTCCAGGAACTCCCACATGCGGTCGCCACGGAGCGTGACGTGGGCACCGATCGGCTGTCCCTCACGCAGCTTGAACTGCGCGATGGACTTGCGGGCCTTGGTGACGGCCGGCTTCTGACCGGTGATGGTGGTCAGGTCGCGGATCGCGCCCTCGATCAGCTTCGAGTCACGGGCGGCGTCGCCGACACCCATGTTGACCACGATCTTGACGAGGCCGGGAACCTGCATGACGTTCTCGTAGCTGAACTCGTCACGCAGCTTGCCCGCGATCTCCTCGCGGTACTTCGTCTTGAGACGCGGAGTGGTGGTGGTAGCCATCAGATGTCCTCACCCGTCCGCTTGGCAACGCGGATCTTGTTGCCCTCGTCGTCGAAGCGGTAACCGACTCGCGTGACGACCTTGTTGCCGTCCTTCTCCACGACCAGCTGAACGTTGGACACGTGGATCGGGGCCTCGGTCGTCACGATGCCACCGGCCTGCGACCCACGAGCGGTGGGACCGGCCTTGGTGTGCTTCTTGACCCGGTTGACACCCTCGACCAGGACGCGCTCGTCACGCGGGTAAGCGGCAATGACCTTGCCCTGCTTGCCCTTGTCCTTGCCGGTGATGACCTGGACCAGGTCGCCCTTCTTGATCTTCATGCTTACAGCACCTCCGGCGCGAGCGAGATGATCTTCATGAACTTCTTCTCGCGCAGCTCACGGCCGACCGGGCCGAAGATACGGGTGCCACGAGGGTCGCCGTCGTTCTTGAGAATGACAGCGGCGTTCTCGTCGAAGCGGATGTACGAGCCGTCCGGACGGCGACGCTCCTTGACGGTGCGAACGATGACCGCCTTGATGACGTCACCCTTCTTCACGTTGCCACCGGGGATCGCGTCCTTGACGGTGGCGACGATGACGTCACCGATGCCCGCGTAGCGGCGACCGGAGCCACCGAGCACACGGATGCAAAGGATCTCCTTCGCGCCCGTGTTGTCGGCGACACGCAGCCGCGACTCCTGCTGGATCACGTCTATCTCCTGGTTGTCTGCCGGTTCCCGGCAGGGGCTTCCCGTACGTTCCCGTACGGGGTGCGGCCCCTGCCGAGCCTGGCGGAACGATGCCTAGGGGGTCCCCCTAGGAGGGATTACTTGGCCTTCTCGAGGATCTCGACGACGCGCCAGCGCTTGGTCGCCGACAGCGGACGGGTCTCCATGAGGAGGACCCGGTCGCCGATGCCCGCGGCGTTGGCCTCGTCGTGCGCCTTGAGCTTGTTCGTACGGCGGATGACCTTGCCGTACAGCGCGTGCTTGACGCGGTCCTCGACGGCGACGACGACGGTCTTGTCCATCTTGTCGCTGACGACGAGACCCTCACGGGTCTTGCGGAAGCCGCGCGCCGCTGCGTTCTCAGTCACATTGTTCTCGCTCATCAGGCGTTCTCCACCGTTTCGATGCCCAGCTCACGCTCGCGCATCAGGGTGTAGATCCGCGCGATGTCCTTGCGGACCGCCTTCAGACGGCCATGGTTCTCAAGCTGACCCGTCGCCGCCTGGAAGCGGAGGTTGAACAGCTCTTCCTTGGCCTCGCGGAGCTTCGCGAGAAGCTCCTCGTTGCCCAGCTCGCGCAGCTCGGACGCCTTGGTGCCGACCGACATCACGCTTCACCTGCCTCGCGCTTGACGATCCGGCACTTCATCGGCAGCTTGTGGGCCGCGCGGGTCAGCGCCTCACGGGCGATCTTCTCGTTGGGGTAGGACAGCTCGAACATGACCCGACCCGGGTGCACGTTCGCGACCCACCACTCCGGAGAACCCTTACCGGAACCCATGCGGGTCTCGGCCGGCTTCTTCGTGAGCGGACGGTCCGGGTAGATGTTGATCCAGACCTTGCCACCACGCTTGATGTGGCGGGTCATGGCGATACGGGCCGCCTCGATCTGGCGGTTGGTCACATACGCCGGCGTGAGGGCCTGGATGCCGTACTCGCCGAACGCGACCGTCGTACCGCCCTTGGCCTGACCACGGCGCTTCGGGTGGTGCTGCTTGCGGTGCTTGACCCTACGGGGGATCAGCATGTCGGTCAGGCCTCCGTTCCGGTGCTCTCAGCCGGAGCGGCGGGGGCCTCGGCCTTGGGGGCCTCGGCACCGGCAGCCTGCTGCGGCTTACGACCGCGCCGCTCGCCACCGCGGCCACCACGGGCCGGGCGGTCGGCACCGCCACGCGCCGGGCGGTTGCCCGCACGGGCGGCGGCGTTCTCGGCGCGGACCTCGGCGATGTTCTTGACGTCGCCCTTGTAGATCCAGACCTTCACACCGATACGGCCGAAGGTCGTCTTGGCCTCGAAGAAGCCGTAGTCCACGTTCGCGCGGAGCGTGTGCAGGGGCACCCGGCCCTCGCGGTAGAACTCCGAGCGGGACATCTCGGCGCCGCCGAGACGGCCACCGCACTGGATCTTGATGCCCTTGGCGCCCGCCTTCATCGCCGACTGCATGCTCTTGCGCATGGCACGGCGGAAGGAGACACGGGAGGACAGCTGCTCGGCGACGGCCTGGGCCACGAGCTGCGCATCGGTCTCGGGGTTCTTGACCTCGAGGATGTTCAGCTGGACCTGCTTGCCCGTCAGCTTCTCCAGCTGACCGCGGATCTTGTCGGCCTCGGCGCCGCGGCGGCCGATGACGATGCCCGGACGCGCGGTGTGGATGTCGACCCGGACGCGGTCACGGGTGCGCTCGATCTCCACCTTGGAGATACCGGCGCGCTCCATGCCGGACGTCAGCATCCGGCGGATGGCGACGTCTTCCTTGACGTAGTCCTTGTACAGCTTGTCGGCGTACCAACGCGACTTGAAGTCGGTCGTGATACCGAGCCGGAACCCGTGCGGGTTTACCTTCTGGCCCATTACCGGGTTCCTTCCTTGCTGCTGACGACCACGGTGATGTGGCTGGTCCGCTTGCGGATCCGGTAGGCGCGACCCTGGGCGCGCGGCCGGAACCGCTTCAGGGTCGGGCCCTCGTCGACGTACGCCTCGGAGATGAAGAGGCTGTCGGCGTCGGTGTGGTCGTAGTTGTGCGCGGCGTTGGCGATGGCGCTGTCCAGCACCTTGCCGACCGGCACGCTCGCGGCCTGCGGGGCGAAACGCAGGACCGCCTGAGCCTCCGTGGCATCCATGCCACGGATGAGGTCCACCACACGGCGGGCCTTCATGGGCGTGACGCGGATGTACCGCGCCTGGGCCCTGGCTTCCATGGTTGTCCCTTCGGTGTTTGTCATGGTCGTTTGCACCCCGCCTAGCGGCGCTTCGACTTCCGGTCGTCCTTGACGTGGCCCCGGAAGGTGCGGGTCGGCGAGAACTCGCCGAGCTTGTGGCCGACCATCGACTCGGTGACGAACACCGGAATGTGGGTCTTGCCGTTGTGCACCGCGAGCGTGTGGCCGAGCATGGCCGGCACGATCATGGAGCGACGGGACCAGGTCTTGATGACGTTTTTGGTACCGGCTTCGTTCTGGGCGTCCACCTTCTTGATCAGGTGGTCGTCGACGAAGGGTCCCTTCTTCAAGCTACGAGGCATCTCAACCCGTCCTTAGCGCTTCTTGTTCGTCTTGCGGCGGCGGACGATGTACTTGCTCGACGCCTTCTTGGGCGAGCGAGTACGGCCTTCCTTCTTGCCCCACGGGGACACGGGGTGGCGGCCACCGGAGGTCCGGCCCTCACCACCACCGTGCGGGTGGTCGACCGGGTTCATGACGACACCGCGGACGGTCGGGCGAACGCCCAGCCACCGCTTGCGGCCCGCCTTGCCCCAGTTGATGTTCGACTGCTCGGCGTTGCCGACCTCGCCGACGGTGGCGCGGCAGCGCACGTCGACCAGGCGGATCTCTCCGGACGGCATGCGCAGGTGGGCCATCGAGCCCTCCTTCGCGAGCAGCTGCACGGAGGTACCGGCGGAGCGGGCGAACTTGGCACCGCCACCGGGACGGAGCTCGATCGCGTGGATCGTGGTACCGACCGGGATGTTGCGCAGGGCCAGGTTGTTGCCCGGCTTGATGTCGGCGCCCGGGCCGTTCTCGACGCGGTCGCCCTGCCCGAGGCCGCGCGGCGCGAGGATGTAGCGCTTCTCGCCGTCGGCGTAGTGCAGCAGCGCGATGCGCGCGGTGCGGTTGGGGTCGTACTCGATGTGCGCGACCTTCGCCGGCACGCCGTCCTTGTCGTGCCGACGGAAGTCGATCACACGGAAGGCGCGCTTGTGTCCGCCACCCTGGTGGCGAACGGTCACACGACCGGAGTTGTTACGGCCACCCTTGCTGTGCAGGGGGCGAACCAGCGACTTCTCCGGCGTGGACCGCGTGACCTCGACGAAGTCGGCGACGCTGGCGCCACGACGGCCAGGAGTCGTCGGCTTGTACTTGCGGATTCCCATTGTCTCTCAGTCCTCGGAAGATTTCCGAAATCTGGACGTTCCGGACCTCCCTCAGGAGGTCGGACCGCCGAAGATGTCGATACGGTCGCCCTCGGCAAGGGTCACGATCGCGCGCTTGGTGGCGGCACGCTGGCCGAAACCGGTACGGGTCCGCTTGCGCTTGCCGACGCGGTTGATCGTGTTGACCCCGGTGACCTTGACCTCGAAGACCGCCTCGACGGCCTGCTTGATCTGGGTCTTGTTGGAGCGCGGGTCGACGATGAACGTGTACTTGTTCTCGTCGAGGAGCGCGTAGCTCTTCTCGGAGACGACCGGCTTGAGCAGCACGTCACGGGGGTCCGTGTACGACTTGCTCAGCGGCGTCTCGACGGTGTTCTTGCCCTCGGCGGCGTGGCGGCGCGCCTTGGCGACGCGAGCGGCCTTGGCTGCCTTGGCTGCCTTCGAGGCGATGGAGGGGTGGCGCGTGGCCATCAGACCTCGCTCCCTTCGGTGTCGTTGGCCTTGTTCGGGCCGGCGACGAAGGACTCGAAAGCGGCCTGGGTGAAGACCACGTCGTCCGAGACGATCACGTCGTACGTGTTCAGCTGGCCCGGCTCCAGGATGTGGACCTGGGGCAGGTTGCGGGCGGACAGCCACGCGGCCTCGTCGGCGCGCTCGACGACCAGGAGCAGGTTCTTGCGCTCCGAGATCTTGCCGAACAGGCTCTTCGCGGCCTTGGTGGAGGGGGTCTCGCCCTCGATCACGCCGGTGACGACGTGGATACGCTCGGCGCGCGCCCGGTCGGTGAGGGCGTGCCGCAGGGCGGCGGCCTTCATCTTCTTCGGGGTGCGCTGCGAGTAGTCGCGCGGCACGGGACCGTGCACGACGCCACCACCGGCGAACTGCGGCGCGCGGGTCGAGCCCTGACGGGCGCGGCCGGTGCCCTTCTGGCGGTACGGCTTGCGGCCACCGCCACGGACTTCGCCGCGGGTCTTGGTCTTGTGGGTGCCCTGGCGGGCAGCCGCGTTCTGCGCGACGACGACCTGGTGGATCAGCGGGATGCTGACCTTCTCCACGCCGAAGATCTCCGCGGGGAGTTCGACGCTACCGGTCTTCTCGCCGGCAGGCGAAAGGATGTCAACAGTGCTCATCGGTTACCTCAGGCCCCCTTGGCCGCGGTGCGGACCAGGACGAGGCCGCCGTTCGGACCGGGAACCGCGCCCTTGATGAGCAGCAGACCCTTCTCCGCGTCAACGGCGTGGACGGTCAGGTTCTGGGTGGTGACCCGCTCGTTGCCCATGCGACCCGCCATGCGGAGGCCCTTGAACACACGGCCCGGGGTGGCGCAGCCACCGATGGAACCGGGAGAGCGGTGCTTGCGCTGGGTGCCGTGTCCGGCGCCGAGGCCACGGAAGTTGTGGCGCTTCATGACACCGGCGAAGCCCTTGCCCTTGCTCTTGCCGGTGACGTCGACCTTGGTGCCGGCCTCGAAGACCTCGGCGGTGACTTCCTGGCCGAGAAGGTACTCGGCGGCGTCAGCGGTCCGGATCTCGACGAGGTGACGACGGGGGGTGACGTCGGCCTTGGCGAAGTGGCCCTTGAGGGGCTTGTTCACCTTGCGCGGGTCGATCTCGCCGAAGGCGAGCTGGACGGACTCGTAGCCGTCGACGTCGTTGGTGCGTACCTGGGTGACGACATTGGGCCCGGCCTTGACGACGGTGACGGGAACAACACGGTTGTTCTCGTCCCACACCTGCGTCATGCCGAGCTTCTCGCCCAGGATGCCCTTGATCTGCTTAGCCATCTCTCAGATCACCGGCCTCAGAGCTTGATCTCGATGTCGACACCGGCCGGGAGGTCGAGTCGCATCAGGGAGTCAACGGTCTTGGGCGTCGGGTCGAGGATGTCGATCAGGCGCTTGTGCGTGCGCATCTCGAAGTGCTCGCGCGAGTCCTTGTACTTGTGCGGCGACTTGATGACGCAGTACACGTTCTTCTCAGTGGGCAGCGGCACCGGGCCCGCGACCGACGCACCAGTTCGGGTCACCGTCTCGACGATCTTCTTCGCCGAGGAGTCGATGACCTCGTGGTCGTAGGCCTTGAGCCGAATGCGGATCTTCTGTCCCGCCATGGCTACTCAGTAGTCCTGTCTCTTCTCACGCTCTGGAACCCGGCGTTCCAACCACTGTGTCTCCGACCCACGCGGTCGGGCGTGTCGCGTTCCCGCTGACACAGATGTCCCTACTCCGAACATCCCTGCGGGATTGCACACGGCCCAACGGAACCGCGAGCCGGGGACCGAACGGCCCACCGGGTGCCTGGTCGGTGCCGCGCTCACACTTCCCGGAAGATTCCCGTACGTCCAACCCACGTGGGGTTGACGAGTACTGTGGGACTCGCTTCCGGTCCTCCCGGCGGGAGGCGCGCAGCATCAACACTCGACCGAGCAACTCCGACAGTCTGCCATATGGGCCAGGCGGGACGCCAATCGAGCCGGAGAGAATACCCCGGGAGTGACCGAGGTCAAACACGGGTGCCAGAGGGCCGCACCCACCGGACCGCGGAATCCAGCCCCCGCTTCAGAGCGTCCCGGCACTCGCCCGCCTCGCCCGTCCCGCCCGTCCGGGCCGCCTCGCCCGCCTCGGAGGCTCGCCGAGCGCCTGGAGCCGCCTTCCCGGGACAGCGCGCCCGTCCCCGGGCCCCCACGGCCACGCCCGTCCCCGGGGCCCCCAACCGCCCGTCCGTGGGCCGACATGCCCGTCTGAGGCCCCACGGGCCCGTGGGGCCCCACGACCCCACGACCGCACGAAGAAGGGGCCTGTACGACCGAAGTCGTACAGGCCCCTTCAGGGCTCGCGGTGGAGCTACCGGGTCAGCAGACCCTCAAGTGGGGTGAACCTACTTGAGGATCTTGGTGACCTGGCCGGCGCCGACGGTCCGGCCACCCTCACGGATGGCGAACTTCAGGCCCTCCTCCATGGCGATGGGCTGGATCAGCTCAACGCGCATGTCGGTGTTGTCGCCCGGCATGACCATCTCGGTGCCCTCGGGGAGGTGCACGACGCCGGTCACGTCCGTGGTACGGAAGTAGAACTGCGGGCGGTAGTTGTTGAAGAACGGGGTGTGACGGCCACCCTCGTCCTTCGACAGGATGTAGGCCGTGGCCTCGAACTCGGTGTGCGGGGTGACCGAACCCGGCTTGATGATGACCTGGCCGCGCTCGACGTCCTCGCGCTTGACACCACGAAGCAGCAGACCGACGTTCTCACCGGCCTGACCCTCGTCGAGCAGCTTGCGGAACATCTCGATACCGGTGACCGTGGTGGTGGTCTTCTCGGTGTGGATGCCGATGATGTCGACGGTCTCGTTGACCTTCAGGACACCACGCTCGATACGGCCGGTGACGACCGTACCGCGACCGGTGATCGTGAAGACGTCCTCGACGGGCATGAGGAACGGCTTGTCGATGTCACGCTCCGGCTGCGGGATCGACTCGTCGACAGCCTTCATCAGGCCGAGGACGGAGTCCACCCACTCCTGCTCGCCCTCAAGGGCCTTCAGGGCGGAGACCTTGACGACCGGCAGGTCGTCGCCCGGGAACTCGTACTCGGTGAGGAGCTCACGGACCTCGAGCTCGACGAGCTCCAGGATCTCCTCGTCGTCCACCATGTCGGCCTTGTTCAGGGCGACGACGATGTAGGGGACGCCGACCTGGCGGGCCAGGAGCACGTGCTCCTTGGTCTGCGGCATCGGGCCGTCGGTGGCGGCGACCACCAGGATCGCGCCGTCCATCTGCGCGGCACCGGTGATCATGTTCTTGATGTAGTCCGCGTGACCCGGGCAGTCGACGTGGGCGTAGTGACGCGCCTCGGTCTGGTACTCGACGTGCGCGATGGAGATGGTGATACCGCGCTGACGCTCCTCGGGCGCCTTGTCGATGTTGTCGAACGGGGTGGCCTCGTTCAGGTCCGGGTACGCGTCGTGCAGCACCTTGGTAATGGCGGCCGTGAGGGTCGTCTTACCGTGGTCGATGTGACCGATGGTGCCGATGTTGACGTGCGGCTTAGTCCGCTCGAACTTCGCCTTCGCCACTGGGGTCCTCCTGTGGAGTGGTTCTGTACGCCTTACTTCATCGGCGCCAGGTGATCTTTGCTGAAATGGCCCGGATCCCGGGGGCATTCCGTCCGCGTTCACGGTGGAATGCCCCTTGAGGCTCCGGAGTCAAGCCTACGGCGTGTGCACGGAGTGCGTTACTCGCCCTTGGCCTTCGCGATGATCTCCTCGGCGACGTTCCGCGGAACCTCGGCGTAGGAGTCGAACTGCATCGAGTAGCTCGCGCGACCCGACGTCTTGCTGCGGAGGTCGCCGACGTAGCCGAACATCTCCGACAGGGGCACGAGGCCCTTGACGACGCGGGCACCGGCCCGCTCCTCCATGGCCTGGATCTGGCCACGGCGGGAGTTGATGTCACCGATGACATCGCCCATGTAGTCCTCGGGCGTGGTGACCTCGACGGCCATCATCGGCTCCAGCAGCACGGGGGCGGCCCTGCGGGCGGCCTCCTTGAACGCCTGCGAACCGGCGATCTTGAAGGCCAGCTCCGAGGAGTCGACCTCGTGGTAGGCGCCGTCGAGCAGCGTGACACGGACGCCGGTCATCTCGTAACCGGCGAGGATGCCGAACTGCATGGCCTCCTGGGCACCGGCGTCGACCGAAGGGATGTACTCCTTCGGGATACGGCCACCGGTGACCTTGTTCAGGAACTCGTACGACGTGTCGCCGCCCTCGATCGGCTCGATCGCGATGATCACGCGAGCGAACTGGCCGGTGCCACCCGTCTGCTTCTTGTGGGTGAACTCGACCTTCTCGACCGACTTGCGGATGGTCTCGCGGTACGCGACCTGCGGCTTGCCGACGTTGGCCTCGACCTTGAACTCACGGCGCATCCGGTCGACCAGCACCTCAAGGTGCAGTTCGCCCATGCCGCCGATGATGGTCTGGCCGGTCTCCTCGTCCGAGTGGACCTGGAAGGACGGGTCCTCCTCGGCCAGGCGCTGGATCGCGACGCCGAGCTTCTCCTGGTCGCCCTTCGACTTGGGCTCGATGGCGACCTGGATGACCGGCGCCGGGAAGTCCATGGACTCCAGGATGACCGGGTTCTTGTCGTCGGAGAGCGTCTCACCGGTGGTGGTCTGCTTCAGACCCATGACGGCGACGATGTCGCCGGCGCCCACCGAGTCGATCTCCTCACGCTTGTTGGCGTGCATCCGGTAGATCTTGCCGATGCGCTCCTTGCGGCCCTTGACGGAGTTCAGCACCGCGGTGCCGGACTCCAGGCGGCCGGAGTACACCCGGACGAAGGTGAGCTTGCCGAGGTGCGGGTCGCTCATGATCTTGAACGCCAGCGCGGCCAGCGGCTCCTCGTCGGACGGGCGACGCTGGATGACCTTCTCCGGGTCCTTGACGTCGTGGCCCTCGATGGCCTCGACGTCCAGGGGGGACGGCAGGAAGCGCACGACCGCGTCGAGCAGGGGCTGCACACCCTTGTTCTTGAAAGCGGTACCACAGAACACCGGGGTGACGGTGGTGCCGTCGCCCTTGCCGGAGGCGATGGTGATGCGGCGGATCGCCGCGTACAGCTGCTCCACGGTGGGCTCCTGGCCCTCCAGGTACAGCTCCATCAGCTCTTCGTCGTTCTCCGCAACGGCTTCGAGCAGCTTGCCGCGCCACTCCTCGGCCGCCTCGGCGTGAGTGTCCGGGATGTCGACAATGTCGTACATCTCGCCCTTGGTGGCCTCTGCGGACCACACGAAGGCCTTCATCGTCACCAGGTCGACGACACCCTTGAAGTCCGCCTCGGCGCCGATCGGCAGCTGCATGACCAGCGGCTGAGCACCCAGACGGTCGGTGATCATGTCGACGCAGCGGTGGAACTCGGCACCGGTACGGTCGAGCTTGTTGACGAAGCAGATACGCGGAACGCCGTAGCGGTCCGCCTGACGCCACACCGTCTCGGACTGCGGCTCAACGCCGGCGACGCCGTCGAACACCGTCACGGCACCGTCGAGCACCCGCAGGGACCGCTCCACCTCGACGGTGAAGTCGACGTGCCCGGGGGTGTCGATGATGTTGATGGTGTGGTCGACGTCTTCCAGCGGCCAGTGACAGGTGGTGGCAGCAGAGGTGATCGTGATGCCACGCTCCTGCTCCTGCTCCATCCAGTCCATGGTGGCAGCGCCGTCGTGGACCTCACCGATCTTGTAGGAAACGCCGGTGTAGAACAGGATCCGCTCGGTGGTGGTCGTCTTGCCCGCGTCGATGTGGGCCATGATGCCGATGTTGCGCACCCTGGCCAGGTCAAGCGAAGTGGTAGCCATAAGGCTTCAGTCTTCTCTCGGTCTCGATGTGGACTGCGACTACCAGCGGTAGTGCGCGAAGGCCTTGTTGGACTCGGCCATCTTGTGCGTGTCCTCACGCTTCTTCACAGCGGCACCCAGGCCGTTGGAGGCGTCGAGGAGCTCGTTGAGCAGACGCTCGGTCATGGTCTTCTCGCGACGGGCGCGGGAGTAACCGACCAGCCAGCGCAGCGCCAGGGTGCTGGCACGGCCGGGCTTGACCTCGACCGGCACCTGGTAGGTGGCGCCACCGACACGGCGGGACTTGACCTCAAGCGTCGGCTTGATGTTTTCGAGGGCGCGCTTGAGCGTGATGACCGGGTCGTTGCCGGTCTTGTCGCGCAGCCCTTCCATGGCGCCGTAGACGATGCGCTCGGCGGTGGAGCGCTTGCCGTTCAGCAGCACCTTGTTGATCAGGGAGGTCACCAGAGGGGAGCCGTAGACCGGGTCGATGATGACCGGGCGCTTCGGGGCGGGGCCCTTACGAGGCATTCTTACTTCTCCTTCTTGGCGCCGTAGCGGCTGCGGGCCTGCTTGCGGTTCTTGACACCCTGGGTGTCGAGCGAACCTCGGATGATCTTGTAGCGAACACCCGGCAGGTCCTTCACACGGCCACCACGCACGAGCACGATGGAGTGCTCCTGCAGGTTGTGTCCCTCACCCGGAATGTAAGCGGTGACCTCGATCCCGCTGGTCAGACGCACACGCGCGACCTTACGCAGGGCCGAGTTCGGCTTCTTCGGGGTGGTCGTGAACACACGCGTGCAGACGCCGCGGCGCTGGGGCGAACCGTCCAGTGCGGGCGTCTTGTTCTTCTCGACCTTGTCCTGCCGGCCCTTGCGGACCAGCTGCTGGATCGTAGGCACTACTTCTCCGGTTTCTGTGTGCCGAAAGGTACAGCTAACCTGGAACATCGCCGACCCACGCGGTCGGGTGTGTCGAATCCCGCAGACTCCCGCCGTAAGGCGGAAAGGGCGCAGATTACGGTGGCCGCTCACGGCTCGCCATGCGGTTGAAGGCACGCACAAGAGCCAGGGCACACCCCAGGCACAAGGTCTGAGCGTACCTATCTCATTCGCTGCGGTCAAAACAAGCTGGGTTCGCCCGCATGACCGTACGGTGGGTGTCAAGCCCATGCATCGTGAGTGATCTTCGTATCACCTCAGCCCGAGGCGATCGCCGCCACGAGGAGCACGGTCAGGAACACCGCCCAGCCCGCCACCGAGAGCCACCCCAGCACCAGCCCGGTGACGGCGAAGCCCTCCCCGCTCTCGCCCGTGCGCCGCATCTCGGCACGGGCCGAGTGCCCCAGCACCACCGCGGGGATGCCGGTGACCCCGAACGTCATGGTGGTCAGCACCCCGAGCACCATGGAGCCCACGGCCTTGCCGTTGGTCGGCGGCACCGGAGCGGGCAGGAACGTCCGCGGCACCTGCTGCATCATCATCGGCTGCATGACGGGCATCGGCATCGGCTGCATCGGCATGGGCCCCTGCGGCAGATCGGCGACCAGCAGACCCAGCTCGCCCACCGTACGCGCCGCGTACGCCCGCGCGACCCGCTTCTCCAGCTCCTCCTGCTGGAGCCGCCCCTCGCTGAAACCGGCTCTGAGCACATCCACGGCCCGCTCGCGGTCCGCGTGCGACGCCAGCATCGACGGCACACCCTGCCCCTGCCATGGCTGTCCCTGCCACGGTGTCGGAGACGACACGGAACACCTCCCCCGGCCGGAGACGGACGCCCCCGACGCCATCCGGAGACGAATGCCTCCATCATCCTTCAACGCGTCCCGTACGGCAGCGGTTCCCGCACCGCGACACAAAACGGACGTACGGAGGAGAAGGGCCCGACCGCCCCGGGACACGCCGAAGGGCGGCCACCCGAAGGTGACCGCCCCTCAACTCAAGCGACCCGCTTACTGGTTGTACGGACCGTAGTCGTAGTCCTCCAGCGGAACGGCCTGGCCGGAGCCCGTGCCGAACGGCGAGTAGTCGATGTCGTCGTAGCCGACGGCCGAGTACATCGCGGCCTTGGCCTCCTCGGTCGGCTCGACCCGGATGTTGCGGTAGCGGGACAGACCCGTACCGGCCGGGATGAGCTTACCGATGATGACGTTCTCCTTGAGGCCGATCAGGGAGTCGGACTTGGCGTTGATCGCCGCGTCCGTCAGAACCCTGGTCGTCTCCTGGAAGGACGCCGCCGACAGCCACGACTCGGTCGCCAGCGACGCCTTGGTGATACCCATCAGCTGCGGACGGCCGGAGGCCGGGTGGCCGCCTTCCTGGACCACACGACGGTTCTCGGTCTCGAACTTCGAGCGCTCGACCAGCTCACCGGGCAGCAGCTCGGCGTCGCCGGACTCGATGATCGTCACCCGGCGCAGCATCTGCCGGATGATGATCTCGATGTGCTTGTCGTGGATCGACACACCCTGCGAGTTGTAGACCTTCTGGACCTCGCCGACCAGGTGGACCTGGACGGCCCGCTGACCCAGGATGCGCAGCACGTCGTGCGGGTTGGTGGCACCCGCGGTGAGCTTCTGGCCCACCTCGACGTGCTCGCCCTCGGAGACCTCGACGCGCGCGCGCTTCGAGATCGGGAAGGCGGTTTCGTCCGAGCCGTCGTCCGGGGTGATGACCAGCTTCTTGGTCTTCTCGGTCTCCTCGATCCGCACGCGGCCGGCGGCCTCGGAGATCGGGGCGACACCCTTCGGCGTACGGGCCTCGAACAGCTCGACGACACGCGGCAGACCCTGGGTGATGTCGTCACCGGCCACACCACCGGTGTGGAAGGTACGCATCGTCAGCTGGGTGCCGGGCTCACCGATGGACTGGGCGGCGATGATGCCGACCGCCTCACCGATGTCGACCAGCTTGCCGGTGGCCAGCGAGCGGCCGTAGCACATGGCGCAGGTGCCGACGGCGGACTCGCAGGTCAGGACCGAGCGGGTCTTGACCTCGCCCACGCCGTGCAGGATCAGCTCGTCGATCAGCACATCGCCCAGGTCGGTACCGGCCGGGGCCAGCACCTTGCCGTCCACGACGATGTCCTCGGCGAGGCAGCGCGCGTACACGGACGTCTCGACGTTGCCCGCCTTGAGCAGCGAACCGTCGGCCTGGCGGTCGGCGATCTCCAGCCGCAGACCGCGGTCGGTGCCGCAGTCCTCCTCACGGATGATCACGTCCTGCGAGACGTCCACGAGACGACGGGTCAGGTAACCCGAGTCGGCGGTACGCAGCGCGGTGTCGGCCAGACCCTTACGGGCACCGTGGGTGGAGATGAAGTACTCCAGCACGGACAGGCCCTCACGGAAGGACGCCTTGATCGGACGCGGGATCGTCTCGTTCTTGGCGTTCGACACCAGGCCACGCATACCCGCGATCTGACGCATCTGCATCATGTTTCCGCGGGCACCCGAGTGGACCATCATGAAGATCGGGTTGGTCCTCGGGAAGTTGGCGTTCATCGCCTCGGCGACCTCGTTGGTCGCCTTGTTCCAGATGGTGATGAGCTCCTGCGTGCGCTCGTCCTTGGTGATCAGACCGCGCTCGTACTGCTTCTGGACCTTCTCGTCCTGGAGCTCGTACCCGGCGACGATGTCCTTCTTCGCCTCGGGGACGACGACGTCCGAGATGGCGACGGTGACACCGGAGCGGGTGGCCCAGTAGAAGCCGGCCGCCTTCAGGTTGTCGAGCGTCGCCGCCACGATGACCTTCGGGTAGCGCTCGGCCAGGTCGTTGACGATCTGGGAGAGCTGCTTCTTGCCGACCTCGTAGTCGACGAACGGGTAGTCCTCGGGCAGCAGCTCGTTGAAGAGCGCGCGGCCCAGCGTGGTCTTCAGGGTGAAGCTGTCACCCTGCTGCCACTCGGGCTCGCCCTCCTCGCGCACCGGCGGCTCCCAGCCCCGCGGCGGGATGGTGCCCACCGGGAACCGGATGTCGACCGGCGCCTGCAGCGACAGCGAGCCGGAGTCGAACGCCATGATCGCCTCGGCGCTCGACGAGAACGGGCGGTCGGTGCCCTTGACGTCCCGGCCCTCGCCGTCGGTGGTGAGGAAGTACAGACCGAGGACCATGTCCTGGGTCGGCATCGTCACCGGACGGCCGTCGGCGGGCTTGAGGATGTTGTTCGAGGACAGCATCAGGATGCGGGCCTCGGCCTGCGCCTCCGCGGAGAGCGGCAGGTGGACGGCCATCTGGTCACCGTCGAAGTCCGCGTTGAACGCGGTGCAGACGAGCGGGTGGATCTGGATGGCCTTGCCCTCGACCAGCTGGGGCTCGAACGCCTGGATGCCGAGGCGGTGCAGGGTGGGCGCGCGGTTCAGCAGCACCGGGTGCTCAGCGATGACCTCTTCCAGGACGTCGTACACGACCGTGCGACCGCGCTCGACCATGCGCTTGGCGCTCTTGATGTTCTGCGCGTGGTTCAGGTCGACCAGGCGCTTCATCACGAACGGCTTGAACAGCTCCAGCGCCATCGCCTTCGGCAGACCGCATTGGTGCAGCTTGAGCTGCGGACCGACGACGATCACGGAACGCGCGGAGTAGTCCACCCGCTTGCCGAGCAGGTTCTGGCGGAAGCGGCCCTGCTTGCCCTTGAGCATGTCGGACAGCGACTTCAGCGGACGGTTGCCGGGGCCCGTCACCGGGCGGCCACGACGGCCGTTGTCGAAGAGCGCGTCGACGGCCTCCTGGAGCATGCGCTTCTCGTTGTTGACGATGATCTCGGGGGCACCGAGGTCGAGAAGCCGCTTCAGGCGGTTGTTGCGGTTGATGACCCGGCGGTACAGGTCGTTCAGGTCGGAGGTCGCGAAGCGGCCACCGTCCAGCTGCACCATCGGACGCAGGTCCGGCGGGATGACCGGGACGCAGTCCAGGACCATGCCCTTGGGGCTGTTGGAGGTCTGCAGGAACGCGGAGACGACCTTGAGCCGCTTCAGGGCGCGGGTCTTCTTCTGGCCCTTGCCGGTCCGGATGATCTCCCGGAGGCGCTCGGCCTCCTCGTCCAGGTCGAAGGACTCCAGACGCTTCTGCAGCGCCGCGGCACCCATCGAACCGTCGAAGTACGTGCCGAAGCGGTCACGCAGCTCGCGGTAGAGCAGCTCGTCGCCCTCCAGGTCCTGGACCTTGAGGTTCTTGAAGCGGGACCAGACCTCGTCCAGACGGTCGATCTCACGCTGCGCGCGGTCGCGCAGCTGCTTCATCTCCCGCTCGGCACCCTCGCGCACCTTACGGCGTACGTCGGCCTTGGCGCCCTCGGCCTCCAGCTCGGCCAGGTCGGTCTCAAGCTTCTTGGCGCGGGTCTCCAGGTCGGCGTCCCGGCGCTGCTCGATCTGCTGGCGCTCGACGGAGACGTGGGCCTCCAGCGAGGGCAGATCGCGCGTCCGGCGCTCCTCGTCGACGTACGTGATCATGTACGCGGCGAAGTAGATGACCTTCTCCAGGTCCTTCGGGGCGAGGTCGAGCAGGTAGCCCAGCCGCGACGGAACGCCCTTGAAGTACCAGATGTGGGTGACGGGAGCGGCCAGCTCGATGTGGCCCATCCGCTCACGGCGCACCTTGGCGCGGGTGACCTCGACACCGCAGCGCTCACAGATGATGCCCTTGAAGCGGACGCGCTTGTACTTGCCGCAGTAGCACTCCCAGTCCCGGGTCGGACCGAAGATCTTCTCGCAGAAGAGTCCGTCCTTCTCGGGCTTGAGCGTGCGGTAGTTGATGGTCTCCGGCTTCTTGACCTCGCCGTGGCTCCACTGGCGGATGTCGTCAGCGGTGGCCAGACCGATCCGGAGCTCGTCGAAGAAGTTGACGTCGAGCACTATGCGTCAATCCCTCTCAGGGTTGTAAGTCTTGGGGTCTGAAACGGGGGTCCTGGGGCCGGCCGGGGGCTCATCGCTGAGCCCTCGGGCCGGAACTCCCGTCAGACCTCTTCGACGCTGCTCGGCTCGCGCCGGGACAGGTCGATGCCGAGCTCTTCCGCAGCGCGGAAGACGTCCTCGTCGGTGTCGCGCATCTCGATGGACATGCCGTCCGAGGACAGCACCTCCACGTTGAGGCACAGGGACTGCATCTCCTTGATGAGCACCTTGAAGGACTCGGGGATGCCGGGCTCGGGGATGTTCTCGCCCTTGACGATGGCCTCGTAGACCTTCACGCGGCCGGTGACGTCGTCGGACTTGATGGTCAGCAGCTCCTGGAGGGCGTACGCGGCGCCATAAGCCTCCAGCGCCCACACCTCCATCTCGCCGAACCGCTGGCCACCGAACTGGGCCTTACCACCCAGCGGCTGCTGGGTGATCATCGAGTACGGACCGGTCGACCGGGCGTGCAGCTTGTCGTCGACCAGATGGTGGAGCTTCAGGATGTACATGTAGCCGACCGAGATCGGCTCCGGGAACGGCTCACCGCTGCGGCCGTCGTACAGCCGTGCCTTGCCGGACGGGAGCACCATGCGCTCGCCGTCGCGGTTCGGGATGGTGTGCTGGAGCAGACCGGCCAGCTCGTCCTCGCGGGCGCCGTCGAACACCGGGGTGGCGACGTTGGTGCCGGGGACGACCTGGTCGGCGCCGATGGTCTGGAGCCGCTCGGCCCACTCGTCGGCGAGTCCGGAGACGTCCCAGCCGCGGCTGGCGAGCCAGCCGAGGTGGATCTCCAGGACCTGTCCCGGGTTCATCCGGGACGGGACGCCGAGCGGGTTGAGGATGATGTCGACCGGGGTGCCGTCCTCCAGGAACGGCATGTCCTCGATCGGCAGGATCTTGGAGATGACGCCCTTGTTGCCGTGCCGGCCGGCGAGCTTGTCACCGTCGGTGATCTTGCGCTTCTGCGCGACGTAGACGCGGACCAGCTGGTTCACGCCCGGCGGCAGCTCGTCGCCCTCCTCGCGGTCGAAGACGCGTACGCCGATGACCTTGCCGGTCTCGCCGTGCGGCACCTTCAGCGAGGTGTCACGGACCTCACGGGCCTTCTCACCGAAGATCGCGCGCAGCAGGCGCTCCTCGGGGGTCAGCTCGGTCTCGCCCTTCGGGGTCACCTTGCCGACGAGGATGTCGCCGGCGATGACCTCGGCGCCGATCCGGATGATGCCGCGCTCGTCCAGGTCGGCGAGGACCTCCTCGGAGACGTTCGGGATGTCCCGGGTGATCTCCTCGGGGCCGAGCTTGGTGTCACGGGCGTCGACCTCGTGCTCCTCGATGTGGATCGAGGAGAGGACGTCGTCCTGCACGAGGCGCTGCGACAGGATGATCGCGTCCTCGTAGTTGTGGCCCTCCCACGGCATGAAGGCGACCAGCAGGTTCTTGCCGAGCGCCATCTCGCCGTTCTGGGTGGCCGGACCGTCGGCGAGGACCTGGCCCTCGATGATGCGGTCGCCCTCGTTGACGATGACCTTCTGGTTGACCGAGGTGCCCTGGTTGGAGCGGGCGAACTTGGCCAGGCGGTAGGTGATGTACGTGCCGTCGTCGTTGGCGGTGGTGATGTAGTCGGCGGAGACCTCCTGGACCACACCGGCCTTCTCCGCCTTGACCACGTCGCCGGCGTCGACGGCGGAGCGGTACTCCATGCCGGTGCCGACGAGCGGGGACTCGGAGCGGATCAGGGGCACGGCCTGACGCATCATGTTCGCGCCCATGAGGGCACGGTTGGCGTCGTCGTGCTCCAGGAAGGGGATCATGGCGGTCGCGACCGACACCATCTGGCGCGGCGAGACGTCCATGTAGTCGACCTCGCCACCGGGGACGTAGTCGACCTCGCCGCCGCGGCGGCGGACCAGCACCCGGTTCTCGGCGAACAGGAAGTCGTCGGTCAGCGGGGCGTTGGCCTGCGCGATGACGAAGCGGTCCTCTTCGTCGGCGGTCAGGTAGTCGACCTCGTCGGTGACCCGGCCCTCGACGACCTTGCGGTACGGCGTCTCGATGAAGCCGAACGGGTTGATCCGGCCGTAGGAGGCGAGCGAGCCGATCAGGCCGATGTTCGGGCCTTCCGGCGTCTCGATCGGGCACATCCGGCCGTAGTGCGAGGGGTGCACGTCACGGACCTCGAAGCCGGCCCGCTCACGGGAGAGACCACCCGGGCCGAGGGCGTTCAGACGACGCTTGTGCGTCAGCCCCGACAGCGGGTTGTTCTGGTCCATGAACTGGGACAGCTGGCTGGTGCCGAAGAACTCCTTGATGGAGGCGACGACCGGCCGGATGTTGATCAGCGTCTGCGGCGTGATCGCCTCGACGTCCTGGGTCGTCATGCGCTCGCGCACGACGCGCTCCATACGGGCCAGACCCGTGCGGACCTGGTTCTGGATCAGCTCGCCGACGTTACGGATACGGCGGTTGCCGAAGTGGTCGATGTCGTCGGTCTCGATCATGATCGAGCGGCCGGTGTCACCGACGGCCGTCTCGGTCTCGCCCGCGTGCAGCCGCACCAGGTACTTGATCGTCGCGAGGATGTCGTCGACGGTCAGGACGCCCGCGTCCAGCCCGGTCTCCGTGCCCAGCTTCTTGTTGACCTTGTAGCGGCCGACCTTCGCGAGGTCGTAGCGCTTCGGGTTGAAGTAGAGGTTCTCCAGGAGGGTCTGCGCGGCCTCGCGCGTCGGGGGCTCGCCCGGACGCAGCTTGCGGTAGATGTCGAGCAGCGCGTCGTCCTGGCCCTGGGTGTGGTCCTTCTCCAGGGTGGCGCGCATCGACTCGTACTGGCCGAACTCCTCCAGGATCTGCTCGGTCGTCCAGCCGAGCGCCTTGAGCAGCACGGTGACCGACTGCTTGCGCTTGCGGTCGATGCGCACGCCGACCATGTCGCGCTTGTCGATCTCCATCTCCAGCCAGGCACCCCGGGACGGGATGATCTTGGCGGAGAAGATGTCCTTGTCGGAGGTCTTGTCGATGGAGGAGTCGAAGTAGACACCGGGCGAGCGGACCAGCTGCGAGACGACGACACGCTCGGTGCCGTTGATGACGAAGGTGCCCTTGTTCGTCATGAGCGGGAAGTCGCCCATGAAGACGGTCTGGGACTTGATCTCGCCGGTCTCGTTGTTGGTGAACTCGGCGGTGACGAAGAGCGGAGCGGCGTAGGTGAAGTCACGCTCCTTGCACTCGTCGATGGAGTTCTTCGGGGGCTCGAAGCGGTGGTCCCGGAAGGTCAGGGACATCGACCCGGAGAAGTCCTCGATCGGGGAGATCTCCTCGAAGATCTCCTCCAGACCGGACTTGGTGGGGACGTCCTGACCGTTCTCAAGAGCCTCCTCGACCCGACTCTGCCAGGCGGTGTTGCCGAGCAGCCAGTCGAAGCTCTCGGTCTGGAGCGCGAGCAGGTTCGGAACCTCGAGAGGCTCCTTGATCTTTGCAAAGGAGATGCGCAGCGGGGCGGTGCTGGCGCCGTTGTTCGTATTCGCGGTCGAGGCGTTGCGCGAGGCGGCCAAGAGGGGGTCCTTCCGAGGGCTCGGACTCACTACGCGCGTACCGGCCCCTCACCGATACACAGAGACAGGTTCCCCAAGTCGGGCCGAAAGGCCAGGTCGGGGACGGTCCGGTCGTCGGTGCTCAAGCGAGGGCATGCCCCTGGTGACGGGCAGGGGACAGCTAACAGGCAGCGCAAAGGGTCAGTGTAGCCACTTGGCACACTGATGTCCAGTCCGGGTTTCTTGAAACCCTCGTTGCCCTCGTTGTACTCAACCCCTGCGACAAGGTGACGCCCTCAACGCACGTTGATACTGCCCTCTCCGCCGCCGATCCATGCCTCGGATTTCTGGATCCTTGTGACGACGCGTCCTGAGAATTGCGCGCTGCGTGCGGTTCGTCAAGGCCCCCCAGCCCAACCCAGGGCTTCCGGGGACACGACGAAGATCACCTTACCCCTCGTCGCGGCGGGAGCAAGGCAGCCGCGGTCGGACCTCCGGGAAAGCCGAAGAGCGACCACCCGGTTGGATGATCGCTCCTCGGTGCCCCGGCGTTACAGCCCTCTCGGGCCGTGTTCCGCGGGCGTCGGGATCCGGCACGGACCCCGGCGGGGTGCGGTGACCCCGCGAAAGGACTTACTTGACCTCGACAGAGGCGCCGGCGCCCTCAAGGGCCTCCTTGGCCTTCTCCGCGGCGTCCTTGGCAACCTTCTCCAGAACCGGCTTCGGCGCACCGTCGACCAGGTCCTTGGCCTCCTTCAGGCCGAGCGAGGTCAGCTCACGCACGACCTTGATGACCTGGATCTTCTTGTCGCCGGCGCCGGTGAGGACGACGTCGAACTCGTCCTGCTCCTCGGCGACCTCGGCGGCGGCGGCCGGGCCGGTCGGGGCGACGGCGACCGCGGCGGCGGCGGTGACGTCGAACTTCTCCTCGAACGCCTTCACGAAGTCGGCGAGCTGGATCAGGGTCATCGTCTCGAACTCGGCGAGCAGTTCGTCCTGGGTGAGAGCCACGATGGCTTTCCTTCCACTAAATCGGCGGGTGCCGGATGTACATGACTGGCGGGCGTACGGTCGGCCCGCAACGACCGTGACCTGCGACGGAGCGTCTCAGGCAGCGGTCATGACGCGAGCCGAACTACTCGGCACCGCCCTGCTCGGCCTGCTGGGCCCGGAGCGCGTCCACGGTGCGGACGAGCTTCGAGGGGAGCGCCTGGAAGACCTGAGCAGCCTGCGTCTGCTTGCCCTTCAGAGCGCCCGCCAGCTTGGCGAGCAGAACCTCGCGGGACTCAAGGTCCGCAAGCTTCTTGATCTCGTCGGCGCTGAGCACCTTGCCGTCAAGGACTCCGCCCTTGATGACGAGATTCGGGTTGTCCTTGGCGAAGTCGCGCAGACCCTTCGCCGACTCCACCGGGTCACCGGTGATGAAGGCGACCGCCGTCGGACCATTGAACTGGTCGTCCAGCGTCGTGATCCCGGCCTCGTTGGCCGCAATCTTGGTCAGCGTGTTCTTCACCACGGCGTACTGGGCGTTCTCACCGAGCGACCGGCGCAGCGTCTTGAGCTGCGCCACGGTGAGACCGCGGTACTCGGTCAGCACAGCGGCGCTGGAGCTGCGGAACTTGTCCGTCAGCTCGGCAACCGCGGCAGCCTTGTCGGGCCTCGCCATAGAGCCTCGGCCTCCTTCCGGGTGATTCTGACCGCGCGGACCCGAAGGAGGACTGGGGAAAACGAAACGCCCCGGCGCAGGCGCTCGGGGCGGACTCGACCGGCCGTACATACGGCGACGTACGTACTCCGGGAGTTCTTCCACAATCACCTGCGCGGGTCGTCCGCAATTTCAGCGGATCCTTCGGCCACCGCGCCCTCATTCGAGGCACGGCAACGACCAGCGGTCTTTGGCTTCCCCAGGAGGGTACGCGACCGGATCCCCGCCGAGCAAATCCGGTCGTACGGGGATCAGAGCGCGGCTCGGCCGGGTGCTTCAGCCGATCTCCGCCCCGGTCTCCGGCTCCGTGCCCGGCTCGCCCTCCAGCTCGCCACCCATCTCCTCGCCCATCTCTTTCGCCATCTCGGCGAGGTCCATCGTCTCCGCGGCGGGCGGGGCGGTGACCTCGACCGGCTTGTTGAAGTCGAGGAAGGTGATCGTCAGGTCCAGCGGGCCCTGCTCGGCGTCGCCCCGCATCCGGAACTGCTTGGTGCGCTCGTCGCCGTCGATCCACATGTCCATGTTGAGCTTGTCGACGCCCAGGTCCTCGTACTGCTTGATGCTCTTCTCACGGGACTCGCGGGTCTTCTTGTCCTCGCCCTTGAGGGAGTCGCGCAGGGTGTCGAGGGTGACCGTGCCCCGGTAGCGGGTGGTCTCGACGCCGTCGACCGTCTCGGTGCCGACCTCCTCGACGTCCTCGGCGCCGGTGAGGAAGCCGGCCTCGCTCGCCGGATTCTTCTCGGCCTGGTTGGCCGCGCCGAGCTGGCTCAGCTCGTCGTCGGCGCCGAGCGCGGCCAGGTCGAACTTGATCCAGCGCTTGCCGCCCATCTCCTCGGCGGCCTCGGGGGTCCCCCCGATGTACATCGCCTTGTCGACCAGCCGGATCTCCGCCGTGCCGCTCTCCGGGCCGGCCCCGGCGTCGGGGGCCTCGACCTCCATCTTCATGCTCATGGCCGGCGGGTCGACGCTCATCGCGGCCGTGCCCTTGACCTTGCCCTCGCCCGGGGTCTCACCGGCCATCCGGTAGCTGAAGGACTTGATCTCCTCGGTGTTCTTCGCCGCCTTGGCGACCGCGGCGGCCGGGTCCATGTCGACCGTCGCCTTCTCGCTGCCGCAGCCGACCGCACCGCCGGCCAGTATCAGCGCCACGACGCCGGCACCGGCCGCACCACCGCGCGTACGTACGGAAAAAGCCATGGAATCCCCCCAGGGACATCGTTGCCGACACATGGTCGACACACAGTTTCAAGGCCGTGAGCCTATCCGAGGGCACTGACAGCGGCCCCTCAATTCCCGTCGGCCCCGGGAGGCACGCCGCCGGTCCTGGGCGGTATGTCGCCGGTCCCGGGGGGTAGGTCGCCGGTCCCGGGGGCACGCCGCCGGTCCCGGGCGGTATGCCGCCAGCCTCGGGGGGCACGCCTCCGCCCCCCGGGCGGTAGGTCGCCGGCCCCGGGGGCACGCCTCCACCCACGGGAGGTATATCGCCGGCCCCGGGGGCACGCCTCCGCCCCCGGGGAGGTAGGTCGCCGGTCCCTCCCCCGGTTCAGCGGCCGGTCCCCTGGGTGGCCAGCAGTTCCTTGAAGTCCTGGGTGTCGGCGGCGGGCGGCTCGCGCACGGCGACCTCGGTGCCGTAGCCGTCGTAGTACGCGGTCTGGGTCAGCTCGCCGGTCGCCGAGCGGCCCTTCTCGGCCTTCTTGACCACCAGGTCCCGCTCGTCCACCCAGATGTCGACGGTCCGCGTGGTGACACCGGCCCGCTCCAGCTGCTCGCGCAACGCGGGGTCGCCGAGGTCGGAGACCTGGCTGGTCGCCGTGTAGTGCGTGGTGCGGATGCCGCGCACCCGTTCCTCGCCGATCACCCGCGCGGCGGGCGCGGCCAGCAGGAACCTCACCGAGCGGTCCGGGGTGGCCCCGCGGATCTGCTCGCTGAGGTGGGCCGCCCCCGAGCCGCCGAGCCGGTCCAGCTCGGCCCAGGGGTATCTCACCCAGTGTCTGCCGCCGGCCCGCGCGGCGAAGGCGTCGCCCATGCGCGCGTAGTAGGCGTCCGGCAGATAGCGGGCCTCCATCGACTCCGTGCCCAGCTCGCGCATGGTGTCGGCGAGTGTGCCGCCGGTGTAGGTGAGGGTGAGGGTGCCGGTGAGTCCGTCGTCCCAGGCGAGGGCGCCCTCGGAGGTCATGGCGAGGGAGTCGCCGACGCCGGTCGTTGCCTCCACCCGGGCGGACCCGGCCCGCCCGGTGGCCTCGGCGGCGGAGCGCAGCTCGGCGCGGACCGCGGCGCTGGTGGCGGGCGTACGGCTGCCGGTGGGCGCCGGGTCGTCGCCGTCGCCGGACGAGGTGCATCCGGCGAGGCCCAGCAGCGCCGCCGTCACCGCGGCGATCGCCCGCTTCATCCGCGCCCCCCGAGTCGGTCCTGTCCCGCACGTTAGCGCAGGCCACCGACGGCCGGTCCGGACCAGTGACGCGGAACACGCGACGGGCCCCGCGCCGGATGGCTGCGGGGCCCGTCGTGGACTGCTGACGCGCGGACGGCGTCCGATCGCGGGGATCAGACGGCGGCCGGGTCCTCCTCGGTGAGGAGGTTGCGGGTGCGGTTCGGGTCGAGCGGGATGCCGGGGCCCATCGTGGTGGTGATGGCGGCCTTCTTGATGTAGCGACCCTTGGCGGCGGACGGCTTCAGACGGAGGATCTCCTCCAGCGCGGCGCCGTAGTTCTCCACCAGCTTGGTGTCGTCGAAGGACGCCTTGCCGATGATGAAGTGCAGGTTCGAGTGCTTGTCGACGCGGAACTCGATCTTGCCGCCCTTGATCTCGTTGACGGCCTTGACGACGTCCGGGGTGACGGTGCCGGTCTTGGGGTTCGGCATCAGACCACGGGGGCCGAGGACGCGGCCGAGGCGGCCGACCTTGCCCATGAGGTCCGGGGTGGCGACGACGGCGTCAAAGTCCAGACGGCCCTTCGACACCTCGTCGATCAGCTCGTCGGCGCCGACGATGTCGGCGCCCGCGGCACGAGCGGCCTCGGCACGGTCACCGGTCGCGAAGACCAGGACCCGGGCGGTCTTACCGGTGCCGTGCGGGAGGTTCACGGTGCCACGGACCATCTGGTCGGCCTTGCGCGGGTCGACACCCAGACGGAAGGCGACCTCGACGGTGCCGTCGAACTTGGTCGTGGAGGTCTCCTTGGCGAGACGGACGGCCTCAAGCGGGGCGTAGAGCTTGTCCCGGTCGATCTTGGCGTCCGCAGCGCGGAGAGACTTGCTGCGCTTGCTCACTACTGCTCCTGGGTTTGCTGAGGAGTCGTGGTACGGGCCGAGCAGGCCCCGCCACTACTGCAGGGGGTGGTGGTGGTCAGCCCTCGACCGTGATGCCCATGGAACGGGCGGTGCCGGCGATGATCTTCTCGGCGGCGTCCAGGTCGTTGGCGTTGAGGTCGGGCATCTTGGTGGTGGCGATCTCGCGGACCTGGTCGCGGGTGATCTTCGCGACCTTGGTCTTGTGCGGCTCGCCGGAGCCCTTCTCCACGCCCGCGGCCTTGAGGATCATCTTGGCGGCCGGGGGGGTCTTGGTGATGAAGGTGAAGGAACGGTCCTCGTAGACCGTGATCTCCACCGGGATCACCCAACCGCGCTGCGACTCGGTCGCGGCGTTGTACGCCTTGCAGAACTCCATGATGTTGACGCCGTGCTGACCCAGCGCGGGGCCGACCGGCGGAGCCGGGTTGGCCGCACCGGCCTGGATCTGGAGCTTGATCAGCCCCGTGACCTTCTTCTTCTTGGGAGGCATTGCTCTCTCCGGGTCCTAGTGAGAGGTTGAGCCCCATCCGTTCGGCGATCGTCACGATCAGCCGGATGGAGGCATACCGCACCACGATAACGGGTATCTCGTCCGGACCAAAAACGAGAAGTCGGCCGGCCCTCCCCCACCCGGGGTCCGAGGACCGGCCGTCCTCTGTTCCCGGCCGTGTCAGCGCCGCTCAGCGTCGCTCAGCGCCGCTCAGCGACGCTCAGCGACGCTCAGGGGCGTTCAGGGGGGCGCTCAGAGGGGCGCTCAGCGGCGCGGGGGCGGCCGGCTCTCGGCGGCCGAGGCCCGGCAACGCGAAGGAGCCCCAGTCCGGCGGATGTCCGCCGTACAGGGGCTCGCGTCGCACTCAGATGCGCGGTGCGCGCTACGCGTCAGTTCTTCTGGATCTGGTCGAAGGACAGCTCGACCGGAGTCTCCCGGCCGAAGATCTCCACCAGGCCCTTGACCTTCTTGGAGTCCGCGTTGATCTCGTTGATCGTGGCCTGGAGGGTGGCGAACGGGCCGTCGGTGACGGTGACCGAGTCGCCGACCTCGAAGTCCAGCACCTGGACCTCGACCTTGCGCTGCGGCACGGGCTTGCCCTCGGCCTCGGCGGCCTCGCGGGCGGCCTTCTCCTCGGCCTCCGGGGCGAGCATCTTGACGATCTCGTCCAGGGTCAGCGGGTAGGGGTCGTAGGCGTTGCCCACGAAGCCGGTGACGCCGGGGGTGTTGCGGACGACGCCCCAGGACTCGTTCGTCAGGTCCATGCGGACGAGGACGTAGCCCGGGAGCTTGTTCTGCTTGATCGTCTTGCGGTCGCCGTTCTTGATCTGGACGACCTCTTCCTGCGGCACCTCGGCCTGGAAGATGTAGTCCTCGACGTTCAGCGAGACGGCGCGCTGCTCCAGGTTGGTCTTCACCCGGTTCTCGTAGCCGGCGTAGGTGTGGATCACGTACCACTCGCCGGGCAGCACCCGAAGCTCCTCGCGGAGCTTGGTGACGGGGTCGACCTCGGGCTCCGGCTCAGCGGCGTCCTCGGCGGCATCGTCGGACTCGACCTCGGCATCGGCGTCGTCGTCGGACTCGACCTCGCCATCGGACTCAGCCTCGGCGTCGGTGTCCTCGTCGGTCGCGGCCTCGGCCTCGTCTTCGTCCTCGGCGGCGGCCTCGGCGTCGTCGTCCTCGGCAGGCTCGTCCTCGGTCTGGACCGCGGCCTCCTCGGCCGGCTCGCCCGCCTCGGCGTCGGCAGCCTCGGCCTCGTCCAGGTCCTCGTCCGCGCCCTCAACGATGTCGAGCTCGTCATCCACGGAATCCACGGACTCGACGGGCTCGCGGGACTCGTTCAGGTTGGCGTCAGACACGGTGGCTGCTTCTTCCTGGATACATGGGGGTGGAACACGCGAAAGGGGCGCCGGTCAGGGCGCCCTTCGCACTAGGCTCAGCCGAAGACATACTTCGCGGCGTGGTCGAGCCCATAGTCAATCAGAGTCACGAGGCCGATCATGACAACGACAAAGATGATCACGACGATGGTGTACGTGGTCAACTGATTGCGTGTCGGCCAGACGACCTTGCGGAGCTCGGCGACGACCTGGCGGTAGAACAGCGCGAGCCGCTTCAGCGGACCCTTCTTGGCGCGCTTGCCGCCCTTGCGGGTCTTCTTCTTCGAGTCCGGTGTCTCGTCCTGGGCATCAGGAGTGTCGATGGAGCCCACGGCGTCCGTCATTCGTCCTCACCTGATCCCGGGTCGTGGCCGTGCCGCGCCCGGTCTGAGCCGCACGGCTGCAATGCTGTATACCTGCGCACACATCCTGGCGGTGTGTGGAGCAGGGCCGGAGGGACTCGAACCCCCAACCGCTGGTTTTGGAGACCAGTGCTCTACCAATTGAGCTACGACCCTTCACGTGCCCCCCAACGTACCGCATCCGCCCGGATGCTCGGTGTGCACCGGGTGAAGGCAGGCTCGCTGAAGGCCAACGAGGTGAGAGTGTACGTGTTCCGGGGCCGGGCGTCGAACAGAATGGGCCTGTGGGAGCGGTGTCCGTACGGGTTCGGGTGCAGATCACCGGAAGATCACCAGGCCATGGCGGGGTTCCGGACGGGTGTTCAGAAGCGCTCCCCGAGCTGTTCAGTCCGTGAAACCCGTGTGCCGGGCTGCTTTCGGGTCTGGAACCATGGGCCCCATGAGCGCTGCAACCCCTCCCACCGAGCGCCGGGTCTCGGCCCGCATCGGGGCGATCTCCGAGTCCGCCACCCTCGCCGTCGACGCCAAGGCCAAGGCCCTCAAGGCCGCCGGACGGCCGGTGATCGGCTTCGGCGCGGGTGAGCCCGACTTCCCGACGCCGGACTACATCGTCGAGGCCGCCGTCGAGGCGTGCAAGAACCCCAAGTTCCACCGCTACACGCCGGCCGGGGGTCTGCCCGAGCTGAAGGCCGCGATCGCCGCCAAGACGCTGCGCGACTCCGGCTACGAGCCCGAGCCGTCCCAGATCCTGGTCACCAACGGAGGCAAGCAGGCGATCTACGAGGCGTTCGCCGCGATCCTCGACCCGGGCGACGAGGTCATCGTCCCGGCGCCGTACTGGACGACGTACCCCGAGTCGATCCGGCTCGCCGGCGGTGTGCCGGTCGAGGTCGTCGCGGACGAGACCACCGGCTACCGGGTGAGCGTCGAGCAGTTGGAGGCCGCGCGCACGGAGCGGACCAAGGTCGTCCTCTTCGTCTCCCCCTCCAACCCCACCGGCGCCGTCTACTCCCGCGAGGACACCGAGGCCATCGGCCGCTGGGCGCTGGAGCACGGACTGTGGGTGCTGACCGACGAGATCTACGAGCACCTGGTCTACGGCGGTGCCGAGGCGCCCTCGCTGCCGGGGCTGCTGCCCGAGCTGCGGGACAAGTGCATCGTCGTCAACGGTGTGGCGAAGACGTACGCCATGACCGGCTGGCGGGTGGGCTGGGTCATCGGCCCGAAGGACGTCGTCAAGGCCGCGACCAACCTCCAGTCGCACGCCACGTCGAATGTCGCCAACGTCTCGCAGGCCGCCGCGCTGGCCGCCGTCTCCGGTGATCTGACCGCCGTGGAGAAGATGCGCGAGGCGTTCGACCGCCGCCGCCAGACGATCGTACGGATGCTCAACGAGATCGACGGCGTGGTCTGCCCGGAGCCCGAGGGCGCGTTCTACGTGTACCCGTCGGTGAAGGCGCTGATCGGCAAGGACATCCGCGGCAAGCGTCCGGCCAGCTCGGTCGAGCTGGCGGCGCTGATCCTGGAGGAGTCCGAGGTCGCGGTGGTCCCGGGCGAGGCGTTCGGCACCCCCGGCTATCTGCGGCTGTCGTACGCCCTCGGGGACGAGGACCTGGTCGAGGGCGTCAGCCGGATCCAGAAGCTGCTGTCCGAGGCGCGCGACTGAACCACCGGCACGCCGTACGGCGCACCGAACGGGCATCCACCTCAGGAGTGAGCGAGCGGGCATCCACCTCAGGAGTGAGGGGGTGCCCGTTTCTTTGCGTAAAAGGGTCCCCGTTTCCTTGCACCAGGGCCCCCGTTTCCTTGCACTAAAGAGGAAAGCGCTACCGGCGCGCGCGGGCGGTGCGGCAGGATCCTGGAATGGAACGTGTACGTGATCTCTCCGCCCTCCCCAAGGCCCATCTGCACCTGCACTTCACCGGCTCGATGCGCCCCGCGACCGTGCTGGAGCTGGCCGACAAGTACGGGGTGCGGCTGCCCGACGTACTGACCGAGGCCCTGGTCAGCGGCGAACCGCCGAAGCTGCGGGCCACGGACGAGCGGGGCTGGTTCCGTTTCCAGCGGCTGTACGACGCCGCGCGGTCGTGTCTGCGGACGCCGGAGGACATCCAGCGGCTGGTGCGCGAGGCCGCCGAGGAGGATCTGCGGGACGGCTCGGGCTGGCTGGAGATCCAGGTCGACCCGACGTCGTACGCGCCGCGCCTGGGCGGGCTGATCCCGGCGCTGGAGGTCATCCTGGACGCGGTGGAGACCACGAGCCGCGACACCGGGCTCGGGATGCGGGTGCTGGTGGCGGCGAACCGGATGAAGCATCCGCTGGACGCCCGTACGCTCGCCCGGCTCGCGGTGCGGTACGCCGACCGGGGCGTGGTCGGCTTCGGGCTCTCCAACGACGAACGCCGGGGCATGGCACGGGATTTCGACCGGGCGTTCCACATCGCCCGTGAGGGTGGTCTGCTGTCGGCGCCGCACGGCGGTGAGCTGACCGGCCCGGCGTCGGTGCGGGACTGCCTGGACGATCTGCACGCGCACCGGGTGGGCCACGGGGTGCGCGCCGCGGAGGACGCGCGGCTCCTCAAGCGGCTGGCCGACCGGCAGGTCACCTGCGAGGTGTGCCCGTCGTCCAATGTGGCCCTCGGGGTGTACGAGAAGCCGGAGGACGTCCCGCTGCGCACCTTCTTCGAGGCGGGGGTCCCGATGGCGCTGGGCGCCGACGACCCGCTCCTCTTCGGCTCCCGGCTGGCCGCCCAGTACGACCTCGCCCGGCACCATCACGCGTTCACGGACGCCGAACTGGCCGAGCTGGCCCGGCAGTCGATCCGCGCGTCCGCCGCGCCCGAGGGGACGAAGGCGGGGCTGCTGGCGGGGGTGGACACCTGGCTGACGTCCTGAGCGCCGGGCGGGGGAAGGGGCGCTCGACGGCCGCTCACGCCTCGATGGCGGCGACCAGGGTCCGTGCCACGCGGCGCGCGAAGTCCTCCACGGGGGGCTTGACGCCGTCGCGGGTGGCGTCGTAGGCGAAGGCGCGCTGGGCGCAGGCGCCGAGGAGGAGCGAGGCCGCGGCGAAGGGGTCGGCGTCGGGGCGCAGCCGGCCCGCCTTCCGCTCGGCCCGCAGATAGAGTTCCAGGCTCTCGATGGGCTTGTGCGGGCCGAGCCCCATCTCACGCATCGCCTTGTCGTGCCGCCGCTTGAGCTGGGTCTCGGCGTACAGGGATCCGGCGATCGGGAAGCTCTGCTCGTAGAAGAGGGACGCCTGAAGGGCGATCTCGGTGAGGTTCTCCTCCAGGGAGCCCTGTCCCGGCTCGGCGGCGAGGCTGGACAGCAGGGGCGTCAGCCGGGGCAGCCGCTCGGCGAGCACCCGGATGAACAGCTCCTCCTTGCTGCTGAAGTACTTGTACAGAGCCGCCTCGGAGCATCCGGCCGCCCTGGCGATCTCCTTGGTGGTGGTGCGGGCCAGCCCGACGGAGCGCATCAGCTCATGCGCGGCGTCGAGGATGCGGACGCGGGCCGGTGTCTGCTGTGTGGCGCCCAAGATCCCACGTCCTTCCGGTGGCCCTCTGGCCCTGTCGCTCTTGACGGGTGAGTGAGTACTTACCACTCTAGAAGAGCGACAGTGGTAAGTGAATACTCACCCACTTGGCGCTCCCACTCGGCGCTCCCGCCCAGCCGGGAGCGCGAAGCCACGGAGTACGTACGGAGTACGTCATGAAGCTCACCGTATGCGGCGCGACCGGCGGTGTCGGCCGCGCGATCGTCCAACAGGCTCTGGATGCCGGACACCAGGTCACCGCGGTCGTACGTGATCCTGCACGGCTGTCGGTGACCGGCCCGGGCCTGGAGGTGTTCCGGGCGGATCTGCGCGACCCCGAGTCGCTGCGGCCCGCGTTCGCCGGCCGGGACGCGGTGCTGTCCGGTCTCGGCGCCCGCACCCGCAAGGACGCCGGGATCGCGACCCGGCTGACCCGTACGGTGCTGCGCGCGATGGAGGCCGAGCGGGTCCGTCGGCTGGTCGTGGTCAGCGCGGCGCCGGTCGGACCGCCCGCCGAGGGCGAGGGCCCGCTGGACCGGGCGGTGCTCGGGGTCGTCTCGGCCGTCCTCAAGAGCGTGTACGACGACCTGCGCGCGATGGAGGCGGAGCTGTCCGCGAGCAGCACGGACTGGACGGTCGTACGGCCGCCCCGGCTCCAGGACACGCCGCTGACCGGGGTGTACCGGACGGTCGTCGGCGGGTTCCCGCGCAAGGGCCGGTTCATCGGGCGGGCGGATGTGGCCCACGCGATGCTGGCGGCGGTGGACGACCCGGGGACGGTGAAGCGGGGGGTGGGGGTGGCGTACTGACGGTCGCCGCACCGGGCGGCCCTTGCGGGGGTGCGGAAGCCCCTTCCGGGGGTGCCCGGCTCTTCAGGGGTGCCCTGGAGCCCTTCTGGGGTGCTCTAATGCCCTTCTGGGGTGCCCTAAAGCCCTTCTGGGGTGCTCTAATGCCCTTCTGGGGTGCCCTAAAGCCCTTCTGGGGTGCTCTAAAGCCCTTCTGGGGTGCTCTAAAGGCTGACGCCCACCGTGACCGGCTCGTTGACGAGGGTGACGCCGAACGCCTCGCGGACCCCGGCGACCACCTCGCGCGCGAGGGCGAGGAGGTCCTCCGTGGTCGCCTCGCCGCGGTTGGTGAGGGCGAGGGTGTGCTTGGTGGAGATCCGGGCCGGTCCGGTGCCGTAGCCCTTGGTGAAGCCGGCCTTGTCGATCAGCCAGGCCGCCGAGGTCTTGGTGTGCCCCTCACCCGCCGGGTAGGCGGGGGGTTCGACGCCGTCACCGAGCCGCTCCCGTACGCGCGCGTGGAACGCGGCGAAGCCGGTGTCGGTCAGGATCGGGTTGGTGAAGAAGGAGCCGGCCGACCAGGTGTCGTGGTCCTCGGGGTCCAGGACCATGCCCTTCCCGGCGCGCAGCTTGAGCACCGTCTCGCGCGCGTCCGCGAGGGGAACCCGGTCGCCGGACCCGACGCCCAGCAGGCGGGCGGTCTCGGCGTACCTCAGCGGCGCCGACAGCCCGCCCGCGTCCTCCAGCGCGAACCGTACGCGCAGCACGACATACCGCTCGGGGTCGTCCTTGAAGCGGCTGTGCCGGTAGGAGAAGGCGCACTCGGCGGCGGTGAGGGTGACGGTCTCGCCCGCGCGGCGGTCGTAGGCGATCACCTCGGTGATGGTGGTGGAGACGTCCTGGCCGTACGCCCCCACGTTCTGGATCGGGGTCGCGCCCGCCGAGCCGGGGATGCCGGCCAGGCACTCGACACCGGCGAGTCCGGCCTCCACCGTGCGCGCGACGGCGTCGGTCCACACCTCGCCGGCGGCCAGTTCCAGCCGGGTCCCGGAGAGTTCGAACCCGCGCGTGGCGATGCGCAGGGCGGTGCCGTCGAAGCCCTTGTCCGACACGACGAGGTTCGATCCGCCGCCGATCAGCAGCAGCGGGGTGCCGGAGGCGTCGGCCGCGCGGACGGTGTCGATCACCTCGGCGTCCGTCGTGGCGGTGATCAGCCGGGTCGCGGGGCCGCCCAGCCGGAAGGTGGTCAGCGGGGCGAGCGGGGCGTCGTGAAGTTCCAGCACGGGCCCAAGACTACGAGACAGCACCGACAGTTCCGGGACGTCCCCGGTCGGGGGACGGTCGGGGGCGGTCGCTGCCCGGTCGGAGGCGGTCGGTCCCGGTCGGGGGGCGGTCGGGGGCGGTCGGTCCCCGGTCGGGGGACGCTCGGGAGCGGTCGGGGGACGGCGTAATGGGCGCCCTCTATAGAGAGCGCCCATTACCTGGTCCGTGGGCGTCGGCGCGTACGGACGGGGCCGGCTCAGGCCAGCCGTACGACCGCCCGGGACATGCCGAGGACCTTCTGGCCGTCGCACAGGGCGATCAGATCCACCCGTACGGTGTGGTCGTCCAGCTTGGCCGCGACCTTGCCGGAGACCTCGATCACGGCGCCCTTGTCGTCGTTCGGGACGACGACCGGCTTGGTGAAGCGGACGCCGTACTCGACGACCGCGGCGGGGTCGCCGGTCCAGTCGGTGACCACCCGGACCGCCTCGGCCATGGTGAACATGCCGTGTGCGATCACGTCCGGCAGTCCGACCTCCCGGGCGAACCGCTCGTTCCAGTGGATCGGGTTGAAGTCCCCGGAGGCCCCCGCGTACCGGACGAGGGTGGCGCGGGTCACGGGGAAGCGCTGTGCGGGGAGTTCGGTGCCGACCTCGACGTCGGCGTACGCGATCTTGGCGGTCATCGTGCTCACGCCTCCTGGGCGGCGCGGGCCACCAGCTTGGTCCAGGCGGTCACGACGTGCTCGCCGGCCTCGTCGTGGACCTCGCCCCGGATGTCGAGAATGTCGTTGCCGGCCATGGACTTGATCGCCTCGATGGTCGAGGTGACGGTGAGCCGGTCACCGGCGCGCACGGGGCGGACGTAGGCGAACTTCTGGTCGCCGTGCACCACGCGGCTGTAGTCCAGTCCGAGCAGGGGGTCCTGGATGACCTCGCCGGCGGCGCGGAAGGTGATCGTGAACACGAAGGTGGGCGGGGCGATCACATCGGGGTGCCCGAGCGCCTTGGCGGCCTCCGGGTCCGTATAGGCCGGGTTGGGGTCACCCACGGCCTCCGCGAACTCACGGATCTTCTCCCGGCCCACTTCATAGGGCGCGGTGGGCGGGTAGCTCCGCCCCACGAAGGACTGGTCGAGCGCCATGGGCTACGGCCTCCTGACGAGGGTCGACGGTGTTCTGGTCGCCGTACGGCCGCGTGTGCGGCTCGGCGTACAGCTGCGCGTACGGTCAAACGCCACGAGGCCGCCCCCGGAGTGGGGGCGGCCTCGTGAACGAGCCTTGATTATCGCGTTTCGCGGTGCGCGGTGTGCGCGTTGCAACGCGGGCAGTGCTTCTTCATCTCAAGACGGTCCGGGTTGTTACGCCGGTTCTTCTTGGTGATGTAGTTCCGCTCCTTGCACTCCACGCAGGCCAGCGTGATCTTCGGGCGGACGTCGGTGGCAGCCACGTGAGTGCTCCTTGACGAACGGATAGGAATGTATTAACGCAAGAAAGAGTAGCCGATCGAAGGACCGACCCCGCAATCGGCTACTGTCAGTAGCGGTGACCGGACTTGAACCGGTGACACAGCGATTATGAGCCGCTTGCTCTACCGACTGAGCTACACCGCTGTGATGCAATCGGATCCCGCCTCGCGACGGGAGCCGTTCACACCAGAGCCCCAAAACGGAATCGAACCGTTGACCTTCTCCTTACCATGGAGACGCTCTGCCGACTGAGCTATTGGGGCGAGCGATGAAGACATTACACGCTCGGCAGCCGTTCGCCCAAATCCGTTTCGCCGGGCCCGTCCACCCCTGTTCCACGGCTGTCCCAGGGGTCGCGAGGGCCTCTTTCACCGGGGCAACCCACCGGTACGACTATTGCGCTCCTCCCCGTGAGGCGTGGATCACCGCCCTAGGCTCGACTCACTCTGTGTGATCTTGCGCGGCCCGCGCAGGGCCGGTCCGCAGGGCCCGACCGAGGGCGGTCCCGACGCCCGAGACCGAGCTAGGAGCCCCTGGAGCGCGATGCCCGACAGCCAGCCGCAGCCGCCCCACTCACCGTCCGCGCCACCCGGCCCACCGCCTCCGCCCGCCGGGCCGTCGCCCGCCCCGGGCTCCTCGGACGTCCCGCCCGAGCCGGCGGAGGCGGAGCACGCGGGCGGGACCTGGGGGGCCGGCGAGGGGACGGCGGCCCTGCTGCTGTGCGGGGCGCGGCTCACGGACGGTCGGACCGTGGACGTACGGCTGAGCGGCGGGCGGATCGAGGCGGTGGGCACGGCGGGCAGCCTGGGCGGAACGCGCACCTCCGGCGCCCGTGTGGACCTGACCGGCTATCTGCTGCTGCCGGCCCCCGCGGAACCGCACGCCCATGCCGACACCGCGCTCTCGGCCGACGAGGACGGGCCCGTGTCGTACGACCCCCGGGACGTCCAGCGCCGGGCGACGGAGGCGGCCCTGCTGCAACTCGGGCACGGCGCGACCGCACTGCGCGCGCATGTGCGTGTGGGTGATGTGCAGGGGCTGGGCGCGCTGGAGGCGGTGCTCCAGGCGCGGCGTTCGCTCCAGGGCCTCGCCGAGCTGACGACGGTGGCGGTGCCGCGCGTGCTGACCGGGCTCGCGGGCGCCGACGGGCTGGCGATGCTGCGGGACGCGGTGAAGATGGGCGCCTCGGTGGTGGGCGGCTGCCCGGATCTCGACCCGGATCCCACGGGGTACGCGGAGGCGGTGCTGGAGGTGGCCTCCGAGCATGGCTGCCCGGTCGACCTGCACACCGACGCCGACGACCCGGCCCGGCTCTCCCGGCTGGCGGCGATGGCCGGCGGGCTGCGGCCGGGCGTGACGCTGGGCCCGTGCGGCGGACTCCGCGCGCTGCCGCCCGAGGTGGCGTCCCGGAGCGCGGACCAGCTCGCGGCGGCCGGGGTGACCGTGGTGTCCCTGCCGCAGGGCGGCTGCGGCGGGGTCGACCGGCGCGGTACCGCCCCGGTGCGGCTGCTGCGGACCGCCGGGGTACGGGTCGCCGCGGGCAGCGGCGCCCTGCGGGACGTGTCCAACCCGGTCGGCCGGGGCGACCCGCTGGAGGCCGCGTACCTGCTGGCCTCGCGGGACGGGCTGCGCCCCGAGGACGCCTACGACTGTGTCAGCTCGGCGGCGCGGGCGGTGCTCGGGCTGCCCGAGGTCCGGGTGGAGGCCGGTTTCCCGGCCGAACTGCTCGCGGTGCGCGGCGATCGGCTCTCCGCCGCGCTGTCCCTCGCGTACAGCCGGATCGTGGTGCACCGGGGGCGCGTGGTGGCACGGACGAGCGCGGTGCGGGAGTACTGCAACTCGGCCGTCGCCGCGGAGTTGGGGCTGCCGCGGCAGGGGCGGGGTGAGTTGTCCTGAGGGGTGCGGGGGGTGCGGGGGGTGCGGGGCGCGCAAGGGGTGCGAGTGAGGTGCGTGGGATGAGGGTGGGTGCGGGGCGCGCGGGATGACGGGGGCGCGTGGAGGATGCGGACGGGGTGAGGGGGGCGCGATCGCGCGGGTGGGGTGTGCGGCGTGCATCCGCCGGTCCGTGCAGGTGCCCGGAAGTCGTGCGGCGAACGCCGTGCGCCGGGCGTACGGTCGAAGACATGCGCATTGTCATTGCTGGTGGTCATGGTCAGATCGCGCTGCGGCTGGAGCGGCTGCTCGCCGCGCGCGGGTACGACGTGGCGGGCATCGTCCGCCGCGCCGAACAGAGCGAGGACCTGCGGAAAGCGGGCGCCGAACCGGTGCTGCTGGATCTGGAGTCGGCCTCGGTCGAGGAGGTCGCGGCGCATCTGCAAGGGGCGGACGCGGCCGTGTTCGCGGCGGGCGCGGGTCCGGGCAGCGGTGTGGCCCGCAAGGACACCGTGGACAAGGGGGCGGCGGTCCTCTTCGCGGACGCGGCGGTGCGGGCGGGCGTACGGCGGTTCGTCGTCGTGTCGTCCTACGGCGCCGACGCCGGGCACCAGGGCGATGACGTCTTCGACGTCTATCTGCGGGCCAAGGGCGCGGCCGACGCGTATGTGCAGGGCCTGGACGCGCTGGACTGGACGATTCTGCGCCCCGGTTCGCTGACGGACGATCAGGGCAGCGGTCTCGTGCGGTTGGAGGCCCGGACGGGACGCGGTCGGATCCCCCGTGACGACGTCGCCATGGTGCTGCTGGAAGTCCTGGAGACCCCGGCGACGGCCGGGCTGACCCTGGAGCTGATCGGCGGCTCGACGCCGGTCCCGGTGGCGGTCAAGTCGGTGGCGGGCAACTGACACCGGGGACACGGGACCGGCGAACGCAGAGCCGGGACCATCAACCCCGAGGGCCCCGCATCGGGACCACCCGTTCTCAGAACAGGGGCATCTGTCCGGAGAACTCCGGTACGACGTACCCGTCCAGGCCGGGTTGCACGGCTTCGAGTTGCGCCTGTCTGCGGGAGCCCGGGCAGGAGACGAGCCGAGCGCTCTCCCGGGCTCCGGGCGGGTCGTGCCGCGCGAACCGTCCCGCGACGACGGCGATCTCGCGACGGCACTCGGGGCACTTCCTTCGACGGGACGACATGGTTCCAGTGTGCCCGCCCCCACTGACATCGCCCCGCACCCGCGCGGCGCCCCCGTCTGCCGTAGGGGCGGGGGGGGTCAGCGCACGTCGATGTGGTCGGCCGCGCCGTTGGTCGCTCCGGTGGTGGAGTTGCCGTGGTACACCCAGCGGTAGGAGCCGTCGACCGAGGCGGTGACCGTGGCCTTCATGCCGCCGGTGCTGCCGGTGGTGGCCTGCTTGACCGTCTTGTAGGTGTCGGTGCCCTTGGCGCGGAACTGGAGACGGACCGTACGGCCGCTGTACCCGTCGTACTTCTTGGTGCTCCAGTTCGCCCGGGTCAGCTTGCCCGTGACGGTGATCGGCTTGCCCTTGGCGACCGGCTCCGGCGAGGCGTTGGTGGTGGCCTTGGCCGCGCGCTTGAGCTGGGCGGTCTTGGACCTCGTCTCCAGTTCCTGGGCCTTGGGGTTGCCGTCGGCCTTCCACAGGGACAGCGAGAGGCCGACCTTCCAGGCCGTGGCGTCGCTGTTGGAGTCGGTGTGCTCCTGGGCCGGGTGCGGGTCGATGTAGAGGTGGCCCTCACAGTCGGCGCGCTTGGAGTCGATCTCGTAGCAGGTGTAGCTGCCCGGCTGGATGAAGTTCTCCCCGGTGTCGGCCGCCGTCCTGATGCTGCCGCGGTAGAGGAAGGGGTACGCGTCGTAGCGCAGGGGGTCGGCGGTGCTGTACCCGGGAGGCAGCGCGATGCTGAAGCTGATGGGCGGCTCCACCTCCTTCGACGTGCCGACGACGATCGGCTTGCCGTTGTTGATGACGATGTCCGACACGGTGATACCGGTGTCCGCCGCCTGCGCGGCCGGCGCGTTCAGCACCGAGAGCCCCAGCGCCCCCACGAGCGTGGCCACCGCGACGGTTCGTCTGCCTGTTCTCATTCACACCTCTTCAGGAGGATGCTGCGGATGCATGCGGATGCCGCTGCAAGAGGCGGCAGCTTATCCGAGGAGATGACATCCCCTGCCTCCGGAACGACGAAAGGGTCTGTGAACAGCATTGCTGCTGTTCACAGACCCTTTCGGTCAAGTGGCGGCGCCAGGATTCGAACCTGGGAAGGCTGAGCCGGCAGATTTACAGTCTGCTCCCTTTGGCCGCTCGGGCACACCGCCGGGGATGCTGCCGTTCGAACCGCTTTTCGGCGGTCTTGGCTGGCAACGACGTAAACAATACCCGATACGCAGGGGTGCTTCGCCACCCGATTGATCGGCGCCCTGAGCCAGGTGGGTGGCTAGGCTGGTGCGGATGCGACCCGGTCCCGTGCCGGGCCCGGCGCCCGCTCGCGGGTACGCCGCGACGCACCCGACACGCACCTCGATACAAGGAGCCACAAGGACATGGCCGACTCCAGTTTCGACATCGTCTCGAAGGTCGAGCGGCAGGAGGTCGACAACGCCCTCAACCAGGCCGCCAAGGAGATCTCCCAGCGCTACGACTTCAAGGGTGTCGGCGCCTCCATCGCCTGGTCCGGCGAGAAGATCCTCCTGGAGGCCAACTCCGAGGACCGTGTGAAGGCCGTCCTCGACGTCTTCCAGTCCAAGCTGATCAAGCGCGGCATCTCCCTGAAGGCGCTCGACGCGGGTGAGCCGCAGCTCTCGGGCAAGGAGTACAAGATCTTCGCGTCCATCGAGGAGGGCATCTCGCAGGAGAACGCGAAGAAGGTCGCGAAGATCATCCGGGACGAGGGCCCCAAGGGCGTCAAGGCCCAGGTCCAGGGCGACGAACTCCGCGTCACCTCGAAGAGCCGCGACGACCTCCAGGCCATCATCGCCCTCCTGAAGGGCAAGGACTTCGACTTCGCGCTGCAGTTCGTGAACTACCGGTGATCAGCGGCGCGTAGCCGGTCGGTGGCTGGTGGGTGGTGGCTGGTGGGTGACGGGTCGCCGGTTGGCGGGTTGCCTGTCGGTGGGTCGCCAGTCGGTGGGTCGCCGGTCAGCGGGTCGCCGGTCGGCTGGTGGTCAGCGGGCGGGTGGTCGGCCAGCCGGGGTTGTTCGGCCGCAGGGGCGGGTACCGCGAGGGCCCGCCCTTCGCCATGTCCGGGTGCCCTTCCGGGCGGCCGTCACCTGCGTGAGTTGCCGAAGAGGAGGCGGTAGGCGATCAGAAGGACGAGGGAGCCACCTATCGCGGAGAGCCAGGTGGCGCCGTCGTAGAAGTCCTTGGAGATCGGGTGGTCCAGCCAGCGGGCGGAGATCCAGCCGCCGAGGAACGCGCCCACGACGCCGATCAGGGTCGTGCCGATGAAACCGCCGGGGTCGCGGCCCGGCAGCAGGAACTTGGCGATGGCTCCGGCCAGGAGTCCGAGGATGATCCAACTGATGATGCCCATGCCGTGAACCTGCCCTTTCGCGCTGTACCTGCGCTGTTCGCGCTGTGTGACTTTCGTCCCGTCGGGCTCCCGCCGGACTTCCGTCGGGTTCCCGTCGGACTCCGGCTGTCGTCCCGCTGAGTGGTCGGGCCTATGAGGTGTCGGGCCTCTGGGGTGTCGGAGGCGGTCCGGCACCCGTGGGCGGCGGTGGTGCGCGGCGCCGTTCGTTCGCGTCGCGTTGGTGAAGAAGACGTCCGCCCAGTACGTGGCGGTTGCAAGGATCAGTAGGGTGCGGCGCATGACACAGTCCTCCGGCGCCGGGCTGCGCCGCACCCTCGGGGTCGGGGACGCGGTCGTCATCGGGCTCGGCTCGATGGTCGGGGCCGGTGTCTTCGCCGCGCTGGCTCCCGCGGCCCGCGCGGCGGGGTCGGGTCTGCTGGTCGGGCTCGCGGTCGCCGCCGTGGTCGCGTACTGCAACGCCACCTCGTCGGCACGGCTCGCCGCCCGCTACCCCGAGTCGGGCGGTACGTATGTGTACGGTCGCGAACGGCTCGGTCCCTTCTGGGGATACCTCGCCGGCTGGTCGTTCGTGGTCGGCAAGACGGCCTCCTGTGCGGCGATGGCGCTCACCGTGGGCGTGTATGTGTGGCCGGGGCAGGCGCACGCCGTGGCGGTGGCAGCCGTGGTCGCGCTGACCGCGGTGAACTACGGCGGTGTCCAGAAGTCGGCCTGGCTGACCCGGGCGATCGTCGCCTTCGTGCTCGCTGTCCTCGCTCTCGTGGTGGTCGTGTGTCTGGGCTCCGGCGGGTCCGACGCCGGGCGGCTGGGTCTCGGCGCCTCCGGTGGGGTCGACGGGGTGCTCCAGGCGGCCGGGCTGCTGTTCTTCGCGTTCGCCGGGTACGCGCGGATCGCGACGCTCGGCGAGGAGGTGCGCGACCCCGCCCGGACCATCCCGCGTGCGATCCCCCTCGCCCTCGGCATCACCCTGGTCGTGTACGCGTGCGTCGCGGTCGCCGTCCTCTCCGTGCTGGGGTCCGGTGGTCTCGCGCGGGCCACCGCGCCGCTCGCCGACGCCGTACGGGCCGCCGGGCTGCCGGAACTGGTGCCCGTGGTGCGGGTGGGCGCCGCCATGGCCGCGCTGGGCGCGCTGCTCGCCCTGGTCCTCGGCGTCTCCCGGACCGTGCTGGCCATGGCCCGTGACCGGTATCTGCCCGGCGCGCTGGCCGCCATGCACCCGCGTTTCCAGGTGCCGCACCGGGCGGAACTGGCCGTCGGCTCGGTGGTCGCGGTACTGGCGGCCACGGTGGAGGTACGCGGCGCCATCGGTTTCTCCTCCTTCGGTGTGCTGGCGTACTACGCGATCGCCAACGCCTCGGCCTGGACGCTCGATCCGGCGCCCCGGGCGCGGCTGGTGCCGGTGGTCGGACTCCTCGGGTGTGGGGTGCTGGCGTTCGCGCTGCCGGTGGGGTCCGTGGTGGCCGGTGCGGGGGTGTTGGTGCTGGGCGCGGGTGGGTATGGCGTACGGCGGTGGTTGGGCGCGCGGTAGGGCGGGGGGGCGGGGTGCTCGGCGGGTGATCCGGGGCTGGTGGGGACGGGTGGGGGGTAGTGGGTGCTGGGTGCTGGTGGGTGCCTTCTCGGGTTGATGGAATTTCCGGGCGGGGGCCTCTCGGGGCGGTGGCTTTCCGTGTCGGGGGCTTCTGGGTGGGGCTCTTCCGAGCGGTGGCTTTCCGGGGCGGGGCTTCTGGGTGGTGGCTTTGTGGTCGGCGGCTTTCCGGTCGGGTGGTTACGGCTGCGGTGTCGCCTCTGTCCGTGCGCGGAAGGACTCCCAGGGGGTGGGTTCCGGGCCCTCGTTCGTCTCCTCGTACCAGCCCGTGCCGTCGAGCCAGGTGCGCAGCCAGGTGTCGAGGCCGGGGGCGTCCACGTACCAGGCGTGGTCGGCGTCGTCCGCGTTGGGTTCGAAGAGCAGGACGGGAGCTTGGGGGGCGAGGCAGTCCACGCAGGCGTACATTCCGCAGCCCCAGTGGGATATCGGGAGGACGCCGGCGGGCCAGGGCCAGTCGGGGTCGTCCGGGTTTCTCTCCCGTCGGGCCAGGTACTCGGCGACCGCGGACGACTCCTCGGCGGGTGAGCTGTCGAGCAGGGGCAGCAGGCCGTACTCCGGGCCGAATCCGCCGTCGCCTATCCGTAGGTACAACTCCGTGAGCAGCGGGGGCAGCGGGAATCCCAGGGCGGCCTCGGCGCGGGCCACCGTCGTGGGGTCCAGTGGCTCGGGGAGCGAAGTGCGGCCCCACGGGCGGTCGTCGTGGGCTTTGGCCCGCACCCGCCTCAGCAACTGCTCGTTCTCGGTCATGAGTTCATGGTGCACGGCGCCACTGACATTCGTGCGGGCCTGTGGATAACTCCGGGGTTGTGGAAAACCTCGGCGGCGATCGGAGGGGGCGGGGACCGCGTCGAGACCAGCCGACCCTCCGCCGCGCTGTCTCGGTCCGGTCCCCTGCCCCGCTCGCCCTGTGATCACGGCGGAACAGGAGGGTGTCTCCGTTTCAGGCGCGCCGGCGCCTTCACCGAGCCACTGCGTTTTCCCGTGTTCGCGTGGACGCTGGATACTGGCAGGTGAGACCAGACCCGAGCGGAGTCCGCAAAGGGGCGGTGACGGTGAAAATCATCAACTTGATCCTCAACATCCTGTGGTTGATCTTCAGCGGGATCTGGCTGGCGCTCGCGTACACGCTGGCCGCGATCATCTGTTTCGTGCTGATCGTGACCATTCCGTTCGGCGTCGCCGCGCTGCGGATCGCCGGCTACGTGCTGTGGCCGTTCGGGCGGACGGCCGAGCCGAAGCCGGGGGCCGGGGCCGGGTCGCTGATCGGCAATGTGATCTGGATCGTCTTCGCGGGCTGGTGGCTGGCGATCGGGCACGTCCTGACCAGCATTCCGCTGTTCCTGTCGATCATCGGGATCCCGTTCGGGTGGGCGAACCTCAAGATGATCCCGATCTCCCTGATGCCGCTCGGCACCCAGGTCGTACCGACCGACCGGCGGTTCGGCGGCTGGTAGGGGCCGCCGCCGCGCGGCTCACGGCCGGGGGCCCGCCATGCGTTCCAGACGGGAGATGCGCTCGGCCATCGGCGGGTGGGTGGAGAAGAGCTTGGACACGCCCTGACCGGGGCGGAACGGGTTCGCGATCATCATGTGGCTCGCGGTCTCGATCCGGGGCTCCGCGGGCAGCGGAAGCTGCTTGGTGCCCGCCTCCAGCTTGCGCAGGGCGCTGGCGAGGGCCAGCGGGTCGCCGGTGAGCTGGGCGCCCGAGGCGTCCGCCTCGTACTCGCGGGAGCGGCTGATCGCGAGTTGGATGACCGTGGCCGCGAGCGGGCCCAGGATCATGATCAGCAGCATGCCGAGCAGACCGGGGCCGTCATCGTCGTCGGAGCGGCCGATCGGGATGAGCCAGGCGAAATTGACCAGGAACATGATCACGGAGGCCAGGGCTCCGGCGACCGACGAGATCAGGATGTCCCGGTTGTAGACATGGCTCAGCTCATGGCCGATGACACCGCGCAGCTCGCGCTCGTCCAGGAGGCGCAGGATGCCCTCCGTGCAGCACACGGCCGCGTTGCGCGGGTTGCGGCCCGTCGCGAACGCGTTCGGCGCCTCGGTCGGGGAGATGTACAGCCGGGGCATGGGCTGTCTGGCCTGCGTGGACAGCTCGCGCACCATCCGGTACAGCGCGGGGGCCTCGAACTCGCTCACCGGACGCGCCCGCATCGCGCGCAGGGCCAGCTTGTCGCTGTTCCAGTACGCGTACGCGTTCGTCCCCAGGGCGATCACGACCGCGACGATCAGACCCGTACGACCGAAGAAGCTGCCGATGAGGATGATGAGCGCGGACAGTCCCCCGAGGAGAACTGCGGTCCTGAGCCCGTTGTGCCGGCGGTGCACGGTACGCCCTCCAAGTCGTGCGGCAGGGGAACCCTTTGCTGTCTTGATCTGCGATGCCACTGGTGTCGTGGTGTCACGTCCAGTGGACCCTCCCGTCTTGGTCAACGCCAGGCGAAGGCCGCTAGTTCCCTTTTGCGTGCGGGGGCGTGGGTGGGCCGTCCGGGTGAGGCCGCGCGGCTCTCGGTGAAGGGCTCCCGCTCGGAAAAGCCTCGGACCTCGGGAAGATCGGAAGGGGGCGGAAGGGACTGGAAGGGGTGGGGAGGGTGGTCAGAAGAGGGTGGTGTCCGCGAAGCGGAGGATGAGCTGGGGTGCGCCTGAGAGGGCGATGCCGATGACCGCCGTGAGCGCGATGGCGGCCGTGACGGGGGCCGGGGCGCGCTGCGGCAGCGTCTCACCGGTGGGGGCGGAGCGGGCCGCGGTCTCGCCGTGCGGGGCGCGGAAGAGCAGCGCGGTCCACTGGAGGTAGTAGTACAGGGCGATCACGACGTTGACGGCCATGACGACGGCGAGCCAGCCGAGGCCCGCGTCGACGGCCGCCGAGAAGACGGTGACCTTGGCGAACAGGCCGATGATTCCGGGCGGCAGTCCGGCGAGGCAGAGCAGGAAGAAGGCCAGGAGGAGCGCCGTGAGGGGGTTGGTGGCGTACAGGCCCCGGTAGTCGGCGACCCGGTTCAGGGGCTTCGTACGGGTCACCAGGGCGGCCACCGCGAAGGCGCCGAGGTTCACGGCGGCGTACATGAGGGCGTACGACAGCGTGGCGCCCACCGCGCGCTCGGCGTCGGCGTCGGCGGCGTCGGTGGAGTAGCCGGCGGCGGCGATCGGGACGAGGAGGTAGCCGGCCTGGCCGACGGAGGACCAGGCGAGCAGCCGGATCGCGCTGTACGCGCGCGTGGCCTGTTGCCGCAGGGCGCCGACGTTGCCGACGGTCATGGTGAGCGCGGCGAGCACGGCCAGTGCCGGGGCCCAGACGTCGGCGTAGGACGGCAGGGCGATCACCGTGACGAGGACGAGGCCGGAGAAGCCGACCGCCTTGCCGACGACGGACAGGTAGGCGGCGATCGGGAGGGGGGCTCCTACGTAGGTGTCCGGCACCCAGAAGTGGAACGGTACGGCGGCTGTCTTGAAGGCGAAGCCGATGAGGGTCAGGACCACGCCGGTCTGGGTGAGGGTGCCGAGCCGGCCGTCGACGTCCTGGACGCGCTCGGCGATCTCCGTGAGGTGGAGGGTGCCGGTGGCGGCGTACAGGAAGCTGATGCCCATGAGGCTGACGGCGGTGGCGGTGACCGAGGAGAGGAAGAATTTCAGGGCCGCCTCGGAGGACCTCCGGTCGCCGTATTTGAGGCCCACCAGCGCGAAGGCGGGCAGGGAGGCGACTTCCAGGGCGACGATGAGGGTGGCCAGGTCGCGGGAGGCGGGCAGCAGGGCGGCGCCCGCGGCCGAGCACAGCAGCAGGAACCAGTACTCCCCGTCGGGCAGTCCCCCGCGCGCGTCCCTGAGCGCGGTGACCGACAGAAGGGCCGTCAGCAGCGCGCCGCCGAGGACCAGGAACTGGACGACCAGGGTGAACCGGTCCGCGGTGTAGCTGCACACCTCCGGGTCGCCGGTGAGGCAGAACGTGGAGCGGTCGCCGTTCAGGAGGGGCAGCAGCATCGCCGTCGCCGCGGTGAGGCCCGCGAGGGACAGCCAGCCGAGGAGCGGTTTCCTGCGTTCGTCCACGAAGAGGTCGGCGACGAGGACGGCGAGGCCGACGACGGCCGCGATGGTGGGCGGCGCGATGGCCAGCCAGTCGACCGACTGGACCAGGGACGCGGCCTGCGGCTGGGCGAGGGCGCTCATCGGCTGCCTCCTGTGAGGAGTTGCTGCACGGCCGGGTCGGTGAGGCCGAGGAGGGTCTTCGGCCACAGTCCGGCGACGACGGTGAGGGCGACGAGCGGGGCCCAGGCGGCATATTCGTACGTGTGTACGTCAGCGAGTCGGGGCGCGTCGTCCGGGACCGTGCCCATGCAGACGCGGCGGACCACGATGAGGAGGTACGCGGCGGTCAGGAGGGTGCCGAACGCGGCGACCGACATGAAGGTCAGGAAGGCGGGGCGGCTGAGCCCGTCCGCCGGGTCGAACGCGCCGAACAGCGCGAGCATCTCGCCCCAGAACCCGGCGAGGCCGGGCAGTCCGAGGGAGGCGACGGCGGCGAAGGCGAGCAGTCCGCCGAAGCGCGGGGCCCTGCCGTAGAGGGCGCCGCCGGTCTGTGCGGCGAGCGCGTCGAGGTCGGTGGTGCCGGTCCGGTCCTTCACCGCGCCGACCAGGAAGAACAGCAGTCCGGTGATGAGGCCGTGGGCGATGTTGGCGAAGAGGGCGCCGTTGACGCCGGTCGGGGTCATGGTGGCGATGCCGAGCAGGACGAAGCCCATGTGACCGACGGAGGAGTAGGCGATGAGCCGCTTCAGATCGCCCTTCGCGCCCCGTTGGGCGAGGGCGAGGCAGGCCAGGGAGCCGTAGATGATCCCGACGACGGCGAAGGCGGCGAGGTAGGGCGCGAACGTCCGCATGCCGTCGGGTGCCGCCGGGAGAAGGATCCGGACGAACCCGTACGTACCCATCTTCAGCAGCACACCGGCCAGCAGGACCGAGCCGACGGTCGGGGCGGCGGTGTGGGCGTCCGGCAGCCAGCTGTGCAGCGGCCACATCGGGGTCTTGACTGCGAGCCCAAGACCGATCGCCAATACGGCGATGACCTGCACGGATGTGGTCAGCGACCGGCCGTTGTCAGTGGCGAGTGCCACCATGTCGAATGTGCCCGCCTTGAGACCGATCAGGAGCAGGCCGAGCAGCATGACGACGGAGCCGAGCAGCGTGTACAGGATGAACTTCCAGGCGGCCTCGGCCCGGCCCTCACCGCCCCAGCGGGCGATGAGGAAGTACATCGGGATCAGGACCATCTCGAAGGCGAGGAAGAACAGCACCAGGTCGAGGACGGAGAAGGCGGCGAGCGTGCCGGACTCCAGGACCAGCAGCAGGGCGACGAACGCCTTCGGGGTCGGGCCCGCGGGCGGCTTGAAGTAGGAGTGGAGCGCGCAGAGGAAGGTCAGCAGCGCGGTCATGACCAGAAGGGGGAGGGAGATGCCGTCGATGCCGAGGTGGATGCGCACGTCGAGCGCGGGGATCCAGCTGATGTCCGTGCTGGCCTGCATCTTCGACGGCCGGCTGTGGTCGAAGCCGAGCACCAGCACGTTCACGGCGAGGAGGATCGCGCCGGTCACGGTCACCGCGTGGCGGAGCACGGCCTGGTCGGGCGACTTCCCCTTCAGTCCGGGCGGGGCCGGGAGAAGAGCGGCGACGGCGCCGAGGAGCGGGCCGACGACGACGAACGCGAGAAGGAACTGCATCACGGACTCGTTGATATCGATCACGCCTGCTCACGCTCCGGTGGCGACGAGGACGGCGGCGACCGCGAGAACGACGGTGCCGGCGAGCAGCGCGCTCACATAGGTCTGCACATTGCCGGTCTGGGCGCGGCGCACGGCGGCCCCCAGCCAGCGCGGTAGCGTTCCGGCCCCGCGTACGTAGGTGTCGACCACCTCGCGGTCCAGGAACCGGACGAGTCGCGCGCCGGCCAATACCGGGCGGACGAAGAGCGCCGTGTACAGGGCGTCGACGTGGAATCCGGCTGCGGCGGGGCGGTACAGCGGGCCGAGCAGGACCCGGCCGGGGTCGGCCGGGTCGGGCGCCCGGGCGATGTCCCCGTAGGCGGGCTGGTGGGTGGCGATGGCCTCGGCCTCGACGAGTCCGGCGTCGGCGTCCGGGTGGGCGGCGACGGCGCCGATGGGGGTGCGGTCGGCGAGCGCGCGGGTGTGGCGCCAGGCGGCGTAGGTGACGATGCCTCCGGTGAGCGCGGCGCCGGTGCCGAGGACCGAGGTCAGCAGGGTCGGGCCCAGGTCGCCGCCGTCGAACCAGCCCTGGAGTCCCGGGTAGGCGAACCCGCCGAAGGCGAGGGAGGGGGCGGCGAGGACCCAGAGCACCAGTGTCATGGTGAGGGGCTGGCGGCCGTGGTCGGGGGCCTCCTCGCCGCGGCCCCGGAAGGTGAGCAGCCACAGGCGGCTCGCGTAGGCGGCGGTGAGGACGGCGGTGACGAGTCCGGCGACCAGCACGATCCAGCCCGCGGCGCCGGGGGCGGGCCCGCCGTGGCCGACGGTGACCTGTTCGGCGGCGCCGAGCACGGACTCCTTGGAGAAGAAGCCGCTGAACGGCGGGATCGCGGCGAGGGCGAGCAGCGCCACGGTCATCGTCCAGTAGGCGTCGGGGACGCGTTCGCGCAGGTCGCGCATGCGGGACATGGCGGCGAGCGAGTTGGTGCCGGCGGCGTGGATGATCACGCCGGCGGCGAGGAAGAGCAGCGCCTTGAAGGCGCCGTGGGACAGGAGGTGGAAGACGGCGGCGCCGCGGTCGCCGACGGCGAGGGCGCCGGTCATGTAGCCGAGCTGACCGATCGTCGAGTAGGCGAGGACGCGTTTGATGTCGTCCTGGGCGAGGGCAGCGAGGGCGGAGCCGGCCATGGTGATCGCGGCCATGACGGCGAGGACGACCATCGCGACGGCGGACGCCTGGAAGACGGGCAGCAGCCGGGCGACGAAGTAGACACCGGCGGCGACCATCGTCGCGGCGTGGATGAGGGCGGAGACGGGGGTGGGGCCCGCCATCGCGTCGGGGAGCCAGGTGTGCAGCGGGAACTGCGCCGACTTGCCCGCGACACCGGCGAGGAGAAGGAGGGCGATCAGGGTCGGCTGGTCCAGCCCGCCGTGGGCGACGGCGTCCAGGATCTTGGTGATCCGGAAGGACCCGGCGTCGGTGGCGAGGGCGAACAGACCGATGAGGAAGGGGACGTCGCCGAGCTTGGTGACCAGGAACGCCTTGAGGGAGGCGGCGCGGGCCTCGGGGGTCTCCCAGTAGTGGCCGACGAGGAAGTAGGAGCAGATGCCCATGACCTCCCAGCCGACGAGCAGCACCATCAGGTCGCCGGAGTAGACGACCAGGAGCATCGCGGAGGTGAACAGCGAGACGAGGGCGGCGTACGAGGGGTAGCGCGGGTCGTCGCGGAGATAGCCCATCGAGTAGATCTGCACACAGCAGGCGATGAAGGCGACGAGGACGGCGACGAGCGCGGCGAAGCCGTCGATGTACAGGGCGAGTTCGATGGGGACGGAGCCGGTGGGCGTCAGCTCGGTGGCCGCGTCGATCGGGGCGTCCCCGCCTTGGCGGACGGCGACCAGCACGGTGAGGACGAGCGAGGCGAGGGCCGGCAGCACGGCGAGCGGGCGGACGAACCCGGGTCCGCCGCGGCCGACGGAGAGTCCGGCGGCGGCGCCCAGGAAGGGCAGGAGGGGGACGAGGACGGCGAGGGTGGTCGTGGTCACGCGGTGGCCTCAGCCTTCTCGGCGGGCTCGTCGGGCTTCTCGTCGGGCTTCTCGGCGGCCGGGCTGCCGGTCGCGGGGAGGTCGCCGTCGGGGCCTTCGCCGCCCGGGGCGGTGCCGGGGCCGCTGTCGGGGTCGTCGCCGTGGCCCTCGGCGGTGTCGCGGAGCCGGTCGATGTCCGAGGTGCCGCGGTTGCGGTGGACGGCGAGGACGATGGCGAGACCGATGCCGATCTCGGCGGCGGCGATGGCGATGGTGAACAGGGTGAGGGCCTGGCCGGAGTGCAGGGTCTCCTCGGCGGTCCTGCTGAGCCAGACGTCGAAGGCGACGAGGTTGAGGTTGACGGCGTTGAGCATCAGCTCGACGGACATCAGGACCAGGATCGCGTTGCGGCGGGCGAGGACGCCGTAGAGGCCGATGCAGAAGAGGAGGGCGGACAGCACGGTGGGATAGGCGAGGTGCATCAGCGGGCGCCTTCCTGGTCCGTGGGCGTGACCGCCCCTGCCTCCGGCGGGACGGGGGTGTCCCGGGTGGGGGTGGGGGGTGTGGGGCCGGTGAGCGTCGGCGTGGGGGTGATGGGCCTGGGGCCGGACGTGGTGGGCGTAGGGCCGGACGTGGTGGGCGTGGGGGTGGTGGGCGTGGGGCCGGACGTGGTCGGGGTCGCGGTCGCGGCCTCGGTGGTCTTCGCCTTGCGGGACAGGACGATCGCGCCGACCAGGGCGGAGAGGAGGAGGACGGAGAGGGCCTCGAAGGGGAGGACCCAGTTCTGGAAGAGGCTCTCGCCGGTGACGCGGGTGGAGCCGGCGGCGGGGCCCTCCAGGTCGATCCAGGTGGTGCGGAAGGCGTCCACGACCACCCAGACCAGGGTCGCGGCGGCGACGACGGCCACGGCGAGGGCGACCCAGCGGTTGCCGGAGTCGGCGTCGGGGCTGCGGCCGATGGGGGCCTTGGTGAGCATCAGCCCGAACAGGAGGAGGACGACGACCGAGCCGACGTAGATCAGCACCTGGACCCAGGCGATGAACTCGGCCGTGAGCAGCAGGTACTCGACGGCGAGGCCACCGAGGGCGACCACCAGCCAGAGCGCCGCGTGCACGAGTTGGGGGGTCGTGACGGTGATGACCGCGGCGCCGAGGGTGACGAGGCCGACGAGAAGGAAGGCGATCTCGACGCCGGTCGGGGAGAGAAAGCCGTGCGACTCGGCGGCCGAGGTCAGCGCGGCGGAAGCGGGGCTCATCTGTCTCCCTCCTGCGGCGGGGTGGTGGGGTCGGGACCGGGATCGCCGGTGGCGGGATCGTGGGGGGTGGGATCGCCGGTGGCGGGGGTGTCGGTGCCGGAAGCGGGGGTGTCGGTGTCGGTGCCGGACGTGGGGGTGCCGGGACCGTCGGTGTCGGAGGCGCCCTTGCGGGAAGCGTCCGTGCGGGAAGCGTCCGTGCCGGGGGTGGGGGCGGCTTCGGACGCGGGGCCGGTTGCGGATCCGGGCGTAGGTCCGGCCTCCGGCCCAGGCACGGGGCCGGGGCCGGCATCGGGCTGGGGGCCGGGGCCGGCATCGGGCTGGGGGCCGGGGCCGGCATCGGGCTGGGGGCCCGCTTTGGGGTCGGGCGTGGGACCGGGGTTGGGGGCGGGGGGTGTGGTGGTGAGTTTTTCTGTTGATTTGCGGGCCGCGGTGATCTCCTTCGGTTCCTCCGCGGCGGGGTCGAGGGCGGGTGGGGCCGGGACGGTCCACATCCACTCGCGGAGTTTGTCGCGCTCGTGGGTGAGTTCGCGGATGTCGGTCTCGGCGTACTCGAACTCCGGTGACCAGAACAGGGCGTCGAAAGGACAGACCTCGATGCAGATACCGCAGTACATGCACAGGGCGAAGTCGATGGCGAAGCGGTCCAGGACGTTGCGGCTGCGCTCGCGGCCTCCGGGGGCCGCCGCCGGGACGGTCTCCTTGTGGGAGTCGATGTAGATGCACCAGTCGGGGCACTCGCGGGCGCAGAGCATGCAGACCGTGCAGTTCTCCTCGAACAGACCAATCACCCCCCGCGTACGGGGCGGGAGGTCGGGCTGGACGTCGGGATACTGCTCGGTGACCGACCTGCGGGTCATCGTGCGCAGGGTGACGGCCAGCCCCTTGGCGAGGCCGCTGCCGGGGATGCGGGACCGGGTGGAGCCGGTGGGCCGGGAGGACTCGGCCATGGCTACTGGATCACCACCTTGACGACGCCGGTGAGGGCGATCTGGGCGAGGGCGAGCGGGACGAGCAGGGTCCAGGAGAACCTCTGGAGCTGGTCCTCGCGCAGCCGGGGGTAGGTGACGCGCAGCCAGATCACGATGAACGCGAGGACGGCGGCCTTCAGGAGCGTCCAGACCCAGCCGAGGCCGTCGGCGCCCCAGGGTCCGTGCCAGCCGCCCAGGAACAGGACGGTGGTCAGACCGCACAGGACGACGATCCCGGCGTACTCGGCGAGGAGGAACAGCGCGAACCGCAGACCGGTGTACTCGGTGTACGCGCCGAAGATGATCTCGGAGTCCGCCACCGGCATGTCGAACGGCGGGCGCTGGAGTTCGGCCAGTCCCGCCACGAAGAACACGATCGCGCCGACGATCTGCCAGGGCAGCCACCACCACTCGAAGGCGTCGAGGATGCCGGGCAGGGACACCGTGCCGGCCGCCATGGCGACGGAGGCGGCGGCGAGCAGCATGGGGAGTTCGTAGGCCAGGAGCTGGGCGGCGGTGCGCAGGCCGCCGAGGAGGGAGAACTTGTTCGCGGAGGCCCACCCGGCCATCAGTGAGCCGAGCACGCCGACGCCCATCACGGCGAGGACGAAGAACACGCCCGCGTCGATCACCTCGCCGACCGCGCCCTCACCGGGGCCGATCGGGATGGCGAGCAGGACGAGGAGGTACGGCAGGAGCGCGACGGCCGGGGCGAGCTGGAAGATCCTGCGGTCCGCGCCGGACGGTACGACGTCCTCCTTCTGCGCGAACTTCACCCCGTCGGCCACGAGTTGGGCCCAGCCGTGGAAGCCGCCCGCGTACATCGGGCCCAGGCGGCCCTGCATATGGGCCATCACCTTGTGCTCGGCCTGGCCGACGAGCAGGGGGAAGGTGAGGAAGACGACGAAGACGATCAGGAGTCGCAGGGCGACGTCGAGAGCGTCGTTCACTGCCGGCCTCCTTCCGGGTCTTCGGGGGTGGCAGGGGATTCGGGGGTGGCAGGGGTTTGGGGGGTGGCAGGGGTTTGGGGGGTTCGGTCTTCCTCGGGGGCCGGGCGGGCGTGGTGCCAGGGGGCATCGGGGCTGCGGGGTGCGGGCCTGCCCGTCCCCTTCGACTCCTTGGACTCCTTGGACTCCTTGGACTCCTTGGACTCCTTGGACTCCCTGGACTCCCTGGACTCCTTGGACTCCCTGGGCTCCATCGGCTCCCCGGGCTCCATCGGTTCCTTGGGCCCCATCGGTTCCGTGGGCTCCGTCGGTTCCGTGGGCTCCGTCGGTCCGGTGTCCTCCGTCCGTTGTGACGCCGAGCCGCCCGACGCGCTGCGGGCTCGGCGGGGGCCGCCGGTCGTCGCCTGTGACGCCGAGCCCTCCGACGCCGTACGGGAACGTCGTGCGGGACGGTCCGGGCGGTCCCCCGCCGCCGCGCGGCCCGCGCCTCGGGCCGGGCGGGAGGGGGCCGGGGGGAGTTGGCCCTTCTGGGGCCCCCACTCGTTGGGGTCGGGGACGCCCGGCGGGAGCATCTGGCGGCGCTTGGGGCCGCCGTGCTCGGACTCGCCGGGTTCCTTGGCCCCGGGCCACGCCTTGACGACCCGGGAGGCGAGGACGAAGTCCTTGCGCAGGGGGTGGCCTTCGAAGGTGTCGGGGAGGAGCAGGTGGTCGAGGGCGGGGTGGCCGGTGAAGTCGACGCCGAACATCTCGTGTGTCTCGCGTTCGTGCCAGGCGGCGCCCGCGTAGACGCCGACGGCGGACGGAAGCGTGGGGGCCTCGTGCGGAACGGTGGTGCGCAGCAGCAGCCGTCGTACCGGCGCGAGGGCGACGACATGGGCGGCGACGCGGAAGCCGGTGCCGGGTTCGTCGACGGCGCTGAGCCAGTCGAAGTAGGCGCAGCCGAGGTCGTCGCGGGCGGTGCGCAGGGCGTCGGTCCAGGTGGCGGGGGGTACGTCGACGGTGAGGAGGTCGTAGGACTCCTCGGCGGTGGCCTCGGCGCCGAAGAGTTCGTCGGCGGGGGCCGGCAGCCAGCCGACGGCGGTCATCGGGTCTCCCCCTCGGCGGCGGGCGGGCTGACCAGGCCGCTCTGGAGCGCGGCGGCGGAGGGGCGGGCGGGGCCGGTGGCGTAGCGCTCGCCGAGCGACTCGCGGGCGATCTTCTCCTGGAGCTTGAGGATGCCCTGGAGCAGGGCCTCGGGTCGGGGCGGGCAGCCGGGGACGTAGACGTCGACGGGGATGATCTGGTCGACGCCCTTGGTGACGGAGTACGAGTCCCAGTACGGGCCGCCGCAGTTGGAGCAGGCGCCGAAGGAGATGACGTACTTCGGCTCGGGCATCTGTTCGTACAGGCGTTTGACGGCGGGGGCCATCTTGTCGGTGACGGTGCCGGAGACCACCATCAGGTCGGCCTGGCGCGGGCCCGGCGCGAAGGGGATGACGCCGAGGCGGATGAAGTCGTGGCGGGCCATGGACGCGGCGATGAACTCGATGGCGCAGCAGGCGAGGCCGAAGTTGAAGACCCAGAGCGAGTAGCGGCGGCCCCAGTTCAGGACGACCTTCATCGGCTCGGGGGCGAGCCGGGCGAGGGCGCCGAGCCGCTTGGGCTCGGGGAGCCGTACGGGTTCGGGAAGGTCCACGGGTCCGGCGACGGGAGCCGGGGTGGAAGCGGGAACGGGAGCGGAAGCGGGAATGGGAACGGGAACGGGGTCCGGGTCCGGGTCCGGAGAGGTCACGTCCATGTGAGGACCCCCTTCTTGTAGGCGTAGAGCAGTCCTACGGCGAGGAAGCCGAGGAAGATGAACATCTCGACCAGGGTGGTCGCGCCGTAGCCGGGGTCGGCGAAGACGGTCGCCCAGGGGAAGAGGAAGATCGAGTCGACGGCGAAGATGACGTAGAGGAAGGCGTAGACGTAGTAGCGGACCTGGGTGTGGGCCCAGCCCTCGCCGACGGGGTCGACGCCGCACTCGTACGTCATGAGCTTCTCGGGGGTCGGCACGACCGGCCGCAGCAGGCGTCCGGCGCCGAACGCGACGGCGACGAAGAGCACGCCGAGCGCGGCGAGCAGTCCGACGACCGAGTACGACTGGAAGTAGTCCGCCGCGACGAGCACGGTGGTCGGTACGACGGTCGGTTCCCTCACGTCCGCCCCTCACTCCCTGGCCCGTCCCGGCCTCGGCCCCTGGTACGTCTTGTACGTCGTCGCACGGGAGTCTAGGCCCTGCTCAACGCGCCGTAAGCAGCCTGTCGGGCTCGGAACGCGGAGGGTGGGGTTTTCCTCAGTGCGACCGGGCGGCCCCCCTCATGGCGTGGAAGTCCGCCGCCAGGCACGCTGGCCTGTATGACCGAACGAATCCCGCAGCCGGACGCCGTGGACGGCAGGGCCGACGCGAGCACCAGGGCCGGTGCCGGCGCCGCCGGTGCCCGGGCCGGTGCCGGTGAGCGCCCGCCCTCACCCCGGCCTGCCTACGACACCCGCACGTGGAAGGAGATCACGCATCTCCTGGCGAATCTGCCGATGTCGCTCATCGGCTTCGTCTACGCGGCGGTGGTGGTGTTCACCGGCGTTCCGCTGACCGTGACGGTGATCGGGTTCCCGCTGCTCGCGGTGGGGCTGATGGGGGCCCGGCAGCTCGGCCGGCTGGAGCGGGCGCGGGCCCGTGCGCTGCTCGGGGTGCGGGTGGACGAGCCGAGCCGGATGTCGTGGCGCCGCAACCGGCGGGACGGGGTGCTCAGCGGGATCTGGCTGATGGTCAAGGATCCGGTCGGCTGGCGGACGCTGCTGTACGACTTCATCCGCCTCCCCTGGGGCGTGTTCACCTTCGCGGTGACGCTGGTGTCGCTGCTGGTGCTCTGGCCGGTGCTGCCGTACATCGCGCGGGGACTGGCCAATGTGGACCGGGCGATGGTGCGCGGGCTGCTGTCGCCGTGGGACGGGCTGGAGCGGCGGATCGCCGAACTGGAGTCCGACCGGGGGGTCGTGGTGGACACCGCGGCGGCCGACCTGCGGCGTATCGAACGGGATCTGCACGACGGGGCGCAGGCCCGGCTGGTCAATCTGGCGATGGGGCTGGGGCTGGCCAAGGAGAAGCTGCTGGAGGATCCCGACACGGCCGCGACGATGGTCGAGGAGGCGCACGGCGAGGTGAAGCTGGCCCTCCAGGAGCTGCGGGATCTGGCCCGGGGCATCCACCCGGCTGTTCTGACGGACCGGGGGCTGGACGCGGCGCTGTCGTCGGTGGCCTCGCGGTGCACGGTGCCGGTGAAGGTGACGGCCGATCTGCCGGAGAGGCCGGCCGAGGCCATCGAGGGCATCGCCTACTTCACCGTCTCCGAACTGCTCCAGAACGTCAGCAAGCACAGCGGGGCGCGGTCGGCGGCGGTGGATGTGTGGCGGTCCGACGAGCGGCTCCTCATCCAGGTCTGGGACGACGGCCGCGGCGGCGCGAGTCTGGACCGCGGTACGGGCATGCGAGGGCTGGCCGAGCGGCTGGGCGCGGTGGACGGACTGTTCGTGGTGGATTCCCCCGAAGGGGGTCCTACGACGGTCACGGCGGAGCTGCCTTGGCGCGAGCGGGAGCACGCGCAGGAGCGGACGCGGGGACGGTAGCCGGGAACCGGTGGCCGGGAGCCCGTGGCCGGGAGCCGGTGGCCGGGAGCCGGGAGCCTCGGGCGAGAGCCGGGAGCCAGGGAGCCTCAGGCGAGAGCCGGGAGCCGGGAGCCTCAGGCGAGAGCCGGGAGCCGGGAGCCTCGGGCGAGAGCCGGGAGCCGGTGGCCGGGAGCCGGGCGCATCAGGTGAGAGCCGTGGCCGGGAACGGGGGGGGCGGTGGCCGTGGCGCTGCGGGGGGGGTAGGGAAAACCCCCCTCCCAAGACTCCGACGGACTCCATGGTCCGGAGGGCGCCGGGCCGGGAGGCTGTGCGTACGGACGAGAGACCCGCCCTGAGGCGAGTCGGCGGCGAGCAGGACCAGGGACAGGGACAGGACGGGACGGAGCCGATGACCACAACCGAGTACGGGCACGGATACGGGGCCGACTACGGTCCCCGGGGCGGGCGGCGGCTGCCGGCCGGGCTGCGGGCGCCGTTCGCGGGGCGGGCCTGGCGTGAGTTCCTGTACGTGATGCTCAGCCTGCCGATCAGCATCGTGCTGTTCGTCTACGCGGTCACGATGTTCTCGCTGGGCGCCGGTCTGCTGGTGACCTTCCTCGGTGTGCCGGTGCTGGCCGGCGCGCTGGCGGGCTGCCGGGGCATGGGGGCGCTGGAGCGGGCCCGGGCGCGTGGGCTGCTCCAGCTCGACGTGGCCTCGCCCGAGCCGTTGCGGGTCCGCAAGGGCGGCGCGATGGCGTGGATCTGGGCGGTGCTGAAGAGCGGCTCGTCGTGGCGGGCGCTGCTGTACTCGGTGCTGCATCTGCCGTGGGCGGTCTTCTCGTTCAGCGTGGCGCTGACCGTGTGGGTGACGGGCTGGACGCTGATGACGTACCCGCTGTGGTTCTGGGTCTTCCCGACGTACGGGGAGCAGGACGGTATCCAGCTGTACGGCGACGAGACGCACCGGATGTATCTGGACAACCCCTTCGAGATCGGGGTGACCGCGCTGGTGGGGGTGTTGATCGTGCTGGCGTCGCCGTGGATCGTGCGGGCGCTGACGACGGTGGACCGGCTGATGGTGCACGGGCTGCTCGGCCCCTCCTGGCTGGCGACGCGGGTCGAGGAGCTGGAGTCGGACCGGGGGGTCGTGGTGGACACCGCGGCGGCCGACCTGCGGCGTATCGAACGGGATCTGCACGACGGGGCGCAGGCCCGGCTGGTCAATCTGGCGATGGATCTGGGGCTGGCGAAGGAGAAGCTGTCCGAGGACCCGCAGGCCGCGGCGCGGATGGTGGACGAGGCGCACGGTGAGGTGAAGACGGCGCTCCAGGAGCTGCGGGACCTGGCCCGGGGCATCCACCCGGCCGTCCTGACGGACCGCGGGCTGGACGCGGCGCTGTCGTCGGTGGCCTCGCGGTGCACGGTGCCGGTGCAGGTCGAGGTGGATCTGGTGGAGCGGCCGGCGCCGGCGATCGAGGGGATCGCGTACTTCACCGTCTCCGAGCTGCTCCAGAACATCAGCAAGCATGCACGGGCCAGGTCGGCCTGGGTGGATGTGTGGCGGGTGGAGAACCGGCTGATGCTCCAGGTTGTGGACGACGGGGTGGGCGGCGCGGACACCGAGCACGGTTCCGGTCTCGCCGGGCTCGCGGAACGCCTGGACGCGGTGGACGGGATCCTGGTCGTGGACTCGCCGCCCGGGGGTCCGACCCGGGTGACGGCGGAGCTGCCGTGGCGTAGGTGACGGCGGGGCGGGCGTCCGGACCGGAGTCGGCGGGCGGGCGAACGGGCGGGGAGGGTGCCATGCCATCGGCGGGCGCCCTCTCCGGCGCGTGTCCGGCTCACGCCGATCGCCCACATCGCCGACCCCGCCCATATCGCCGACATCGGCCACATCGCCGACCCCGCCCACATCACTGACATCGGCCACATCGCCGGCATCGCCCACATCAGCGATATCGGCGATATCAGCCACATCGGGGATATCGGCGCACACTCCCCGAAAAACCATAAGAGCCCACACCCCCACCCCCACCCATACACACTCAGCTCTGAATGCTGGAATGCTGGACTTGTTCGTGGTGTGGGATTGAGCCGGTCGTCGGGGACGGCGGGCCGGGCTGGGGGGCCGAGGAACGTGGAGGACAGAGTGCGGGTGGTCATCGCCGAGGATTCGGTGCTGCTGCGGGAGGGGCTGACCCGGCTGCTGACCGACCGGGGGCACGATGTGGTCGCGGGGGTCGGTGACGCGGAGGCGTTGATCAAGACGGTGACCGAGCTGGACTCCGAGGGCGGGCTTCCGGACGTCGTCGTGGCGGACGTACGGATGCCGCCGACGCACACGGACGAGGGCGTCCGGGCGGCGGTGCGGTTGCGCAAGGCGCATCCGGGGCTCGGGGTACTGGTGCTGTCGCAGTACGTGGAGGAGCGGTACGCGACCGAGTTGTTGGCCGGTTCCAGTCGCGGGGTCGGGTATCTGCTCAAGGACCGGGTGGCCGACGTCCGGGAGTTCGTGGACGCGGTGGTGCGGGTCGCCGAGGGCGGTACGGCGCTGGACCCCGAGGTCGTCGCGCAGTTGCTCGGGCGCTCCCGGAAGCAGGACGTGCTCGCGGGGCTGACTCCCCGGGAACGGGAAGTGCTGGGGCTGATGGCGGAGGGACGTACGAATTCGGCCATCGCCAAGCAGCTCGTGGTGAGTGACGGAGCCGTCGAGAAGCATGTCAGCAACATCTTCCTGAAGCTCGGGCTGTCCCCGAGCGACGGGGACCACCGGCGGGTGCTGGCGGTGCTCACCTACCTGAACTCATGACCGCCCGCCTCACCCGTACAGCCTGAACAGCGGGAACGGCCCGCCTCCCCCGTACAGCCCGTACGGATCGGCTCAACGGCTGTGTCCCGGCGGTGCCCGTCCGGGTGGCGCGTCGTCCCCGGGGGGTGTTCATCATGCGAATGGCTCCGGGTGGGCGGCCCTTGCGGACGTAGGGTTGATCCGGGTGGGCCTGCGGGAAGGCCGCACCTCGACAGCCGCCTCGAAGGAGGTCCAGTTCAGTGACGAGCCAGGTCAGCAGCGAGACGGAACAGGGCGACGGAACCGTCGTGGGAGAGCAGCGCAAACCGGCGGGGGCGAAAGACATCCGCCGGCTGGACCGGGTGATCATCAGGTTCGCGGGTGACTCAGGCGACGGTATGCAGCTGACGGGGGACCGGTTCACGTCGGAGACCGCCTCGTTCGGCAATGACCTGTCGACGTTGCCGAACTTTCCCGCGGAGATCCGTGCTCCGGCGGGGACGCTGCCGGGGGTGTCGTCGTTCCAGCTGCACTTCGCGGACCATGACATCCTCACCCCCGGTGACGCGCCGAACGTGCTGGTGGCGATGAATCCGGCGGCGCTGAAGGCGAATGTGGGTGATCTGCCGCGGGGGGCGGAGGTCATCGTGAACACGGACGAATTCACGAAGCGGGCGATGCAGAAGGTCGGCTACGCGGACAATCCGCTGGAGGACGGTTCGCTGGACGGCTACCACCTGCATCCGGTGCCGCTGACGACCCTCACGGTGCAGGCGCTGAAGGACTTCGGTCTGACGCGCAAGGAGGCCGAGCGCAGCAAGAACATGTTCGCGCTGGGGCTGCTGTCGTGGATGTACCACCGCCCGACGCAGGGGACGGAGGAATTCCTCAGGACGAAGTTCGCGAGGAAGCCGGAGATCGCGGCGGCCAACATCGCGGCGTTCCGCGCGGGCTGGAACTTCGGGGAGACGACGGAGGATTTCGCGGTCTCCTACGAGGTGGCGCCGGCCGCCGCCGCGTTCCCCGCCGGGACGTACCGCAACATCTCCGGGAACCTGGCCCTGGCCTATGGTCTGATCGCGGCGAGCCGCCAGGCCGATCTGCCGCTCTATCTCGGCTCCTACCCGATCACCCCAGCCTCGGACGTGCTGCACGAGCTGAGCCGGCACAAGAACTTCGGGGTACGGACCTTCCAGGCCGAGGACGAGATCGCGGGGATCGGCGCCGCGCTCGGTGCCGCGTTCGGCGGCTCCCTCGCCGTCACCACCACCAGCGGTCCCGGTGTGGCGCTGAAGTCGGAGACGATCGGCCTCGCGGTGTCGCTGGAACTGCCGCTGCTGGTGATCGACATCCAGCGGGGCGGGCCTTCGACCGGCCTGCCGACCAAGACCGAGCAGGCCGACCTGCTCCAGGCCATGTTCGGCCGCAACGGTGAGGCGCCGGTGCCGATCGTCGCGCCGCGCACCCCGGCCGACTGCTTCGACGCGGCGCTGGAGGCGGCCCGGATCGCGCTGACCTACCGCACCCCGGTCATGCTGCTGTCCGACGGCTACCTCGCCAACGGCTCCGAGCCCTGGCGCATCCCCGCGACCGGGGAACTCCCCGATCTGCGGGTGCAGTTCGCGCAGGGCCCGAACCACACGCTGGAGGACGGGAGCGAGGTGTTCTGGCCCTACAAGCGTGATCCCGGGACCCTCGCCCGGCCCTGGGCGGTGCCGGGGACGCCGGGGCTTGAGCACCGGATCGGCGGCATCGAGAAGCAGGACGGCACGGGGAACATCTCCTACGACCCCGCCAACCACGACCACATGGTCCGCACCCGGCAGGCCAAGATCGACGGCATCGCCGTGCCCGACCTGGCCGTCGACGACCCCGACGGGGCCCGCACCCTGGTCCTGGGCTGGGGCTCCACCTACGGGCCGATCACCGCGGCGGTACGGCGGCTGCGCGCGGCCGGGCTGCCCATCGCCCAGGCCCACCTGCGCCACCTCAACCCCTTCCCGCCGAACCTCGGAGAGGTGCTGAAGGGGTACGACAAGGTCGTGGTCCCCGAGATGAACCTCGGCCAGCTCGCCACCCTGATCCGCGCGAAATACCTGGTCGACGCCCACAGCCACAACCAGGTCAACGGCATGCCGTTCAAAGCCGAGCAGCTCGCCACGGCGCTCAAGGAGACCATCGATGGCTGAGACGACCGCACCGGACACGAGCACCGCACCGGACACGGGCACGGCCCCGGCCACGGGCCCCGGCACCGGCCACGGCCCGAGTACAGGCCCCGGCCCCGGCCCGAGTACAGGCACTGGCACCGGCACCGGCACGATCGAAGCCCTCTCCCTCGTGCCCAAGGCCGACGCCCTCCAGAGCATGAAGGACTTCAAGTCCGACCAGGAGGTGCGCTGGTGCCCGGGCTGCGGTGACTACGCCGTCCTGGCCGCGGTGCAGGGTTTCATGCCCTCCCTCGGCCTGGCCCGGGAGAACATCGTCTTCGTCTCCGGCATCGGCTGCTCCTCCCGCTTCCCGTACTACATGAACACCTACGGGATGCACTCCATCCACGGCCGCGCCCCCGCCATCGCCACCGGACTGGCCACCTCCCGCCGCGACCTGTCCGTCTGGGTCGTCACCGGCGACGGCGACGCCCTCTCCATCGGCGGCAATCACCTCATCCACGCCCTGCGCCGCAACGTCAACCTCAAGATCCTCCTCTTCAACAACCGGATCTACGGCCTCACCAAGGGCCAGTACTCGCCCACCTCCGAGACCGGGAAGATCACCAAGTCCACCCCGATGGGCTCCCTCGACGCCCCCTTCAACCCGGTCTCCCTCGCCCTCGGGGCCGAGGCGTCCTTCGTCGCCCGCACCGTCGACTCCGACCGCAGACACCTCACCGACGTCCTGCGCCAGGCCGCCGAACACCCCGGCACGGCGCTGGTCGAGATCTACCAGAACTGCAACATCTTCAACGACGGCGCCTTCGACGTCCTCAAGGACAGACAGCAGGCCCAGGAGGCCGTCATCCGCCTGGAGCACGGGCAGCCGATCCGCTTCGGCGCCGACGGCGGCCGGGGCGTCGTCCGGGACCCGCACACCGGTGACCTCCACATCGTGGACGTCACCCCCGAGAACGAGGCGCGGGTCCTGATCCACGACGCCCACGCCGCGTCACCGACCACCGCCTTCGCGCTCTCCCGCCTCGCCGACCCGCACACCCTCCACCACACCCCCATCGGCGTCCTGCGGGCCACCCGACGGCCCGTCTACGACGATCAGATGACCGACCAACTCGACGCCGCCGTCGAACAGAACGGCAAGGGCGACCTCGCCACGCTGCTCGCCGGTGGCGACACCTGGACGGTGGGGGGCTGACGTACGGCCCCCGACGGCTGACCCGCCGGACGGCCCGGGTGGATCCACCCGGGCCTTTCGCCTGCCTGCCCCGGTCCGGACCCCACCGACTCGACCGACTTCGACCGACTTCGACAGACCTCGACCGACCCCCGCCCTCGCGGCACTCCGGGACTGACCTCGCCCCCTCCCCGCTCCCTCCCTCACCCCCCACCCATGTCATGACCGTATGCCGGTACAGACATGACAGCGGACCTCGCCCGGCGCTACCTTCGTGCGAGCGTGCGGACATCGCACGTGCGTGTGCGCGGGAACCGCGTGTGCGCGCCGGCATCCGGCGGGTGCGGCGGTGCGGCTGAGGCGTGAAGGAGGGCGGCCCGTGACCGGGACGTCGAGCGGGGGGCGCGAGCCCGGGGGCGAGCGGCGCACAGGGCTGCTGAACGGCTTCGCGGCCTACGGGATGTGGGGGCTCGTCCCGCTGTTCTGGCCGCTGCTCAAACCCTCCGGCGCGGTGGAGATCCTGGCCCACCGCATGGCGTGGTCGCTGATCGTGGTGGTCGCGGTGCTGCTGGTCGTACGGCGCTGGGCCTGGGCCGGTCAGTTGCTGCGCCAGCCCCGGCGACTGGCGCTGATCACGGTCGCCGCGGCGGTGATCACCGTCAACTGGGGCCTCTACATCTGGTCCGTCAACAACGGCCAGGTCGTCGAGGCGTCGCTCGGCTACTTCATCAACCCGCTGGTCACCATCGCGATGGGCGTGCTGCTGCTGAAGGAGCGGCTGCGGCCGGTGCAGTGGGCGGCGGTCGGTGTCGGCTTCGCGGCCGTGCTGGTCCTCGCCGTCGGCTACGGCCGGCTGCCCTGGATCTCGCTCACCCTCGCCTTCTCCTTCGCCACCTACGGCCTGGTGAAGAAGAAGGTCGGCCTCGGCGGGCTGGAGTCGCTGGCCGCCGAGACCGCCGTGCAGTTCCTGCCCGCGGTGGCCTATCTGGTCTGGCTGAGCAGCCAGGGCGACTCGACCTTCGGCACCGAGGGCGCGGGGCACGCGGCGCTGCTCGCCGCGACGGGTGTGGTGACCGCGCTGCCGCTGATCTGCTTCGGCGCGGCGGCGATCCGCGTGCCCCTGTCCACGCTGGGCCTGCTCCAGTATCTGGCCCCGGTCTCCCAGTTCCTGCTCGGGGTGATCTACTTCCGCGAGGCCATGCCCGCCGAGCGCTGGGCCGGGTTCGCGCTGGTGTGGCTGGCGCTGACGATGCTCACCTGGGACGCGCTGCGGGCCTCACGGCGGGCGGCGCGGACCCTGATCAGCGACACCAGCGTGACCAGGGTGCCGAGTGCCACCATCACGACCGGCACCATCAGTGCCGCGCGGAACGCGGACAGCGTCTCCTCCGCGCCGGCACCCGCTCCACCGGCCCCACCGGCCCCTCCGGCCCCTCCGGCCCCTCCCGCTCCGGCCGGCCCCGAGCCCGCACCGGTCGACGCCAAGCCGTAGACGGCGGTGACCGCGGCGATCCCGATGGCCGAGCCGAACTGGGTCGCCGTGGTCAGCAGCCCGCCCGCGAGCCCCTGCTCCCGCTCGGCGACCCCGTCGGTCGCGGCGATCGTCAGCGGCCCGTAGGCCAGCGCGAAGGCGACCCCGGCGAGGACGAGGGTCGGGAACATGGCCGCGTACGTCCAGTCCATGCCGACGGGCAGGAACAGCGCGTACGCGACGATCGCGACCACGAAGCCGCCGAGGACGACCCGGACGTTGCCGTAGCGGTTGACGAGCTTCGGGGTGAGGGTCGGGGCGAGGACCGCGTCCAGGCCCATGGCGATCAGCGCGACCGCGGTCTGGAGGGACGTCCAGCCGCGCAGTTCCTGCATGTACAGCGTCACCACGAACTGGAAGCCGAAGAAGGCGCCGACGAAGAGCAGCGCGCCGATGTCCGCGCGGACCATGGCCCCGTTGCGCAGGATGCCCAGCCGGACCAGCGGCGACGCGGCCCGCCGCTCCACGACGACGAAAGCGATGCCGAACAGCAGGGCGGCGAGCCCGAAGGCGGCGGTCCGCGGCCAGTCGTGCAGCCCGTGTTCGAGGCGTACGACGGTGTAGGCGCCCAGCAGCATGGCACCGGCGGCCGTGACGGCGCCGAGGACGTCGAAGTCACCCCGTCCCCGTCCACCGCTGGAGGGCGGCACCTCGCTGGAGGTCGGCACCGGACCCCTGGAGTGCGGCACCGGACCGCTGGAATGCGGCACCAGCCGTATCGCGGCGACCAGGATCACCGCCGCCAGCAGCACGGGCGCGAAGAAGACCCAGCGCCAGCCGAGCTGGGTGAGCAGTCCGCCGATCACCAGGCCGAGCGAGAAACCCCCGGCGGCGGTGCCCGCGAAGACCAGCAGCGCCTTGTTGCGCTGGGGGCCCTCCTCGTAGGACGTGGTGATGAGGGAGAGCGCGGCCGGGGTCATGAAGGCGGCGGAGACCCCGGTGACGAACCGGGAGACGATCAGCATCCAGCCTTCGGTGCCGACGCCGCCGAGGCCGGAGAAGACCAGGAAGACGAACAGCCCCAGCAGGAACATCCGGCGCCTGCCCAGCAGGTCGGCCGCGCGACCGCCGAGCAGGGTGAAACCGGCGTACCCGAGCACGTAGGCGCTCATCACCCAGGCCGCCTCACCGGTGGAGAGGCCGAGGTCGGCCCGGATCGACGGGATCGCGATGCCCAGCATCGCGACGTCGATGCCCTCCAGAAAGATCGTTCCGCACAGCACGAGCAGCAAGGCCCAGGCGCGGGTGCCCATGAGGACTCCTCGAAATCAGCACAGCGAGAGAGAGGGGATTGCGGTTACGGAGGTGAGGGCCAGTTCCCTTCCGAGCGGCCGGTTCCCTTGTGTGGGTCGGTTCCTTCTCGTGAGTCGGTTCCCTCTTGTAACCACGACAAGGGTGCGGCAGCATCGGGAGCCATGGAAGAAGGCACTTTGAAGTCACCGAGTAACTCCGAGGGCACCGCGGATTTCACCGTGAAGTGCTTCGACGCGGACGCGTTCCAGTGGGACACCCGGGAGGACTGCGAGGTGCGCCAGATCCTGGACCGGATCGCGGACAAGTGGTCACTGCTGGTGATCGCGCTGCTGGACACCAGGCGGCTGCGCTTCTCCGAACTGCGCCGCGAGATCGACGGGGTCAGCCAGCGGATGCTGACCGTGACCCTGCGCCAGTTGGAGCGCGACGGACTGGTCCGGCGGACCGTGCACGCGGTGGTGCCGCCGCGCGTCGACTACGAGCTGACCTCGCTCGGCAAGACCCTGCACTCCACGATCCAGTCCCTGGTGGCCTGGACGGAGCACCACCGCAACGAGATCGCGGCGGCCCGGGCGGCGTACGACGCGAGGGAGACGACGGGGACGGCAGGGACAGCGGGGACGGCAGGGACGACGGAGACGACGGAGACGACGGAGACGCGGAAGGCCGGCTGAGCTAGGGCCTGTCGGAGGTGCGGGCCCGGTCGCGATGGGCCCGCACCTTCGCGAGGTTCCCGCAGTGCTCCATGGAGCACCAGCGGCGGCGGCCCGGGCGTGAGGTGTCCACGAACAGCAGATAGCAGTTGTGGGAGCCGCATTCGCGGACCCGGTCGGCGTACGGCCCCCCGAACAGGTCGATCACGTCCCGGGCGACCGTGGACAGCACCTGGGTGCCGGTGGCGGCGCCGGGCGGCCAGGCGCGGGTGCCGTCGGCGGTGAGCCGGGGCACGAGCGGCGCCTCGGCCGCCGCCGCGTTGACGGCGTCGAGACGCCCCGCGTCGACCGGACGCCCGTGCACGTGGTCGGCGGCGAGCAGGTAGAGCGTGTCCCGGAACTCCCTCACGGCGGTCAGCTCGGCGTCCGTGACGGCGAGTTCCAGCCCTTTCGGCAGCCGGCTGCGGTCGGCCCACGCCGCCAGGTCCGCGGGCTCGTGCAGCACCTCGAAACGGGCGAAGTCGCCGGGGCCGCCGGTCGTCAGCAGCTCCAGACAGAGCGCGCCCGGGTCGAAGCGGTAGGGCGTGCCCTCATGCGTTCTCAGTGTGATGCCGGGAGGCCGTTCCGGCTTTTCCCTTGCGCGTCCACTCATGTAACTACTATAGATGGTTACATGAGCGAGAACGAGACAGCCGCCCCGGCACGACCCACCGACCCGATCCACTGGAAGGTCGTCATCGACTGCGCGGACCCCCAGGCCCAGGCCGACTTCTGGGGCGCCGCCCTGCACTACACGGTCGAGGACAACAACGCCCTCATCGAGCACCTGCTGAAACTGGGCGCACTCCCCCCTGAGGCCACACAGGAGCACAACGGCCGGCTGACCTTCCGCGACCTGGTCGCCGTACGCCATCCCGACGACCTCTACGACGAGGAGAGCGGCACCGGCCTCGGCCGACGACTCCTCTTCCAGCGCGTTCCGGAGCCGAAGACCGGCAAGAACCGCCTCCACCTCGACCTGCACCCCGGTGCCGAGCGGCGCTCCGCCGAGCGGGACCGGCTGACGGCGCTGGGCGCGAGTGTGCTGGAAGAGGTGAAGCAGGCAGGGGGCGAATGGCTCGTGATGTCGGACCCGGAGGGCAACGAGTTCTGCCTGCACTGACCGGAACGGACCGGAACGGAACGGAACAGACCGAAACCGCCCGGAATCGACCAGGGCCGACTCAGATCGAGTGAGACCGACCGGAACCGACCCGACCGGAACCGTACGGCTGTCCCTCGCCAAACAACTGTCTGATTCGATCTCTTGACGGAGAGTCAGTCACAGCTTCACCATCCAGGCACCCCATTCACTGTGGAGCCCTGTGGCCACCCCACGGGACTCCCACGGAATTCGGAGCCCCCACACATGAAGCTCTCCGTTTCCGGGCGGGCGGCCACGGCTGCCGTCGTCGCGGTCGCCACCGTGCTGACCGGTGGTTCCCTCGCTGGTGCCGCCCCCGCCTCAGCCCCCGCCTCCGTCCCCACCGCACCCCCGGCCGTCGCCGCCGCGCCGGACATCCCCCTCGCCAACGTCAAGGCGCACCTCACCCAGTTCCAGTCCATAGCCGCCGCCAACGGCGGCAACCGGGCGCACGGCCGTACCGGCTACCGGGCCTCCCTGGACTATGTGAAGGCCAAGCTGGACGCGGTCGGGTTCACCACCACGATCCAGCAGTTCACCTCCTCCGGCCGGGTCGGCTACAACCTGATAGCCGACTGGCCCGGAGGCGACCCCGCGCAGGTCGTCATGGCCGGCGCGCACCTGGACAGCGTGGCGTCCGGACCCGGCATCAACGACAACGCGTCCGGCTCCGCCGCCGTACTGGAGACCGCCCTCGCGGTCGCCCGAGCCGACCTCAAGCCCGTCAAGCATCTGCGGTTCGCCTGGTGGGGAGCCGAGGAGCTGGGGCTGGTCGGCTCCCGGTACTACGTCAACAGCCTGGCGACCGGGGACCGGGCCCGCATCAGCGGCTATCTCAACTTCGACATGATCAGCTCCACCAACGCCGGTTACTTCGTCTACGACGACGACCCCGTACTGGAGAAGACCTTCAAGGACTACTTCACCGGCATCGGCGTACCCACCGAGATCGAGACCGAGGGCGACGGCCGCTCCGACCACGCCTCGTTCAAGAACGCCGGCATACCGGTCGGCGGCCTCTTCACGGGCGCCAGCCGGGTCAAGTCGTCGGCACAGGCGGCGAAGTGGGGCGGCACGGCGGGCCGCGCGTTCGACAGTTGCTACCACTCCTCCTGCGACACCACCGCCAGCGTCAACGACACCGCGCTCAACCGGAACAGCGACGCCATAGCGCACGCGGTGTGGGAGCTTTCGGGCTGAGCCCGACCGGGCCCGCCTCTCAGCCCTGCCGCGCGCGGGCCGTGAGGCGGTCCATCCGGGCGCGGGCCGACTCCAGCTGCTCGCCGTCGCCGGCGGCCGGACCCACGGGTTCGGCCGCCATCCGCGCCCATACGGCGATCAGCTCCCGGCCCAGTTCCAGCCCCCGCTCGGGATCCCGTACGGCCCGCCACGCGGTGGCCGCGCTCTGTACGTTGCCGTAGGCGGCGTACGCGGCCTCCTCGTCGCCCGACGGGGTGTACGCCCGCGCGAGATCGAGCGACAGCCGGAAGGCCCGCTCGGGATCCCCGGCCAGATAGGCGACGTATGCGGTGAGTTCGGCGAGCCTGAGCACCTCGGGGTGCCCGGCGCCCAGCGTGTCCGACGCCTGGGCCAGCGCCTCCTCGGCGAGCGTGGCCGCGGTCTCCGTACGCCCTTCCTTCACGGCGTCCCCGATCCGTGCCATCGGCTCCGCGAACGGCGTCCTGGCGGGCGGCTGGTCGTCCAGCACCGCCTCGGCGACCGCGTCGAACCCGCGCGGAGGGGTCGGGGTGGGCTTGACGGCGGGCTCGGGATCGACCCCGAGGACGAGGGCGGCGAGCCCCGTGTGGCGCGGGGGTTCGGCGTCGGAGGCGGGACGGGGAGCCGGTTCGGCCCGGGGCGCCGCCGAGGCCGGTTCGGAGACGGGCGGTACGGGCACGTCCATGACCGGTGGCGGACCGAACACCCCCGTGGGCGGTACGACGGTGCCGGGGAGCGCCCGCAACGGGAAGGTGGGGGTGTTCTCACCGAGGGGCGTGGGCGGCGGGAAGGAGGAGGGGGAAGGGGAAGGGGACGGGGACAGAGAAGGGGCGGGGGCGGCGGGCGAGGGAGCTGAGGGCATGGGTTGCACCGGTTCGAAGACCTGGGAGGGGAGTCGTAGGAAGCTGGTGGCGAGATCGGCGGCGGGGCCCGACCCGGGCTCGGGCGCGGGCAGCGGCGACGCGGGAGCGGATGCGGGCACGGGTGGCGCGGGTGGCGCGGGCGTGGGAGCAGGCGCGGGTGTGGGCACGGGTGGCGCGGGTGGCGCGGGTGGCGCGGGTGCGGACGTAGGCGCTGACGTGGGCACGGCCGCTGGCTTGGCCGCGCTCACCGGGGTCGGGTCCCCCGCCAGATGGCTGGAGCCGTCGGGGTCGACCCGGAGCGGGATGACGTAGCCGGCGCGCTCGTCGTGGACCCTGGCGAGGACGGACCGGCCGGCGGTCTGCGCGGCTGCGCGCAACCGGTCGAGCACCGCCTGCTGGAGTTCCTGGCCGGGCGCCACGACGACCGGTACCCCGGCGACGGAGGCACCCGCCGTACCGCCCGTATCACCCGTTCCGGTGACCTGGACCTCGATCGGCGTCGCCGCGAGGGCGCCGGGCTGTGCGGCGCGCTGGGGTTCCCGCATCTTCTCGCGGCTGAGTCGAGACATCGCTTCCCTCACTCGGATGTGTCCGCGAGCCTTCCGCGTCCATCTACGTCGAGTGTCCCGCCCCGCGGGACGACACGCGTCACCGCCCCGTCACAGCCCTGTCTCAAGTACCGGTCCCTCCCCCGACCTGCGCTCACCGGCACACGGCCCGGGCAGGAACCGCCCGAGCGGGACCGGTGGAGCATGCTCCCATGAAACCCGTCCCCGCCCTGTCGCCGCCGGTGGCGCCCTGCGCCCACACCATCGCCTCCGCCGTCCGCTCCGGCGCCCTCCACGCGGTCGAGTCCGTGGCCGCCGCGCTCGACCGGATCGCCCGGATCGAGCCCTCCCTGAACGCGTTCCGCGAGGTGTGGGACGAGGCGGCGCTGCGTCACGCGGCGGAGGTGGACGCGCGGGTGGCGGCGGGCGAGGCGCTGCCGCTGGCCGGGGTGCCGATCGGGGTGAAGGGGCGGCGGACCGGGCTGCGCGCGGCGGACGCGCGGGCACTGATCGCCGCCGGGTGCGTACCCGTGGGGGCCACCTCGGTCCCCGGACCGGGCACGGCCTGGCAGACCTGGGGGCTCGGGCGGTACGGCCGTACGGTCAACCCCTGGCGGCCGGACCGCACGCCGGGCGGCTCCTCCGCGGGGTCGGCCGCGGCGGTGGCGGCGGGCCTTGTGCCGCTGGCCACCGGCAGCGACGGGGCGGGGTCGATACGGATCCCGGCGGCCTGGTGCGGGGTCATCGGCCTGAAGACGACCAACGGCCGCCTCCCGACCCCGGACCGCACGGGCCTCGCCTCCCCGGGGGTCCTCACCCGCTGCCCCGAAGACGCCGCACTGTACATGCGGTTGGTTTCCGAACCGCACGGGCGGCCGGACGGACACCTCGCCTCCCCCACCGCCACCTGGTCCCCCGACCTCGGCTTCGCCACGCCCGACCCCGAGCCCCTGGCCCTCGCCCACTCCGCCGCGCTCCGCCTCGCGGACACGGGCGCGTTCACCCTCGCCGCGCCCTCCCCGAACCCGCGCCTCATCGACCCGGCCCCCGCGTGGACGGCCCTTCGCCGTACCGACACCGGCACCGGCACCGGCACCGGCACCGGTATCGGTATCGGTATCGGCATCGGTATCGGCACAGCCACCTGTATCGGCACCGGCACCGGTGCCTTCCCGCCCACCCGTCTCGCCCACCCCGTCCAGGCCGCCAACAACGCACGCCTCTCCGCCCTCTTCGCCCGCACCGACCTCCTCCTCACCCCCACCACCCCCAACGCCCCGCACGGTCACGACGGGCCGGGTGAGCGTTACTCCACCGAGCTGACCTGGGCCTTCAACCTCAGCGGGCATCCGGCGATCAGCCTCCCGGCCGGCCTCGACGGCGACGGATGCCCGGCCGGACTCCAGATCGTGGCCCCACATGGCCGAGAACAGACCCTGCTGAAGGTCGCCCGGCGATGGGCGGAGCGGAGTGCTGGACAAGCATTCAATGCATGTGCACATAATGCATGAGCGCTTAGTCGTCGTACGCGTAGCAATATGCATCCGCAGACCTGGCAGCGACATTCACCCGTAGACCTGCCCGTAGCCCTGGGAGCCCTCATGACCCGCCGCTTTCTCTTCGTACTGGGCAGCGCCCGCAGCGACGGCAACACCGAGTTGCTCGCCCGCGAGGCCGCCGCGCAATTGCCCTCGGACGTGGAGCAGCACTGGATCGACCTCGCCGCACTCGACGTACCCGAGTTCGAGGACCTGCGTCACGACAGCGATCACCTACGGCCCACCGAGGGCCCGGTGGCCGAACTCCTGGACGCGACCCTCGCCGCGACGGACATCGTGATCGCCTCGCCGCTGTACTGGTACACGGTGTCCGCCAGCACCAAGCGCTACCTCGACTACTGGTCGGGCTGGCTGCGCACCCCCGGCCTCGACTTCCACGACACCATGGCCGGCCGCACCCTGTGGGGCGTGACGGCCCTGGCGCACGACGAGTTCGAGGTGGCGGACCCGCTCGTCGGCACGCTGAATCACTCGGCGGCGTACATGCGGATGCGCTTCGGCGGAGTGCTGCTGGGCAATGGCAGCAAGCCGGGGGACGTACGGAAGGACACGGAGGCGCTGGCCCGGGCCAAGACCTTCTTCGCCCAGGAGGCGCCCCTGGCCCGCTTCCCGTACGAGCAGGAGGGGGAAGAAGGGTGAGGGATGAGGGAGGAGGGATGCGGGAGGAGGGCGGGTGTCGGCGGTTAGGCGGTGACGTCCTTCGTCGTGAAGCGTGCCCAGGCCGCTGAGCCGAACACCACCGCGTAGAGCGCTTGCAGTCCGAGGTTCTTCATCAGGTCGTCCCAGTACACCGGCTCGCGCATGAGGTCGGCGAAGGACAGCCAGTAGTGCGAGAAGAAGTAGGGGTGCAGGGCGCTAAGCTGCGGAATCTGGCCGAGGATCTGCACGGTGATCAGCAGCCCGACGGTCGTCGCCATCGCCGCGATCCCGCTCCCGGTGAGGGTGGACACGAACAGCCCCAGTGCCGCAAGCCCGATCAGCGACGCGGCGACGACCAGGGCGATCAGCAGGGCCCGGCCCAGCCCTTCGCCGAAGCCGATCCGCGTACCGGAGATCGTCGTCAGCTCACCCATCGGGAACAGCAGCGCGCCCGTGATCAGTGCCGAGACCGCGACCACCAGGGTCGCGGCGAGGCAGAACAGGACCACGGTGGCGTACTTGGTGATCAGCAGCCTGGTCCGCCCGGCGGGCGCGACCAGCAGATAACGCAGGGTCCCGGCGTTCGACTCCCCGGCGATCGCGTCGCCCGCCACCACGCCGACGGCCATCGGCAGGAAGAACGGCAGGGTGGCGGCGAGCGCGGTGAATACCAGGAAGAGCCCGTTGTTGGTGATCTGGGCGATGAACGCCGGGCCCGCGCCACCGTCTCCCCCACCGCCCGGCGACGAGCCGTCGCCGGTCTCGATCTTCACGGCGATCCCCACCAGGATCGGCACCGCCGCCAGCACCCCGAGCAGCGCGAGGGTGCGCCAGCGCCGGAAGGTGACGCCGAGTTCGCTGCGCAGCAGCCCGAGGGTCCACAGCGGATGGGGCGCACGGGTGAGGGTCGCCTCGCCGTCCACGGCACCGGCCCCGGCCCCGTTCTCGGCACCGGCACCGGCCTCGGCACCGGCCCTGGCCCCGTCCTTCGCCCCGTTGGCGGGTTTCGGCTCAGCCCGCGACATCGAATCCCTCCCCGGTCAGCGCCACGAAGGCGTCCTCCAGCGAGGCCCGCTCCACCGCGAACCCCCGCACCCGCACCCCCGCCGCGACCAACGCGGCGTTGACATCGGCGAGTTCTCCCTCCGGGGGCTCACCGGAGACCCGGTCGTCCTCCAGTACGACGTCCCCGACCCCCTGCTCCTTCAGCACCCGCGCCGCGTCCGCCGGGTCCGGGGTGGTCACGACGAGGCGCCCGCGGGTCCCGGCGGCCAGGTCGGCCACCGGCCCCTGGGTGATCAGCCGGCCCCGGGCCATCACGGCGGCATGGGTGCAGACCTGCTCGATCTCGTCCAGCAGATGGGAGGAGAGGAAGACCGTGGTGCCGTCGGAGGCCAGTTCCCGCACCAGGGCGCGGATCTCCCGCATGCCCTGGGGGTCGAGGCCGTTGGTCGGCTCGTCCAGAACCAGCAGTCTGCGGGGCTGGAGCAGCGCGGCGGCCAGTCCGAGCCGCTGTTTCATGCCGAGGGAGTACGCCCTGGCCTTCTTGCCGGCCGCCGCGGCGAGCCCGACCCGGTCCAGCGCAGCGGCGACCCGCGGGCGCCGGGTGCGGGGGTCGGCGGTGGGGTCGGCGGCGTCGTAGCGCAGCAGATTGTCGCGGCCGGAGAGAAAGCCGTACAGGGCGGGGCCCTCGATGAGGGCGCCGACGTGCGGGAGGACGGCGCGGGTGGCGCGGGGCATGGGCCGTCCCAGTACGCGGGCGGTGCCGGAGGTGGGTTCGATGAGGCCCATCAGCATTCTGATGGTGGTGGTCTTGCCGGAGCCGTTGGGGCCGAGGAAGCCGAAGACGCTGCCCGCGGGGACGCTCAGGTCGAGACCGTCCACGGCGAGCTGACCGCCCCGGTAGCGCTTGGTGAGCGCGCGGGTCTGGATGACGCCCTCGTCCTCCCGTCCGGCGTCCGGTCCGGCGTCCTGCCCATCCATACGCTCCCCCACGGCATCCGAGCCCGGTGCCTGCACGACGTCCGGCCCCGGTGCCTCCATGGCGGACGCTTCCTCCATGCGGGCTCCCTCGATCGACCGTGGGCGGGACGACTCCCAGTATCCGCAGACTCCGGCCCGGGGATGCCGGGGGTGCGTCCCGGGGATGCCGGGGGTGCGTCCCCGAGACGCCGGGGATCCGTCCCCGAGACGCCGGGGATCCGTCCCCGAGACGCCGGGGCCGGGGCCCGGTCCTTCGACCTGGTCCCGGCCCCGGCCGTCACACCGTCATGCCGTCACTTCCCCGACTCGGCCGCCTTGACCAGCGCGTCCTGGGTGACCGCGCCGACGTAGACCTTGCCGTCCTCGGTGATCAGGGCGTTGATGAGGCGGGTCTTGAAGACCGTGCCGTCGCCGAACGTGCCGCTGACCTTGTCGCCGAAGGAGTCCAGGAAGCCGCCGAACTCGCCGCCGACCTCGGAGCCGGACGGGACGCCCTGGCCGCCGGTGTCGAGGACCGCGACCGCGTTCCAGCCCTCGCCGATGACGTTCAGCCCGTCGAGGCCCTTGGCCAGGTCCTTCTCGGACTGCGGCTGCGACTCGTGCCGCTCCGGGGTCCGGACGTCGGACTCCTCGGTGACGTTCGCGCCCTTCGGCGGGCTGAAGTCGAAGGTGGAGGCGGCCGGCTTGGCAAAGCTGACCTGCGTGAACCCGGCGTCGACCACGGCCGCGCCACCGCCGGCCGGGGTGAGCGTGAACTTCAGCGGCGTGAAGGTCTTCGCGTCCACCGCGATGGTGATCTGACCGACCGTCGAGCCGGACTGCTTCGGCTTGACGACCAGCTTGTAGGCGTCGCGCCCGGCGACCTGCGCGGTGCCGTCCACGGTGACCGACGTGGTCCCGTCGACCGCCTTCAGCGCCTCCTCGGCGAAGTCCTTGGGCGTGGCCGGGACGTCCTTCTCGGCATCGGCGCCCTCGGGGGACGTCGAGTGGTAGACCTCGTTGGAGGCGCTGTCGTAGCCCCAGACGTCCTTGCCGTTGTGGATCAGGCTGTACTCGGCCCCCTTCTCCAGCACCGACAGCTTCTGCTTGTCGGGGCCGTCCACCGCGACGCGCAGCGTGTGCGTGCCGGCGGCGAGTTCGGTGAGCTTGCTGGACGGGTCGGCCGAGGAGCCCTCGCCGCCGCCCGGTCCGCCCTGGGCGGCGCCGGACAGCAGACCGCTCTCCAGACCGCCGAGGTTCGGCAGCCCCAGATCGGTGGTGATCTTCACCGTGCCGGACAGCCGCTCGGTGTCCGACTCGGCGATGTTCTGCACGAGCTGCTGCGCGCTGATCCCGGGCAGGTCGGGGCTGCCGGAGTCGGCGATCGCCGGGACCAGTCCGATGGTCACCGCCGCCACCCCCGTCACCGCGACCGGGACGACGTAGCGGGCGGCCTTCTTGCGCCGGCTCGCCCGCCGGTCGTCGGCGCCCGCGGCCGTCGCGCTGTCGTCGGATTCGTACGGTGCCATGTGTGCGTTACCTCCGTGTCGGCGGCGGCTTCCGTCTCCACGCGTCCGTCTCTACGCGTCCGTGCGCTGGTCGCACGCTGAGCCGCCATTCTCACCCGAATCGGTGAGGAGTGGTGCCTTTCCGTACGCACCATCTGACCAAATCACCAGGCGAGAAGCGTCAGACCCCAGAGTCAACTCGGTGTACTGCTGCGGTATGACACAACCCTGATCGACTACCCCCAACCCGTAGGGGACACGGGAGGCGACGCACCCCGCCGGGCGCTCACCCGGCGCGGTGCACCACCGCGTCACACAGCTCCACCAACGCCCCCCGGGCGTCGCACTCCCGCAGCGGCGCGAGCGCGGCCCGCGCCTCCTCGGCGTACCGCACGGTGTCGCGGCGGGCCTGCTCCAGCGCGGGGTGCGCGCGCAGCGCGGTCAGCGCCTCGGCGTGCCGACGGTCGTCGGTGAGGTCGGAGTCGAGCAGTTCGCACAGCGCGAGGTCCTCGGCGAGCCCCAGCTGCGCCGCGCGTTCCCGCAGCCGCAGCACGGGCATGGTGGGGATGCCTTCGCGCAGGTCGGTGCCGGGCGTCTTGCCGGACTCATGAGTGTCGGAGGCGATGTCCAGGACGTCGTCCGCGAGCTGGAAGGCGACTCCGAGGCGCTCGCCGTACTGCGTGAGCACATGGACCACCGACTCGTCGGCGCCGGACATCATCGCGCCGAACCGGCAGGCGACGGCGACCAGGGAGCCGGTCTTGCCGCCGAGCACATCGAGGTAATGGTCGACCGGGTCGCGTCCGTCGGCGGGGCCCGCGGTCTCCAGGATCTGGCCGGTGACCAGCCGCTCGAACGCCTCGGCCTGTACCCGCACCGCCTCCGGTCCGAGGTCGGCCAGTATGTGCGAGGCACGGGCGAAGAGGAAGTCACCCGTGAGGACGGCGACGGAGTTGCCCCAGCGGGTGTTGGCGCTGGGCACCCCCCGCCGAACGGCGGCCTCGTCCATGACATCGTCGTGGTAGAGCGTGGCGAGATGGGTCAGCTCCACGACGACGGCCGAGGGCACGATGCCGGGCGCGTAGGGGTCGCCGAACTGCGCGGCGAGCATCACCAGCAGTGGCCGGAATCTTTTGCCACCGGCCCGCACCAGATGCTGGGCGGCCTCCGTGATGAACGGGACCTCGCTCTTGGTGGCGTCTAGCAGCCCTTCCTCGACAGCAACCAATCCGGCCTGGACATCGGCTTCCAGAGCCTGGTCCCGCACGCTCAGCCCGAACGGCCCGACGACGGTCACGAGGGGTCTCCTGTCTGCTGGTGTCTACTGGCGATTACCCGGTTTGTCGATAGGTCGCTGCCACCACTCACGCCAGCGTATCCGGTCATGTTTCGATCACCGCTGCCGCCCACCCGCGCAGGCCGGGCGCTATCGGATCACGCCCGGTATCTTTCTGATCACCTGATATGAGTGGACATTTATAGAGTTGTAGGGAAGTGGGCGAGGGTGTCCCGATTCCATACCGTGACCGCCCCGGTGGTCGGACCGCCGCGCGCGGGACGACCCCACGGTTTTCAGCCGCCCCACGACCCCGCCCCCCACGACGGGGCCGCCCCCCGCACGACCGCATTCCTAGGGACCACACCCTGATGCACATTCGTACGTCCTTCCCCCACGAGACGGTTCACGAAGACCTCCGGGTACCCCTCACGGACGGGACCCTGCTCCACGCCCGCGTCTGGCGCCCGCTGGGCGGCGAGCCCGTACCGGCCCTCCTGGAGTACACCCCGTCCCGGCTGACCGACCGGACCGCGGCGCGCGACGCCCAGCGCCACCCCTGGTACGCGGGCCACGGCTACGCCTCCGTCCGGGTCGACGCGCGCGGACACGGCAACAGCGAGGGCGTCCCCGGGGCCGGGCACCCGGCGCGGGACGCGGCGGAGGTCGTGGACCGGCTCGCGGCACAGCCGTGGTGCGACGGCGAGGTCGGCATGTTCGGGATCGCACGGGGCGGCACCCTCGCCCTCCAGACCGCGGCCCTCGCGCCCGAGCCGCTCAAGGCGGTCGTCAGCGTCTGCGCCTCCGACGGCGCCTCCGACGACCGCTACGACAACGACCGGCACCGTACGGGAGGTTCCGCCCTCACCGGCGGCGCGTACAGCCGGGCGGCGGCCACCCTCACCGACGCCGCCCTCCCGCCCGACCCGCACCACGCGGGCCCGGCCTGGCGCGCACTGTGGCTGCGCCGCCTGGCGGGGCTGGAGCCACCGTCGTACACCCACGACACCTTCCCGCCCCTCACCACCGTCACCACTGTCACCCCCTTCACGGGCCGCACGGCCCTCACGGGCCTCACGGCGTCCACCGCCCCCGTCCTCGCCGTCGGCGGCTGGCACGACCCGGACCACGACACCGTCCTCCGCCTGATCGCGCACCTGCCCCCCGACCGGGTCCGCGGGCTGATCGGCCCCTGGCCGCACACCTACCCCGACCGGGACCGGCCACCCGGCCCCGCGATCGGCTTCCTCCAGGAGACCCTGCGCTGGTGGGACCACTGGCTGAAGGACACCGACACGGGCGCCCTCGCCGAGCCCCTCCTGCGCGCGTACGTCATCGCCACGCACCCTCCTGCCACCACGTACCGCACCCTGCCCGGCCGCTGGATCGGCGAGGCCGGCTGGCCCTCCCCCGACGTGACCCGGGTGACCTACGCCCTCCGGGGCGCCCCCCGGCTCGTCCGGTCCCCCCTCCACACCGGGGTCGACGCGGGCGCCTTCCTCCCGCGCGGGGGCGACGCCGATCTGCCGCCGGACCAGCGGGAGGAGGACGCGCGGTCGGTCTGCTTCGACGTTCCGCTCGGGGCGGAGACCTGGGTACTGGGGCGAGCGCGCGTACGGCTGCGGCTGCGCCGCGAGGTGCCGCGCGGTCAGGTGGTCGCCCGGCTCTGCGACGTCGCCCCGGACGGCTCCTCAACCCTGGTGACCCGGGGCGCGTTCCGGCTCGGCGGCCGGCTCCACGCCCCCGAGGCGGAGGGCGGGGCCGTGCCGTGGACGCCGGGTGCGGCAGAGGAGGTCTCCTTCGACCTGGGCGCGGCCGGGTACGCGTTCCCGCCCGGCCACACCGTCCGGCTCGCCGTCTCCTCCGCGTACTGGCCCTGGTTCTGGCCCGCCCCCGGCTCCGAGGCCGGTTTCACCCTCGACCCGGAGGGAAGCGTCTTCGAACTGCCGGTCCGCCACCACGAAACCGGCATTTACCCACAAAACACCAACTGGACCGGGGCCGGGGGCGCCGACCAGGACCGCCCCACCGATCAAGCCACCCCGGACGACCGGCCGGACATCGGCTTCCCCGAGCCCGAGCAGGCCGAACCCCTCGGCGTCGCCACCCACGCCCCGCTGGACCCGCCCGACCCCGAGCGGCTGGTGGTGCGGGACCCGGCCGGGGACGAGTGGCGGCTCGACGTCACCCCCCGCGAGAACGGCACCCACGCGCACCCGGACGGCCTGGAGGTCACGGAGGAGACCCGGGAGTCGTACACGGTCCGCGACGGCGACGCGCGGTCCGCGCTCGTCCGCTCGGACCGGACGATCCGGCTCCACCGCCCCGAGACCGCCTGGGCCACGACCGTCCATACCCGATCGGAACTCCGACACACGGACCGCACGGCCTTCGCGGACGACCGCGCGAACCACGAAGAAGGCGACCTCTCGGACGGCCTCTCGGACGGCCTCTCGGACGGCCTCTCGGACGGCCTCTCGGGCGACCTCTTGGACGGCCTCTCGGGCGACCTCTTGGCGGTAAATGAGGTGATGTGCTCCGAGGGGGCCGAGGTGGTCTTCCACCACACATGGGAGCAGCGGATTCCATGGCCCGCTGATTAATAGGCACTTGGGTTCATTGCCCGTTTTGCCACTCTTGCGCACGCGCGTGACTTGGCTCACTTTCTCGCTTTCATGGAACCCCTCCGGCGATCCTCCTATCCGCCGCCCCTTTATCGGGAGTTGAACCTTTCCGGTAGCAAAGGATCATGCGCGGCATATCCCCGGATGAAGATCAAAAGTCGCCATTCTGTGACTCCGCCACTTGTTTCGGACATGGGCTTCGCATACGTTCCCGGCCAGTCGGGCGGACGCCTCATCCTGCCGCCGCCCGCACCCACCTAGACAAGATCCACGGCAGGAGCGGGGGACCCAGGTAAGTCGCCGCGCCGGACGTCGTACGAGGGCCAGACCCGACACGACACTCCGGACGGCTCGGGGTGAAGCCGCGCCCGTCAGGGCCGGCCGGGCACCTCCCAGCCCGAACCCGACAGCTCACCTCGCAGGCGCCGGAGAGGAACCCACCCATGTCCGTCCCCACGTCTGTCCCGCCGGCCGCGACGACCGCGCCCCGCCCCGCCCGGATGCGCCGCATCACCCGCAAGCTCGCCCTCGCCGGTACCGGCGCCGCCGTGCTCGCGCTTCCGCTCTTCGGCGCGACCAGCGCCTCCGCGGCCACCCCCGAGGTCGTCACGGCGGCCACCTCCGCCTACCCGAACACCCTTGACGGCTGGATCCGCCAGTCGCTCGACATCATGGCCCAGAACGGCATCCCCGGCAGCTACGACGGCATCCACCGCAATGTGCTGCGCGAGTCCTCCGGCAACCCGGCGGCCATCAACAACTGGGACTCCAACGCAGCCGCCGGCACCCCCTCCAAGGGCCTGCTCCAGGTGATCGACCCGACCTTCGCCGCGTACCACGTGCAGGGCACCGCCTACGACCCGTACGACCCGATCGCCAACATCGTCGCCGCCTGCAACTACGCGGCCGACCGCTACGGCTCGATCGACAACGTCTTCGGCGCGTACTGACAGAACCGCACGACCCGGCGGCTCCTTTGCGGGTTGGGGCCCGCAAAGGAGAATGACCTCCCTGTTCCCCCGAGGGATCTCTCGTCCCCCAAGGGATCTCTCTCCCTCAAGGGAAGAGGCGTTCGAGGACGACGGCGATGCCGTCGTCCTCGTTCGACATGGTGATCTCGTCGGCCACCGCCTTGAGTTCGGGGTGCGCGTTGGCCATCGCCACCCCGTGACCGGCCCAGACGAACATCGGGATGTCGTTCGGCATGTCCCCGAACGCGATGGTGTCCTCGGGCCGCGCCCCCAGCCGCCGGGCCGCCAGCGCCAGCCCGGTCGCCTTGGTCACCCCGCATGGCTGGAGTTCGACCGTCCCCGGCCCCGACATCGTGACCGTGGCGAGCGAACCGACCACCGCGCGGGCCACCGAGGCCAACTCGTCGTCGGACAGCTCGGGGTGGCGCAGCAGCACCTTGCTGATCGGTTCGGCCCACAGCTCGTCGCGCCGCCCGACCCGCACGGCCGGCAGTGTCGGGTGCGGCATCAGATAGCCGGGCTCGATGAGGGTGAGCCCCTCCACCCCGTCCTGGTCGACCGCCGCGTACACCTCCCCCACCTCGGCCTCGATCTTGCCGAGCGCGGTCTCGGCCAGCTCCCGGTCCAGGGTGACCGACCACACCATCCGGTCCGCGCCGGCGTCGTAGAGCTGTGCGCCCTGTCCGCACACCGCGAGCCCCGTGCTGCCGAGCTGCTCCAGGAGCGGGCGCACCCGGGGGGCCGGCCGGCCGGTGACCACGAGATGCCGGGCACCGGCGTCGGCGCTCCGCGCGAGCGCGGCCCGCGAGCGGTCGGAAAAGGTGTCGTCGCCGCGCAGCAGGGTCCCGTCGAGGTCGGTGGCGACGAGTGCGTACGTGGTGCGCGCGGCATATGCGGTGGGTGCGGCCATGATCAGAGAATACGGACATCACGCGTCACCGACCCGGCCCGAACCGGACGTCGGACAGGTTCTCCCCCGTCCCGCCCGCCCCCGCCAACTCCCCTGTACCATGCGGCCTTTCACTCCGCACGCCCTCGATCGCCACGTTGAAAACGGTTCAGCTTTTCACTCCCACGTGGTCGGGCTCGCGGTCGGCCGGGACACCCCGCGCGCACGGGGACCAGGCACTCATCCGCTCCGGGACACGTAACGTGTGGCGCGGTCACACGGCTGGTGCGGGGTTGGTCCCGTGGTACGACACACCACAGCCCACTCCACAGCCCACTCCACAGCCCACTCCACAGCGCACTCCACAGTCCACTCCACGGACCACCCCGCGAACGGCACCCGGCACCCGGCACACACGAGAGCGAGGCAGAACCGTATGTCCCCCTTCGAAGTCCCCGAGGGCGACCCCTTCGGCCCGCACCATCTCCCGTACGGCGTCTTCTCCCCGGCCGGTTCACCGGAGCGGACCGTGGGCGTCCGGCTCGGCGACCGGGTCCTGGACGCCGGTGCCGCGGCGGCGGCCCTCGGCTCCCCGTACCACGCGCTGCTCGCCCGCCCCACCCTCGGCCCGCTGCTCGCGGCCGGCCGTACCGCCTGGTCGGACGTACGGCGGGCGCTGACCGCCTGGGTCACGGTCCCCGCGCACCGGGAAGTCATCGAGCCGCTGCTGCACCCCCTGTCCTCGGTCACCCTGCGACTGCCCTTCGAGGTCGCCGACTACGTCGACTTCTACTCCTCCGAGCACCACGCCCGGAACGTCGGCCGGATGTTCCGCCCCGACGCCACCGACTCCCTCACCCCGAACTGGAAGCACCTGCCCATCGGCTACCACGGCCGCGCGGGCACGGTCGTGGTCTCGGGCACGGATGTCGTACGGCCGTCGGGGCAGCGCAAGGCCCCGGCCGACCCGGCGCCGCTCTTCGGCCCCTCCGTCCGGCTGGACATCGAGGCCGAGGTCGGTTTCGTCGTCGGTGCGCCGAGCGAGCGGGGCCGCCCGGTCGCGCTCGGTGACTTCCGCGACCACGTCTTCGGGCTCTGCCTGCTCAACGACTGGTCGGCGCGGGACATCCAGGCATGGGAGTACGTCCCGCTCGGCCCGTTCCTCGGCAAGTCCTTCGCCACCTCGGTGGCGGCGTGGATCACCCCGCTCGACGCGTTGGAGGCCGCCCGGACCGCGCCCCCGGAACGGACCCATCCGCTCCTGCCCTACCTGGACGACGCCGAGGAGGAACCCGGCGGCTACGACCTCCGGCTCTCCGTCGCCGTCAACGGTCACGTCATCTCCGAACCGCCCTTCTCCACCATGTACTGGACCGCCGCCCAGCAACTCGCCCACCTCACCGTCAACGGTGCCTCCCTGCGCACCGGCGACCTCTACGCCTCCGGCACGGTCAGCGGACCCGGCGAACGCGAGCGCGGCTCCCTGCTGGAGCTGACCTGGAACGGACGGGACCCCCTCGCCCTGCCCGACGGCGAGCGCACCTTCCTCGCGGACGGCGATGTCGTCACCCTCTCCGGCTGGGCCCCGGGACCGGACGGACTCCGGGTGGGGCTGGGGGAGGTCGTGGGCAGGATCGTGGCGGCGGACTGAGGGGGGCTTGCCGGGGAAATGACGGGGGCGCTCGGACAGTGGCTCGTTTCCCGGTGTTCCGACGGCTGACTCCGGGCCCGTACGACCGTCATACTGGGTCGGCGGCGGACGGGTGCATGCCCTGTGCCTACCGGCACGGCAGCCGCACGCCGTCCACCCGTGCCCGCACCCCGGGGATCCCCGGGTACCCCCGCGCACCACCGAGCCGCCCACACCGACCAGGATCCGGAGCCCCTGGGATGACCGTCACCCTGCTCCTGCTGAGCGCCGTCGGCCTGATGGCCGCCGTGCCGGTGCCCCGTGCGCTGACCCGGGCGGAGTGGCCCGAACGCGAACCGGTCGTCGGCCTGTGGGTGTGGCAGTGCCTGGTCGCGACGGTACTGCTGTCCTGTCTGACCGCGCTGACCCTCGGCGCGGCGGCGGTCTTCCAGACCGTCCGGGACCATGTCTTCGCCCCGGCGCCGCCCGCCGTCACCGCCGCCTACGACCTGTCCGCCGCCCCGGTCTGGGCGGTAGTCCTCACCGGGCTCCTGGCGTGCGGCGCCGCCTGGACCACGGCGATGCTGGCCCGTGAGCTGGTGGAGGCCCGGCGGCGACGCGGCACCACCCGCGCCCTGCTGCGCGAACGCGCCCCCGAGCTGCCCGCCGGGCTCCCCCGGGCCCGCGGCCCGCTGCTGGTCCTGGAGGACGAGTACCCCGACGCCTGGTGGATGCCGGGCCACCCGCCGCAGCTCGTGGTCACCACCGGCGCCCTGCACAAGCTCACCGACCACCAGCTGGACGCCGTCCTCACCCATGAGCGCGGCCACGCCCGCGCCCACCACGATTGGCTGCTCCATCTGTCCACGGCGCTGGCCACCGGCTTCCCGCGCGTCCCGCTCTTCGCGCACTTCTGCGACCAGACCCGCCGGCTGGTCGAACTCGCCGCCGACGACACCGCCTCCCGGCGCTGCGGCCATCTCACCACCGCCCTCGCCCTGATCGAGCTGAACCAGCACCGGGGCGTGCTGTCCTGCGCCTCCAGCCACCGGCTGCTGGGCGAGCGGGTGGACCGGCTGCTGGAGCCGAAGCCCCGTCTCAACCGCCGCCGACGCGCCCTGGCGACCACGGTGGCGGCGCTGGTCCCGCTGCTGCCCCTGCTGATCACCTTCCTCCCGGGCCTGACCGCCCTGGGCTGACGGCCCGGAGCGGACCCGGAACGGACCCGGGGGCCGGCCCGCCTTCACGTCGCGTCCCCCTGCCCCTGGCCCCCCGGTCCCCTATCCCCTACCCCCTATCCCCAGTCCTCCGGCTCCGGCTCGATCTCGCCCTCGGGCCACAGCTCGTCCCCGAGGGAGGAGGCGGCAGGGGCCGAAGCGGCAGAGGACGAGGCGGCAGAGGACGGCGAGGGCGCGGTCGTCCCCGGAACGGCAGCCGCACCACCCTTCGTGACCCCACCGACCCGCGCGGCCCCACCGACCCTCGCGGCTCCACCGGCCCCCGTCGCTCCACCGGACCCCCCGGCCTTCCCGGCGGCCTCCCCGGCCCCACCGCCACCACCACCAGCGCCTCCAGCACCACCAGCACCACCGCCCTCACCGCCGCCAGCGCCAGCGCCAGCGCCCCCGCTCCCCGACGGCCTCTCCAGTCCCTCCAGCACCCCGAGGACACCCTCCCCGTAGGTCGTCAGCTTCTTCTCGCCGATGCCGCTGATGCCGCCCAGCTCCCGCACCGACCCGGGCCACAGGGTCGCGATCTCCCGCAGCGTGGCGTCGTGGAAGATGACGTACGCCGGAACGCCCTGCTCCCGCGCCTGCTCGGCCCGCCACGCCCGCAGCGCCTCGAAGGCGGGCACCAGCTCCTCCGGCAGCTCGGCCGCCGCCAACTTCGCCTTGCGCTCGCCCCGCGAGCCACCCGAACCACCCGAACCGCCCGACCGGGCCGCCCCGGCCGGCTTCTCCGGCTCCTTGCGCAGCGGCACCTCCCGCTCACGCCGCAGCACCGTGCCGCTCGCCTCGGTCAGCACCAGCGTGCCGTACTCGCCCTCGACCGCCAGCAGTCCCTGCGCCAGCAGTTGCCGGACGACGCCGCGCCACTCCCCCTCGGCGAGATCCTCGCCGATGCCGAACACCGACAGCTGGTCGTGGTCGAACTGGATCACCTTCGCGGTCCGCTTCCCCAGCAGGATGTCCACGATCTGGAGGGCGCCGAACTTCTGCCCCCGCTCGCGCTGGAGCCGCACCACCGTGGACAGCACCTTCTGCGCCGCGACCGTGCCGTCCCAGGTCTCGGGCGGGGTGAGGCAGGTGTCGCAGTTGCCGCACCCGGTGGCGCCGGGCTCCTGGCCGAAGTAGGCGAGGAGCTGACCGCGCCGGCACCGGGCCGTCTCGCACAGCGCGAGCATGGCGTCCAGGTGGGACTGGGCCCGCCGCCGGAACGCCTCGTCGCCCTCGCCGGACTGGATCAGCTTGCGCTGCTGGACGACGTCGTTCAGCCCGTACGCCATCCAGGCCGTGGACGGCAGGCCGTCCCGTCCGGCGCGCCCCGTCTCCTGGTAGTAGCCCTCGACCGACTTCGGCAGGTCGAGATGGGCGACGAACCGGACGTCCGGCTTGTCGATGCCCATGCCGAAGGCGATGGTCGCCACGACGACCAGCCCTTCCTCCCGCAGGAACCGCGACTGGTGCGCCGCGCGCGTCCCCGCGTCCAGCCCGGCGTGGTACGGCACCGCCTCCACGCCGTTGCGGGAGAGGAACTCGGCCGTCTTCTCCACCGAGTTGCGCGACAGGCAGTACACGATGCCCGCGTCGCCCGCGTGCTCCTCCCGCAGAAAGCCCAGGAGCTGTTTTCTGGGGTCGGCCTTCGGGACGATCCGGTACTGGATGTTGGGGCGGTCGAAGCTGGCCTCGAAGTGCCGGGCGGCCGGCATGGCGAGGCGCTGGGTGATCTCCTGGTGGGTGGCGCGGGTGGCCGTCGCCGTCAGGGCGATGCGCGGCACGTCCGGCCAGCGCTCCCCCAGCACCGACAGGCTCAGATAGTCCGGCCGGAAGTCGTGGCCCCACTGGGACACGCAGTGCGCCTCGTCGATCGCGAAGACCGAGATCCGGCCCCGCGACAGCAGGTTCAGGGTGCTGTCGAGGCGCAGCCGCTCCGGCGCCAGATACAGCAGGTCCAGCTCACCGGCGAGGAACTCGGCCTCGACCGTCCGCCGCTCGTCGAAGTCCTGGGTGGAATTGACGAACCCGGCGTTCACCCCCAGCGCCCGCAGGGCGTCCACCTGGTCCTGCATCAGCGCGATCAGCGGCGAGACGACAATGCCCGTACCGGCTCTGACCAGGGCCGGGATCTGATAGCAGAGCGACTTTCCGCCGCCGGTCGGCATCAGCACCACGGCGTCGCCGCCGGCCACCACATGCTCGATCACGGCTTCCTGCTCGCCCCGGAAGGATTCGTACCCGAAGACCTTGTGCAGCGTCTCCAGCGCCTCGCTCGTCCCGCTTCCGGCTACCACCGCCATGCCACCGATCCCGCCCGTCCCACGCATCGCCGTGCCCCCGTACGTCGTGCTTCGACCACTGCCTCCACGATAGGGCCCCGCACTGACACCTCCGGAGTTGTCCACAGGCCCGTAGGTCCCGATCGCGACACCGGCACGGGCCACTGTCACGCGTCACCGGCCACAGACCGGTACACGCCACCGGCCCACAGACCCGTACACGCCACCGGCCCACAGACCGGTACACGCCACCGCCCCGCACACCGGTGCACGCCACCGCCCCGCGAGCCCGTCACCGGCGGAAACGGGTGGGTCCCGACCCCCAGAGGGAGCCGGGACCCACCCGCGACCGGCGGTGACGGCAGGGACGCCGCTGTCCGGTCAGCGCACGAACACCCCCGCGTTCCCCGCGAGGTCCAGGAAGTACTGCGGCGCCACGCCCAGCACCAGCGTGACCGCGACGCCGACCCCGATCGCCGTCATCGTCAGCGGCGACGGCACGGCCACCGTCGGTCCCTCGGGGCGCGGCTCGCTGAAGAACATCAGCACGATGACCCGGATGTAGAAGAACGCGGCGATCGCCGACGAGATCACACCGACCACGACCAGCGGTGCGGCCCCGCCCTCCGCCGCCGCCTTGAACACGGCGAACTTCCCGGCGAACCCGGAGGTCAGCGGGATACCGGCGAAGGCGAGCAGGAACACCGCGAAGACGGCCGCCACCAGGGGCGAGCGTCGTCCGAGCCCGGCCCACTTGGACAGGTGCGTGGCCTCGCCGCCCGCGTCGCGCACCAGGGTGACGACGGCGAAGGCGCCGATCGTGACGAAGGAGTACGCGGCGAGGTAGAAGAGGACCGAGGACACCCCTTCGGGGGTGGTCGCGATGACACCGGCGAGGATGAATCCGGCGTGCGCGATGGACGAGTACGCCAGCAGCCGCTTGATGTCGGTCTGGGTGATGGCGACGATGGCGCCGCCGAGCATGGTGACGATCGCGACGGCCCACATCACCGGCCGCCAGTCCCAGCGCAGCCCGGGCAGCACCACGTACAGGATCCGCAGCAGCGCGCCGAAGGCGGCCACCTTGGTCGCCGCCGCCATGAAGCCGGTGACCGGGGTGGGGGCGCCCTGGTAGACGTCGGGCGTCCACATGTGGAACGGCACGGCGCCGACCTTGAAGAGCAGCCCCATCACGATCAGGGCGGTGCCGACGAGGAGCAGCGCGTCGTTGCCCATGGTGTCGGCGAGGGCCGGGTTGACGGTGGTGAGGGTGCCGTCGACGACCTGCGCGATGGTGGAGTACGACATCGATCCGGCGTAGCCGTACAGCAGGGCGATGCCGAACAGGGTGAACGCGGAGGCGAACGCGCCGAGCAGGAAGTACTTCACGGCCGCTTCCAGCGACAGCATCCGCTTGCGGCGGGCCAGCGCGCACATCAGGTACAGCGGCAGGGAGAGGACCTCCAGGGCGACGAACAGGGTCACCAGGTCGTTGGCGGCCGGGAAGAGCAGCATGCCCGCGACCGCGAACATCAGCAGCGGGAACACCTCGGTGGTGGTGAACCCGGCCTTCACGGCGGCCTTCTCGCCCTCGCTGCCGGGTACGGCGGCGGCCTGGGCGGCGAAGGAGTCGACCCGGTTGCCGTGGGTCTCCGGGTCCAGTCGCCGCTCGGCGAAGGTGAACAGTCCGACCAGCGCCGCCAGCAGGATCGTGCCCTGGAGGAAGAGGGCCGGTCCGTCCACGGCGATGGCGCCCATGGCGGCGATGCCGGACTTGGTGGTCGCGTACCCGTCGGCGGCGAGCGCCACCACCCCGGCGAACGCGGCGGCGAGCGCGACGGCGGCCAGCCATGTCTGCACGTGGTAGCGGGACTTGCGGGGGACGACGGCCTCGGCCAGGATCCCGAGGATCGCCGCGGCGAGGACGATCAGGATGGGCGAGAGCTGTGCGTACTCGATCTTCGGCGCGTCGATCTTCGAGATCGGGTCGGCCGCGGTTGCCGCGGTTGTCCACAGGCTGTGGACGGCTGTTGCGCTCACTTGGCCGCCTCCACCTCGGGCTGGGGGTCCTTCTTCTGGACGTCGGACATCGTGTGCTCGACCGCCGGGTTCACGATGTCCGCGATCGGCTTCGGGTAGACACCGAGCCCGATCAGCAGCGCGACCAGCGGGCCGACGACCACCAGCTCACGCAGTCTGAGGTCCGGCATCTTGGCGACCTCGGGTTTCACCGGGCCCGTCATCGTGCGCTGGTAGAGCACCAGGGTGTAGAGGGCGGCCAGCACGATGCCGAAGGTGGCGATGATGCCGATCACCGGATAGCGGGAGAAGGTGCCGACCAGGACCAGGAACTCGCTGACGAACGGCGCGAGCCCCGGCAGTGACAGGGTCGCCAGACCGCCGATCAGGAACATCCCGGCGAGCACCGGGGCGACCTTCTGCACTCCGCCGTAGTCGGCGATGAGCCGCGAGCCGCGCCGCGAGATCAGGAAGCCGGCCACCAGCATCAGCGCGGCCGTCGACAGGCCGTGGTTGACCATGTACAGCGTGGCGCCGGACTGGCCCTGGCTGGTCATGGCGAAGATGCCCATGATGATGAAGCCGAAGTGCGAGATCGACGCGTACGCCACCAGGCGTTTGATGTCCCGCTGTCCGACCGCGAGCAGCGCGCCGTAGATGATGCTGATCAGGGCGAGGACCAGGACCACCGGTGTCGCCCACTTCGATGCCTCCGGGAAGAGCCCGAGGCAGAAGCGGAGCATCGCGAAGGTGCCGACCTTGTCGACCACGGCGGTGATCAGCACGGCGACGGGGGCGGTGGACTCCCCCATCGCGTTGGGCAGCCAGGTGTGCAGCGGCCACAGCGGGGCCTTCACCGCGAAGGCGATGAAGAAGCCGAGGAACAGCCAGCGTTCGGTGCTGGTCGCCATGGTCAGCTCACCGCTGGCGCGGGCCTCGGCGATCTCGGGCAGCGAGAAGCTCCCCGCGACCACGTAGAGGCCGATCACCGCGGCCAGCATGATCAGACCGCCGGCCAGGTTGTAGAGCAGGAACTTCACGGCGGCGTACGACCGTTGGGTGGCCGCCGCCTTCTCGCCGTGCTCGTGGGCCCGGTCCCCGAAGCCGCCGATGAGGAAGTACATCGGGATGAGCATGGCTTCGAAGAAGATGTAGAACACAAAGACGTCGGTGGCCTCGAAGGAGATGATCACCATCGCCTCGACCGCCAGGATCAGCGCGAAGAAGCCCTGGGTGGGGCGCCAGCGCGAACTGCCGGTCTCCAGCGGGTCGGCGTCGTGCCAGCCCGCGAGGATGATGAACGGCATCAGCAGGGCGGTCAGCGCGATCAGCACCACCGCGATGCCGTCCACGCCCAGTTCGTAGCGCACCCCGAAGTCGGGGATCCAGGCGTGGGACTCGGTGAGCTGGTAGCGGTCGCCGTCCGGGTCGAAGCGGACCAGGATCGTGACCGCGAGCGCGAGGGTGGCGAGCGAGAACAGCAGCGCCAGCCATTTGGCGGTGGAGCGCCGCGCGGCCGGTACGGCGGCCGTGAGGATCGCCCCGACGGCCGGGAGCGCCGCGGTCGCTGTCAGCAGGGGAAAGGACATCGGTATCAGACCGCCCTCATCAGCAGGGTCGCGGCGATCAGGACCGCCGCACCGCCGAACATCGAGACCGCGTACGACCGCGCGAAGCCGTTCTGCAGTCTGCGCAGCCGTCCGGAGAGGCCGCCGACCGAGGCCGCCGTGCCGTTGACGACTCCGTCGACCAGGCTGTGGTCGACGTACACCAGGGAGCGTGTGAGGTGCTCGCCGCCGCGGACCAGGACGACATGGTTGAAGTCGTCCTGGAGGAGGTCGCGGCGGGCGGCACGGGTGAGCAGGGAGCCGCGCGGGGCGACGACCGGGACCGGGCGGCGTCCGTACTGGAGCCAGGCGATCGTCACACCGATGACCATGACGGCGACGGTGGCGAGGGTGACGGTCGTGGCGCTGACCGGCGGGTGTCCGTGGTCGTGGCCGGTGATGGGCTCCAGCCAGTGGACGAAGCGGTCGCCGATGCTGAAGAACGCGCCGCCCGCGACCGAGCCGACGGCCAGCACGATCATCGGGATCGTCATGATCTTCGGCGACTCGTGCGGGTGCGGTTCGTTGCCCTGCGCGTCGGGCTGCCAGCGCTTCTCGCCGAAGAAGGTCATCAGCATCACGCGCGTCATGTAGAACGCGGTGATGGCCGCGCCGAGCAGGGCCGCGCCGCCGAGGATCCAGCCCTCGGTGCCGCCCTTCGCGAACGCCGCCTCGATGATCTTGTCCTTGGAGAAGAAGCCGGACAGGCCCGGGAAGCCGATGATGGCGAGATAGCCGAGGCCGAAGGTGATGAAGGTGACCGGCATGTATTTCCGCAGGCCGCCGTACTTGCGCATGTCGACCTCGTCGTTCATGCCGTGCATGACGGAGCCGGCGCCGAGGAACAGCCCGGCCTTGAAGAAGCCGTGCGTCACCAGGTGCATGATGGCGAAGACGTAGCCGATGGGGCCGAGACCGGCGGCGAGGATCATGTAGCCGATCTGCGACATGGTCGAGCCGGCCAGCGCCTTCTTGATGTCGTCCTTCGCGCAACCGACGATCGCACCGAACAGCAGCGTGACCGTGCCGACGATGGTCACCACGAGCTGGGCGTCCGGGGCGGCGTTGAAGATCGCCCCCGAGCGGACGATGAGGTAGACGCCCGCGGTCACCATCGTCGCGGCGTGGATCAGGGCCGAGACGGGGGTCGGGCCCTCCATCGCGTCCCCGAGCCAGGACTGGAGCGGTACCTGGGCGGACTTGCCGCAGGCGGCGAGCAGCAGCGTCAGGCCGATGCCGGTGAGCACGGCCTCGCTCGCCCCGCCGATCAGCGCGGGCTCCTCGTGGCCGCCGAGCAGCGGGCCGAAGGCGAAGGTGCCGAACGTCGTGAACATCAGGAAGATCGCGATCGCCAGGCCCATGTCGCCGACCCGGTTGACCAGGAACGCCTTCTTCGCGGCCGTGGCCGCGCTGGGCTTGTGCTGCCAGAAGCCGATCAGCAGGTAGGAGGCGAGACCGACGCCCTCCCAGCCGACGTACAGCAGCAGGTAGTTGTCGGCGAGGACGAGGATGAGCATCGCCGAGAGGAACAGGTTGAGATAGCCGAAGAAACGGCGGCGGCGCTCGTCGTGCTCCATGTACCCGATGGAGTACAGGTGGATCATTGAGCCGACACCGGTGATCAGCAGGACGAACGTCATCGACAACTGGTCCAGGCGGAAGGCGATGTCCGCCTGGAAGCCCTCGACCGGGATCCAGGTGTACAGATGCTGGATCAGTGTGCGGTCGTCGGCGCCCTTGCCCAGCAGATCGGCGAAGAGGACCACGCCGAAGGCGAAGGAGACGAACGACAGGAGCGTGCCGATCCAGTGGCCGACGGCGTCCAGCCGACGGCCGCCGCAGAGCAGGACCGCGGCTCCGAGCAGGGGCGCCGCGATGAGCAGCGCAATCAGGTTCTCCACGATTCTTCCGACCCCTTACAGCTTCATCAGGCTGGCGTCGTCGACCGAGGCCGAGTGGCGGGCGCGGAACAGGGACACGATGATCGCGAGTCCGACCACGACCTCGGCAGCGGCGACGACCATCGTGAAGAAGGCGATGATCTGTCCGTCGAGATTGCCGTGCATCCTGGAGAAGGCGACGAAGGCGAGGTTGCAGGCGTTCAGCATCAGCTCGATGCACATGAACAGCACGATCGCGTTCCGCCTGATGAGCACGCCGCTCGCGCCGATCGTGAACAGCAGGGCCGCGAGATACAGATAGTTGACCGGGTTCACTTCGACGCCTCCTCGGTCCGCTTGAAGTGCGGGGGCTCGATCTCGTCCCGCTCCAGGCGTTCCTCGGAGCGCTGCTCCAGCGCCTTGAGGTCGCTGATGGCCTCCGCGGACACATCACGGATCTGGCCGCGCTCGCGCAGCGTCCGGTTGACCGTGAGTTCGGACGGGGTGCCGTCGGGCAGCAGGCCCGCGATGTCCACGGCGTTGTGCCGCGCGTACACCCCGGGCGCGGGCAGCGGCGGCAGGTGCTTGCCCTCGCGGACCCGCTGCTCGGCCAGTTCGCGCTGGGACTTGGCGGGCTCGGTGCGCTCGCGGTGGGTGAGCACCATGGCGCCGACGGCGGCCGTGATCAGCAGGGCGCCGGTGATCTCGAACGCGAACACGTACCGCGTGAAAAGGAGGGCCGCGAGGCCCTCCACATTGCCGTTGGCGTTCGCCTGGGCGAGGCCGGTGAACTCCGTGACGGAGGCGTTGCCGATGCCCCCGATCAGCAGGACGCCGAAGCCGAGACCGCACAGCAGGGCCAGCCAGCGCTGCCCCTTGAGGGTCTCCTTCAGGGAGTCGGCCGCGGTGACGCCGACCAGCATCACCACGAACAGGAACAGCATCATGATCGCGCCGGTGTAGACGATGATCTGCACCACGCCGAGGAAGTAGGCCCCGTTGGCGAGGTAGAACACCGCCAGGATGATCATGGTGCCGGCCAGGCACAGCGCGCTGTGCACGGCCTTCCGCATCAGGACGGTGCACAGGGCGCCGATCACCGCGACGGTGCCCAGGATCCAGAACTGCACGGCCTCGCCGGTGGAGGTGGAGTAGGCGGCGAGCTGCGCGCTCATACGTCCACCCCCTGGTCTTCCGGCTTCTCGCCCCGGGAGACGGCCGGCTGCTGGACCGTGCCGGGCGCGGCCTCGGTCACCAGGCCCCGGTAGTAGTCCTGTTCGTCCATGCCGGGGAAGATCGCGTGCGGCGAGTCGACCATGCCCTCCTCCAGACCGGCGAGGAGCTGCTCCTTGGTGTAGATGAGGTTGGCGCGGCTGGAGTCCGCCAGCTCGAACTCGTTGGTCATCGTCAGCGCGCGCGTGGGGCACGCCTCGATGCACAGGCCGCACAGGATGCAGCGGGCGTAGTTGATCTGGTACACCCGCCCGTACCGCTCGCCCGGGGAGTAGCGCTCCTCCTCGGTGTTGTCCGCGCCCTCCACGTAGATGGCGTCGGCGGGACAGGCCCAGGCGCACAGCTCGCAGCCGACGCACTTCTCCAGACCGTCCGGATGGCGGTTGAGCTGGTGCCGTCCGTGGAAGCGGGGAGCGGTGGTCTTCTGCTGCTCCGGGTACTGCTCGGTCAGCCGCTTCTTGAACATGGCCTTGAAGGTCACGCCGAAGCCGGCCACGGGGTTCTGGAAACCGGGTGTGGTGTCCTTGGGCTCCTCAGCCATCGGACGCCTCCTTTCCATCCGTCGGTCCGTCACTGTGAGTATCGGGGGCACCACTGACAATCAGCTCCCGCTCGCGGCGCGGACTGCGCCGGGGCGCCGGTGGCAGCTCCTGTCCGGGCAGCGGCGGCACGGGGAAGCCACCGGCCATCGGGTCGAACCCGGGCGTCCGGTCCGGCGGTTCGGGAGCGGCCCGGCCGCGGTCGCGGAAGATGTCCACGACGAACGAGAGCAGCAGCAGGGCGAGGACGGCACCGCCGACGTACAGGGCGATCTCGCTGAAGTCGATGTTCTCGTTGCGCAGGGTCCGCACGGTCGCGGCGAGCATCAGCCAGACCAGCGAGATCGGGATGAGCACCTTCCAGCCGAGCTTCATCAGCTGGTCGTAGCGGACCCGGGGCAGGGTGCCGCGCAGCCAGATGAAGAAGAACAGCAGCAGTTGCACCTTGACGACGAACCAGAGCATCGGCCACCAGCCGTGGTTCGCGCCCTCCCAGAAGGTGGAGATCGGCCAGGGGGCCCGCCAGCCGCCCAGGAAGAGCGTCACGGACACCGCCGACACCGTCACCATGTTCACGTACTCGGCGAGCATGAACATCGCGAACTTGATGGACGAGTACTCGGTGTTGAAGCCGCCGACCAGGTCGCCCTCGGACTCCGGCATGTCGAACGGGGCGCGGTTGGTCTCCCCGACCATGGTGACGATGTAGATGATGAAGGAGACCGGCAGCAGGATCACGTACCAGCGGTCCGCCTGCGCCTCGACGATCGCCGAGGTCGACATCGATCCCGAGTAGAGGAAGACGGAGGCGAACGCGGCGCCCATGGCGATCTCGTAGGAGATCATCTGCGCGCAGGAGCGCAGGCCGCCGAGCAGCGGGTAGGTGGAGCCGGAGCTCCAGCCCGCGAGGACGATGCCGTAGATGCCGACGGAGGCGACCGCGAGGATGTAGAGCATCGCGATCGGCAGGTCGGTGAGCTGCATCGTGGTGCGCTGGCCGAAGATCGAGACCTCGTTGCCGGCCGGGCCGAAGGGGATCACCGCGATCGCCATGAAGGCCGGGATGGCGGCGACGATCGGCGCGAGGACGTAGACCACCTTGTCCGCGCGCTTGACGACGACGTCCTCCTTCAGCATCAGCTTGATGCCGTCGGCGAGCGACTGGAGCATGCCCCAGGGGCCGTGCCGGTTGGGGCCGATGCGCCGCTGCATCCAGGCGACGACCTTGCGTTCCCAGACGATCGAGAACAGCACGGTCACCATGAGGAAGGCGAAGCAGAACACGGCCTTGACGGCGACCAGCCACCACGGGTCGCGGCCGAACATGGAGAGATCTTCAGCGGCGAGGTACAAGCTCATGCCTCCACCTCCTTGAGGGTCTCGTCGGCGGGGGCCGCCGGGCCGATGCGGACGAGGGAGCCGGGCCGGGCGCCGGTGTCGGAGGCGACTCCGCCGCCGGTGGAGTTCAGCGGGAGCCAGACCACCCGGTCGGGCATCTCGGTGATCTTCAGCGGCAGTTCGACGGTCCCGGCGGGGCCGGTCACCACCAGCGGGTCGCCGTCCGCGACGCCCGCCTCGGCGGCGGTGGCCGCGGACACGCGCGCGAGGGCGGCGTGTCGCGTCCCGGCGAGCGCGGTGTCGCCCTGCTGGAGGACGCCCTGGTCGAGCAGGAGCCGGTGGCCCGCGAGGACGGCCTCACCGGCGGCGGGCCGCGGCAGGGGTACGGCGCTCTCCCGCGGCTCTCCCGCGCGCGGACCGTCCCAGGGGCCGAGCCGGTCGATCTCGGTGCGCGCGGTGCGCAGATCGGGCAGGGCGAGGTGGATGTCCATGGCGTCGGCGAGCATCTGGAGGGCGCGCGTGTCGGTGGGCGCGGGCTGCCGGGTCATCTGGTCGGGCTTGAGGGCGGCCTCGAAGAACCGCACCCGGCCCTCCCAGTTGAGGAAGGCACCCGCCTTCTCGGCGACCGCGGCGACCGGCAGGACGACGTCGGCGCGGCGGGAGACCTCGCTGGGCCGCAGTTCCAGCGACACCAGGAAGCCGACCGCGTCGAGCGCCTCCCGCGCGCGGGCCGGGTCGGGCAGATCGGCCACCTCCACGCCCGCGACGAGCAGCGCCTGGAGTTCACCGGAGGCGGCGCCCTCCACGATCTGGCCGGTGTCACGGCCGTAGCGGGTCGGGAGTTCGGCCACGCCCCACAGGGCCGCGACCTCCTCCCGCGCGCGCGGGTCGGTGGCGGGGCGCCCGCCCGGCAGCAGCGACGGCAGCGCGCCGGCCTCGATCGCCGACCGCTCCCCGGCGCGCCGCGGGATCCACACCAGCCGGGCCCCGGTCGCGGTCGCGGCCCGTACGGCTGCGGTCAGCCCGCCCGCCACGGCCGCCAGCCGCTCTCCTACGACGATGACGGCGCCCTCGCCGCGCAGCGCCTCCGCGGCCCGCGCGCCGGGCTCCTCCAGGCCGACGCCGCCCGCGAGCGCGTCCAGCCATTCGGTCTCGGTGCCGGGAGCGGCCGGCAGCAGGATGCCGCCCGCCTTCTCCAGGCCGCGGGTGACATGGGTGGCCAGTGAGTAGACCCGCTGGCCGTGCTTGCGCCACGCCTTGCGCAGCCGCAGGAAGACGCCGGGCGCCTCCTCCTCCGACTCGAACCCGGCGAGCAGCACGGCCGGGGCCTTCTCCAGCGCGGCGTAGGTGACGCCGGTGCCGTCGAGGTCGTGGCCGCGGCCCGCGATCCGGGCGGCGAGGAAGTCGGCCTCCTCGGCGCTGTGCACGCGCGCGCGGAAGTCGATGTCGTTGGTGTCGAGCGCCACGCGCGCGAACTTGCTGTAGGCGTAGGCGTCCTCGACGGTGAGCCGGCCGCCGGTGAGGACACCGGTACGGCCCCGGGAGGCGAGCAGTCCCTGGGCGGCGATCTGGAGGGCCTCCGGCCAGGAGGCGGGTTCCAGTTCGCCGTCGGCGTTGCGCACCAGCGGGGTGCGCAGCCGGTCGGGCTGCTGCGCGTAGCGGAACCCGAAGCGGCCCTTGTCGCAGACCCACTCCTCGTTGACCTCGGGGTCCTCGGCGGCGAGCCGTCGCATGACCTTGCCGCGGCGGTGGTCGGTGCGGGTGGCGCAGCCGCCGGAGCAGTGTTCGCACACGCTCGGCGAGGAGACCAGGTCGAAGGGGCGGGAGCGGAACCGGTAGGCGGCCGAGGTGAGCGCGCCGACGGGGCAGATCTGGATGGTGTTGCCGGAGAAGTACGACTCGAAGGGGTCGCCCTCGCCGGTGCCGACCTGCTGGAGCGCGCCGCGTTCGAGGAGTTCGATCATGGGGTCGCCGGCGACCTGGTTGGAGAAGCGGGTGCAGCGGGCGCACAGGACGCACCGCTCGCGGTCCAGCAGCACCTGGGTGGAGATGGGGACCGGCTTCTCGAAGGTCCGCTTCTTGCCGTCGAAGCGGGAGTCGGACTGGCCGTGCGACATGGCCTGGTTCTGGAGCGGGCACTCGCCGCCCTTGTCGCAGACCGGGCAGTCCAGCGGGTGGTTGATGAGCAGCAGCTCCATCACACCCTTCTGGGCCTTCTCGGCGACCTGCGAGGTCAGCTGGGTGCGTACCACCATCCCGTCGGTGCAGGTGATGGTGCAGGACGCCATGGGCTTGCGCTGTCCCTCGACCTCGACGATGCACTGGCGGCAGGCGCCGGCGGGGTCGAGGAGGGGGTGGTCGCAGAACCGGGGGATCTCGATGCCGAGGCGTTCGGCGGCGCGGATGACCAGGGTGCCCTTGGGCACGCTGATCTCGACGCCGTCGATCGTCAGCGTGACGAGGTCCTCCGGCGGGACCGCCGCCTCTCCCCCTCCGGTGGGGGCGCTGGTGGTCACGGTCATGCGTTCACCTCCGGGCGGTCCGCCCAGGCTGTCGACTTGGCCGGGTCGAAGGGGCAGCCCCGGCCCGTGATGTGCTGCTCGTACTCCTCGCGGAAGTACTGCAGGGACGAGAAGATCGGCGCGGCGGCGCCGTCACCGAGGGCGCAGAAGGACTTGCCGTTGATGTTGTCGGCGATGTCGTTCAGCTTGTCGAGGTCGGACATCAGGCCCTTGCCCGCCTCGATGTCGCGGAGCAACTGGACGAGCCAGTAGGTGCCTTCGCGGCAGGGGGTGCATTTGCCGCAGGACTCGTGGGCGTAGAACTCGGTCCAGCGGGTGACGGCGCGGACCACGCAGGTCGTCTCGTCGAAGCACTGGAGCGCCTTGGTGCCGAGCATGGAGCCGGCGGCGCCGACGCCCTCGTAGTCGAGCGGGACGTCGAGGTGTTCGTCGGTGAACATCGGGGTGGAGGAGCCGCCCGGGGTCCAGAACTTCAGCCGGTGGCCGGGGCGCATGCCGCCGCCCATCTCCAGGAGCTGGCGCAGGGTGATGCCGAGGGGGGCCTCGTACTGGCCGGGGCTGGCGACATGGCCGCTGAGGGAGTAGAGCGTGAAGCCCGCGGACTTCTCGCTCCCCATCGACCTGAACCATTCCTTGCCGTTGTTGAGGATGGCGGGAACCGAGGCGATGGACTCGACGTTGTTCACCACAGTGGGGCACGCATAGAGGCCCGCGACCGCAGGGAAGGGGGGACGCAGCCGTGGTTGGCCGCGACGGCCTTCGAGGGAGTCCAGCAGCGCGGTCTCCTCACCGCAGATGTACGCGCCCGCGCCCGCGTGCACGGTGATGTCCAGATCGAGTCCGCTGCCGAGGACGTTCTCGCCGAGGTAGCCCGCCGCGTACGCCTCGGCGACCGCCGAGTGCAGCCGCCGCAGTACGGGGACGACCTCACCCCGCAGATAGATGAAGGCGTGCGACGACCTGATGGCGTAACACGCGATGATCATGCCCTCGATGAGGCTGTGCGGGTTCGCGAAGAGGAGCGGGATGTCCTTGCAGGTCCCCGGCTCCGATTCGTCGGCGTTGACAACAAGATAGTGCGGCTTTCCGTCGCCCTGCGGGATGAACTGCCACTTCATCCCGGTCGGGAACCCGGCTCCGCCGCGTCCGCGCAGACCGGAGTCCTTGACGTAGGCGATCAGGTCGTCCGGTGCCATGGCGAGGGCCTTGCGGAGCCCCTCGTAGCCCTGGTGGCGCCGGTAGACGTCCAGCGTCCAGGACTCGTCCTCGTCCCAGAAGGCGGACAGCACGGGCGCGAGCAGTTTCTCGGGGCCGGTGTCTTTCAGCTCGGGTGCCAAGGTCATCACTCCCCCTCCTCGGCGACAGGCCCCGCCGGGTGGGCGGGATCCGATGCCGATGTGTCCTGCGGCGCGTCGTGTGAGCTGGGGTGCTCGGTGGGCGCCTGCCCGGGGCGGTCCCGCGGCTCGTCCTGTGGCGCGGTGTCCCGCGACGGGTCCTGCGGTGCGCCGTCGCGCGGGTGGACGACCCGTGCGGGCGTGGCCTCGCCCTTGGCCAGGCGCAGTCCCACCAGGGAGGCGGGGCCCGCGCTGCCGCCCGCGGCGGTGGCGCCGGCGCGCTCGTCGGGGAAGCCGGCCAGGATCCGGGCGGTCTCCTTGAAGGTGCACAGCGAGGCCCCGCGGGTGGGCAGCACCTCGCGGCCGGCGCGCAGGTCGTCGACGAGGCGCTTGGCGCTCTGCACGGTCTGGTTGTCGAAGAACTCCCAGTTGACCATCACGACCGGTGCGAAGTCGCAGGCCGCGTTGCACTCGATGTGCTCCAGGGTGACCTTGCCGTCGCCGGTGGTCTCGCTGTTGCCGACGCCGAGGTGTTCCTGGAGCGCCTCGAAGATGGCGTCGCCGCCCATGACCGCGCACAGCGTGTTGGTGCACACGCCGACCTGGTAGTCGCCGCTGGGGCGGCGCCGGTACATGGTGTAGAAGGTGGCGACCGCGGTGACCTCGGCCGTGGTCAGCTCCAGCACGTCCGCGCAGAACTGCATTCCGGTGCGCGTGACGTGCCCTTCCTCCGACTGCACGAGGTGCAGCAGCGGCAGCAGGGCGGAGCGGGAGTCGGGGTAGCGCGCGATGACCTCGCGCGCGTCGCGCTCCAGCCGGGCCCGGACGTCGTCCGGGTAGGCGGGCGCGGGCAGTTCCGGCATGCCCAGGCTGACGCCCCGCTCCGAAGAAGAGGTGGTCACCGGTCGACGCCTCCCATCACGGGGTCAATGGACGCGACGGCGACGATGACATCGGCGACCTGGCCGCCCTCGCACATCGCCGCCATGGCCTGCAGATTGGTGAAGGACGGGTCGCGGAAGTGGACCCGGAAGGGGCGGGTGCCGCCGTCGGAGACGGCGTGGACGCCCAGCTCGCCCTTGGGGGACTCGACCGCCGCGTAGGTCTGTCCCGGCGGGACGCGGAAGCCTTCGGTGACGAGCTTGAAGTGGTGGATCAGGGCCTCCATGGAGGTGCCCATGATCGTCTTGATGTGGTCAAGCGAGTTGCCGAGTCCGTCGGGGCCGAGGGCCAGCTGGGCGGGCCAGGCGATCTTCTTGTCCCCGACCATGACCGGGCCGGGCTCCAGCCGGTCCAGGCACTGCTCGACGATCCTGAGCGACTGGCGCATCTCTTCCAGGCGGATGAGGAAGCGGCCGTAGGAGTCGCAGGTGTCGGCGGTGGGGACGTCGAAGTCGTAGGTCTCGTAGCCGCAGTAGGGCTGCGCCTTGCGCAGGTCGTGCGGGAGGCCGGTGGAGCGCAGGATCGGGCCGGTGGCGCCGAGTGCCATGCAGCCGGTGAGGTCGAGATGGCCGACGTTCTGCATCCGGGCCTTGAAGATGGGGTTCCCGGTGGCGAGCTTGTCGTACTCGGGGAGGTTCTTGCGCATCTTCTTGACGAACTCGCGGATGTGGTCGACCGCGCCGGGCGGCAGGTCCTGGGCGAGTCCGCCGGGGCGGATGTAGGCGTGGTTCATCCGCAGGCCGGTGATCAGCTCGTAGATGTCGAGGATCATCTCCCGGTCGCGGAACCCGTAGATCATGATCGTGGTCGCGCCCAGTTCCATGCCGCCGGTGGCGATGCACACCAGGTGGGAGGAGAGCCGGTTCAGCTCCATCAGGAGCACCCGGATGATCGTGGCGCGGTCGGGGATCTCGTTCTCGATGCCGAGGAGCTTCTCGACGGCGAGGCAGTAGGCGGTCTCGTTGAAGAACGAGGTGAGGTAGTCCATGCGCGTGACGAAGGTGGTGCCCTGCGTCCACGTGCGGTATTCGAGGTTCTTCTCGATGCCGGTGTGCAGATAGCCGATGCCGCAGCGGGCCTCGGTGACGGTCTCGCCCTCGATCTCCAGGATCAGGCGGAGCACTCCGTGGGTGGAGGGGTGCTGGGGGCCCATGTTGACGACGATGCGTTCGTCGTCGGCGCGGGCGGCGGACTGGACGACCTCGTCCCAGTCGCCGCCGGTGACCGTGTAGACGGTTCCTTCGGTGGTCTCGCGCGGAGTGGCGTGCTGTGTGCTCATGAGTACGACCTCCGCTGGTCCGGAGCCGGGATCTGGGCGCCCTTGTACTCGACGGGGATACCGCCGAGGGGATAGTCCTTGCGCTGCGGGTGGCCCTGCCAGTCGTCCGGCATCATGATCCGGGTCAGGGCCGGGTGGCCGTCGAAGACGATGCCGAAGAAGTCGTACGTCTCGCGCTCGTGCCAGTCGTTGGTCGGGTAGACGGGGACGAGCGACGGGATGTGCGGGTCGCTGTCGGGGGCGGTGACTTCGAGGCGGATCAGCCGGTTGTGGGTGATCGAGCGCAGGTGGTACACGGCATGCAGTTCGCGGCCCTTGTCGCCCGGGTAGTGCACACCGCTGACGCCGGTGCACAGTTCGAAGCGCAGGGCGGGGTCGTCGCGCAGGGTGCGGGCGACGCGGACGAGGTGCTCGCGTTCGATGTGGAAGGTGATCTCGTCCCGGTCGACGACGGTCTTCTCGACCGCGTTCTCCGGGAGCAGGCCCTGTTCCTCCAGGGCGCCCTCCAGTTCGTCGGCGACCTCGTCGAACCAGCCGCCGTAGGGGCGGTTGGCCGGGCCCGGGAGCCGGACGGAGCGGACCAGACCGGCGTACCCGGAGGTGTCGCCGCCGTTGTTCGCGCCGAACATGCCGCGCTGGACGCGGATCTCCTCGCCGCCGTCGCCGCGCCGGCCGGGGAGGTTGGCGCCGCCGAGGTCCTGCTCGGGGTTCACCCCGTTCGACGCTCCGTCGGCGCCGTTGGCGTCGCTCATCGCAGCAGCCCCTTCATCTCGATCGTGGGCAGGGCCTTCAGCGCCGCTTCCTCCGCCTCACGGGCCGCCTCCTCGGCGTTCACACCGAGCTTGGAGGTCTGGATCTTCTGGTGGAGCTTGAGGATCGCGTCCAGCAGCATCTCGGGGCGCGGCGGGCAGCCGGGGAGGTAGATGTCGACCGGGACGACATGGTCGACGCCCTGGACGATCGCGTAGTTGTTGAACATGCCGCCGGACGACGCGCAGACCCCCATGGAGATCACCCACTTCGGGTCGGGCATCTGGTCGTAGACCTGCCGCAGCACCGGCGCCATCTTCTGGCTGACCCGGCCGGCCACGATCATCAGGTCCGCCTGGCGCGGTGAGCCGCGGAAGACCTCCATGCCGAAGCGCGCCAGGTCGTAGCGGCCGGCGCCGGTGGTCATCATCTCGATGGCGCAGCACGCGAGGCCGAAGGTGGCCGGGAAGACGGACGACTTGCGCACCCAGCCCGCGGCCTGCTCGACGGTGGTCAGCAGAAAGCCGCTCGGCAGCTTTTCTTCGAGTCCCATGACTAAAGGCCCCTCAGTCCCATTCCAGGCCGCCGCGCCGCCACACGTAGGCGTAGGCGACGAAGACGGTGAGCACGAAGAGCAGCATCTCCACGAGCCCGAACACACCCAGGGCGTCGAAGGTGACGGCCCACGGGTAGAGGAAGACGATCTCGATGTCGAAGACGATGAAGAGCATCGCCGTCAGGTAGTACTTGATGGGGAAGCGCCCGCCGCCGGCCGGCGTGGGGGTCGGCTCGATTCCGCACTCGTAGGCTTCGAGCTTGGCGCGGTTGTACCGCTTCGGACCGATCAGCGTGGCCATGACCACGGAGAAGATCGCAAAGCCTGCCCCGAGGGCTCCCAGTACGAGGATGGGCGCATAGGCGTTCACCGCTCCTCGCTCCTCTCAGTCGGCACTGACTGCTGGCGGTGGTGCATGGGCTCGTTGCGCCCCACCCGTCCCACGAATTCCTCCGAGTCCCTCATCGAAGATCGAGAACATGTGAAGCAGGTCACAAGCCCAACTGCTCCGCATCTTATGCCCGCCGCTCTGTGATCTGCGACACGGGGTATTGCACAAGCTTTGTGATCTCCACCACCTGACGAAGGATCATGAAGTCGGATGAGCGGTGATCTTCACACTGGAAGCATCCGAGCGATCACCAATCGCGACATCTTCGCTCGTCAGGGCAGCTCAGAGGGTGCGTCTCAATATCAAGAGAGTTCTTCTGCATGCAAATTGGCGTGGCACGGCGGTGCTTGATAGTGGAGTCCGTTCACACCTCGGGGTGAGGGGGTACGAGGTGTGGACGCGCGGATGATGTGTGCACGCGTTCACGAGCGCCGCCGCCCCGGAGCGGATCGGGAACGGTCGCGACGGGAGACGCCGTCGGGGTCGTGACGGAGGCGCGTCGAACGGTCACGGAGGGTGCCGTACGGGGCCGCTCGGGAAAAGCAGTTAAGGACGCAGCACACCCGGTAACCGTTCCGTGACCTCGGCCACATTGATGAGAGGCGTCTGAGAACGGGGCTTGGCCATCCTTCGCAACCGGTGGTAGGTGCGGGGCAATTCGGACGTAACCATGAAAGGCCGTGATCACAGGCGTATTACGGCGCGTCCACAATGTCCGTTACGGCGTCAATAAAGAGTGACACGCCTGGGATTCGGGACGCCGATTGAACAACTGTGGCGCAGGCCACGTTTCTTGAAGGTATGGAGGAGCCCCTGGTACCGCTTAGTCCCATGTCCCACACCGCTCAGATACGCAGCCACCGGAAGCCCCGGCCCCGCAGCGCCTCGTCGCTCGCGATGCGCGCCGGCGTTGCCGGTGGCATCCTCAGCACGGTGGCCGTCGGCGGCGCCTCGGCCTCGGCGAGTGCCGCCGAGCCGGTGACGCAGACCCTCGAACTGCCCACCCTGACGGCCGACCTGGCCACCCAGGTCGCCGCGTCCGCGGAGGCCACCCAGCTGGCCGCCGCCAACTACGAGCTGCGGGCCGAGCGTGACGCCGCCGCGGCCGACGCCGCCAAGGAGGCCAAGTCCGACCTCAAGGAGGCGAAGAAGAAGGCCGAGGCCAGGAAGAAGGCCGAGGAGGCCCGTAAGGAGGCCGCGGAGCGCGCCGCGCGCGACGCCGAGCGCCCCGTCCTCGCCACCGCCTCCGCCTCGTCCTCGTCGTCCTCCGCGGGCGGCACGCAGTCGGACGCCCCCGCGCCCGCGAGCGGCAGTGTCGGCACCGTCATCAGCTTCCTCAAGGCACAGCTGGGCGACGCCTACGTCATGGGCGCCACCGGCCCCAACGCGTGGGACTGCTCCAGCCTCGTGCAGGCCGCGTTCAAGCAGGTCGGCGTGGACCTCCCCCGGGTCTCGCAGGACCAGTCCACGGTCGGCACCGAGGTGGGCACCTCCAACCTCCAGGTCGGTGACATCCTCTACTGGGGCGGCAAGGGCTCGGCGTACCACACGGGTGTGTACATCGGGAACGGCCAGTACCTGGACGCGGCCAACCCCTCCAAGGGCGTCGTCATCCAGGACCTCTCCGGCTACCCGGCGTCGGGCGCGGTGCGCGTGCTCTGACGCGCGGGCGTCCCGAAGCGCCGTACGAAGGAAGGCCGTTGCCGCCCCGGGCAGCGGCCTTCTTCCATGGGCACGCGCCCACGCCGGGGCGCACCCCGGCGCGGAATTCTGCTGTGATGGACGGGTCCGGATCCCCGGCCGCCGCAGTTCATCGAGGCGTACACCAAGGGCGAGGACGATCTCGTGCGCCAGATCGAAGAGGCCGACGCCGAGGTGAAGCTGCTACGACAGCGGCTCTCGGAGTTCCGGGACCAGGCCATCACGGGCGCGCTCTCCGCTGAGAGCCTCGTCGCCGTCGAGGCGGGGCTGCTGCCGAAAATCGCTCACGCGGAGCAGCAGGCACGGTCGCTGAAGGCGCCCTCAGTCGTTCGCGACATCGTGGGGGCGACCCCCAGGGAGGTTGCCGACGCATGGGCTCAGCTGGAGCTGTCGCAGCAGCGCCTGATCGCTGAGACTTTGCTCGACGTGCGCCTCAAGCGGGTGCCCCGTGGGCCCGAGCGCCCGGCCAGTGAGCACGTCTCCGTCGCCCCGAAACGGCTCCTCCGGACAGGTCCGTCCACTGCGTGACCTGAGTCACCAGCACCAAGAGCTCTCCTCGCCGTACGCAGCTCACTTCACAAGAGGAGAACAACCCATGACCGACGCCAACCGGCGCACCATCCGGACCGTCGTGCAGACCGTGCTCGCCCTCGCCACCGGCCTGCCTCTGATCATCAATGCGGCCGCCATCCCGAAGGCCGCCGCCGGCGTCGGCCTCGCGCTCGCCGTCGCAGGCTGCATCACGCGTGTGATGGCACTGCCGGTCGTCGAGAACCTGCTGCCGACATGGTTGCGCGCCGCGCCGAACGGCGATGACGAGCTGCTCGCTCTCGACCGGAAGAACGGGGGCAGCGCGTGACCACACCCGAGCCGCCGCCCGACTCAGCAGCAGTCGCTCTTGAACGGCTGCGCGCCACAGTCGAGGTGGGGTTCGCCCGGCTCGACGGCGCGCTCGCCCTGCTCGTTCAGCGGAGCAACCAGACCGAGGCGCGTCTCGACGATCTCGAAAACCGCGTCGACGAACTCGAAGACCGGCGGTGGCCGCTGCCGAGCATCGGCGCCCTGGTCGGCCTCGTCGGCCTCATGCTCGCTGCACTCGCCCAACTCAGATGACGAAGCACGCCACCACATGGAGCAACGCCCCCGGTACGGCCGCACAGGCCGTACCGGGGGCTGCTGTCGTTCTACCGCTGGGGAAGAACGCTCGCCGCGCCTCATGGGTACCGTTCTTGAGAGAGCCCGAACGGATGGAGCCCCGCGCATGCTGGAAGAAGCCGAGGAGATCGGCCGCCGTGTTCGCCGCGCGCGCTTGCGCCTGGGCATGCCACAGGCGGACCTCGCCGCCGCCCTGGGGAAGTCTCAGGGGTGGGTGTCCAAGATGGAACGCGGACAAATCGAGATCGACCGTGTTGGCCTGCTCAACGCCCTCGCGGCTGAGCTGCACGTTCATCCCAACGACCTGATCGGGCGCCCTTACACCAGCAGCCCGGCTGACAATCAGTGGCAGGTCGCCGCCGCGTCCATCTTGCGTGAACTACGCCGCTACGACCTCACGCCGGTATTCGAGGGCACCCCCCGGCAGTCCAGCGAACTGTGGCGCGACATGACCAGGCTGCACCGCCTACGAGACGCCGCCGCCAACGTGGCCATCCTGCGGGTGCTGCCGGACCTGCTACGTGAGGCGCGTGCGCTCGCCGAGGTTTCCAACGGCCACGAACGCGAAGAGGCGTACGCGATCTACGCCGTCGCCTGCAAGTTCACCCACACGGCAGCCCACGCCCTCGGACACGCCGAGCTGATCACCATGGCCGCCGAGCGTGCAGCATGGTCTGCTCGCCTGTCCGGTGACCCCGTCATGCCCGCACTCGCCGACTGGATGCGCGTTTGGGACATGTGGGCCACCGCCGATTGGGACGACTCCCTGTCACTGTCCGACAAGGCTCTCGGCGACATCCAGGACGACTACGACCGCGGCGACCCTCTCGCCGTCCGCATGTGGGGATCTCTGCACCTGCGCGCCGCAGTATCGGCCGCCCGCGCGGGCCGGCCGGCGGAGTCCGAGGACCGCATCGCGCACGCCCGCGCCGCCGCCGAACGGATGACGAGCCACCAGGGACCGCCGGTCTACGACCGGCATTCAGTGACGTTCTCACCGGGCAACGTGCAGATTCACGCGATCAGCGTTGCGCTGGAATACGGCGACCAGACCCGAGCGCTCGCGATAAACCGGCGTACGGGTCCCGAACTGGTCGCCGCCCTGCCCAACTCCAGGCAGGGGCACCATCACATGGACCTCGCCCGAGCCTGGCTGTGGGACGGAAACCGCGACAAGGCGCTCGCCGAGCTAGAGACCGCCGAGCGTATCGCCCCACAACTGGTGCGCAACCATCCCATGGCCCGTTCGACGCTGCGGAGCGTCGTCTACGCCGAGCGCTCCGCGACGCGCGAGAAGCTTCGCCGCATGTCGGACCGGTTCCACCTCGACGGATGAGGGTCGTATTCCTCTGATTCATATTGGGCCCCTGGCGCACTCTTAGCGTCAGGGGCATGACTCGACGAGGAACCCCCCATCTCCCTTCGCAGGGCGGCGAGTTAGGGACCGCCGCACCGTTCTATCCCCGACTCGGTGACCTCGCTCGGGACACCACCAAGGGCGAGATCGGTGTCGTCGTGGCTCTGCCCGGCGACGGCAGACGGACTTACGGCCTGGTGCCGCCCGGAGGCGGCGACGAGTGGTCCGCGCCCTACGACGGAACAACCCTGCGCCCTGTCCCCGCTCAGGTCACACACATCACGCCACAGAAGCGAGACGTGATGTACGACCAGCGCGCCGAGCAGGGCGGCCTACCTGTCACCGTCCACTACGAGGACGGCGGGATCAGCGAATCCCTGCTCGTGCTCGACCCCGCGCAGTTGGAGCTGTACGCCTACCAGGTTGGGCGCATCCTCGAACTGCGCGACGCGGCGCGCGGGGGCAAGCTGTGAGCGCCCGCCACGCGTCCGCCGATTACGGCGCCCCTCCGATCCCGTCGGGTTCTTCCTCAGCCTGCTCTGGGCCATAGGCACGACCACGGGTTTCACCTGTCTCGGGATGCTCGTGGGCACTGGCCTCGACAGCCCGCGAGCCAACGGCCCGGCGCTGACCATCCCCGACGCCGCCCCCGAAGCGGCATAAGGCCCCCCGCCCGCCCGGATGCTTCCTGCTCCCCCTGGGCGGGCGGGGACTCCACCGCGGCCGAGGCCGCCAACCGGGTCCCGCCGCGGTGCGCACCACCACGTCCGAAGCACCACCCAACACAAGGAGGCACGGACCGTGACCACCGCACAGAAGCGCACTGCGACCGACGCGCGGACGCTGATCAGCACGGAACTGCGCGAGACCCTGGTCGACAACATGCGCGCCAAGTTCCCGCAGCTGACCGAGGAGAAGGCCGACCGCGGCGTCGGGCAGATGCTCGCCTTCCTCGTTGCGTGCGACTACAGCGAGAGGCCGCTCAGCCCCTCGCCCCTCGTGGACGACTTCTGGCACGCCTTCCTGCTCCACACCAAGGCGTACCGGGAATTCTGCGAAGAGAAGTTCGGCCGATTCCTGGACCACCAGCCCGGATACCTCGACCCGGAGGAGCACGGGGGCGGCAAGGCCCTCCGTGCCCGGACGGTCGACGCGATCACACTCGCCGGGTACGAGATCGACATGGAGTTCTGGCCCGAGCTGGACCTCGCCGAGTGCTCGCAGTGCCACGCGAACTGCTCGGACAGTCCGTTCCGTCCCTGACGGTTCCCCCGCCGGCCTCCGGTCTGTGCCACGCTGTGGCCAGGCCGGGGGCCGGCCCCCTTTTGTTCAACCAACGCAGGGAGACCGGCGGTGGACCGCATCGAATGGCACGACCTACCAGCTGCAACCCGGGCCGCCGTCGAACACCACACGGGCCCGGTCAAGGAGGCCGCGACCGCACCGCACGGCGTCATGTCTCGACTCGCCTGCACCGTCGACACACGAGCGGGCCGAATGTTCGTCAAGGGCACCCGCCGTGACGACCCACAGGCTTGGGTGTACCGACACGAGGCACAAGTCACCCGGAACGCGCCTCGCGCGCCCCACGTTCTCTGGGACGTCGACGCCGGCAGGTGGCTGCTGTACGGGTACGAGTACGTCGAGGGACGTTACCCGGACTTGACACCGAGGTCCGACGATCTCGCCCCCCTCGTGCGGACGCTCACCATCGTGTCCGAGGTTCCATGGCCTGAGGCGCTGCTCAAGAAACCGCTTCACACGCGGTGGGCCGATTTCCTTCCCGAGAATGTTCCAGCGGGGCTGCAAGGTCGAGGGCTCGCTCACACCGACATGTCGCCGCACAACATGCTGGTAACCCCCGGCGGCAAGCTGCTGCTACTTGACTGGGCCCTAGCCTGCCCCGCCCCAGCGTGGGCAGACACCGCGTTGATCATCCCGCGGCTCATCTCCGCCGGACACACTGCGGAGCAGGCCGAAGCAATCGCCCGGCAGGTTCCCGCGTACAGCGCCGCCGCCCCTGCCACAGTCACCACGTTCGCGCGCACCGTCTTCCGCGCGTGGGAAGACTGGGAACGGACTCGACCACTGCCGCACCGTGCCGCCCTCACCGCCGCCTCCCGAGAGTGGGCTGCCCATCGCGAGAGTGTGCCGTTTCCATAAACGGCCGTTCAGGGGTGCACCGGACGGTTCTGTGCCAGATCGGAAACTGTGGTACGCACGGGACACCACGTGCGGGACGATGTGCGTATGACCGTAGATGTAGATATCGCAGAGTTCAACAGGCTGGCAGTGCCTGGCCTGGAGGCTCTGACCAAGCTGCTGGTCGGCGGTGCCGCCGACCATGCTCCCGCCCCCGAGGACTGTCGACCCTTTCAGGTCGGCTGGGGGTTGGTGGCCGCCCTGCACCGGCAGGCCGCCGCAGTGGTCACTCTGCACAGCAAGGGACTTGGCCACGAAGCGGCTCCCAACCGGCGCCTGATGGTCGAGTACGTCGCTCACCTCCAGTGGCTCGTCAGGGACGGCGAAGACGCCGTGGACTCCATGAACAAGGCGCACCAGTTCAAGCACGCCGGCCTGCGCCAGGCTGCGGACGACGGCGGGTACAAGTACGACTCGGAGGCTGCCGACGCTGTGCGGAACGCGGTGATCCCAAGCAACCCGGCCCATCAGTACTCGCAGATGAACGCTCTCACCAAGAGCCTCGGCGGCGAACTGTTCGCGTCGTACATCGGGGAAACCCAGCTCTCGCACGCCACCGTCACGGCGGCCGGGTGCTTCTACCGGGAGTCGGACGACACCATCGAGCTGTTCCTCACCCCGACGTACGGCATCGACGGCGACCCCATGGAGGCGTCGCCGTACATTGCCTTCTACCTCCTGTTCTTCGGCATGATCGCATTCAATGACCTGATGGTCGACTCGCCCTGGACGAACGGCCTCAAGGCCATCGGTGACGCGGCGGGCCTTGCCGGAGCGATCTGACCTGAAAGGCGGGGCAGACGACGGCCCCGGTCCCTCAGAGGGGGGCCGGGGCCGCCTCACGCTTTGCTCCCGCGTGCGCGGTCGCTGAACTTATCGCCCGAGGAATGACCTGATCAGCAGCCGGAGGACTCGAACCGCGCGTGGGGCTTTCCTCTCGTTCGGATGCAGCATTGCAAGAACGCTAACGAAGACGATCAGTGCGAGCACTACGAGAACAACAACGTCACCAAGCCAGGTGGACATGGACAGAGCTCCCCGTAGAGAAGATGTCCCGCCACCTACGGCTCGCCCGCCGATCCGGCTTCGTAGTGCTGGGAAGTTACGGCTTCAGGCACCTGGGTTCATGATCATGCTAGGGCTCGGACGCGACCCCGTACTGCGCAGTCGCAGCTTGGCTTACCCACATCTCGAATCGGCTAACCGGTCATGGCCTACGGCGCGAACGGAGTCGCACAGTAGGCCACAACTGACCCAAGCCATCCGGCTTGAATGATCACGAACGCGGAGCTACCTTGCTCAAGCCGTTGATGACGCGGTCCATCGCGTCGCCGCCCGTCGGGTCGGTGAGGTTGGCGAGGAGCTTGAGGGTGAACCTCATCAGCACCGGGTGGGTGAGACCGCGTTCCGCGGCGAGCTTCATGACCTTCGGGTTGCCGATGAGCTTCACGAAGGCGCGGCCGAGGGTGTAATAGCCGCCGTAGGTGTCCTTCAGGACGCGCGGGTAGCGCTGGAGGGCGATCTCGCGCTGGGCCGGGGTCGCCCGGGCGAATGCCTGTACGACGATGTCGGCGGCGATCTGGCCGGACTCCATGGCGTAGGCGATGCCCTCGCCGTTGAAGGGGTTCACCAGGCCGCCGGCGTCGCCGACCAGCAGCAGGCCCCGGGTGTAGTGCGGCTGGCGGTTGAAGGCCATCGGCAGGGCCGCGCCGCGGATCGGGCCGGTCATGTTCTCCGGGGTGTAGCCCCACTCCTGCGGCATTGACGCGCACCACGCCTTGAGGATCTCGCGCCAGTCCAGCTCCTTGAAGGAGGAGGAGGTGTTCAGGACGCCGAGGCCCACGTTGGACGTGCCGTCGCCCATGCCGAAGATCCAGCCGTACCCGGGCAGCAGCCGGTCCTCGGCGCCCCGGCGGTCCCACAGCTCCAGCCAGGACTCCAGGTAGTCGTCGTCGTGGCGGGGCGAGGTGAAGTACGTCCGTACCGCCACGCCCATCGGGCGGTCCTCCCGGCGGTGCAGGCCCATCGCCAGGGAGAGCCGGGTGGAGTTGCCGTCGGCGGCGACGACCAGCGGCGCGTGGAAGGCGACCTCGCGTTTGTCGCCGGCCTCGCCCAGCTTGGCCCGCACCCCGGTGATCCGGCCCGTGCGGTCGTCCACGATCGGCTCGCCCACGTTGCAGCGCTCGTACAGCCGCGCGCCCGCCTTCTGGGCCTGCCGGGCGAGCTGCTCGTCGAAGTCGTCCCGTTTGCGGACGAGCCCGAAGTTCGGGTACGACGCCAGGTCCGGCCAGTCCAGTTGGAGGCGGGAGCCGCCGCCGATGATGCGCAGCCCCTTGTTGCGCAGCCAGCCCGCCTCCTCGGAGATGTCGACGCCCATGGCGACGAGCTGTTTCACGGCGCGCGGGGTGAGGCCGTCACCGCACACCTTCTCGCGCGGGAACGCGGTCTTCTCCAGCAGCAGTACGTCGAGCCCGGCACGGGCCAGGTGGTACGCGGTGGTGGAGCCGGCCGGCCCCGCGCCCACGACGATCACATCCGCGGTGTTGTCCGACAGAGGCTCGGTCACGACGGGATCTCCCCAAAGCTCGAAATCTGCGTGCCGACCGGCACTGGACACGGGCAGTCTATTCAGCACAATTGATCAACCGGCCGAAGGGATGCCCAGTGAAGCAAGCTCCGCCCGTGGTACGGCTGCGTGTCCCCACCGACGAGGACGCGCTGGCCTGGCACCGGGTCTTCGACGACCCGGACGTGATGGAGTTCCACGGCGGCCGGTCCGCCGAACTGTCCGTCTACGAGGAGCTGACCGCCCGCCAGCGCCGCCACGACGCCGAGCACGGCTTCTGCCTGTGGACCGTGCTGGACGAGCAGGACCGGGTCCTCGGTTTCACCGGCGCCCAGCCCTGGCCCGCCGACTGGGGCCCCAGCGGCGAGATAGAGATCGGCTGGCGGCTCGGCCGCGAGCACTGGGGCAAGGGGTATGTCACCGCCGCCGCCCGGACGACCCTGGAGCGGGTGCGGGCCACCGGCACCCCGGGCGTGGTCGCCATGGTCAACGCGCGCAACACCCGCTCGATCGCCGTGACCCAGCGGCTCGGCATGCGCCTCGCGGAGACCTTCACGACCCCGACGACCCACCAGGAAGGCCACTGCTACCGGCTCGACCTCCGCTGAGCCGTCGCGATGACCGACAGTGATCGTCGGCTACGGAACGACACTTGACGCTTCCGGACAGCACCCCCGTGCGGTTACCCTGCCAGTACCGCTGGGGGTGACATCTGTGCGCATAACACCCAGGACATCCGAAGTCCGTGTCCCGAAGTTCGTCGGTCTGATGGCCGTGGACGCCCGCGAGACGGCCGCAGGGCGGGGTGTACAGCTCGCCACGCCCGACCGGCCCGACTTCCACCGCACCATCGTGGACTACGTCGTACGGCAGTATCCGCCGCCCGGTGCCGAGGTGCCGCGCGGCGCCGTGGTCACCGTCTGGTTCGACCTCGGGGAGGGCGAGGGCGGAGGCGGCGCGGGGGTGCGGGAGCCCCGGGTGCCGGCACCGCCGGGCGGCGGCATGGAACGGGAGCTGGACGCCCCGGGGGACGCGTTCGAGCCGACACACTGAGCGGTGGACGCGCCCGACGCCGGGAGCGGGGCCACGACGCCGAGAGCGAGGCCCGATGCCGGAAGCGGGGCCCGACGACACCGGAAACGGGCCCAACGCCGGGAGCGGGGCCGACGCCCGGGCGAAGGCCGGGCAGACACCGGGGCGAGTGTCGGACACCGGGGCGCGCGCCCGGCGCCGCGGTGGAGTGGCTCACTCCGTCGGCTTGAACCCCCGGTGCAGGGCCACCACCCCGCCCGTCAGATTGCGCCAGGCCACCTTCGACCAGCCCGCCGCCCGCAGCCGCTCGGCCAGCGCGGGCTGGTCGGGCCAGGCCCGGATCGACTCGGCGAGATAGACGTAGGCGTCCGGATTGGAGCACACCGTGCGGGCCAGCGGCGGCAGGGCCCGCATCAGGTACTCGGTGTAGACGGTCCGGAACGGCGCCCACGTCGGCTGCGAGAACTCGGAGATCACCACCCGCCCGCCGGGCCGGGTCACCCGGAACATCTCGCGCAGCGCGGCGTCCGTGTCCTGCACATTGCGCAGCCCGAAAGAGATCGTCACCGCGTCGAAGACATCGTCCTTGAACGGCAGCCGGGTCGCGTCCCCCGCCGTGAACGGCATCCACGAGTGCCGCTCCTTGCCGACCTGGAGCATGCCCAGGGAGAAGTCGCAGGGCACGACGTAGGCGCCCGCGCGCGTGAACGGCAGGGACGAGGTCGCCGTACCGGCCGCCAGGTCCAGCACCTTCTGCGCGGGCCGGGCGTCGACCGCCCTCGCCACCTCCTTGCGCCACACCCGGTCCTGACCGAGCGAGAGCACATCGTTCGTCAGGTCGTACCGTTCCGCCACGTCGTCGAACATCGAGGCGACTTCGTGCGGCTGCTTGTTCAGGGAGGCGCGGGTCACCCGGCCATTCTTGCAAATCGGCGTTCGCCTCCCTCATCGGCTCCGCCGACGTACCTTGTCCCCCATCCGGGAAGATCCGGTGCAGTCGGCACAACTGTCGGGAAAGCGGGTGCGTGTGCGATGAGGGGTCTGCTGAGGCCGACGGCCGGGCTGGGCTTCCTGCTGGCTCTGACGGGCTGTTCCGGCGGCGACGGGGACAGTTCCTCCGACCCCGCGCCCGCCAGGAAGCCGTCCCCCGCCGCCGCGCCCGCCGACACCGGCTACGCGCCCTACGTCAGCGCCACCACCCCGGCCCTGACCGACACGGCCGGCGCCCCGGACACGTACAACCTCGCCTTCGTCCTCTCCGACGGCGAGGGGTGTACGCCGATGTGGGACGGCGCGGTCGCCGTGGACGACGCGGCGATCCCCACCCGGCTGGCCCTGCTCACCGGCTCCGGCGCCGACCTGCGGGTCTCCTTCGGCGGCGCGGACGGCGCGGAACTGGCCACCGTGTGCGACAGCGCCGAGGAACTGGCCCGCGCCTACGGGGCCGCGCTGGACGCCGCCGACGCGAAGAAGGCCGACTTCGACATCGAGGGCGGGGCGCTCGGCGACGCCGGCTCGGTCGACCTGCGCAACGAGGCGATCGCCCTGCTCCAGAAGGAGCGCGGCGACCTGGAGGTGTCGTACACCCTGCCCGTGATGCCGGCCGGGCTGGACGAGGAGAGCCTCGATCTGCTGGCCTCCGCCGAGGAGCGCGGTGTGGAGGTGGCCACCGTCAATCTGATGACCATGAACTACGGCGAGGAGTTCGACGGCGACATGGGCGCCTACGCCGTCACCGCCGCCGGGGCCGCGCACGGACAGCTCATGGAGGTCTTCGGGCGCACCGAGGTCCAGGCGTGGGAAGGGCTGGCGCTGACCGCGATGATCGGCGTGAACGACGTGCAGGGGGAGACCTTCACTCCGCAGGACGCCGCACAGGTGCGGGAGTTCGCCGAGAGCAAGGGCGTCGGGTGGGTCTCGATGTGGGCGACCCACCGGGACCGGGCCTGCCAGGAGGGGCAGAGCGAGGAGTGCAGCGGGGTCGACCAGGAGGACGGGGCGTTCGGGGAGGCCCTCGGGGGCAGTCCGCGCTAGGGTCTGTCGTCCGGATCATCCCGGCGTCGCGGGGTCAGGCACGGGTCGGCCGAGCAGCACCGTTTCTCACAGCCAGGCTGATCCGAACGACAGGCCCTAGCGGCGCCGGTGGACCAGGCGGCCCGCCACCACCGTCGCCACACACGTCCCCGCGCCCCGCTCCGCCAGTTCCGACTCGTCCCGTACGTCGAAGACGGCGAAGCGGGCCGCCGAGCCCGGCTCCCGGTCCGGGGCGAACTCGGCCGGGAACGGGCCCGCGAAGGGATCCAGCGACGGGACTCCCCCGGGCTCGCCCAGCCGCCCCACGACGCCCAGTCCCGAGCGCAGTACGGCGGTGATCACCGCAGGGCGGACCGGGGCGCCGGCCACCGCCACCGTGCCGTGGGCCAGCAGGCGCTGGATGCCCCGGCGGGCGCTGGCGCCCCAGCGGGCGTCGTCCATGGGGAGCGCGGCGAGGGCGTCGCCGGTGACCGGCGCGGTGCCCAGGGCGTCGGCCTCGCGCGGGTCGGGGTGGTAGGTCCCGTCGAGCAGTTCGGGGCCGTACAGATTCAGCAGGCCCGGAGTGAGGATGCCGGGCCACTCGCGGACCCGGGCGCGCGGCTCCCCGGCCGTCAGCTCGGCGAGGGAGCCCACGGCCGTGATCCACTCCCCCCGCACCGTGAGGGCACGACCCCGGGAGTCGGCGTGGATCGTCAGCACGGTGGCGGCCGGGGTCAGTTGGAGGCGAGGAGCTTCAGCTCGGGGTGGGCCGTGCCCCCCTCGATCGCCGTGGACGAGATGTGGGACATCACCCGCGCGTCCACCGGGTCGTTCGCCGGGTCGTCGTGCACGACGAGGTGCTGGTACGTCGTGGAGCGCTGGGCCGGGACCCGGTCGGCGCCCCGGATCATCTCGATCATCTCCAGCAGGTTGGAGCGGTGCTTGGCACCGGCCGCCGAGACGACGTTCTCCTCCAGCATGATCGAGCCCAGGTCGTCGGCGCCGTAGTGCAGGGTGAGCTGGCCCGCGTCCTTGCCGGTGGTCAGCCAGGAGCCCTGGATGTGGGCGATGTTGTCGAAGAAGAGCCGGGCGACGGCGATCATCCGCAGGTACTCGAAGATGGTGGCCTGTGTGCGGCCCTTCAGATGGTTGTTCTGCGGCTGGTACAGGTACGGGATGAAGGCCCGGAAGCCGCCCGTGCGGTCCTGTACGTCACGGATCATCCGCAGATGCTCGATCCGCTCGGCGTTGGTCTCGCCGGTGCCCATCAGCATCGTGGAGGTGGACTCCACGCCCAGTCCGTGGGCGGTCTCCATGATCTCCAGCCAGCGCTCGCCGCTCTCCTTGAGCGGGGCGATGGCCTTGCGGGGCCGCTCCGGCAGCAGTTCGGCGCCCGCGCCCGCGAAGGAGTCGAGCCCGGCGGCGTGGATGCGCTGGACGGCTTCCTCCACCGACACCTTGCTGATCCGGGCCATGTGCTCGACCTCGCTCGCCCCCAGGCTGTGGATGACGAGCTGCGGGTAGTCCTTCTTGATCGCCGCGAAGTGCTCCTCGTAGTACTCCACGCCGTAGTCCGGGTGGTGGCCGCCCTGGAACATGATCTGCGTGCCGCCCAGCTCGACGGTCTCCGCGCAGCGGCGCAGGATGTCGTCCAGATCGCGGGTCCAGCCCTTGTCCTTCGCCTTCGGCGGGGCGTAGAAGGCGCAGAACTTGCAGGCCGTGACGCAGACGTTGGTGTAGTTGATGTTCCGCTCGATGATGTACGTCGCGATGTGCTCGACCCCGGCGTACCGGCGGCGGCGTACGGCGTCGGCGGCGGCGCCCAGCGCGTGCAGCGGGGCGTCCCGGTAGAGGTGGAGCGCCTCCTCGGGCGTGATCCGTCCACCTTCGGCGGCACGGTCGAGAACGGCTGTGACATCAAACGACGTGAGGTCGGCCTGCTCGGTCACCGAAGCGTCCCTTTCGTCAAGGGTGGGGACTTTGTCCCGGGGCTGGACGGACTGAACCAGCCTACGTCAGCCGTTTTCGCGTCTCGGCCCGCCTCGGCCCAGCCCCGCGCACCCGCCGTCCAGCCCCGCGCACCCCGTCCCGTGCGGGACTCTCGCCTCAGCCGGCCGCCCCCGCCAGTACCCCCGCGTACGCCCCCGCGAGCAGGAACGGGCCGAAGGGGATCGCCGTCCCGCGGCCCGCCCGGCGGACGGCGACGAGGACACCGCCGTAGAGCGCGCCGGAGGCGAAGGCGGCGAAGGTGCCGAGAAGCAGCGCCTGCCAGCCGTACCAGCCGAGGGCCGCGCCCGCGCCGAGCGCCAGTTTCACATCGCCGAAGCCCAGTCCTGACGGATTGATCAGATGCAGGACCAGATAGCCGGCGCCCAGCACCAGGGCGCCCAGCAGGGCGGTCGGCCAGTGGCCCGCGTGGGCCGGGAGCAGCGCGGCGAGGCCCAGCAGCGCCGGGACGGCCGCCGCGAGGGGCAGGGTGAGGACGTCCGGCAGCCTGCGCACCCGGAGGTCGACCACGGCGAGCAGCACCCCGACCGGTACGGCGGCCAGCCAGACGGCCAGTTCGGGGCGCGGCCCGGTCACCGCGCCCGCGCCCGCGCACAGCAGCGCGGTGACGGCGGCGAGGACGAGGGGGGTGCCGCGGGGGCCGTAGGACTGGGCGCAGGGGCCGCAGGCCGGGCGTCCGGGCCGGATCCGCAGCGGGTGGCCCCGGGGGCAGCCCGCGCGCCGGGGTTCGTCCGGGGGGACGGCGAGGCGGTGGGCGGCACCGGGCAGGAGCAGTCCGGTGAGCGCGCCCCAGAGCGCCGCCGCGGCCGTCGTCACCAGGGTTGCCGTGGCGGCCGGCTCCATGGTCAGTCGACCTTCGACAGCCGGGCGTTCGGCTTTCCGGAGCCCACGCTGTCGGACTGGTAGTCGAGGTCGTCGCCGACCGGGGTGAGCCGGACGGTGTGCGGTGTCCGGACGCAGTTGCCGGGGTTGTCCCCGGCGCCCTCGGCCCGGGTGACGAGCAGGCTGTCCGTGGCCTGCTCCAGGGTGAGTTCGTCCACGCAGACCAGGCTGCCGAGGATGTCGGTGTGCCGGACCTCGCCGAGCGTCCCCCCGGTCGCGGTCTGCCGCACGGTGACCCGGAAGGTGCCCATGGGCAGCGGGCCCGCCGATCCCTGCCCCTCCCAGGTGCCGAGGAACCGCTCGGGCACCGCGGCCCGGCTTTCGCCGTCGCCCGCCGACGGGGACCGTCCGGACTCCGGGCGGCCGGAGGCCGACGACCCGTCCCGCGGCAGCAGGTCGAGGACGAACACCGACCCGACCGTCACCGCCGCCAGCGCCCCGGCCACCGCGAGGGCGACGGTGCAGCTCAGCCGACGCCCGCGCCCGCCCTCCCCGGCGGTCGAACCGGCGGCCACGGAGACGCTGAGACGGCCGGGGGGCCGCGGGTGCGAGGTGGCGGTGGTCAGGCGGTGGGGGTCGTCGTGCGGGGTGGCGGTGGGCAGGCGGTGGGGGTCGTCGTGCGGGGTGGCGGTGGGCAGCCGGTGGGGGTCGTCGTGCGGGGTGGCGGTGGGCAGCCGGTGGGGGTCGTCGTGCGGGGTGGGGAGTGGGGTGGGGTGTGGGGGGTCGTGCGGGGTGGCCTGTCCTGCCGGGGCCGTGCCCGCTTTGCCTGCCGTACCCGCCACGCCCGCCACGCCCGCCGTACCCCCCGTGCCCGCCGCCTGTGTCGGCAGGGGCGCCGCCGGGGGCATCACCGGGGCCGGTCCGAAGCCCTCGCCCGGGACCGCCGGGCTGCTGAACCCCACCGGCCCGGACGGCAGCGCGTCCTGCGTGGTCTCCAGGTTCAGCAGCGCCACGGCGCTGCGGCTGACCCGTTCCACCAGCGGCCCCGGCAGCCAGCCGCCCGCGACGAGGCGGGCCGCGCCGTCGGGGGCCAGCCGGGCGGCGACGGCGGCCGGGGTGGGCCGCGCGGAGGGTTCCTTGGCCAGGCAGTCGGCGACCAGCTCGCGCAGCTCACCGTCGAGGCCGGTCAGCCGCGGCTCCTCGTGCACGACCTTGTAGAGCAGCGCGGCCGAGGAGTCCCCCGGGAACGGCGGCTCGCCGGTCGCCGCGTACGCCAGCACCGCGCCCAGCGAGAAGACGTCGGCGGCGCCGGTGACGCCCCGGCCGAGGATCTGCTCGGGGGCCATGTAGCCGGGCGAGCCGACGGAGACCCCGGTGGAGGTGAGGGACGCGGTGCCGTCGGTGGCGCGGGCGATGCCGAAGTCGATGAGGAGCGGGCCGTCGAGAGTCAGCAGGACGTTGGAGGGTTTGACGTCCCGGTGGACGAGGCCCAGTTCGTGGACGGCGGTCAGCGCCTCGGCGAGTCCGGCGCCGAGGGCGCGGACGGAGTGCGCGGGCAGCGGGCCGCCGTCGGCGACCGCGGCGGTGAGCGAGGGGCCGGCCGCGTACGCCGTGGCCACCCAGGGCACCGGCGCCTCGGGGTCGGCGTCCAGGACGGGCGCGGTCCAGGCGGCGCCGACCCGCCGGGCGGCCTCCACCTCCCGGCGGAAGCGGGCGCGGAACTCCTCGTCCAGCGCGAAGTGCGGGTGGACGATCTTCACGGCGACGGTACGGCCGCCCGTGCTGCGGCCGAGATAGACCCGGCCCATCCCCCCGGCCCCCAGCCGGCCGAGCAGCCGGTAGGGCCCGAGGGTGGTCGGTTCGTCGGCTCCGAGCGGCTGCATGGCGGCCTCTTCCCCCTGTCTGGCCCGTGTCCTGCCTCGTACGCCTGTGTTCGGCAGCGTATAAGGCGTACCCGTGGCACGGCCGCGGCGACCGCCCGGCAGCCGCCCGGCCAGGGGGACTCCCCGGCCAGGGGGAGTCGGGGGCACGCGGAGCCGGGGCCCGTCAGGGGCGGAGGAGTTCCACCTTCACGTCCGCCGGGAAGCCGGTGGTGGGGCCGACGCGGCGGGCGAACTCGGTGACGGCCTCCAGCTGGGGGGCGCCGAAGTGGTAGTCGAGGGTGGTGAAGTAGCGCTCCAGGAGCTGCTCGTCGAACGACTCCCAGCGGGCGGCCTGTTCGGCGACCTTGCCTACCTCCTCGCGGGAGAGGCTGAGGGAGCTGAGGAACGCGTCGTGGACCTTGCGGGTGATGACCGGCTCGCGCTCCAGGTAGTCGCGGCGGGCGGCCCAGACCGCGAAGACGAACGGCAGCCCGGTCCACTCCTTCCACAGGGTGCCCAGGTCGTGCACGGCGAGTCCGTAGCGCGGGCCGTCGTGGAGGTTGGCGCGCAGGGCGGTGTCACCGATGAGGACGGCGGCGTCCGCCTCCTGCATCATCAGGCTGAGGTCGGGCGGGCAGGTGTAGTAGTCCGGCTGGACGCCGAACCGTTCCGCCAGCAGGAGCTGGGCCAGCCGGACCGAGGTGCGGGAGGTGGAGCCGAGGGCGACCCGGGCGCCGTCGAGCCGGTCCAGCGGGACCTGCGAGACGATCACGCAGGACATCACCGGGCCGTCGCAGCCGACCGCGATGTCGGGGAAGGCGACGAGGTCGTCGGCGTTCTTGAGGAACTCGACGAGGGTGATGGGGCCGATGTCGAGGTCTCCGCGGACCAGTTGCTCGCTGAGCTTCTCCGGCGAGTCCTTGGTCAGCTCCAGGTCGAGGAGGGTGCCGGTTCTCGCGAGCCCCCAGTACAGGGGCAGGCAGTTCAGGAACTGGATGTGACCGACGCGGGGCCGGGTGCGAGAATTGTCCACATCGCGAGACTAGACCCTGTGAGGGACGGTACGGGGCCCGCCCCCGCCCGCTCGCTGCCGAACGGCCGCCGGTGTCACCCTTCCCGACCCCGCCCGTTCAAACACCCGGGTGACGTGATCTTGACCTCTATTGCATTCCCCTGCGTGCGTGCTAGGCTCGCCGCAAGTTGCAGTTTGGTTTCCCTTGCAGTACAGAGCCTGCGGAGCATGTGACCGCGGGCTCTCGTCGTTCTTGGACATTGGCAGTTGTGCAGAAACACATCTTCACACTTGCTGGTTCTGGAGCAGGGCAACCCTTTGGGCCCAAGGAGGGCTTATGGCTACCGGAACCGTGAAGTGGTTCAACGCCGAAAAGGGCTTTGGTTTCATCGCCCAGGAGGGCGGCGGCCCCGACGTCTTCGTCCACTACTCCGCGATCAACGCGAGCGGTTTCCGCTCCCTTGAGGAGAACCAGCAGGTGTCCTTCGACGTCACCCAGGGTCCGAAGGGCCCGCAGGCGGAGAACGTCACCCCTGTCTGATCTGCTCGGATCCAGGATCTAGCGCAACACCCAAGGAGCCCCACGCCGTAAGGCGACGGGGCTCCTGCCCTTTTCGCCCCAAGGGCCGGACATCGGTCGAACACGGGTCCCGTACGGGCCGGGCCGGTCGAGCGCCGGGCGGGGATGAATTCTCCGCGAATTCCGTCCGCCGCCGCCCCGAACCCCTCTCAAACGTGCTGCATGATCAGCACATACTTCGTGCCCGGCACCAGCGCCCGGTACGAATGGGCGACATCGCCGCGATACGTCATGTAGTCCCCCGCGCCGAGTTCTTCCTCCGCGCCGCGCGGTCCGGCTTTCACCCGTCCGGCCGCCACGACGAGATGTTCCACCGTTCCCGGAATATGCGGTTCCGATTCATGGGCGGCCCCGGGCTCCAGCCCGACGTCATAGAGGTCGCGCCGCACCCCGGGCGGGCTCGCCGAGAGCAGCGCGGCCGTGTAGCCGGCCTGATCGGAACGGGCCGCGGGGCCCTGCCCGGCGCGGATCACCCGGACCATCGGGGCGGGCGGCTCCACCAGCGCGCTGAAGGGGACGCCGAGCGCCACCGCCAGGGCCCAGATCGTCTCCATGCTCGGATTGCCGCTCGCCGCCTCCAGTTGGGACAGCGTGGACTTGGCGATGCCGGCCCGTTTGGCCAGCTCCGAGAGGGACAGTCCGACGCGGACGCGCTCACGGCGGAGCGCGGCGGCGATCCAGTCCAGGGGGAGGCGGGGCGGGGGTGCGCTGTCCTGGGGCGTGCCGTCCTGGGGTGTGCTGTCCGGGGGCGTGCCGTCCTGGGGTGTGCTGTCCGGGGGCGCGCCTGGGGGCGTGCTTTCCGGGGGCGTGCCGTCCGGGGGCGTGCCGTCCGGGGGCGTGCCGTCCATCGGGGACTCCGTTCGCTGGGGCGGTCCGATCGTTCGCCTTGACGAACGCGGGTCTTCTGTTCATTGTAGAGAACATGCGTTCGCCGTTCCGAACACCACCGTGGAAGTCCCCGGGGTCCCGCTGGGACACCCGGCTCGTCCGTGACGCCTCCCTGGTCTGGCTGGCGAGCGGGGTCGTCGGGGTGTCCTTCGGGGCGATCTCCGTGGCGGGCGGGCTGCCGGTGTGGGTGCCGGTGGTGATGTCGCTGGTGGTGTACGCGGGCTCGGCCCAGTTCAGCGCCGTCGGGGTGCTGCTGGCGGGCGGCGGTCCGGTGGCCGCCGCCGCGACCGGGCTGCTGCTCAACGCCCGCACCGTCGCCTACGGCCTCGCCGTCGCCGATGTCCTCGGGCGCGGCCGGGTGGCCCGGCTGCTCGGCGCGCATCTGGTGACCGACGAGACGGTGGCCTTCGCCCTCGCCCAGGAGGACCCCGGGCGCCGCCGGGCCGCGTTCTGGATCTCGGGCCTCGGGCTGTTCGCCGTATGGAACATCGGGGTGCTGGCCGGGGCGCTGGCGGGCGGCGCGCTCGGCGACACCGCCCGCTACGGCCTGGACGCCGCCTTCCCCGCCGTCCTCGTCGCCCTCGTCCTGCCGACCCTGCGCAAGGACCCGGCCGTACGGCGTTCCGCGCTGCTCGGCGCCGGGCTCGCGCTGGCGGTGACGCCGCTGGTCCCGGCCGGGCTGCCGGTGCTGCTGGCCCTGGCGGGGCTGGTGCTGTACGGGCGCGGGCGGCGGGCGGAGCCGGCCCGGAAGGACGAGGTGACGGCATGAGTGCGACGGTCGCGATGATGCTCGCGCTGGCGGTGGGCACGTACGCCTTCCGGCTGGTCGGTCCGGTGCTGCACGGCCGGGTCGAGCTGCCGGGGCGGCTACGGGAGTTGCTGGCCGCCGGTGCGGTGGTGCTGCTGGCCGCCCTGCTGGCCACGGGCGCCCTGACCGAGGGCGGCGGCTTCGCGGGCTGGGCCCGCCCGCTCGGCGTCCTGACCGGCGCGGTCCTCGCCTGGCGCGGGGCGCCGTTCGTGGTGGTGGTGCTGGGCGCGGCGGGCGCGACGGCGGTGCTGCGGATGGCCGGCCTGGCCTGAGCGGGCCCCCTGCCCGCGCACGGCCCCGGCTGTCAGTGGCTGCCGTTAGGGTCCGGGCCCATGACGGACACCGAGACCACGACCGGCAACCGGAGCGGGAACGAGGACGGGAACGAGAACGGGAACGAGAACGGGAACGGGAACGGGGACACAGGCGGGAACGGGGACACGGGCAGGGAAGAGGGCGGGGGCAGGGAAGACGGCGGGGCCGGAGGCGAGGGCGGGAAGCGGGCTGCTGAGGCCGAGGCGCGGACCAGGGTCTTCTACGACGCCATCGCCGAGGAGTACGCGCAGATGGCGTGCAACTGGCTGGAGGACAGGCCGCTGGAGCGGGCGCTGCTCGATCTGTACGCCGAACTCGTGGGCCCGGAGGGCGAGGTCGCGGACCTGGGGTGCGGGCCCGGGCGGGTGACCGGGTATCTGGCCGCGCGGGGACTGTCCGCCCACGGCCTGGATCTGTCGGAGTCCATGCTGACGGTGGCCCGGCGGGAGAACCCGGGGCTGCGCTTCGAGCGGGGCTCGATGCTGGAGACGGGGGCGGCGGACGGGTCGCTGGCCGGGGTGGTCTCGATGTACTCGTCCATCCACACCCCGGTGGAGCTGCTCCCGGCGCTGTTCGCCGAGTTCCACCGCGTTCTGCGCCCCGGGGGCCAGTTGCTGCTCGCCTTCCAGGTCGGCGACGCCCCTCGCACCCTGACCGAGCCCTTCGGGCACCCCGTCACCCTGGACTTCCTGCGGCGCCGGCCCGAGCGGATGGCCGCGCTGCTGGAGGAGGCCGGCTTCGCGATGTTCTCGCGCACGGTCAGGGAGACGGACGAGGCGTCCGGTGAACTGACCCCGCACGCGTTCCTGTTCGCCCGCAAGCCGCAGTAGGCGTGGTGCCTAAGGGAGCCGATTCCCGAGGACCGCCCGGCAGTCCGCCCAGGCCGCCTCGCCGAGGAGGGGGCGGAAGCGGGTGAACAGGGTGAGGAGTTCGGGGCCGTACCGGGCGCGGAAGTCGGGGTCGTGGGCGGCCAGGTCGAGTTCGTTGGCGGCGGTCAGCTCGGCGAAGTCCCGCAGCCGGGCCCGGGACGGGGTGCGGGTGGCCCCGGTGAACCGGTCGTGGAAGGGGCCGTCGGGCAGCGCCGGATACGTGGCCCGGCGGTCGCAGCTCGCGTAGAGGTAGACCAGCGCCTCGGGCTCGGAGCCGATGGCGGCGGCGACGGCCGTACGCCGGTCGAGCGGGATCAGGGTCTTCGGGAAACCGTCGGTGCCGTAGAGCGCGTGGCAGAACCCGGCGACCTGGAGGGCGGGGCGGACCTGCCAGCTGATCAGCCGTAGGTGGACGCGGTCGAGATGGGTGAGCAGGGTGCCGCCCGGGTGCGGCAGCGACTCCGCGCCGAGATGGCGCAGCAGCGTGGTGGCGCGGGAGAGGGCGGACGGCACGGGCGTCCCCTTTCACGGCTGAGATCGCGCCCGGTGGGGTCGGCACCCGCTCCGGCGTGTCCCCCTGGATCCGGATCCGGTGGGAGCGGGGAGCGGGTTGCCGCCCTGGGCCCTGGAAGAGATCGTCGTACGCCTGTTCCGCTTAGTCAATCCTAAGGATTCCTCGCAACACCCCAGTGTTAGCTTGGGGTTGTGACGCTTGAGGATCTGCGGGTGTTCGTGGCCGTGTGCCGGGCCGGGAGTCTGAGCGCGGTGGCGCGGGAACTGGGGTGCACCCAGTCCGCGGTGAGCCAGCATGTGAAGCGGCTGGAGCGGGAGACCGGGGTGAGTCTGCTGGAGCGGCAGCCGCGCGGGGTGGCGCCGACCCGGGCCGGTCAACTGCTGGAGGCGGCGGCGGCCGAGGGGCTCGCCGGGCTGGATCTGGCGGTGCGGCGGCTACGGGAACTGGCCGACGGGGAGAGCGGTTCGGTACGGGTGGCGACCGGGGCGACGACCGTACGGCACTTCATGGCGGACGCGGTGGTGGCGTTCCGGCGGCGCTATCCCGAGGTGAGTCTGGAGTTCCGTACGGAGAGTTCGAGCCGGGCCTGCTTCGACGCGCTGGCGGGCAGCGAGCTGGATCTGGCGTGGGTGACGCTGGGGCCGCCGGTGCGGGGCATCGAGCAGCGGGCGGTGGTGGATCTGCCGTGGGTGCTCGCGGTGCGGGCCGGCGATCCGCTGGCCGCGCGGCCGTACGCGGAGATCCGTGAGCTGACCGACCTGCGGCTGATCCGGCTGCCGCCCAACTCCACGTCGGCGGCGCAGTTGGACGCGGCGTGCGTGGAGGCCGGGGTGCGGTTGGTGTTCGACACCAGCGTGGCCGACTGGGACACGGCGCTGCTCCTGGCCGAGCTGGGGCTGGGCCGGGCGGTGGTGCCCGCGCTGCCGGGGCTGCGGGTGAACGGGCGGCGCGGGGTTCCGGTCACGGGTGACCTGCGGCTGGTGCCGCTGCCCGAGCTGCGCCCGCTGACCGTGGGGTGGGCGGTGCGGCGCTGGTCGGCCCTGTCGCCGCTGGCCCGGGCGTTCGCGGAGACGGTGGCCCTGCCGGGCGGGGGGACGGGCCGGACCGCTGCCCCCGGGCCGCCAGGCCGCCAGACCCAGGCCCAGGGCCAGGGCCAGGGCCAGGGCCAGGGCCAGTGAGGCGACCGCCGGGGCCATGTGGAGCAGGGGGAAGGGGACATGGGCGTAGACGCGGGCCCGGACGACGGTGACGACCGCGCCGGTGTCGGTGTCACCGGTGTCGTGCGTCGATGTCACTGACGTCGGTGTCACCGGTGTCGGTGTCACTGGTCTGACACGCCCCGCCGGAGAGGTGTGACCGGGGTCAGTGGTCGTACATCGCCTCCACCTCCGCCGAGAAGTCGCGCAGGATCTGTTCCCTGCGGGGCTTCATCGTCGGGGTGAGGTGGCCGCGTTCCTCGGTGAAGCCGACGGGCAGGACGGTGAAGCGGCGGATCGACTCGGGGCGGGAGACCTGCCGGTTGGCCTCGTCCACGGCGCGTTGCAGGATCGCCGCCAGTTCCGGGTCCTCGGCGAGGAGTTCCGGCGGTACCGGGTGCTTGCCGGTCATCTGGCGCCAGTGGGTGATGCCCTCGGGGTCGAGGGTGAGCAGCGCGGTGATGTAGGGGCGGCGGTCGCCCAGGACGAGGGCCTGGGAGATCAGCGGGTGGGTACGCAGGAAGTGTTCCAGCGGGGCCGGGGCCATGTTCTTGCCGCCCGCGGTGATCAGGATCTCCTTCTTGCGGCCGGTGATGGTCAGATAGCCCTCGTCGTCCAGGCGGCCCAGGTCGCCGGTGGGGAACCAGCCGTCCGGCGACGCCGGGACCACCCCACCCGCGGCCGGGTCCCAGTAGCCCCGGAAGACCGGGCCGCCGGCGAGCAGGATCTCGCCGTCCGCGGCGATCCGTACCCGGGTGCCGGGCAGCGGCCAGCCGACGGTGCCGAGACGGGGCTTGAGCGGTGGGGTGACGGTGGCCGCGCCGGTGGACTCGGTCAGTCCGTAGCCCTCGTAGATCTCCATGCCGGCGCCCGCGTAGAACGCGGCGATGTCCCGGCTCAGCGGGGAGCCGCCGCAGATCAGCTGGCGGACCCGGCCGCCGAGGGCGTTGCGGATCTTGCGGTAGACCAGCGGGTCGTACAGCGCGCGGGCGGTCCGCAGTCCGCGTCCCGGACCGTTCCCGGTGCCGCCGCGGCCCGCCTCCACGGCTTCGCCGTAGCGCCGGGCGACCCGGGCCGCGCGGTCGAAGGTACCGCTCTTCCCGCCGCGTTCGGCGCGAGCGCGGGCGCTGTTGTAGACCTTCTCCACCATGTACGGGATGGCGAGCAGGAAGGTCGGCCGGAAGGCGGCCAGGTCGGCGAGGAGGTCCTCGGCCTTGAGGCTGGGCGCGTGCCCGAGCCGCACCCGGGCCCGGACGCACGCGATCGCCACCATCCGTCCGAAGACATGGGACAGCGGCAGGAAGAGCAGTGTGGAGGGCTCTTCGTCGGTCCGCGCCTTGAAGACCGGGTAGAGCAGCTCGATCGCGTTGTCCACCTCGGCGAGGAAGTTGCCGTGGGTGAGCACGCAGCCCTTGGGGCGGCCGGTGGTGCCCGAGGTGTAGACGATGGTGGCGAGGGTGTCGGGGCCGAGCACCCCGCGCCGCACGCCCACCTCGGAGTCCGGCAGCGCGCGGCCCAGTTCGGCCAGCAGGTCCACATGGCCCTTGTCGATGGTCCACAAGTGCCGCAGTTCCGGGAGATGTCCCAGCTCCGGGCCCATCGCGGCGGCCTGGCCCGGTGTCTCGGTCAGCATCGCCACCGCGCCCGAGTCCTGGAGGATCCAGCGGACCTGGTAGACGGAGGAGGTCGGATAGACCGGCACGGTCACCAGACCGGCGGCCCAGGCCGCGAAGTCCAGCAGGGTCCATTCGTACGACGTCCGCGCCATGAACGCGATCCGGTCGCCCGGCATCAGTCCCTCGGAGATCAGCCCCTTCGCCACGTCCCGCACCTGCGTGGCGAACTCGGCCGCCGTCACGTCCGCCCAGGTCCCGTCCGCCGCGCGCCGGCTGAGCACCGGGTGGGCGGGCGCCGTGGCCGCGTTGTCGAACGGCAGATCGGCCAGCGAGCCGTAGGACACCGGTGCCACGAGCGGCGGTACGGCCGCCTCCCGCACCTCCCCGTCCAGCCGCCGCACCTCGGGCACCACCAGCACGGGGCCGCCGTCGGGGTCGTAGTCGGGGCCGTAGTCCAGGGCGGGGTCGGGATCGGGGGGCGGGGTGGCGGCGGACGACGAGTACGAGGTGGTCATGGCAGCTCCTGGGGCCCGCAGCGACCGAACGCCACCGTGCGCGCGGCTCTGCTGCATGAGGTACGCGCGACGCGTACGGAGACGTTCACGGGCGGGACCTTGGTGCGACGGGGGGACGGTCCGGAGGCGGGGCTGTGTGATCGTGGTACCGGGCGAACGGCGTTACCTGCGGTAATGTTACTCAGGAGTCAGTATCCGGTAACGCGCGGGGAGTTGTCGATGGCACTGCACTCGGTCCTGCGATCCCCTTCAGACGGCCGCGCCCCGACGCCGACTTCCCCCGCGCTCCGCTCCGGTGGGCGGCCGGTGCGGGGAACGGTCACGGACGACGGGTCCCCGCTCCCCGTGCGGGCCGTCCGTCTGCGGCTCGACGGCGGCCTCGGGCGGCGGTACGGCCGGGTCTCCGGCGACCGCAACTCGCTCCTGCGGGGTACCGCAGACCGGTGTTCCCGCCGGGGACGGTGGGGGACGCCCGACGCGTCACCCGGCGGCCGGGGGTGACCAGCGCTGTCCGGCCAGCAGGGCGCCCAGCCCGGTCCAGGCGAAGTTCATGAGGGTGGCCGCGGCCTGCCGGGCGGTGACGCCCGGGGTGGCGTTGGCCCAGGCGGCGAGGGACTCGGCGGCCCCGACGAGCGCCTCCGCGAGCCCGGCGAGATCCGTGCCGGGGGCAGGGCGTGCACCAGGGATACCAGGGTCACCAGGGATACCAGGGTCACCAGAGGCACCAGAGGCACCACGAAGGCTCGCATCGTCCGCAGCCTCCGCACCACCCCGCCCGTCCGGATCTCCGGAGCCCTCCTCCGCCACGACCGCTATCAACTGCGTCACCAGCGCCACGATCCCCGCCCGCATGGCGTTGACCTCGGCCGCGAACCGGTCGCCGTGCGTCCGTGCCCTGAGGTGCAGCACCGCCCAGCCGTCGGGGTGCCCGGCGGTGTGGGTGAAGAACGCCAGCAGCCCCTCCCACAGTTGCCGGTCGGCGGGCAGATCGGCCCGTGCCCCGGCCCGTACGGCCTCCGCCAGCGCGTGCGCCTCGCGGCGGATGCAGGCCGTGAAAAGGTCGTCCTTGGAGTTGAGGTACAGATACACCAACGGCTTGGACACGCCCGCCAGTTCCGCGATGTCGTCCATCGAGGCCGCCGCGTAACCGCGTTGCCCGAAGATCCGCACCGCGGCGTCCAGCATCTGCTGCTCCCGCACGGCCCGCGGCATCCGTTTGGCCTTCACAGCACCCATGCGCCTCAGCGTACGTTCGCCCGGAGGTCGCGGGCGCCCACGGGGCCCGCATACGCCGAGGGGCCGCTCGCGGTCGGCGGGCGGCCCCTCGGCGTGGGGAGAGGCCCGCTCCGGCTTCCCGCGGGGAGGCGGTGGAGACCGGAGAGGGCGGCAGGGAGGGTCAGGCGGTGGCCGGCACCGGACGCTTGTCGGTGACCTCGTGCTTCGGCTCGTCCACCGGGGAACCGCCCGCGCTGTCGAAGGCGTCACGGTCGAGGATGCCCTCACGGGCCGAGACGAGGACCGGGACCAGGGCCTGGCCCGCGACGTTGGTGGCGGTGCGCATCATGTCCAGGATCGGGTCGATGGCCAGCAGCAGACCGACGCCCTCCATGGGCAGACCGAGCGTGGACAGGGTGAGCGTCAGCATCACCGTGGCACCGGTGAGTCCGGCGGTGGCGGCGGAACCGACGACCGAGACGAACGCGATCAGCAGATAGTCACCGACACCGAGCTGGATGTCGAAGATCTGCGCCACGAAGATCGCGGCGATGGCCGGGTAGATCGCGGCGCAGCCGTCCATCTTGGTGGTGGCGCCGAACGGCACCGCGAAGGACGCGTACTCCTTCGGCACCCCGAGCCGCTCGGTGACCTTCTGGGTCAGCGGCATGGTGCCGACCGAGGAGCGGGAGACGAAGGCGAGCTGGATCGCCGGCCAGGCACCCTTGAAGAACTGGATCGGGTTGACCTTGGCGACGGTGGCGAGCAGCGCCGGGTACACGATGAACAGGACGATCGCGCAGCCGACGTAGATGTCGGCGGTGAAGGTGGCGTACTTGCTGATCAGGTCCCAGCCGTAGGTGGCGATCGCGTTGCCGATGAGGCCGACCGTGCCGAGCGGGGCGAGCCGGATGATCCACCACAGGGCCTTCTGGAGCAGTTCGAGGACCGACTCGCTGAAGCTGAGGATCGGCTGGGCCTTGTCGCCGAGCTGGAGGGCGGCGATACCGGCGACGGCGGCCATGAAGACGATCTGAAGGACGTTCAGCTCGGTGAACGGGGTGATGACGTCCGGCGGGATGATCCCGGTGAGGAAGTCGATCCAGGAGCCCTGGTACTCCGGCTTGCCGCCGTCGGCCGGGGTGAGGCCGGTGCCCGCGCCGGGGTTGGTGACCAGCCCGATGACGATGCCGATGGCCACCGCGATCAGCGAGGTGATCATGAACCAGAGCAGGGTGCGGGAGGCCAGCCGGGCGGCGTTGTTGACCTTCCGCAGATTGGTGATCGAGACCAGGATCGCGAAGAAGACGAGCGGGGCGACGGCCAGCTTCAGCAGGCCGATGAAGGTGTCGCCAATCTTCTCCAGCGTGGTGACCAGCCAGGAGACGTCGTACGTCCTGGCGATCCAGCCGAGCAGGACGCCGAGCAGGAGACCGATGATGATCTGGGCCCAGAAGGGCACCTTGAAGGGCAGCTTCGGGGAACGTATGGACGGCTTGGGGGACTGCGGGGACTGCGTGTTCGCGGACACGGACATGCTCCGATGGGGGATGCGCACGGGGACGGGAAGGCTGGCGGCTGACGTACGGCCGACGTGAAGTGACGGGCGTGGGGTGAGATGTCAGGGACGACAGCTTGCGGACGCGCACCGGCAGAGGTCCACATGCAGGCGCTCGACGAGCGGGACGCTCGGAGGCATGGCGGACTCGGCTGCGGACTTCATGGCAAGACCGTAACACCGTTGCTTTGAGTTGCTCAAAGCCTTTCTTTGAGAGGTATGCCACCCAGGTCACACATGGAAAACAAAGCGCCCCGGCCGGTGACCGGGGCGCTGCCGTACGGAAGGAGCGGGAGGGACGCGAGGGACCGAGGGGAGCTACGGGGTCCGGCCCTGCCGGGGAGGAAGGGGACCTAGGGGCCTAGGAGATCTGGCCCTGCGGGGAGGAGGGGAGCTACGAGGTCTGGCCCTGCGGGGGGGAAGGGGGCCTAGGAGGTCTGGCCCTGCGGGGAGGACGGGCGCGGCTGGGCGGCCTTCGCCGCACGCGCGCGGGCGGCGTCGTCGGCCGCGTCCTCCTGGGTGCGGTCGGCCTCCAGGTCGGCCTTCATCCGGTCCACCCGGTTGACGATGCCGACGGAGGCTCGGTCGCGCTCCTTGCGCAGCACGACGAAGCTGATCGGCGCCGAGATCACCAGCGCGAGCAGGACGACCCACATGCCGTTGGAGTCACCGAGGCCGCGCGGGGCGAGGCCGCTGTAGACGAGGCCCCAGACGACCACGAGGCAGGCCACGAAGATTCCGAGGCGCATCAGCGTGTAGCGGAGCATCTCAACCCACTCTTCCGTTTCCTGGCGGTCCCCGCTCCGGGGGAGGTACGAACGTCCCCAAAGGGACGGGGTCCAGTCAAGCACGCCGCGCGCCCGGCCCCGGAGGGGGGTGCCGGGTCGACGGTCGGACCAGCGGGATCAGACCAGCGGCAGCAGCATGATCACGTCGTCGCGGTCGTCGCCGGGGGCGACCCGGATGGCGGCGGGGACCCGGCCGACCTCCTTGTAGCCGCCGCGGGCGTAGAACCGTTCCAGGCCGAGGCCGGACCGGCAGGTGAGCCGGACCGCCTCGACGCCCGGGAAGCCCCGGGCCGCGCTCTCGGCCTCGGCCAGCAGGTCCTGGCCGTAACCCCGGCCCTGGTGGCGGGGGTGGACCATCACCGTGTAGAGCCACACCCAGTGGGTCATGAGCCGGTGGCTGTTGAAGGTGAGGAAGGCGGTGGCGGCGACCCGTCCTTCCGGGTCGTGGCCGACGAGCAGCCGGGTGCGGCCCTCGGCCATCGCCGCGAAGTGCTTGACCAGTTCGGGCCGGATCGCCTCGCGGTCGACGGGCGGTACGAAGCCCACCGCGCCGCCCGCGTGGGAGACGTCCGCCCACAGGTCGAGGATCCCGTCGCGCAGGGCGGTGTCGACGGCGGGGTCCAGGGTGAAGGTCAGGGTCATGGTGGCGCTCAGAGCCGCATCGGCTGCGGGGACTCCCGGCGGGCCGGGTCGGGGCCGTCGTACGCGCGGACGGTCCCGTAGCGGCCGTCGTGCTCCGCCGGGCGGAAACCGGCGTCGCGGATCAGGTCGATCAGGTCCTCGCGGGGCAGCGGGTCCCCGGGGGTCGTCCGGTCCTTCGGGGCGGTGCCGCGACCGCCGGCCTGCCCGGCCTCTCCGGCCCCTCCAGCCCCTCCAGCCCCTCCAGCCCCTCCGACCTCGCCGGTGGGCCGGTGCTCGGCGACCGGGCCGTCCAGGTCGTCCGCGCCGTACTGGAGGGCGAGCTGGGCGGTCTGCACGCCGTGCGTCGCCCAGAAGACCCTCACATGCGGGACGTTGTCGAGCAGCAGCCGGGAGACGGCGACGGTCTTGAGTGCCTCCAGCGGGGTGACGGCCGCACCGGTCCGCTCCTGGGGGCTCAACGGCACGAAGACCTGGAAACCGCCGGTCCCGTCCTGGAGTTCCCGCAGCCGCAGCACCTGGTCCACGCACCCGTGGGGCTCCTCGGCCGGGCCGTACGGCAGGGCGCACGGGGTCTTCAGCCCCTTCTCGTGCGCCAGCCGGTGGATCCGCGCCCAGTCCTCCCACCGCGTGCGAGGGCCTACGGCGTCCTGCCCGGCCGCCGTGTCGAGGCTCTCGGCGCCGTCGGTGAGGGACTCCAGACCGGCGTCGATCAGCTCGTCCAGGAGTGCGGAGGCGGACCGTCCGGAGACCGTCTCCACCTGGTGGAGCCCGGTGGCGGTGAACGCCTTGAGGGCCACGCCGGGCAGCGCGGCCTTCAGTTCGCGCAGGGCGCGCGGGTGGGAGTCCCAGGGCAGATCGGGGTGCGGGGCACCGGCGAGGTGCAGTTCGGTGAGGTTCTCCTCCGCGAGGTCCCCGGCGAACTTCACCGCCTCCTCGGCGGTCAGGTCCAGGCGCCGGTTGACGTCGAAGTGCACGACGTCACCGTTCTCGCGGGTGCGCGCCTCGTGGGCGAGGCCGCCGAGCCAGGCCAGATCGTCCGACCCGTACAGCGCGATGCCGTCCTCCCGGGTCAGCCGCTCACCGGAACGGACCTTCTCCTCCAGCTCACGCTTGAGCCCGGCGTCCATGCGTATGCCCTTTCCACGACAACTCGACCAACCGTACTCCGGCGCCCGCCGGGAGCCGTGAGGTGCCTGGTGACCCGAGTCGGGTCACTGGACCTCTTCGGGAAGCTCGCCCACGCGGTTCTCCCACTTGGTGGAGAGGACGATGGTGGTACGGGTGCGGGAGACGCCCTTGGTGCCGCTCAGCCGGCGGATGATCCGCTCCAGGCCGTCCACGTCGGTGGCCCGCACCTTGAGCATGAACGAGTCGTCCCCGGCGATGAACCAGCAGTCCTCGATCTCCTGGAGGTCCTTCAGCCTGCGGGCCACGTCCTCATGGTCGGCGGCGTCGGAGAGCGAGATCCCGATGAGGGCGATGACGCCGAGCCCGAGCGAGGCGGCGTCCACGGTGGCCCGGTAGCCGGTGATCACCCCGGCCGCCTCCAGCCGGTTGATCCGGTCGGTGACGCTGGGGCCCGACAGTCCGACGAGACGGCCCAGCTCGGCGTACGAGGCCCGGCCGTTCTCCCGCAGGGCCTGGATGAGCTGCCTGTCGACGGCGTCCATGCGATCGAAGCCTTCCGATGAAGAGGTCTGAGGGGTACGAGGGGGGAGGGAGAGGAGTGGGGAGAGGGGCGAGGGAGGAGGGAGAGGGGCGAGGGGGGAGGGAGGGGGGCGAGGGGGGAGGGAGCCTGGAGGGGACGGCCGCCGGGCTCAGGCGTCGGGCTCAGCCACCCGGCTCAGCAGACGGCCGCTCAGCCGTCGGCCGCTCGACCGTCGGCCGCTCGACCGCCGGGCGCTCAGCCAGTGGCCGCTCGGCCGCCGCCTCACCCGTCGCTCCCCCGCCGATCTCCCCGGTCCAGCGGCGGTAGAGCGTGTGGGGGACTCCGGCCGCGTCCAGGATCCGGCCGGCGACGAAGTCCACCAGGTCCTGGATATGGGTGGCACCCGCGTAGAAGGCGGGCGAGGTGGGGACGACGACGGCGCCGGCGTCGTCCAGGGTGACCAGGTGCCGCAGGATCTGCCCGCCGAGCGGGGTCTCGCGGACGGCGACGACCAGCGGGCGGCCCTCCTTCAGGGTGACGCTCGCGGTGCGTTGCAGCAGATCCTTGGAGAGCCCGAGGGCGACACCGGCGACGCAGGCGGTCGACGCGGGCACGATGAGCATCCCCCGGGTGGGGTACGACCCCGAGGACGGCCCCGCGGCGAGGTCCCCGGCGTTCCAGTACCGGACGCCGGAGAGGTCGACGCCGTAGGTGTCGGGCTTGCCGTCGGCGCCGCGGGACAGCCATTCGCGCAGGTCGTCGCGCCAGTGGGCGTCCCGGAAGGAGATACCGGTCTCGTCCAGCAGGGTCAGTCGGGAGGCCCGGGAGACCACCAGGTCGACGCTCTCCCCCGCGTCAAGGAGCGCACGGAGCACTGCGGCGGCGTATGGGGTGCCGGAGGCCCCGGACACCCCCACGATCCAAGGCGCGCGGGGCGTCTCTCCTGGCTTGGTTCGGTTCACGGGACCGAGCCTATCCGGCTCGGCCGGGTGGGAACCGGTCAAGGGGTGCCGGGCGTTCCATGGAGGGACGGATCAGCCGCAAGGGGGGTGTCATGGCGGGCTTCGGAACGGGTGTGCCGGGCGGCGGTGTGCGGACGGGTCGGGCGCGCGGGGCGCGGGTATGGACGGCGGCCCGGCTGATGCTGGGCTGGGTGGCGCTGCTGTGGCTGCTGGAAGTGGTCGATGTGATCACAGGCCATGAGCTGGACGCCTTCGGGGTGTCGCCCCGTGAGCCGTCCGAGCTGGTGGACGTGGTCCCGGCGGCCTTCGTGCACTTCGGCTTCGGTCACCTCGCGGCCAACACGGTGCCGCTGCTGGTGCTGGGCTTCCTCGCGGCGCTGGGCAGCGGGATACACCGCTTCCTGGCCCTGTGCGCTTTGATCGTCGTGGCCGACGGGGTGGGCGTCTGGCTGGTCGCCCCCGACGGCACCAACACGGCCGGCGCGTCCGGCCTGGTCTTCGGCCTCTTCGGCTACCTCGTCGTCACGGGTTTCGTGGAGCGCCGCCCCCTGGGCATCCTGGCCGGTGTCCTCGTCGCCGCGATCTGGGGCACCAGCTTCCTGGCGGGCCTGGCCCCCCAGGAGGGCATCAGCTGGCAGGGCCACCTGATAGGGCTGATAGCGGGGGTGGTCGGAGCGTTTCTGCTCCGACGCCGCCCCGCTCAAGAGTGAGGCGGAGCCCTTCCGCCACACAGTTCACAGGACTGAACGGCCAGACGGCAGGACGGTCAGACGGGTCGGACGACCGGACCGTCAGACAGGTCAGTCGGCCGGACGGTCAGACGGCCGGACCGTCAGACAGCCGGCGGGTCAGACAGCCGACAGGTCAGACAGCCGGCGGGTCGGACAGCCGGACCGTCAGACGGTCAGGCCCCGCACGAGAAGATCCAGCAGCGCACACCCGAACAGGGCGATGCCGATGAACCCGTTGACGCTGAAGAAGGCCCGGTCGAGGCGGGTCAGATCGTGGGGGCGGACGATGGTGTGCTCGTAGACGAAGGCTCCGGCGACGACCGCGATGCCGAGCCAGAAGAAGGCACCGGCGTCGGTGACCACGGCGTACCAGGCGAAGAGGGCCGTCGTCACGGCGTGGCAGACGCGGGCCGACCAGACGGCGGCGGGGATGCCGAAGCGGGCCGGGACCGACATGACGCCGGTCTCGCGGTCGGCCTCGACGTCCTGGCAGGCGTAGATCAGATCGAAGCCGCCGATCCAGATGCCGACGGCGAGGCCGAGGAGCACGGCGTCCCAGGACCAGGTGCCGGTGATCGCCAGCCAGCCGCCGATCGGCCCCATGGCCTGGGCGAGACCCAGGATGGCCTGGGGGAAGTTGGTGAAGCGCTTGCCGTAGGGGTAGACCACCATCGGGATCACGGCGACGGGGGCCAGGGCCAGACACAGCGGGTTGAGCAGGGCCGCCGCGCCGAGAAAGACGGCCAGCGCGATGAGCGCGCCGATCCAGGCGTGGCGGACGGACATCGCGCCGGTGACCAGTTCGCGGTGGGCGGTGCGCGGGTTCCGCGCGTCGATCTCGCGGTCGATGATCCGGTTCACGGCCATCGCGAAGGTGCGCAGTCCCACCATGCAGACGGTGACCAGCAGCAGCTTGCCCCAGTGGATGTTCTTGTCCCACTCGTACATCGCCGTCAGCGCGGCGATGTACGCGAAGGGCAGCGCGAACACCGAGTGCTCGATCATCACCAGCCGCAGGAACGCCTTGGTGCGTCCTGGCCGCGGGAGCGCGGCGGAGGCGCTGCTCACAGGCCGTACTCCCGCCACCGCCGGGTGACGCGTTCGGCCGTGGCCGGGTCGGACTCGACCATGTCCGGCCAGCCGCCGTCGCGGGTGTAGCCCTCCTCGGGCCACTTCCTCGTCGCGTCGATGCCCATTTTGCCGCCCCAGAACTGCTGGTAGGAGGCGTGGTCGAGATGGTCGACGGGACCTTCCACGAGCGACAGGTCGCGGGCGTAGTCCGTGTTGCCGAGGGCCCGCCAGGCGACCTCGTGGAGATCGTGGACGTCGCAGTCGGAGTCGACCACGACGATCAGCTTGGTCAGGGACATCATGTGGGCCCCCCAGATCGCGTGCATCACCTTCTGCGCGTGCTTGGGGTACTTCTTGTCGATCGCGACGATGGCGCAGTTGTGGAAGCCGCCCGCCTCGGGCAGGTGGTAGTCCACGATGTCCGGCACGATGATCTTCAGCAGCGGCAGGAAGAAGCGTTCGGTGGCGCGGCCCAGCGGGCCGTCCTCGGTCGGCGGGCGGCCGACCACGATCGACTGGAGCAGGGGGCGCTTGCGCATCGTCACACAGTCGATCTTCAGCGCGGGGAACGGTTCCTGCGGGGTGTAGAAGCCGGTGTGGTCGCCGAACGGCCCCTCCGGCAGCATCTCGCCGGGCTCCAGCCAGCCCTCCAGAACCACCTCCGCCTGCGCGGGCACCTGGAGCGGCACGGTCTTGCAGTCCACCATCTCGATCCGCTTGCCCGCGAGGAAGCCCGCGAACAGATACTCGTCGATGTCACCGGGGAGCGGCGCGGTGGACGCGTACGTCACGGCGGGCGGGCAGCCGAAGGCGATGGCGACGGGGAGCCGTTCGCCCCGGCGGGCGGCGACCTGGTAGTGGTTGCGGCTGTCCTTGTGGATCTGCCAGTGCATGCCGATGGTGCGCCGGTCGTGGCGCTGGAGGCGGTACAGGCCGAGGTTGCGGACACCGGACTCCGGGTCCTTGGTGTGGGTCAGGCCGAGGTTGAAGAAGGACCCGCCGTCCTTGGGCCAGGTGAACAGCGCCGGAAGCTGGTCCAGGTCCACGTCCTCGCCCTGGAGGACGACCTCCTGCACGGGGGCGTCCTTGACCTTCTTCGGCGGTACGTGCGTCATCGAGCCGAGCTTGCCGAACGCCTCGCGCACCCCGACGAACCCGTGCGGCAGTTCGGGCCGCAGCAGTCCGCCGATCTTCTCGCTGATCTCGCCGTACTCCTTCAGGCCCAGCGCCTTCAGCAGCCGCCGGTCGGTCCCGAAGACATTCATGGCGAGGGGCATGGACGACCCCTTCACCTTCTCGAAGAGCAGCGCCGGTCCCCCTGACTTCTGCACCCGGTCGACGATCTCCCCGACTTCCAGGTACGGGTCGACCTCCACCTTGACGCGCTTCAGGTCTCCTTCGCGCTCCAGTGCCCTGAGCAGGGAGCGAAGATCGTCATAAGCCATGGGGCCCAGTATCCCCGAGCGGTTACCCTGGCCCCGTCACGGGGCCGGTCCGAGCCCGCCCTCCACCGCGTTCCAGGAGGCTGTCCCACATGCTCAGGCTGCTGATGTTCCTCGTGCCGCTGGCGCTGAGTGTCTACGCGTTCATCGACTGCATCAGCACGAAGGACGAGGACATCCGTCATATGCCCAAACCGCTGTGGGCGATCCTCGTCCTGCTGTTCCCGCTGGTCGGCTCCCTGTCGTGGCTGATCGCGGGCAAGAAGCGCTCCCCCGCCGCCGAGGGCTGGTCCGGGGTCCGCACCGGCGGGCGCGGCGGCTTCGTCGCCCCCGACGACAACCCGGAGTTCCTCAAGTCCCTCTCCGACGAGGCGAGCCGGCCGCGGGACCCGGGTACGCCGGAGCGGCCCGGCGCACAGGGCGCGCCGCGGGACGAGGAGCGGGACGGCGACAGGAACGGCGACAGGGACAGCGAGCGGGGCGGCGAGCGGGGCGGCGGCGACAGGGACGGCGAGAAGGACGGCGGAAAGGGCGAGGGGAAGGGCGAGGGTCCCAAGGGTCCGTGACGCCCCGCGCGCGGCTGCGCCCCGTCGATCTGGCCCGGCTCGCGGGCCTGTCCACCCAGCAGATCCGCAACTACGAGGACGCGGGCATCCTGCCCCCGGCCGTGCGTACGGCCACCGGCTACCGGGCCTTCGAGGAGGTCCACCGGCAGGCGCTGCTGACGTTCCGCACCCTGCTGAAGGGGTACGGCCCGGTGACGGCGGGCGAGGTGATGCGGGCCGTGCACGGCGGGGACGTGGCGGCGGCGCTGGCGCTGGTGGACGCCGCCCATGCCGTGCTGCACGGCGAGCGCGAGGCGCTGCGGGCCACCCGGGAGGCCGTCGACACGCTGGCGCGGGAACCGGCCGCCCCGCCCGGCGCCGACCGGCTGCGCATCGGCGAGGTGGCCGCGCTGCTCGGCGTACGGACGTCCGCGCTGCGGGTGTGGGAGGCGGCCGGGCTGCTGACCCCGTACCGCGATCCGGTCACCGGTGAGCGGGGGTTCGCGCCGTCCGACGTCCGGGACGCCCGGATCGTACGGACCCTGCGCGCGGGCCATCAGCTCTTCGACCGGATCCGCCCGGTCCTGGAGGAGTTGCGCCGCGAGGGGTCCGCCGAGGCGCTGCGCGCGGCGCTCGCGACCCGCGGGGAGGCGCTGACGGCCCGTAGCCGGGCCATGCTCGAAGGGGCGGGCGCGCTCCACGGCTACCTGGAACAGGGCGACCGCCCCGGCCACGGTCTCAGGGGGGCGGCTGGGTCGGCAGGGTGAGGAGGCGTTCGAAGCGGCTGCGCCAGCGGCTCTCCGTCTCGGTCCCGCCGCGAAACTCGTGGGTGAAGCGCAGGACGCTCGCGGTGTCGCCGTCGCGTTCCAGGAGGAAGCGGATCCGGCCGCCGGGCTCCACCGTGTACTCGGCGACCCGCTCCACGTCCCAGGCGGTGACCCGGCCGGTGCCGAATCCGCGCAGGGTCACGGTGCCGCCGAGCCGGGGTTCGAGGCGTTCGACTCCGGTGAACCAGGCGGCGAGGCCGTCGCCGGTGGCCAGGGCGGGCCAGACCTCCGCCACGGGGTGCGGGAGCCGCACCAGGAAGTGCAGGAGGTGGGTGCTGCCGCCGGTGGTCCGGCCGGTGCCCCGCTCGATGGGTCCGCTCATGTCTCCAGCGTGCCGCGAACCGCGCCACTTCGCCCACCTCAGCGGCGCTGACCTGGGGTTTCCTTGGAGCGGGCGGGCGGTCAGGAGGTGGGTTCGATCTCCCCGGCGAAGACCACGATCTGGTCGATCTGGTGGCGTCGGAAACGGACGACGTCCGTACCGGCGAGGCGGGGGCCGCCGTCCGGGGTGGTGAACACCCAGCGGTAGCGGGCCCACTCGCCGGGCAGGTCCACCCCGGAGGCCCGCACCATCGTGCCGGTGCCCGCGGGATGGTTGCGGATGTCGCGTACGAAGCGTTCGACGGCCTCGATGCCCTCGCTGCGGCCGAGCGGTCCCCAGAGGATCACATCGGGGGTGAGGGCCTGGGCGAGCAGGCCGGTCACATAGCGGTCGTCCGAGGCGTTGAAGGCGGAGAGGAACGTGTCGATCGCGGACTGTGCGGTCTCTTCCTGCATACGTCAGTAGTACCAGTAACGGGTCAGAAGCCGACGGCCTGGAGGGCACCCATGCCGACGTCGGCGTAGGAGTGCTTGCCGGAGACGAAGATGTTGACGCCGTAGTAGTTGAACAGCCAGCAGCCGAAGGCGATCAGGGCGAGGTAGGCGGCCTTGCGGCCCTTCCAGCCGGCCGTGGCGCGGGCGTGCAGATAGCCGGCGTAGGCGACCCAGGTGATGAAGGACCAGGTCTCCTTGGGGTCCCAGCCCCAGTAGCGGCCCCAGGCGTCACCGGCCCAGATGGCGCCCGCGATGATCGTGAACGTCCACAGCGGGAAGATGGCGGCGTTGACGCGGTAGGCGAACTTGTCGAGCGTGGCGGCGGCGGGCAGCCGCTCCAGGAACGAGGTGGCGAAACGGCCGGGGGTGCCGCCGCGGGCCACCTTCAGCTCGTACGAGTCGCGGAACAGGTACAGGATCGTGGAGACCGCGCCGACGTAGAAGACCGCGCCGCAGATGATCGCGGTGGAGACGTGGATGTAGAGCCAGTACGACTGGAGCGCGGGGACCAGCTGGTCGCTGGAGGTGTAGAGGACGGTGACGGCGACGCCGAGGTCGAGCAGGACCACCGTGGTCAGGAAGAGCCCGAGCCAGCGCACGTTCTGCTTCAGGGCGAGCAGCAGCAGGTAGACGCCGACGGCCACCGTGGAGAAGGTGATGTTGAACTCGTACATGTTGCCCCACGGCGCCCGCTGCACGGACAGCGCGCGGGTGAGCACACCGCCGGCCTCCACGAGGAAGGCGACCACGGTGAGCGAGATGGCGATCCGTCCGTAGAGGTCGCCCTTCTCGCTGCCGCCGTGCGCGCCGGGCCCGTCGGGCACGTCCCGCGCACCGGCCGCCGCCCGTACGACGACCTTGGGTCGCTCCAGTACGGCGGTGCCGCCGTTCTCGCGGACGGTGACGGCGGGCGCGGATCGGGCCGCGGTGTTCCCGGTGGCCGCGCTGTCGGCGGTCAGCGCGGCGGCCGTACGACCGACCTTGCTGCGGCTGCCGAAGATCCACTCGGCGATGTAGGCGAAGAAGGCCAGGGTGTAGACGGCCATCGCGGAGTAGATCAGCGTATTGCTGATGTTCGCGAGGTTCTCGTTGGTCGCGGCGGCGAGCGTCACTTCTCAGCCCCTTCGGCGGAAACGGCAGGGTCGGTGGGCTTGGGGGACTTGGGGAGTTCGGGGGACTTGGGGGACTTGGGGGACTTGGCGGGCGTGAGGGGTTCGGGGGACGTGGTGGGGTCCGGAGCCGAAGCGGCGTCCGGGGCCGAAGCGGTCTCCGAAGCCGAGGCGGCGTCCGGGGCCGAGGCTGCGTCCGGAGCCGACGTCGCTTCCGGGGTGCCCGGGGCGGCGTCCGGGGTCGGGGTCGCTTCCGGGGTGCCGGGGGCGGTGTCCGGAGCCGACGTCGCTTCCGACGTGCCCGGGGCGGCGTCCGGAGCCGACGTCGCTTCCGGGGTGCCGGGGGCGGCGTCCGGGGCCGGGGTCGCTTCCGACGTGCCCGGGGCGGCGTCCGGGGTCGGGGTTGCTTCCGGGGTGCCGGGGGCGGTGTCGTACAGCTCGTCGGCGAGGCGGCCCAGTTCTTCGGGGACCCGGGCGGATTCGCTGCGGCCGAGGCCGGCCATCTCCACGACGGTGATGCCGTCGGGGCCCTTCACGGCCCGGACCCACACCCGGCGGCGCTGGACGAACAGGGACGCGGCGAGGCCGAGGATCGCGGCGACGGAACCGGCGAGGGCCCAGCCACTGGCGGGCTGCTTGGCGACCTGGAAGCCGGCCCACTCCTGGACGCCCTCGAAGGTGACGGAACCGGCGCCGTCGGGGAGTTCCATGGTCTCGCCGATGGCCAGCCGCTGCTTGAACAGCTCGCCGTTCTTGTCCTTGAACTCCTTCATGTTGGTCTTGTCGAGCTGGTAGATGCTCTGCGGGATGCCGGAGTTCACCCCGAGGTCGCCGTGGTACGCGGAGAGCGCGAGCCGCGGGTCCAGGACCGCCGGGAACTGGGAGACCATCGTGCCCTGTCCCTCACCGGCGAAGGTCGGCACGAAGAAGGCGTTGAACCCGAGCTGCTCGCGCTCGCCCTTGGCGTTGCGGTAGCCGTCCATGACCTTGATGGCGCCGGAGGAGGTGACGAACGAGTCGAGCGGCAGCAGCGCGACCGCCTCCCGGTCCATCACGACCTTGCCCTTGCCGTCCCGGACCGTGATCACGGGCGCGTAGCCATGGCTGACCAGGTAGACCTTGGAGCCGTCGATGTCGAGGGGCTCGTTGACCTTGATGGTCCGCGACCGCTCCTCGCCGTACGCGCCGACGCTGTAGTCGATCTTCGCCTCGTAGATCCGCGGGGTGCCGCGGTTGGGCCCGGTGGGCTCGTAGGTGCCGCGGAAGTCCTTCAGGGTGAAGCTGAAGGGGTCGAGGTCGTCCTGGCTGAAGAGGTTGCCGGACTTGAAGTCGTCGTACTGGGTGAGGGTGTTGGCGAACCCGTCGCCCTCCAGGATCAGCTTGTTGCCCTCGTACCGGAAGAGCTGGCCCCAGGCGAAGGCGATCAGCATCACGACGAGCGCGACATGGAAGACGAGATTGCCCAGCTCCCGCAGGTACCCCTTCTCGGCGGCGACGGCGTCACCGGCGACATGGGCGCGGAAGCGGCTGCGCCCCAGCACGGCGAGCGCGGCCTCGCGGACCTGCTCGGGCTCGGCCTCGGTGCGCCAGGTGGTGTAGGCGGGCAGCCGGGTGAGCCGCTTGGGGGCGCCCGGCGGCCGGCTGCGCAGCTGGCCCACGAACTGCCAGATGCGGGGCACGATGCAGCCGATGAGGGAGACGAAGAGCAGGATGTAGATCGCGGAGAACCACACCGAGCTGTAGACGTTGAAGAGGCCGAGTGTGTCGTAGACCGGCCCGAGGGTCTCGTGACGCCGGCGGAAGTCGTCGACGAGGGTCGCGTCGATCCCGGTCTGCGGGATCAGCGAGCCGGGGATCGCGGCGAGCGAGAGCAGCAGGAGCAGCAGCAGCGCGACCCGCATGGAGGTCAGCTGCCGCCAGAACCAGCGCAGCCAGCCGACGAATCCGAAGGCGACCGGTCCGGGGGCGTCCTCGCGGGGCGCGGTGGAGAGCCGGCTGCCGGCCGCGCCGAGTTCGCTCTCCTCGCTCTGAGCGCTGTCCTCGCTCTGAGCGCTGTCCTCGCGCCGAGCGCTGTCCTCGCGCCGAGCGCTCTGGTCGCTCTGGTCGCTCTGATCGGCGGAGGTGCCGCGCGCACCGGAGTCCGCATCGGTGTCCGCATCGGTGTCCGCACCGGTCGTCGCGCCGTTCTTCGCGCCGTTCTTCGCTCCGGTCTCGGTGTCGCTCATCGATCAGATCCCCACAGTGAAGCCGTTGGACCAGGTCTGCATCTGCTGCACGAGGATGTCCCAGACACCCGACAGCAGCAGCACCCCGGTCGCGATCATCATGATGCCGCCGACGCGCATCACCCAGACATAGTGGCGCTTGACCCAGCCGAAGGCGCCGAGGGCCCGGCGGAAGGCGACCGCGGCGAGCACGAAGGGGACGCCGAGGCCGAGGCAGTAGGCGACGGTCAGTATCGCGCCGCGCCCCGCGCTGCCCTGCTCGGAGGAGAGGATGATCACGGAGGAGAGGGTCGGGCCGATGCACGGTGTCCAGCCGACGCCGAACAGCGCGCCGAGCAGCGGGGCGCCGACCAGTCCGGTCACCGGTCTGCGGTGGAAGCGGAACTCGCGCCGGGTGAGCCGGGGCAGCGCGCCCATGAAGAAGGCGCCCATCACGATCATGACGACGCCGAGGACACGGGTCAGGACGGTCTGGTTCTCCTGGAGGGTCTGCCCGAAGTAGCCGAACAGCGCGCCGGTGGAGACGAACACGGCGGTGAAGCCGAGGACGAAGAGCGAGGCCCCGGCGACCAGCCGGCCGCGGCGGGCCTCGGCGAGGTCGGTGCCGGTGACTCCGGTGACGTAGGAGAGGTAACCGGGGACGAGGGGCAGGACGCACGGGGAGAAGAAGGAGATGAGCCCGCCGAGCAGGGCGATGGGCAGGGCCACGAGGAGGGCGCCGTTGAGGACGGTCTCGTTGTTGCCGACGGCGGCCAGTACGGAGGTGGCCGGGACTCCGGACACCTCGGAGGTCGCGACCATTGCGGATACACCAGACAATCCGGCCATGTCACTTCTCCGCGAGGACCGGAGCGAGCATCTTGCGCAGCTTCTCCTCGCTGAGTGCCTGGAGGGTGCGCGCGGCGATCTCGCCGTCCCGGTCTATGACCAGGGTGGAGGGGATGGCCTGCGGGTTGAGGGTGCCCTTCTCGAAGCGGAGCATCAGCTTCCCGGTCGGGTCGTACAGGCTCGGATAGCTGACGCCGAACTCCTCCTCGAAGGCGAGGGCCTTGTCGGTGGTGCTGTCGCGGGTGTTGATGCCGACGAACCGGACGCCCTGGTCCTTGACGTCCTGGTAGACCTTCTCGAAGTTCTTCGCCTCGGCCCGGCAGGGCGGGCACCAGGAGCCCCAGATGTTCAGTACGACGACATCGCCCTTGTAGTCCGCGACGTTCAGGGACTCGCCGTCGACGGTCGGGCCGGAGAGTTCGGGGACGGCGACCCGCTCCGCCTTCTTCACCGTGGCGATGCCGTCGGGACCGCTGACGTAGCCGGTGTCACCGCCACCGCCCGACGTCCCGCCGGAGCTGCACGCGGTGGTGAGCAGGGCGACCACGGCGGCGCCGGCCCCCAGGGCGGCGCGGCGGCGGACGCGGTCGGCGGGGCGGCTGGTGCGGTTCGAGCGCAGGGGGGCGCGGCTGGCGGCACTCATGTGAAAAGTTTCGCATGTCCGTTCCGGGGATCTTGCGCACCCCCCTACGGACCGGAAACCCCCATTTCAGGCCGCGTCTTCCTGGCCGGATCCGGTGCCCTCGGTGCCGCCCGTTCCCCCGGTGTCGCCGGTACCTCCGGTGTCGCCCGTGTCGCCGGTACCTCCGGTACCTCCGGTGTCGCCCGTACCACCGGTGTCGCCGGTGCCGCCCGTGCCGTCGCTTCCGAGGTACGCCTTCCAGCCCCCGGTCGGCTTCTGCCCGACGTCCAGTCCGCGCAGCCGCTCCAGCACCTCCGGCTTCTGCACGTCCAGCCAGTCGACGAACTGCCGGAAGGAGACGAGACGTATGTCCCCGCCCTTCTCCTTCTCGCGCGCCATGTGCTTGATGGCCTCCTCGACGGCGTCCATGTAGATGCCGCCGTTCCACTCCTCGAAGTGGTTGCCGACGAAGAAGGGGGCGCGATTGCCCTCGTAGGCCCGCTTGAAGCCTGATATGTAGGCGCCGGCGGCCTGCTCGCGCCAGCGCGGGTAGTTGCGGGAGGGCGCGTTGGTGGAGTTGATCGACTGGTTGGCGAGGATGTTGTAGTCCATGGACAGCACCTCGAAGCCCCGGCCGGGGAACGGGATCGCCTGGAGGGGCAGATCCCACAGTCCGCTCTTCTTGACCGGCCACACCTGGCGTCCGCCCGGCGAGGAGGCGTCGTAGCGCCAGCCCAGCTCACGGGCGGTGGGCAGCAGGTTCTCCTGGCCGAGCAGACAGGGCGTACGGCCGCCGATGAGTTCCTTGTCGTAGTCGAAGGGGAGGGACGGCAGGTCCGTCCAACCGGAGTTGCTGCGCCACTCCTTCACGAACGCCTTGGCCTGCTCTATCTCGCTGGCCCACTGCTTCGGCGTCCAGTTGCCGACGGAGCCGGAGCCGCCGCAGAAGTGGCCGTTGAAGTGGGTGCCTATCTCGTGCCCGTCGAGCCAGGCGCGGCGCACGTTCTTGAGGGTGTCCTTGATGTGCGCGTCGGTGAGGTAGCCGATGTCGGAGGCGCCGCGCTGGTTGTTCGGCGGGTCGTAGAGCCGCTTCTTCGACTCGGGCAGCAGATATAGCCCGGAGAGGAAGAACGTCATGTGCGCGCCGTGCTCCTTCGCCAGGTCGAGGAAGCGCGGGAAGAGTCCGTTGCCGACCTCGCCGGCGCCGTCCCAGGAGAAGACCACGAACTGCGGCGGCTCCTCCCCCGGCTCCAACGGCCGCGGGGGCTTCGGCTGGTGCGGCTGTTTGCCGGTGAAGGCGGTGGAGCCGTCGCCGATCGGCTTCGCGGGGGCGCTCGGGCTCTGCGATCCGCCGGCCCGTCCGCTCCCGGAACCGCCGGACCCGCTCCCGCCGTCCGTCGAGGTAGCGCACCCGACCAGTCCCAGAGCGGCAGCCGCCCCCGCTCCCGCGCCGAGTGCCATCGCTCCCCTGCGATTGATGTGAGGCATGCCGTCCCTGTCCGTTCCCGCTGGCTGGTGGTCACCCAGTCAGAGGGAGGGCGAACAGGGGGAGGTTCCTCGTACGAGTGAATGTTTGCAAATAAATGCAACAAACCCGTCACAAACTGCTATAGGGCGAAGAAAAGGGCCGAGCGGAGGCAACCCTCCGGCCCGGCCCTCACTCAGGGCGGAGCGCTACGCCCCGAACGCCTTGTCCTTTCCCTTGACGCCCTTGACGCCCTTCGCCCCCGCAAGCAGATGCGGCGGCACCAGGTCCCGCGCCGGTTCGCTGTAGCCGACGGAGACGATCCGGTCGCCGTCGTAGGTGAACGAGGTGAGCGAGGCGAGCGTGCACTGCCGTTTGCGCGGGTCGTGCCAGAGCCGCCGCCGCTCGACGTACGACCGCACGATCCAGATCGGCAGCTGATGGCTCACCAGCACCGCCTCATGGCCGCGGGCCGCGTCCTTGGCGGCGTCCAGCGCCCCCATCATCCGTACGACCTGGTCGATGTAGGGCTCCCCCCACGACGGCCGGAACGGGTTGACCAGGTGCTTCCAGTTCTCGGGGCTGCGCAGGGCGCCGTCGCCGACGCCGAAGGTCTTGCCCTGGAAGATGTTCCCGGCCTCGATCAGCCGCGCGTCGGTGCCGAGGTCGAGGCCGTGCGTCTTGGCGACGGGGACGGCGGTCTCCTGGGCGCGCTCCAGCGGGGAGGCGACGACATGGGTGATGTCCCGGGTGGCGAGATGTTCGGCGACCCGGTCGGCCATACGGAGCCCGAGGTCGGAGAGGTGGTAGCCGGGCAGCCGTCCGTAGAGGATGCCGTCCGGGTTGGCGACCTCGCCGTGGCGCATGACGTGGACGACGGTGACGTCGGTGCCGCCGCCCGTGGTGCCGGTGTGGTCCGTGCTGCTCTCGGTCGTCATCCCGCCGTGGCCTCCGCCGCCGCTCGGGCCGCCGCCGGGAGGGCGTCGGCGATCCGCTCGATGGCCCGGTCGTCGTGGGCCGCGGAGACGAACCAGGACTCGAAGGACGAGGGCGGCAGGTAGACGCCGTCGGCGAGCAGGGAGTGGAAGAAGGCGTTGAAGCGGAACGACTCCTGCCGCCGGGCGTCCTCGTAGTCGCGGACCTCGCGGTCGGTGAAGAAGACCGAGAACATGTTGGAGGCCCGCTGGAGCCGGTGGGCGACGCCCTCCTTGGCGAGGGCCTCGGTGACGAGCCCCTGGATCCGGGCGGAGGCGGTGTCCACGGCGGCGTAGGCCGCGTCGTCGAGGAGGCGCAGTTGGGCGAGGCCGGCGGCGGTGGCGACCGGGTTCCCGGAGAGGGTGCCGGCCTGGTAGACGGGCCCGGCGGGGGCGAGGTGGGCCATGACGTCGGCGCGACCGCCGAACGCGGCGGCGGGGAAGCCGCCGCCCATGACCTTGCCGAAGGTCAGCAGGTCGGGGGCGACGCCGTCGACGCCGTACCACCCGGCGCGGCTGGTGCGGAAGCCGGTCATCACCTCGTCGGAGATGAAGAGGGCGCCGTTCTCGGCGCAGGCGTCCTTGAGGCCCTGGTTGAAGCCGGGCAGCGGCGGGACGACGCCCATGTTGCCGGGCGACGCCTCGGTAATCACACAGGCGATCTCGCCGGGGTGGGCGTGGAAGGCGGCGCGCACGGCTTCGAGGTCGTTGTACGGCAGCACGATGGTGTCGCCGGCCTGGGCCCCGGTGACCCCGGGGGTGTCCGGGAGGGCGAAGGTGGCGACGCCGGAGCCGGCGGCGGCGAGCAGGGCGTCGACATGGCCGTGGTAGCAGCCGGCGAACTTGATCACCTTGGCGCGGCCGGTGAAGCCGCGGGCGAGGCGGATGGCGGACATGGTGGCCTCGGTGCCGCTGGAGACCAGCCGCACCTGCTCCAGCGGGGCGACCCGGGCGACCATCTCCTCGGCGAGCGCGACCTCGCCCTCGCCGGGGGTGCCGAAGGAGGTGCCGCGGGCGACGGCGTCCTGGACGGCGGCGATCACCTCGGGGTGGGCGTGGCCGAGGATCATCGGCCCCCACGAGCAGACGAGGTCGACGTACTCGCGTCCGTCGGCGTCGGTGAGATAGGGGCCGGTCCCGGACACCATGAACCGGGGGGTGCCGCCGACCGCGCGGAAGGCGCGCACCGGCGAGTTCACGCCACCGGGCGTGACGGCCGCCGCACGGTCGAACAGCGCCTGCGAGGCGGGTGCTTCGTATGGATATGGCAGTTCGCTCATGACCTTGCGACTTCTCCGACTTCTCGGACTCCGGGTGCAGTGACGTTTTCAGGGTAGGACAGGGCGTTCGGGCGGCGGGCGTGGCGGGGGTGGCGGTGTGGCTGCGGGGAGGAAGGGGGCGTGGGAGGTTGTGGGACGGCGCGCGGGGGGCGCGGCGGCGCAAACCGATGGCCCTCCCCCATACATCTGCGAAACTGAGAGGTGAGACACACACCTCACTCGGGCCGTATGGGACGGGGGCTGCGAAGATCCTGCGGACAGGTGTTTCACCGCACGTTTCGGCGAGCGGCCGTGGGGGAGGTCACTGACACGATGATCGGGTTGCGCGGCCGGAGCCGAGCGTCCTAGAAAAGCAGTCGGGTGGAGATATGCATCGCGGTGGCGGACTGGGCGAGGGGACTGATGACCTCGGTCCTCGACGTGCCCGGCGGGGAAGGCACCGGCGCGACGCGGAGGAAGCAGCGGAGACACGTCAGGCACAGGGTGCGCAGGGCGCCCCGGGTGCGTCGGGCGAGCCCGAGCCGCGCGACCGACGGTTCGACCGCCGGCCGGACGCGCTCCGGGCCGGAAGCAGGAACGGTGGTCGGGTGGGGGTGACGTACAAGTACTTCGGCGCACCGGACGGCGCGACCGCGGCCCGCGTCCCGATCTCGATGCGTCCCGAGGAACTCGGTGGCGACGAGCTGGGCATGAACGGCATGTTCACCAAGATCAAGCCGGAGACGATGGCCGCGATGGTCCTCACCGGCATCGAAGGCGTCCCCCTGCACAAGGTCCCACCCCTCGAACTGGTCGTCCTGCATCCGGACTACGCGGTCGTGAAGCTCCCCATGACGGTCGTCGACCCCCTGCGCGGCATCGGCGAGGAGGCGGTGGGCGCGGCGGCCTTCATCTGGTCCACGGTCCCGGACCGGGGCGGCCCCCGGGACGCGTTCAACGTGTACCAGTTGCTGCACGAGTGGCAGGACTTCAGCCACCGGCTGCATGAGGCGGGGCATCAGCCGTACTGCCTGGTGTGGCCCTGACCTGGGGTTTTGGTGGTTTCGGGCGGGGCTTTCGGGTCCTGCTCTGGCTAGTGCCTGAAGAGGGCCGTCAGGCCGTCAGGCCGTCAGGGCACATCGAGGGCACATTGGTTTGGGCGGGGGCACTGGTGCCCTCAGATCCTCCATCGTCCTGGGAGTCCGCTTCGGTGAAGGCGTCGTCGATCGCCTTGCGGGTGCGGGTCTCGCTGGACGGCAAAGGTGCGTGTACGTCCGCAGCGTGAAGCCCGGGTCCGAGTGACCGAGGTACTCGGAGAGCGCCTTGATGCTCTCCCCCGCGTCGGTGACTCCTTCGGAGGCGGTCGAGCTCATGGGCAAAAAAGACACTCGCGGCTTTGAGGATCTCGTTCGTCCACTTCAACTCCGTTTTTTCCTTGCGAAGTTGCTTCAGCCCGTCGCGTTCGGCGGTGGTGAGCCGGTCATCCCGCTCACCGTCGTCGGCTGGTCGGCCTCGGCTTGCCGGCCCCAGACGCGCAGGGCTTCCTTGCGGATGCCCAGGTCCTTCGCAACGTGCGCAATCGGGCGGCCGGTGGTGCGGATCGCGCGCTCGCGGAGCTCGTCGGGGTATTTACGTGGTGGTGGCACGCTGCTGGTGAATCTCCTTCGCCAGGAAGGCAACCCCGGCATCGGGAACTCCACCAAACTCAGAGCAGCTCAGTCCCCCTCGCCGGAGGGATGCCCGTCTTGGGCGGTGGGGAATGAGGGCAAAAGTCTGCGGCGGATCAGCCTGCTGCCACACACTAGGTCACGAAGCGTCAACGGGGAGGGTTCGTGGAGCAGGACGGAACTGAGTTGGCCGAGGCGCTCATGGCTGTGCGGGCAGGTCTTGCGGCTGCCCAGCGGGAAGGGGACGGGGCCGCTATCCGGTTCAAGGTCAACGAGGTGACGTTGGATCTGGGGATCGAGCTTCGGGCCAGCGGTGCCGCGTCAGGTGGGGTAAAGGCGTTTGTCGTCTCCACGGACGCGAAGGGGGAGTGGTCTAGGTCCCGGACTCACCGGTTGACGGTGAATCTCGTGGTCGACGGGGCGGATCACCAGCTGATCAGCGGGGATGCGTCTGACTTCGGGGATACGGTCGGCGGGAGCTTGTTCGAGTAGCCGAGGCGCACGGTGGAGGCTGCGAGCTGGTCACGGACCGTGGAGGTTCTCGGCGCAGGTGGCGGGTGCGGGTCAGGTACCTTGATCGCTCCTGGGCTGGTGCTGACAGCGTTGCACGTCGTAGCGGAGGCGGGCGGGGGACCGCCTCCGCTCGGTGGGCGAATCCGAGTGCGGGTTCTGCGTAACCGGCAAGAGCATCCGGCGGAGGTCATCTGGGTCGGCGACCGTGAACTGGATGCGGTGCTCTTAGGCGGCGACCCCAGTCGGTTGGGTCGGGACGTGACACCCGCGAGATGGGGCGAGCTGACGTGTTCGAGTCCGAAGGCCCGTCCGGAATGTTCAGCTGTCGGCTTCCCGCGGGCCTCGCGCCATAGCACCGTTCGTCCGGACGGCGGCCACACCGTGGTGCACGACGACCGGCAAGTGATCGGTCACGTCAGTGCGGTGACGGGCCTGAACGCGGCGAAGTACGACGTCGACGTGTCCAATGCCCTCCCGGACAATATGGGCGGGTGGAGCGGCCTGTCGGGTGCCGGATTGTTCTGCAACGAGATCCTGATCGGCCTGGTGGAGGCGGTGCCGAAATCCTGGAAAGGCCGAACGCTGTGGGCCCTGCCAGCGCGGCGTCTGCTCGCGCTTGCCGACTTCACGGCCATGGTGACCGCCCACACGGGCCTCGCACCGCAGTTGGAGTCGGCAGACCAGAGTGCGCTTTTCCACGCCCCTCCCGTTCCCCACCTATCGCCGTCGTATCTACTCTCACCGCAGGCCGAAGTCGTGCCATTCACGGGCATGGAGAGGGAGATCGCTGACCTGACGTCCTGGTGCACCAGTCGGCGTGTGGTGGACGTGGCGCTGGCCTTCGGCCCCGGCGGCGTGGGAAAGACCCGCCTGGCGGCCGAATTGATACGGCGTATGACACATCGGCGCTCACCCTGGACAGCAGGGTTTCTTTCGGACGTGCTGCGGGCCGGCGGGTCACTGGAATCACTGACGACGAATATCCGGCCGCTCCTGCTGGTCCTCGATTACGCCGAGACCCGGGTGGACCAGGTCGAACAGGTGTTGCGCCTTTTCAGAGGATCGCGTCACGCCCATGACCCGGTCCGGGTACTGCTGCTGGCCAGAACCGCGCACCGGTGGTGGACGGATCTCCAAATCGAATGGCAGGGCACAGCGGCAATGGAGCGGGGCACCATAGTGCCGTTGGCACCTGCCGAGTTTCACCCACGCGTCGGCAGCTCACGGAACTTCGAGGTCGCGACCCGAGCCTTCCGTGAACGTATCGCTCACCTTGCTGCACTCGAAGGACCGTCGGAAGCTGGCGACGATTCCAGCCCACCCCAGGAACCTCCGCGCGGTGATCAAGCGTCAGGGCCGCCCGAGGAACTTATCGTCTCCATCCACATGGCTGCCCTCGCACAGGTGCTGGAAGAGGCCATTGTTCCGACCGCCGTCGGCGCCATCCGTCCAGTCGATGTTCTGATGGCCCATGAGAGCCGGTACTGGCGGCACAGCGTCCGCTCACACGGGCTCGACGATGTCTTCTTCCATCAGCGGGACCTGCTACGTCAACTCGTAGCTGTGCAGCGCATCGTCGGGGCCGATGAACGCCGAGACGCGCTGAACGCGGTCTTCGCAGCCTTTCGCTTCCACGACCGTGATTTCGACACTCCGCAGCTCCCGGACCGCGAGATCGTGCGCCGCATTGAGCAGATGCTTGCCGACCTCTACCCGGCAACAGACGGGGCACGCTGGGGAGCGATGAGACCAGACGTTCTCGCCGCTGAACTCATCGCTCGGGCAGACCACGACAGCGACAGCGAGCTCGTCGTCCACATCCTCCCCGACGCCGGTCTCTCCGCCGTCCAGCAGCACCGCGCGATGACCGTCCTGGCGCGCGCAGCCACACATCAATCCACGCTCACCAACAGCGTCGCCCGCGCCGTGACTGCCGCACCAGACGTCCTCCTCGCCACTGCGGTCGACATCGCCACCGAACTCCCTCCAAGCGATGCGATCACCTGGCTGAACGCTCTCAAGCCTGCTGCGGCCGCTCAAACGAATACTGACAACCACGTCCCGAACGACCAGCTCCACCGCATCGATAGCCTGCTGGACCAGCTCACTCCATGCCCCAACACATCTGGTCGGCAGGTCGACACCGAGCCCACCAGCACAGAGCCCGAGACAGGTCCGCTCACCGAGACACCGAAGCAATCCGATGCCGCGCCCGAAGCCGAAGACGACGTTCCCGCCGCCACTGAACGGATCACCGGAGGCCACGAGCAACGCTCTTCTCCACCGACCTGCTTCCTCCCAATTCGCAAGGCGCCTCGCCATGGGGGCGACATCACTCTCCACCTCCCCCCACAGGCCCACCTCGGCGTCGGAGGGCCGGTTCTCTCTCTATTCCGCCTGTTGAGCGGCGCCTTCACCGACCCCGAGAGGCAGCAGAGAATGGATCACGCGCTGCGTTGCCTCGGCGATGAGGCCCGCCGATCCAACCGTCCTCTCCCCGCGGTGAACACGATCGTCCTCGCCCCAGACAGTTCCATCGAGCTGAACCTTTCCACTGTCGCACTTGCCATTCCACCGTTCCAGTCACAAGGGCCTGACACGGTGTGGCGCTGCCGGGGCGACCACGTACTACCTCCCAGCACCGAGATGAAACCCCCGCAGCACGCCTACCCAGCCTTGGCACAACTGGGCTGGACACCCGAAGGATCGATCACATATGTCGATCTTGAGCATGTCGGACTCGTCCATCTCGATGGGCCCATCGAACACGTTCAGCAAATCCTTGGCGAGTTGGCCTTCGAGTTCTCAACGAGGTCCCGAGCCAGCCGGCCGCACGTTCATATCGCAGGAATCGGAAAGCCGGCACGGGGCATCCGCTATTCCACACAGCACAACGCCCTTGAGGACGCGCTGGATGCCACCGGCACACACACCGCGCAGGCGCGCTCCGCACTCCACGCCCTGAACGTCGATCACCCCCGCGACGCTCGCGTACGCGACCCTTCAAACGATCTGTGGAAACCCAGAATCGTCCTCACCGACCAACAGATGGACACCGATACCGCCAGGGAGCTCGGAAGGATCCTCGACGCCCGTCCTCAAGCATGCCTGGGCGTCGTCACTCGCGCCCCATCACCCGGCAACGGTCGGGCCGCCCGATGGACCATCACTGTCGACCCCTTGGTGACCAACCTTTGACCCGACCCGTGCCAAGCCCGGAGATACGCACTCCCAGCCGGGGAAGGGGCACCCATTTAGGACTGTCAGGCCACCACCCCCAAGGAACCGCGCAGAACCTTTACCACCACGATCCTTGGACGGCTGCCGAACAATGCATCAAGAAGGAGGGACCGGCATGGCCATCTTCCGCCGCTCCATCAACGAACAGCACAACGAGACAGCCGACGAGCTCGCATTGCTGCGCACCGAATTCGGACAGGAGCTGCGCACCGGCCTGGCCGAGCTCAGGGGCCTCAACACCGATGCTCGCCAACAGCTCGCTTCCAGCCTGGACGCCGGCCTGCAAGACCTCCGTGACGAATTGCGCGAACTCCGCCGCGAACTCAACGATGCCCACAAGACGATCACTGAGGCCCGCCGCGAATCGGAATCCCTACGCTTGGAACTCGAAACAGCACGCCGCCAAGCCGCCGAAGCACGAACAGAAGCTCTCAGCGGAACGAGAAGTAGCCCCGGCGCGCCCGCAGTCGCATCCGACTCCGAGCCCACGCCCGCAAGCGCCACGCCCCCGGCTGTCTCAGGCGAAGAGGAAGCACCTGATTCCTCCGAATCCGGGACTGCGGAACAGACCCCCTCAGCTACCGGCCAGCGGCCACCTAGCGCCGTACTTGAGCAGGCCGCTGGCATCAGCGCCGCCGACCTGATCTGCCACCGCGATGCATGGGCATTCATTGTCGAACAAGCTGCCCGCAACGCCCACTTCCGTGTCCCTGGTCTCGCTACTGATGGCGACGATGAGCAGCAGACGAACGTGACGCTTTCCGGACGCACCCTGATCGCCATCCTCAGCGCCCTGCACACGACCCGGCAGGCGCACACAACCTCCCGCGAGGACCGTGCGCTCGCCGCGACGTACTACAGTCGGATCGCCAATGTCATCGCGGGCGCCCTTCCCTCGCAAAGTAATGCCGTGAGAACCCGCATCGTGATTGACGACCGCCCCCCACACACCCTTGAGGACACGACCGACTGATCGGGACCAGGATCCCGTCGCTGCCGAAACAAATCGAACAGCTCAAGAACAAGATCATAGGCCTGGCGGCAGCGTCTTCCACGGCAGGACGATGCTGAGGGGGACGCTGCGCAGCTCGCCTGATGACCGGCAACGCGTCCCACACGGTGCCGACTGGGTTGCCGAACCTGCGCGCGCCACAGCGTGCCCTTCAGAACGGCGGGCAGTCGCGCTGCGGATGCAGAAGCGCAAGCCGGGCGAGAAGGTCGCCCAGTTCCGCTCGCGGAACTCCGTGCCCGAACTCAACGCGCTGCGTGACCGGCTGGCCGCCTGGCTGGGACCGCTGCGCGGCACGGCCGCCCGTATGGTGCCGACGATGCCGGTGGAGGACCGGGCAGCGGACACATGGGAGCCACTGGTGATCACCGCCGACCTGACCGGCGGTCACTGGCCCGCGCGCGCCCGTGCGGCCTGTGTGGCGATGACCCGGTACGAGGCGGTCCAGGACGAGCAGACCAGCCTGAAGACGCGGCTACTGCGCGACATCCGCCGCATCTTCCAGGCACACGGCAACCCCGAGGCCTTGTCCTCCCAGACTCTGGTCGCCGACTTGCTCCAGGACCCCGACGCCCCCTGGGCCGAGCACGGCACCAAGGGGTTCAACGCCTACCACCTGAGCAACATGCTGCGCGACTTCGGCATCAGCCCGGCCAACTACCGGTTCGACCAGGGCAGGCAGGCCAAGGCATATGCCCGCAACCGGTTCCTCGACGCCTGGGCCCGCCACTGCCCTGACCTCACCAACCCGGCACCCTCCCCCACGCACGACACCACGCCCGCGCGCCCAACCCCGGGCACGCCACGCGCCGCCCCGGCGGGCACGCTGCCCATCGGCCCGCCCGCAGGCCCCGCCGGCCCCACACGCGGCCGCTGACCCGCCTGGGGTCCGTATCACTGCGTCGCGTCCGTCCCCGCGCAGGTCAGCGCGGGGAGGGACTCCCTCGCCGGGACGCACCTCTCCGTACCTGCCCGGATGTCCGTACCTGTGCTGACCAGGCATGCGACGCACGCGACGGACGTGACACCCCCCAACCTCCTCACCACCGGAGAAACCTGTACATGCACGAACAGCACCCCGAACCACCCACAGCTCAGCAGCAGACGCACACCGCCTCAGCGCCAGACAGCGCAGCAAGTTGTCGGGTAAGGAGTCCTTACCCGGCCTCCGCCCCGGGGGAGGCGGAGGCATCTGGCGCGGGGACGCCGGAGTCGGCCGGCCCGGGGGAGCCGAGTGGGCCAGGGGGCAACGAGCCGTCGTCGAACGTGCCGCAGCAGTCCGCGCCGCGTCGCCGCCTGCGTGACAATCAGCTGCGCGAGCACCGCATCCATCCCTGCTGCAACGACGACGAGCTCGCTCTCGTGAACAACGCCGCCGCTCTCAGCCGCATGAACCCCGGCGGCTACGTCGCCGAGTGCGCGCTCGCCGCCGCCCGCGCCGACGACCCCACCGCAGCCGTGGCCGACTACCGCGCGGTGGTGAAGACGCTGATGGCCGCCAACGGACAGCTCGGCAAGATCGGCAGCAACCTCAACCAGCTCACCCACCACCTCAACAAGAACGGCGCCTGGCCCCACCCCGACACCGTCCAACGGCTCCTGGACCTCGTCGAGGCGTCCATCGCCGACCTGGACACCGCCGTCGCCCAGATCACCGAGGCGCGGTGAGCCATTGATCCCGAAGATCATTCTCGGCAAGGGACCGCACGCCACGCGCCGCACGATCGGCTACCTCTTCGGCAAGGGCCGGGCCAACGAGCACACCGACCCGCACCTGGTGGCCTCCTGGAACGACTTCGCACCCGACCCCGGCCGCAGCCCCCACCGCAACCGAAAGGACGTGGAGGACCAGCTCGCCGCACAGCTCGACCAGCCCGTGAAGATGCTGGGCGACAAGGCCCCCAAGTACACCGTGTGGCACTGCCCCGTCCGCGCCGCACCCGAAGACCCGGTCCTCACCGACACTCAGTGGGCGGACATCGCCTGCCGCATCGTGGCCGCCGCCGGCATCGCCCCCGACGGGGACGAAGAAGCATGCCGCTGGGTGGCCGTCCGCCATGCCGACGACCACATCCACATCGCCGCCACCCTCGTACGCCAGGATGGCCGCCGCCCCAAACGCGACCACGACATCCGCGCCGTGCAGCGCGAAGCCCGCCAGATCGAAATCGACTACGGACTGCGCCGGTTGAAGCCCGGCGACGGCACCGCCGCCAAGCGGCCCACCAGCAAGGAGCACTTCAAAGCCAAACGCCTCGGCCAGGACGCCACGTCCCGCGAGATCCTGCGCCTGCGCGTGCGCCGCGCGCTCGCCGCCGCCACCACCGAGACCGAGTTTTTCACCCTGCTGGAGGCGACCGGCGTGACCGTGCGCCTCAAGCTCGGCCCGTCCGGCGACGCTCTCGGCTGCAACTTCGCCCTGCCCGGCGACACCAACGACAAGGGCGAGCCCGTGTTCTACGCCGGTTCCACCCTCGCCGGCGACCTCTCCCTGCCCCAGATCCGCCAACGCCTCACCACCACCACTCCCGAACCGGTGGCCGTCCGGCCGGGCAACCCGTGGCACCAGGCCAGCGCCGCCACCGAACGTATCCCCCACCACCTCACCCACAGCAACGACGAAGTGGCCCAGGGCCAGCTGGCCGCACTCGGCGGAGCACTCGATCTGCTCCCGCTCACCGCCCCGTCCTCCGTGCGGGCCGAACTCGAACGCGCCGCCATCGTCTTCGAGCGCGCCACCCGCTCCCGCACCAGGGCCGACCACGACAACGCCCGCGTCCTGCACCGCAGTGTCCAGGCGATCTGGAAGGGCCCTGCACAACACGGGGACGGTGCCGGGCTGGCGATGCTGCTGGACGTCTCACTCACCGCGGTCGCCTACGCGATGCACTGGCACCGCACCCGCCAGAACGTCCAACAGCAGGCAGCAGCCGAACAGACCCTCATCCACCTGCAGACCTCGTACGCGCAGATCGCCGTACCCGTCCTGACCAACCTCTCCAGCCGCGCACCCAGCCCGCAGACCAAACGCCGCTACGCCCACTACCTCCACCAGGCAGCCCCCGAACACGCCGAACGCATCCTGACCGACCCCGCCTGGGATGCCCTGGCCACCGTGCTGGCCGAGGCGGAAACAGCCGGGCACAACCCGACCACGATCCTCGACCAGGCCCTCAGCCGGCGCACGCTCGACGACGCCCACAGCCCAGCCCGCGCACTGACCTGGCGCATCCGCCGCCTCGGCGAACGCCACGCCCCCGGTCCACGAGCCGAGGCAGCGAGGGTTCGCGGCATCACGCAACGCCCCAACCATGCCGTCCAACCTGCGGCAGCCACTCCTCCGCCACCGCCGCAACCGGCACAGCGGCGCTGCTCACGCCCGCGCGGACAGCTTGGGAGTGAGCAGGTCCAGCGCCTCCTCCCAACGGAAGCGGTCCGCCCCACCCCCGGCCTTCGGCCGATGCGGCTCGTACGAGGCGATCAGGACACCCCCGCAGCCGCTCCAGGCTCTGCCGGTACGCGGGATGGGCCGCCTGGGCCGAGTTCACATACGGCAGGACAGCGGTGGAGATGCCGAAGCCGTACGCCTCGCACAGGATGCCCAGGGCCAGGGTGTCGGATATCCCCGTCGCCCACTTGTTGACCGTGTCGAAGGTGGCGGGGGCCACCGCCATGGCGTCGGCAGGCGGCAGCGGGCGAGGATCGCCGGGTGAGCGCCAAGCCGAGCGGATGGGGTAGCCGGTCTGAGCCTCGATGGCCGCCGCGTCGATGAAACCCAGACCCCGCGGCATGGCGATGACGCCGACGTCCCAGTTCGCCTCTTGGGCAGCCGTGATCAGGTTGGCGACGTCGCCGGCGACCCGGGTCGCGCATACGACGATATAAAGGAAGTGCTGCTGCTCCCGGGGGGTCGGCTCGGTCACGTGTGGACTCCAAGACGATGAGCTTCTCGTTGTGCCGCCAGTCGGTTGGCGAGTTCCTCGGGTCCGATCTTGCTAATGGCCCAGAGACCGCTGCACCGCCGGGCCCACTGCCAGAGCGGGTCATCGGTGTCCACAGGGGTGTGGAAGGTCAGCACGGGGATGCCGTGAGCGTCGAAGGGACCACTGTCGAGGTAGCTCTTACCGCCGGTCCCGCATAGATAGTGGGTGCTGCCCGTGGCCGCCGCCAGGTCGGCAAGGCGCTCGGACCGGCCTTGGCGGGTCGGGATCTCGCTACTGTCCAGCGCCTTCCCCGCCCAACCGAGAGCGGTGAGCAGGGCGATCGTCGATGTTTTCGCTATGTCGGCCACGCGGTCCGAGGTATCGAGCGTGTTCAAGACCGCTTCCAGGACCTCACGCACGGCAGCCCAGTGGCGGCTGCGACCGTAGTACTGGCGCACGAGCAGCTCGACCGTCCGGCGCGAACGACGAGGATCGGCCAGCTTCGCCCGGTTGATCAAGGTGGGGCGTCCATGGGGAAGGTGCGTTGGGAGCGAAAGCCACTGCTGCCGACCGAGATCGTCCAGAGCGGCGAGGCGGGCTCGGTGCTGGTAGTCGCGCCGAGCGAACTGCACATCGTCAAGGACGATCCACCGGTCGGCGGCGAAGAGTTTTGCCAAGGTGGACAGCCGTGGGAACAAGTTCGGCTGATGGATCGCGCATACCCCGCCTGGCGGGCTGAGGCGAGGTGGCTCAGGTGCTGATGAGGCGGCTGTCGAAGCCGGCGCGCAGGAGGCGCTCGTAGGCGTCATACACATCCCCTGGTACGTCCTGCTCGACGGCGAAGCCGAGCTTGGGGTACTCAATCACCCGTTGCAGGTCCCCGACGAGCATGTCGACGACGAGCTTCTCGTCGCCAATGGACTTGATGTAGTCGTCCAGCTCCAGCGGCTCGGAGGCGCACACGACATCGGCCTCGGGCCACAGCTTGCGGCAGGTCGCGTACGAGCGGCGTTCCATGTACGGCTTGGAGATCAGAAGCAGCGATTCCACCTTTACACCGGCGTTGGCCAGCAGCTCGCGGGAGAAGGTGATGTTCTGCCCGGTATTCGCGGCCTTCGGCTCCACGAGAATCGCCTCGTCCGGCACGCCAAGACTCAGGGCGTGCTCGCGGTAGTGGACGGCCTCGCCACGGGGGAAGCGAGCGCGGGTGGTGGGGCTGTTGCCGCCACTGAACACCACGACCGGGAAGAGACCGCCGCGGTACAGATCGGCCGCCGCGGTAGCCACGCCGAGGTCGTGGCTGCCCAAGCCGATCGCCGCCGAGCAAGGCCGCTGCTCGTGGCCCATCTGGTGGTAGTTCCAGATCAGCGTCGCGTCGTGGAACTGCTCGTCGGTGATCTGGCGCTGCTCGTGCTCCGGCACTGGCACTCCCTGGCTCATCCCTGCTGGCCCTTTCGGATGCCCTCGATGCTGCGCAGCTGGTGACTCAGCCCATACTCCTGGGCCATGTGAGCCGCCTGATCGAGGACGGACAGCCCATCATTCCGGGTCGCCGCGTCCGACAGAAGGATGTGACCGTAGGCGGTGTCCAGCCGCACTCGCTGCATCGGGGAGTCGACCGTGCCGGTGGTGCGCGCGATGTCGATGTAGCGCAGTGCCTGCTTCAGGTCGCCGGCGCCTCGGTGTGCGAGGGCCAGCTTCTGGTGGGCAACCGACCAGTCCTCCGGCTCACCGAGGTCCTCGAAGGCACGGGTGGCGGCTGTCATAACCTGGGTGGCGTACTCGTTGTTGCCCTCCTTGCTCAGCGCGGTACCCACCCAGAGCCGCGCCCTGGCTCGATCGCGAGGGCTCAAGCGCTCGTCTCTGGTAAGCAGTTCGTACTGGCGGGCAGAGGCGTCGAGCAGACCCGACATCTCCTGGACGACAGCGAGGGAAAGATCGATCTGGGCCACTCGGCGCGGGATGTCGAGCTCGGTGAACATGCCCCGAGCTGAGGTGTAGGAATGCCCGGCGGAGAGCGGGCCGAGGATCGCCCCCTGATCCCGTTGCAGGTCGCCGAGAAGCACGAGGGAACGGCCGTAGAGGTACAGGCCCTTGTCGTCCAGGCGATGCGGGTCGAGGCGTCCCAGCCAGCGGTTCAGCAAGGTCGCGGCGAAGGGAAAGTCCTGGCGGCTGATGCAGACGACCGCGCGCTCGATGTCCTCGGTCCAGGTCTCGAAGTCCGCTGGTCGCGCGCTCTTGCGCTCGGGGAACAGCAGCGCCTCGAACCGGGCCTGGGCGGCGGAGTCCGCGCGGGCAAGCGCGGTGTCGAGGATGGCTTGGGTGTCCGGGCGCGGCTGGGTTTCGGTGCCGAGGCTCTCCCACTTGGCGACCGTGCGCAGCGCGACACCGAGGTGCTCGGCAAAGGCGCGCATGCTCATGCGCAGCGCTGCGCGCAGGGCGCTCGCTTCCCGGCCGGTCCATTGCTGCACGCTGACCACGGATGGCCTCCCTCCGTCACGTATAGAAGCACTCTCGGTGACGACGCGGGGCGAGAAGTGCAACGGAAGTGCAACAGCAGGTCATTTCAAGGCCGTTCGCGGCAGCCGACGCTGGGGACATGGACGACGAACTCATCACGGAACGCCGCCCCGTCGCGTTCCCCCAGGTCTTCGGCTACCTGCGCCATGTCACCGGTGGCCTCGCCCGCCACGCGGCGCTCGTCTCCTGTCTTACCGAGTACTGCCGGCAGCACGAACTGAGCCTGTGCGGAGTGTTCACGGACCGAGAGGCGACGACTGCCGTCCGGTCTCCCGCCTTCGTCGGCCTCCTCGACGCGCTCGAACTGCCCGACATCTATGGCGCCGTGGTTCCCGCCCTCAGCCACCTCGGCCCGAGGCGCGTTGCGACCGACCGACAGCGGCAGATAACGGCGCCAGGCACTCGTCTGATCGTGGTCCGCTCCACCAGGCCGGCAACGGACCCCGCGCCCTTCCTCAGTGCGAACCCCGGCCTCCTGCGCCAAGGGGGGACGTGATGTCCCTTCGTGAAGCGCTGCGCAGCGCACCCATGGTCAACGACGTCCCTGGCCTGCGCCTGCTCCGAGTCGGCGACGGCTGGGACCTCGTACGAACCTCCGCGGACATCGGGTTCCTGGCCCTGGCCCACCTGCGTGCCACCGGTGCGGCGATCGGTCCGGTGCTCTACGACGGGCCCAACGAACGCCTCTACTACGCCGTTGGAACCGGCACCGCCGAAAGGTGGGGCGCACTGCCGGTACGACATCTGTCCACCAACTCCTGGCTCGTCGCGCCCAGCCTGGAACAGATCGACGAGTGGCTGGGCGGCTGGTGCGAGCTGCCTGACGACGACACCCTCACCGATACCGACGCCCTCCACGCCGCGCTCCAGCACCCCTATGTCAGTGCCGATCTGAAGGAGGTGGGCTGGTGAGTGTCCGAGCAGTCGTGTGCCCCAAGGAATGGACGCTCCAGCCCGACCGTGAGCCCGACGCCGAGCCGGCAACCTATGCGATGCAGTGCTCGGTCTGTGGTGACAACTCGCCGCCCAGCGTCGACTTCGCCGAACCCCAGAGCTGGGTGTTCGAGCACGGAGGCCGCAACCCCTCGCATCACACGTACCGGGAGACCATCACGCGGCCGCGGCGGGCATGGTGGAAGCCCTGATGGGCCGCGTCGTGAGCCGACTGGCTCGCTACACGGGCCCGCTGCTGATCATGCTGATCTCCGCCTCATGCGGCTTCGTGATTGGCGTGGCGGTCGCCGCCTCTCCAGCCCGTCCCTGAGTTCCCGTCCCTGCCGGACGTAGCCGATCGAGACGTTCCCCACTCCGAGAAGCCCTGGCAGGGGCGGGCTGCAAACCCCGCCCCGGGCGGATCAGCCGCCCGAGCCCATGGACAGGTCGAGCGCCGTCCGGGGCGAGTCCGCAATGCACCTCATCTCTCACACCAGGAGGAACCAATGCCCAACAGCACCGCCACGGCCCCGACGACCGGCCCGGCCCAGCCGGGCCTGGTCAAGGCCCGTCGCAGGATCCAGGCCGCCCGCGAACGCGGCGTCACCCCGTCCGACGGCGGCAGCACCGGCCGTACCGACGGCAACGACTGATCCAGGAGGAGACGCGTTGTCGCCGCTGAACCTGGCGGCTCACCTGGGCCAGGACGAGTTCCTGGCCCAGGTGCTCCACCGCCACTACCGCCACGTCCCCGCCGCCCTCACCAACCCCGGCAGCCTGATCACATGGGACGACGTCAACACCATCCTGGCCACCCACCGCCTGGAGCCGCCCCGCTTCCGCCTCTCCGCAGACGGCGAGATGCTGGCCGCCCACCGCTACACCGCCCCGGTCACCACCCGCCGGCACACCGTCTGGCAACGCCTGCACCCCAGCGAACTGCACGCCCGCCTCGCCGAGGGCGCCTCCCTGGTCATCGACGCCGTCGACGAACTCCACCCGCCCGTCGGCCGCGCCGCGATGGAGCTGGAGCACTGGCTGCGCACCGGAGTGCAGACCAACCTGTACGCCTCATGGACCGCCCGCGAGGGCTTCGGCGTGCACTGGGACGACCACGATGTGATCGTCATCCAGATCGACGGAGCCAAACGCTGGAAGCTGTACGGCCCCACCCGCACCGCACCCATGTACAAGGACACCGACCAGCCCGAGCCACCGCCGGAACAGCCGATCACGGAGCTGGTCCTGCGCCCAGGTGACCTGCTCTACCTCCCCCGCGGCTGGTGGCACTCGGTGGCCGCCTCCGAAGGCGAGCACTCCCTCCACCTCACCTTCGGCATCCAGACCATCACCGGCGCCCAGCTGCTGTCCTGGCTCGCCGACGACCTGCGCCGCCACGACGTTCTGCGAGAGGACCTGCCCGTCCACGCACCAGCCACCCAGCAGACGGCCTACCTGGAACGACTACGCATGGAAGTCACCACCGCCCTGAGAAACCCGCACCTCGTCGATCGGTACACGGCAATGCGCGACGGGACCGACCTCACCCGTCTGCGGCCGAGCCTGCCTCACATCACCGGCATCCCCGCAGTCCCGGGCCTCCGCATCAAGCTGACCACCACACGAGCTCACATGGAGCCTGTGGCCAACAAAGAGGTCGTGATCTTCTGGGCCTGTGACAACGAGTGGGAAATAGCTGGGGAAGCCCGGCCCTTTCTCCAGCACCTGCTGTCCACCGCACCCAGCGCCGTGTCCCTCGGCGAGCTGGCCACAGCATCCGGCATCTCGGTCGCGGAGGTCGCGGCCATCGCCTCGGAACTGATGGACGGCCAAGCGATCACAGTGGAAGGAGACAGACGATGAGGACGGCATCCCTGGGGCTGGGCACGTACCGCATCCGCCCTTCCGCCCTGAACGAAGCCGTCGCCCGCGCAGCCACCAGCCCGGCCGACGCCTGGATCGACACAGCGCCCAACTACCTCGACGGTCAGGCCCAGTCCCTGCTCGCCCCCGTCCTCGCCCGGCACCCGATCCCGGTTTCGACCAAGGTCGGATTCCTGACCGATCAGGCCATCAAGGACGCCCTTTCCAACAGGGCCCTCACCATCGAGGAGGCCGAACACAGCCACTGCCTGAGTGCCTCGTACGTCCACTGGCAGTGCGCCCGCAACCGCACCGAACTCGGCCGCGACCGCCTCGACCTCGTCTTCGCCCACAACCCCGAGCACACCGCCGGCGACGCGTACGAGGCCCTGAGCGACGCCTTCACCGCGCTCGAAGCAGAAGCAGCGGCCGGCACCCTGACCGCCTACGGCGTCGCCACCTGGGACGGCTTCGACACCGGCACCCTGACCATCCCCACCTTGCATCAACTGGCCTCCGAAGCCGCCGGCACGGAACAGCACCACCTGCGAGCCATTCAACTGCCCGTATCCCTGGTCACCGCAACCGCGTTCACCCAGGCTATGGACGAGGAGGGCCCCATCTCTCAGGCAGCCGCGCTCGGATGGCAGGTGTACGCCTCAGCGCCTCTGTTCGGCGGCGAGCTACCGCGCCTGGCCACCCTAGAACTCACCGCGCTGCTAGCCCCGCACCTCACCACGGCCCAGGCATGCCTGCTGGCGGCGGCATCATGCCCTGGAGTGACACGGATTCTGCTCTCCGCCTCCACCCGGGCACACTGGGCCGAAGCCCAAGCCGCCCTACGAAGCCCGGCCATCCCGACCTCCACGCTGCGAAAGGTGCTGGATGTACTCGCCGCCACCTGACCCCACGGATCAGCAACGCATGCGCCGAGCCTTCACGCGGTCCGCAGAGACACTGGGCGTCGAGATCGCCGACCCCGAGTTCTGGGGCTGGCACGGCCGCACCCTCAGCAGCCGCGCCGAACACCCAGAACGAGGATCCTGCTGGCTGAGGCTGCTCTCCGCACCCCAGGACAAGGCAGCGGGAAAGATCTGGGAGGGCAACCGCCAGGGCGCCGTGCTCTTCGACAACCGCGTCCACAAGCCACTGCTGCACGGCACCACGGAATCAAGCAGCGATGGCTACGCCTACCAGGCCGAACTACACGAGTACGTCACCGAACCGGCCTGCTCCCCCACCCCCGTTCTGTGCACGGACCCGGATCCGCCGACCTCCTGGTGGGATTCTCTCCGCACCGACCTCGATCACGTACACGCCGTCCCCACGGACCGCGTAGCCGTACGACAGGAGTGGGTGGACCGCACCGTCCCACGCTTCCTCGGCATGCCCGGCCCTCGGATCACAGACTGGGCGACGGCCCACGGAGACCTGCACACCGCCAACCTCACAGCCGCCACTCCCTATCTCCTCGACTGGGAAGGCTTCGGCCTGGCACCGGTCGGCTACGACGCCGCCATGCTGCTGGCCTACTCCCTGCTCGTCCCCACATTCGCCTACCGCGTCCGCGCCACCTTCCCCGTACTCATGACCGAGCCCGGACGCATCGCCCAGATCATCGTCATCACCGAGCTACTGCAGTCGGCGTCCCGGGGAGATCATCCAAAGCTCGCCCCCGCGCTCCGCGCCTTGGCTTCAGAGGCGTCTTGACCAGGCGATACGGCCGATCTTCGACGCAATTGGCCGTCAGGGAAGGCGAGTTGCCCCCGATACCCCACTGGCAGGCCCTATTCCACCGACCGCTCAGTCGTCCTATCCTCGCGATCAGCCGAGGGAGGGGGACCAGTGGCGACAGAGGCGACGAGCTGGCAGAAGGAGCAAGTCAGTCGTGCCTACGTGCACGTCCTCGCCACCCAGGGCGGCTACACAATCTGCGACTGGAACGTCGACAAAGACGGCGTTGACGTGACGCTGCGCTCACGAGGCTTAATGGTCGACATCCAGCTCAAGTGCACGCAGAGCCCTCGCATCACCCGAGGCGGGTACAGCTTCGATCTCGATGTGGAGACCTACAACAAGTTACGCGACCCAGAGCGCTCGGCACTCGGTCACCTGGCTTTGCTCATAGTCCCTCCGGACATCGGTCGCTGGGTCACGCATCAACCGGAGTCGATAATCCTGGCCTGCCACGGGTACTGGGCCTCTCTGCACGGCATGGGGGATGCCAACGGAAGCGTGTCGACCGCGATCAATCTCCCCGAGCACCAATCGCTCACCGTGAAGGCCATGGGCGCCATGTTCGATGCGGCGCGTCGACTGATCACCACCACGAGTCAGGGGGTGGACTGAGGTGGTGCACGCTGACCCCAACTTCGGGCCCAACGAAATGCGCAACTATCTGAAGGTCACCGGGTGGACTCCGGTCTCCGGTGGTGATGTGGCAGAACTGTGGAGCCTGCCCGGACCGGCCGACGAAGTCGTGCTCGTCCCCATGAAGGCCGGAGCCCCCGACTTCGGCAAACGCACCCAGATTCTTCTCGCGGACCTGGCACGCATCGAGGCCAGTGACTTGACAGCTGTCCACGACGCCGTCGCCACCGTCTTCAACGACGTCACCGACCTTCGGGCTTCCCACCCGTCCATGAGCGACGGGTCGATTCCGTTGGAAGCCGGCTACGAGCTGTTCATCTCGGCCAAGCGCCTGCGGGTGGCATCGGCGGCAGCCACCATCCGTAGGCAAGGGCACTTCCGCAATTTCCCCACCCGGGCGCGGGAACAGGCTCGCGAGGTCCGCCTGGGTCAAACTCGCCGTGGCTCGTACATCGTCCCCATCATCAGCCAGGCACGATCCCCCGAAGACGTGTACTCGCCTGGGCAGGAGTACATCGAGGTCGGGGTAGAGGAGACGCTGTTCGACCGACGCGTCACCGCCACCATGTCTCGCGCCCTCGGCATCCTGGAAGACATGGCCAACGCGGAGCGGGAACCCACTCCCAGTGAGATCAGCGACTCAATCGGCGAAGGTGTCTCATACGAACTATGCACGGCGCTCAGCAAGGTCGTGAACACAGACTCCGTAGGGTCTCTGGACGTCTCCTTCAACTGGTCACGCGTGACAGCACCGCCACCAGGCACACCTCCACGCGTGGAGTTCAACCAGGCCGCCATCGACATCGTGGACCGCGTGTCCGCCCAACTGAAGACACGCGTCTACACCAGCCGCCATCTGATCTACGGCATTGTCACCGACCTCAGCCGTCACCCCGAGGACGAGACCGGCCGCGTAGGCGTCCAGACTCTGATCAAACGACGCAGCAGGACCGTCTGGATGGACTTGCTCGACAGCGACTACCACACAGCCATCCAGTGCCACGATGCAGGCGTCCCAGTCCGAGTCCAGGGTGTACTGACCAGCCCACCCGGCGGCCAAGCCAGGATGCAGGTGGACGACTTCGGCCCCGATCCCTCCCTCCCGGCCGTCCAGACCCAGTAGGAGGCCGCCACCTCAAGGTTCACGATACTCGGACAGTCGGTCTGCCCCTCTCTGTTCCGAGAGCAGGGAGAAGCGAGGGCTAGCATCTACGGCGGAGCTGAATCGGAAGAATCCTGAGCGAGAAACCGCGGGACTACCGCCGCCCGGCCAGCGAACGGACGTTCTCCAGCAGCGCATGCAGCAGGAACGGGGGCTCCGTCGCTACCGTCCGAGTGGTCTCCAGGTACGTCGCCGAGTTCTTCCCCTCCACACCCTCTCCGGCGCGGACGAGTTCTTGTCTGCGCTCCTCCCAGGCCGGCCAGTTCTGGTCGAGGTAGATCTCCAGTGTGTCCTCGAAAACGGTGTAGCGGCCGGTCGAGTCATCGACGGGCTGGGCGTTCGGCGTCGTACCCAGGTACCGCAGAAGGTTTGCGTTCTTGACCCGGTTGTTCCGTGCCTGGCGCTCGAACTCCTCCTCCTTCTCCTGACGCTGCTGCGGAATGAGATGGCGCACCGACTCCCGCTTGCGCTCCTCCATGCCAGAATCGCCGTCGAATACCACGTAGCACGGCACGCCCAGCGCGCTGAAGAGCGCGTCGGAGATCATGAGGTTGTCCTTGCCGTTCACCTCAATGACGCTGATGCCCTCCGCGCCCAGGTTGACCCCCAACCGGTCCGCGCAACCAGTGATCACTCCCTCGTCGCCTCTCCCCTCGACCAGCACCACGGCATGGGCGAAAAACCCCTCTGCCAGTGCGCCCCCCAATGTTCCCTCGGTCCTGCTCCTGATCACCCGCTTGTCGACAAGCCCGTCGAGCGCCCTGCACAGGTCCTCTTCCGTGGCCTGCCACACCTCGGTGAACGGGTGGTCCTGACCAGCAGTGCGGCAAAGCCGACGGATCTGGTGGTAGCCCTTCGGATTGATGAAGACCGGGTTGTGGGTGGCATACATGACCTGGGTACGCCCCTGCGGAGAGGCGGCAACCAACTCGCGGAGCACCCTCGCGAACGTCCGTGCTTGCGGCGGGTGCTGGAACAGCTCGGGCTCCTCGATGGCCAGACACAGCGTCCGCATGCCGTCGGCCGGACGCCTGCGGTCAGCCAGGTACTTGAGCGCCGCGATGATCAGGGCGCGCTGGAAACCGTGCCCTTGCCGGTGCACCGAGGTATGAGCAGCACCGTCCCGGATACTCACCTGAAACGTGGTCCGGGCCGGCCTCGGCGCCTGGACGGTGGGGGTCACGACGACCTCACGTCCGGTTGTGAACTTGGCGACCTCCGCCGAAAGCGCGGCCGACACCTCGTCCAGCACGGGGCCGTACACCTTACTGTGCACCTCCTGCCGTGCCAGATGAGCGTTCTCCTCGATCTCGCCGAGTTGCTCGTTCGCCTGCGATCGGTCTACGGCGTGGTCGAGGATGCGTCCGAGCGCGGTCGCCTTATGATCGTCGGCCTCCTCGTACGCCCGCAGGTCCGCGGAGACGAACACGAAGTCGATCAGCTGGGCGAGCCTGCTCTGCCCGGCGAAACCGAAAAAATGGGTGTCCTCCACCTCAGCCTCGGTGAGGCGGTCACGGTTCGCCAGCTCCCAGGTGCGCATCGCCTCCAGGACCTTCTCCTTGGTACCAGCCGACGGGAGGCCCAAGTCCAAGTCTCCCTCCTTCAACTGGTCGTAGGCACGGCGCAGTTCCATGGCCTTGTCGTTCTTGCGCACCTCCTCGAACGGTCCGTACGCGAGAGCCTTGCCGGTAATCTTGTCCTCACCGTTCTGCCAGGTCCGCCAGATGCTCACGCTCTCTGCGCCATCAGGCGCGTACCGGCCGAGGATATGGTGATCATGCTCGGTGAGCCCGTAGAACTCCACCTCCACCGAGATTCGGTCGCCGTCCGCTGCCGAGTGAACATCATCGTCACTGAGCGCGACACCCTTTTCACCGTTGAAGAACCAGTCGAGCGCACGCAGCACGGTGGACTTGCCGACCCCCGTCGGCCCGATAAATGAGGTGATGTCTTCGAAGGACACGTCCACCTTGTGCAGACAGCAGAAGTTCTCGATGCGAACGCGCTTGATCTTCACGGTTGTCCTGTGCGTCTGGTGCGAGTGGGGCATATGAGTGCCCATGTGACGATCATGACGCTAGCAGTCGGCCTGACCATCCATCAGCTGTATTCCCGGGATGAGTGATTCCTCGGAGCTGGAGGCCGCCGCAGGACGTGTCCCAAGCCGTCTGCCCCAGATGCCAAGTAGGGCCTCAATCACCTGATCCGTGAGACTTCTGCGGATCGAGCCTGAGCAGCGACGCATCTATAGGCGACTCCCACAGCCCTGCCCCCTTGAGGCCAGGGCACATCCAGGGCACATGAGCCCGGGAAACGGCGTTGACCCGTGAGAACTGCCGAGATCACTTCCCCCAGGTCAACGCACGTCTCACCGAGAAGCACCAGGTCAGCGCCCTCCCGCCCCCACTTGCTGCACGAGTGGCAGGACTTCTCGCATCGGCTGCATGAGGCGGGGCATCAGCCTTATTGCTTGGTGTGGCCCTGAGCCGGGGTTTCCTGCGGGTCGGGCGGGGCCTTCGGGCCTCGCCTTTTTCCATGTGCTCCGAGGCCGCGGTGCCCGGCGGGCTGCGCGGCATGTCTGGCCTCGTCGGCATGGCGCAGAGCCCTGTGGATCCCGGCACGGCCCGCCCGAGGTGGCGGTGCAGATTCGTGCGTGGCGAGTCGATGAGGACTTCTCCAGGCGTGCGGTGGCGTGAGCCGCGTCTGATCTGCGGGCCCGAGTGGAGTCTCGCTCTTCAGGCATGAACCGGTCTGAATCAGCCGATGACGGTCCGAGGCGGGGCCATGGGGGGCTTTGGCGGGGACGATGGGTGGGGTACGCGGCGTTTTCGACCAGGCGGGGAGGACGCGTGGGTAAGCAGGTCAGGTGTGGATCGACCGACACGAAGACCGGACAGCGGTGCCGGAACCCGGCGATGATCGGGTACTCGCGCTGCCAGTTGCACCGGGGGCCTTGGACTCCGCCGCAGCAGAAGAAGACCAAGAAGCGCTGAGCTGGAAGCCGTTCCGGTCGGGCGGTCGGGGCTGTCGGTGCCGTCGGGGCTGTCGGGGCTGTCGGGGCTGTCGGTGCCGTCGGGGCTGTCGGTGCCGTCGGGGCTGTCGGGGCTGTCGGGGCTGTCGGGGCTGTCGGTGTCTCGGCTGTGTCGGAGGGGCTCGGCGACGGCACCGTGGTCTGTGCTTCGGAGGGTTTCCGCCCGGTCGTCGGTGGGCTTGTTCTGTGCGGGGGATCAGGTGGGTTCGGGCAGGAGCCTGGTGAGCAGGGCGCGGACGTGTTGTTCGATCGCGTCGCGGATGGGACGGACGGCTTCGAGGCTCTGTCCGGCCGGGTCGTCGAGCTTCCAGTCGAGGTAGGTCGTGCCGGGGAAGACGGGGCAGGTGTCGCCGCAGCCCATGGTGATCACCACGTCGGACGCCCGCACGGTCTCGGGGGTCAGGATCTTCGGGGTCTGCGTGGACAGGTCGATGCCGACTTCCGCCATGGCCCGCACGGCGGCCGGGTTCACGGCGTCGGCCGGGGCGGACCCCGCGGAGCGGACCTCGATCCGGCCCTGGGAGAGGTGGGTGAGGAAGGCGGCGGCCATCTGCGAGCGGCCGGCGTTGTGGACGCACACGAACAGCACGGACGGCTGGGGCTCAGACATGGGCGGGGCCTTCCGGGACGGTTGCCGGCCCGGCCGTCGGCGCGGGCCCGGGGAAGAAGCGGCGGGCGGCCAGGGCGACGTGGACGAGGCCGATGAGGACGGGGACCTCGATGAGCGGGCCGACGACTCCGGCGAGGGCCTGGCCGCTGGTGGCGCCGAAGGTGGCGACGGCGACCGCGATGGCGAGTTCGAAGTTGTTGCCCGCCGCGGTGAACGCGAGGGTCGTCGCCTTCGGGTGGTCCAGCCCGATCACGCGGCCGAGCGCCATCGATCCGGCCCACATGAGGGCGAAGTACACCAGCAGCGGCAGTGCGATCCGGGCGACGTCCCAGGGCCGGGAGGTGATGGCGTCGCCCTGGAGGGCGAACAGGACCACGACGGTGAACAGCAGTCCGTACAGGGCGAACGGGCCGATCCGCGGGATCAGCCTGGTCTCGTACCAGTCCCGCCCGCGGGCCTTCTCGCCGAGGCGGCGGGTGAGGAATCCGGCGGCGAGCGGGATGCCGAGGAAGACGAGGACGGCACGGGCGATGTCCCACGCGCCGGTGTCCAGGCCGGTGGTGGTGAGACCGAGGCGGCCCGGCAGGAGGTCGAGGTAGAACCAGCCGAGCAGGCCGAAGGCGACCACCTGGAAGACGGAGTTGAGGGCGACCAGGACGGCGGCGGCCTCCCGGTGGCCGCAGGCGAGGTCGTTCCAGATGATGACCATGGCGATGCAGCGGGCCAGACCGACGATGATCAGCCCGGTGCGGTACTCCGGCAGGTCGGGCAGGAAGATCCAGGCGAGGGCGAACATCAGCGCCGGGCCGATCACCCAGTTCAGCACCAGCGACCACACCAGCAGGGGCCGGTCGCGGGTGACGGCGTCCAGACGGTCGTAGCGGACCTTGGCGAGGACCGGGTACATCATCACCAGCAGGCCCAGCGCGATCGGCAGCGACACCCCCGTCACCGTCACCTTCGCCAGCGCGTCCCCCAGGCCCGGGACGATCCGTCCCAGGACGAGACCGGCGGCCATCGCCGCGAGTATCCACAGCGCGAGGTGGCGGTCCAGGAACGACAGCCGCGCGGACACCGGTCCCGCCGCCACGGGGGCCGTCACGCGTCGGCCTCGTCGGGAACGGCAAGAACGGCGGGAACGGCGGGCTCGGGCAGGGGGGCACCCGCGGGGCGGGTGAGGACGCCGGCCAGTCTGTCGGTCATCTCGGGCAGCAGGCGGTAGTACACCCACGTCCCGCACCGTTCGGAGGTGATCAGGCCCGCCTCGCGCAGAAGCTTGAGGTGGTGGGAGATCGTCGGCTGGGACAGGGCGAACGCCGGGGTGAGGTCACAGACGCAGACCTCCCCGCCCGCGCGGGAGGCGATCATCGACAGCAACCGCAGCCGCACCGGATCACCCAGCGCCTTGAACACCTTCGCCAGCGATACGGCCTGGCCCTCGTCCAGCGGCGCCGACAGCAGCGTCGGACAGCAGTCCTCCACCGTGGCGTCCTGACCGATCACCGGAAGCTCTTGTTTCGACATACTTCTATGTTGACGTTCTTCGATTCAATAGACAAGCTCGGCGCCTCCGATGAGAGGCTCTGCTCGGGGGGTGCCGTGGGGTGAGGGTTCGGCCGAGTGAGACAGGGCAAGGGGCGGCCTGGCTCGGCAACTTCAGGCCCGGGGACGCCCCGGCCGCACAGCGGTTGCTGGACAGTCTGCACTTCTTCTCGTCCAGCACCTTCCGGCAGGGGCTGACGGAGCATCTGCACCGGGTGCTCACCCGTGCCGCTCCGGCGGAGGGGCCGGCGGCGCTGTTCAGCGTCCGTTCCGTCGACGCGGGCGGCACGATGTTCGTGGACGGCCTGGAGCCGGCGGTCCCCGGCACCGGGGGCAGTGAGCTGATCGTGCAGAACATCGTGCGCGGGACCGAGCGGATGTTCGACACTGCCGTGCTGTCCCGTCGGACGTCGTCCTTGGAGGCGTTGAAGAACCGTCGTGTCCGGCGGCTGGTGTTCGTGTCCGACCACGCCGGATCGGGCGACGAGGTGCTGCGGTACGCGGGGACCTGGCTGCGCAACCCCACCGTCCGCAGCTGGCGTTCGCTCGGGCTGGTCCGGCTGCATCTGGTGCTGTTCGCCGCCTCGACCACCGCCGTCCGACGCCTTGAGGCGAGCCCCTGGTACGACGGTGTGCATGTCCTCCACTGCGGTATGGACTTCGCGTCCGCCGACTGGGAACCGCACGAGCGCGACCACATCAGGTCGGTGTGCACCGGGTACGCGCCTTCGACCGCGGGCGCCCACGGGTGGGGTGGCAGCGAAGGGCTCGCGGTGTTCGAGCACACCGTCCCCAACAACCTCCCGATGATCGTGCGCCAGACCAAAGGACGTTCCCCCTACGGCACATGGGTGCCGTTCTTCCGGCATCGCACGGCGCCGCCGGAGCTGATGCGGTCACTGGCGGACTACCGGCCGGACTTCGACCGGCAACGCCGGCTGCTGGCGGTACGGCAGCCCCGCCTGGCCGCGGCGAGCCGGCTGCGGTCGATGCAGCGGCCCGAGCTGAACCGCCTCATCGACGTCCTCGCCCATGTCGCCGGACGACGACGCCACCCGGCGCAACTGGCGGCGCTCCTGGGCCTGTCCGTCCCGGCCGCCGGAGAGATCACCGTACTGGCGTGGCGGCTGGGGCTGGTGGACGCGCGGACGCGCCTCACGGACGCCGGTTGGCAGGAGCTGCGCAGAGCGAAGGCGAGACCGCGGCGGGTCACCGGAGGATTGCAGGGCAGCACCGAGCCTTACTATCCTCGCCGGTTGAAGGGGAGTCGGTGACGCCTAGAGCGATCGGCGAGGTTCTCGTCGAGGCGACGACCCGCCTGTGTGCGGGTCAGGCCGTCGCCATGAGCGGCGGCTGTGAGCAAACTGGCGATCGCAGGAGACTTGGAACGCGCCGTGTCCGACGTGGGCCTGGCGGCACGTCCCAAGGCCCTCGCGGGATACACCAAAGGTAGGCCGTCATCGACTCCCCGCACGCCTACCGCAGACAGGGTTTGGCCCAGCGGATCGACCCACAGGTCCTGGACGAGGCACTCACCCAGATCCGGCGGGCCGAGGACCACTCCGTCACCCCGATCCTGACCCTGCGGCACCTGGCCCATCTGACCGGCGCGGAGTACCTGTACCTGCGCAGGATCGTGCAGCGGCAACTCGACCCCTACACCGTGTTCTCACGGCCGAAACGCGCGCCGGGCGCGGTACGGACCATCTCCGCGCCGAGTCCCGTGCTCATGGACATCCAGCGGTGGCTGCTCGCCCATGTCTTCGACCACGTCCACCCCCATCGCGCCAGCTACGCCTATCAGCCGGGCCGCTCGGCCGTGCAGTGCGCGAGACGGCATCTGGGCGCCACCTGGCTGCTGAAGTTCGACCTCCACGACTTCTTCCACGGGATCGGCGAGCCGGCGGTGTACCGCGTCCTGCGGAGCCTGGGCTACAACCCGCTGATCTCCTTCGAGATCGCGCGGATCTGCACCCGGCTCCCCGACGGGGAGACCAGGGGCGGCGGCAGGTACAAGTACCCCGTCATCGACTCCTATCCCGGGCGGGCCCCCGGCTTCCTGCCGCAGGGGGCCCCGACCAGCGGCGCCCTCGCGAACCTGGTCGCCCGCCCCCTGGACGAGCGGCTGTGGGAGGTGGCCGACCGGTACGACCTGGCCTACACCCGCTACGCGGACGACATGACGTTCTCGACCCTGCGCCACCTGGACCGCGCCACCGTGACCCGCTGCGTCGCGGACATCACCAAGGCGGTGCACCGCTCGCACTTCAGGGTGCACCGCAAGAAGACCCGCGTCGTCCCGCCCGGCGCCCGGAAGGTGGTCCTGGGGCTGCTCGTGGACGGTGACCGGCTACGGATCCCCGTACCGGCGCGGCAGCGGCTGGAGGCCCATGTCCGGGGTGCCGCCACCTTCGGGCTCACCGCGCACGTCGCGCACGCCCGCTACAGCTCGCTCGGCGGCTTCGTCCGCCACGTCGACGGCATGCTGCGGTACGCGCACGGAGTCGACCGCGCCTGGGCGGGGCCGCTGACCGAGCGATGGGAGGCGGTCCTCGCCGCGGAGGGCGTCACCGCGCTGGACCGCGAACGGTGGTAGGGCCGGGCCCGTCGCCGGTTCGCCCGCGACGACAGCGACGACAGCGACGGCAGCCACCACAGCCACGACAGCGACCACAGCCACGACAGCGACGGCAGCCACGACCGCGACGACCGCTCGGCCGAACCGGCCAACGGCCAACGGACCAGTCACCAGTCACCAGTCACCAGTCACAGGGAACCCGCCCCTCCACCGCGCGGGTCTGCTTGAATGCGGCCCAGCCTGCCGTCCGTCACCGGGAGACCCGTATGCGTCGAACGCTCGCCGTGACCGCCGCCACTCTCACCGCGGCGCTGCTTCTCGTCGGGTGTTCCGAGGACGCGGAGCCGATCACCGGGGAGTGGATCGCGGCCGGGCCGCAGCCGCCGGGGTTCGCCGACTTCGCGGAGGGGTCGATGATCCGCGTCGACAAGAACAGCAGAGCCGTCCTCGGCACCTCGCCGACCAGGCTGTGCGGGGACGCGAAGGTCACGGCCAGGAAGAAGGAGGAAGGATCGGATGCCGCCTACCGGATCGCGTTCGATTCCGCCTGCCTCACCGTCAGCGTGCCGGTGAGTCTGGAGGTCGTGGTCGACGGGGACAGCCTGGAGGCCACTCCCACGGACGCCCAGGGCGGGGAGCCCTTCCGCTTCCAGCGCGCCGAGTAGCCGGCCCGGCGCCGCAGGGCCCGTCCGGCCCGGGATGCGGGGGTGGCGGCGGGCTGCTGCAATGGGGGGGCGGGGGGTGTTCCGGCGCCGTTCGGCCGGTGCCTTGCCTCTCTGGCTGGTGGGAGTGAAACCTCGTGACCACAGCGATCATCGGTATGGGCGACATCGGGTCGCGGCTGGCGGCCAATCTGGCACGCGGCGGCGAACCGCTGCTGCTCGCGAGCCGGAAGACGGACGACGCCCGGCAGGTGGCCGACCGGATCGGTGCCGGGGCGCGGGCCGTCAGCCCCGAGGAGGCCCTCGCGGAAGCAGAGGTGATCGTCCTCGCGGTCTGGTTCGACGTCATCAAGGACCTGTTCGAGCAGTGGGACGGGCAGGTGGCGGGGAAGATCCTGGTCGACCCCTCCAACCCCATCGCCATCGACGGCCAGGGCGCGATCACCAAGACCCTGCCCGAGGACCAGTCCTCCGGCGCCGTCCTCGCCGGTCTGCTGCCCGAGGGAGCCCGTCTGGTCAAGGCGTTCGGGACCCTGACCGCGAACACCCTCGCCGAGGCCGCCCACCGCACGCCCCGGGCCGTGGAGTTCTACGCCACCGACGACGAGGCCGCCGGGGACGCCGTCGCGGCGCTGATCCGCACGAGCGGTTTCGACCCCGTGTCCGTCGGCGGGATCGACCAGTCCCTGCGCATCGAGGTCTTCGGCGACCTCCACGAGTCCAATCTCCGGACCACGCTCACCGAGGAGCAGGCCAGGTCCCGTCTCTGAGTCCCGTCCCTGAGTCCCGTCTCCGAGCCCGTCCCTGAGGCTCGCGGGGTTCAGGCCCGCGGCCCGAGCGCGCGGCGCAGCAGGGTCAGGCCCACCGTGAGGGCCAGCAGAGTCAGGGCGCCGGTGAAGACCAGGCCCGCCGCGCGCAGGCCCAGGGCGAGGGAGAGGGCCCCGACGCCCACCACCGGGAGCGAGATCCCCGTATAGGCGACGACGAAGAACGCCGAGATCGTCGCGCCTCGCCGGGCCGCGGGCGCGGCGGCGGCCACGGTGGTCAGCGCGGCCCGGAAGGCGAGCCCCTGGCCCGTGCCGCCGATCAGGGTGCCGGCCAGCAGCAGGGGCAGCGAGGCGGCTCCGAGGGAGGAGCCGATGAGGAGCAGGCCCAGGACCAGGACGAAGCAGCCGGCGGGCAGGGCCCGGTCCGTGCCGGTGCGGGACGTCAGCCACTGGCCGAACGTGGAGGCCAGGAAGACGGAGAAGACGACGGCCCCGGCGGCGGCCAGGTCGGTCACCCCGAGCGTCTCGGAGAGGAAGGCCGGCGTCACCGCCGTGAACAGGCCCAGCAGCGCGAAGCCGCCGAAGGCCGCCGCCGCGCAGGGCACGAACACCCCCCGCACCTCCGACGGCACCACGATGCCCTGCGGTCGGCCCGGCGGGCGGTGCGGGCCCGGCACGGTCTCCGGCAGCGCGAGCACGACGGTGACCGCCGGGACCAGCAGCGCCAGATGGACGAGGAACGGGGTGTGCAGCGGGGCCGGGGCGTACGTGGCGAGCAGCCCCGCCAGCAGGGGGCCGCACCCCAGGCCGCCCCTGTTGGCGGCGGTCGCGGCGAACCCGGCACGGCCCTCCCGGCCCTCCGGGGCCAGTTCCAGCACCGCCGCTGTCGCCGTACCGCTCAGCAGCCCGGCCGAGAACCCGGAGAGCACCCGGCCGGTGAACAGCAGGGGCAGCCCGTCCTCCAGCAGGAAGCACAGATCGCTGCCGGCCGCGAGGACCAGCGCCGTCAGCAGCACCGGCCGCCGCCCCATCCGGTCCGACAGGTCCCCGGCCAGCAGCAGGGTGGTGATCACTCCGAGCGCGTACACGGCGAAGACCACCGTCACCGTCAGCTCGGAGAACCCGATCTCCTCGCGGTACAGGCCGTACAGCGGGGTGGGCAGGGTGGTGCCCGCCATGCCCACCGCGAAGACCGCCGCTGCGGCGAGGTAGCCGGGACGGGAACCCGGTCCGGCACGACGACGTCCGTCCATTCCGTCACCGTACGACCGGGTGCCGCGGGGCGCTGCCGGGTGCCGCCCTCTGGAGTAGCCGGTCCCGGCCCGCCCTCCCCCGCTCCTCACCTCCGCGGCGATCGACTCCTCCTTCGCGGTGATCGACTCCTTACCTCCGCGGTAATCGACCCGGTCTCCGGCGTCCCGGCAGGATGGGCGCATCGAGGAGAACGAGCCCCGCAGGGGACGGCCGCAGTCACGAGGAGAGTGCCATGACCAGCGAGAACGCCACCGCGGGCGCCGTCGCCGACGCCACCCGGGCCGTGGTGCGGGAGTTCCTCGCCGCGCGGCTGGCCGGGGACACCGAGCGGCTCACCGCGCTCTTCGCCGACGACGTCGACTGGCTGCTCGCCGAGAACCCCACCGTGCCGTGGATCCGGCCGCGGTCCACCGCCGCCGAATGCGCCGCCCAGTTCACCGAGCTGACGGAGCACACCGTGCCCGAGGACGCGCGGGCCTCCATCGACGCCTTCCTCGTCGACGGCACCGACGCCGTCCTGACGGGGCATCTGTCGGGGACCGTCCGCGCGACCGGAAGGTCCTTCGCGGGGCCGTTCGCGCTGCGCCTCACTGTCGAGGACGGGCGGATCACCCGCCACCACCTCTACGAGAACAGCCTGTCGATCGCCGCGGCCTGCGCCCCCTGAGCCCCCCTGGTGAGCCCCCTCAGCCCCCGTCCCGGGGACTCAGTCGCCCGCGCCCCGGGCCCGCCCCGTCCGGCTGACCTGCACCCGCTCGCCGGTGGTGGTCAGCTCCGGCTTCAGGTCGACCTGCACCTGATGGGTCGTCTGGCGGTCGACCGTACCGCCGACCTCGGCCGTCACCACGCCGATGCTGACCCCACCGCGCCCGCTACCCGAACGGTGGACCTGGACGGTGAAGGTGAGGTTCACGTTCTCCACCGTGAAGCCGACCTCCTGGCCCCGCGCCTCCGCGCGGGCCTGGTCCAGCTCACTGCGGATCTCACGGATCACCTCGGCAAGTCCCACGAACCCACGTTCGTTCGTCAACTCGACTCCCTCGAAGACTGGTTGATGCGTAGGCCACCAGAGTAGGCGCCCGTATAGTTGCGATATGGCTGCTGGCGGGGGAGTCAAGGCCGCCTCGTTCATGGAGACGCCCGGTTGGGCGGTACGGATCCGGGGAGCGGACGGGGACATCGTGGGGGCCGGTATTCTGCTGAGCCCCGACCGGGTGCTCACCTGCGCCCATGTGGTGGACGCGGCCCGGGGGCGGATCACCGCCGAGTTCGTCGGCGCCGCCTGCCATCGTGTGCCGTCCACCGCAGCCTGGGTCGACGGGGACGCCTATGTGCCCGAGACCAAGGACGCCGACGGCGATCCCAGTGGGGACGTGGCACTGCTGCGGCTGGAGCGGCACCGGCCCGCCGGGGACGCGGTACGGCTGCACCGGCTGTCCGCCTCCCACCGCGAGGTGCGGATGTACGGCTTCCCCAGGAGCCACAACGGCGGCATCTGGTTCCGGGCCGGTGTCATCGGCGGCGTCGGACGGGACGGACAGGTGCAGCTCATCCCGACCAGCCCCGGTGAGCTGGCCAGCCCCGGATGCAGCGGCGCGGGCGTCGCGGACAGTCTGACCGGTGAGGTCTTCGGCATGGTGCTGACCGGGCAGCAGGACAGCCACGGCAATCGGTTCTCCTTCATGGCCCCGGCCGACACCATCGTCCGGCATCTGCGTCAGGTCCACCCGTTCACGGTGGGCCGCAGCGCCGTCGACGCCCGGCTCCGGTCGACCGACGACGACACCTCCTCCCAGGCCCTGCTCGACGAACCGTTCGCCCAGAGCCTCGCCGCCTGGCTGCGGGACGACGGACAGCAGGTGAAGATCAGCGTCGTACGGCCCGATGACGGGGCCCGGACCGCCACACTGCGCCGCGCCATCACCCTCGCCGACCGGGAGTTGCGCACCCCCGCGTCGGTCCATCGCGCCTCGCTCGGCTCACCGGGTACGGTCCCCTCGGCCGGCGGCCACGATCTGGCGGTGGACGCCGACGGGCTCAGCTGCGCGGAGATCGCCGAGCGGATCGCCGAGCGCATGGGGCTGTGGCCGCACCCCGCGGACTCCGCGACCGACCGCATCCGGGCCGCCGGAGCCACCCTCAGCCTGGTCGTCGTGGGTGTCGACACGGCCGTGGACCCGCCCGCCCTCCTCGATCTGCTGGAGGTGCTGCGGGCCGGGGGCAGCCGGTTGCTCCTCGTCTTCCGCTCCGAGGACGCCCTGTACCGCCGCGCCCGCGACGAGTTGGTGACCCGGCCCCTACGGGAGCGCCACGCACGGCTGGTGGAGCGGCTGAGGGAGATCACCGGTCCGCTCGCCGGGGCGCTGTCCGCGTTACGGGCCGAGGTGCGGGCCGACGGCGGCCGGCCCCTGGCTTCGGACCTGGTGGCCGCCCACGCCGCCCTCGCCTCGCTCACCCGCTCCCGAGGCGATCCGGGCCAAGGATCGCATCCAGGCCAAGGGTCGGGTCCGGGCCAAGGGTCGGATCCGGGCCAAAGATCTTATCCGGGCCGGGAGTTGGCCCGTTTCGAGCGGCTGGCCGAACGGGTCGCCGCCCGGCTGGCCCGGCACATCGACCGCCTCGGACGGCTCCAGTCACGGCGGATCGAACTGGGCGGACGCCTCGACGGCTACCACGTCCTGCACCAGCGCTCCGTCCAAGGCGAGGAGGACCCGGCCGTGGACGCCCTCTATCTCCGGGCGCACGCCCTGCTCCAGATCAGACCCTGCGATGTGCGGGCGGCCGAGGCGGCGGTGAACGCCTACACGCACGAGGTCGACGGGCCCGAAGGGTCCAACGGGTCCGAAGGGTCCGATGGGTCCGATGGGTCCGATGGGTCCGACAGACCGGAAGGGTCCCCGGGTCCCGACGGACGCCCGGGTCCCGACAGACTCAACCGTCCGGACAGACCCAACCGTCCGGACAGACCCAACCGTCCCGACAGACCCAGCGGTTCCGACGGGCAGCGGTCCCCTCGTCCCGGAGGTGCGCCGTCATGACCACCACGGCCCCCGCCTGTGTCAGACCCGGCTGCCAGGGCCTCATCATGGGGACCGGCTTCTGCGACACCTGCGGCCGACGGCCCGCCGCCCCCGTGCCGCCCGCCGCGCCCCTCGCCCCCGCCACCCCGTCCGCCCCCGCGCCGCCCGGGGCCGTACGCCGCCCGGCCCGCCGAAGCACCCCGACCGTCCCGGCCGTCCCGACCACCCCCACCAGCCCCACGGTCCCGATCACCCCCTCCCCGCCCGCCGATCCGAGCACCCCGAGCACCCCCACTGCCCCGCTCGCCGACGAACTCGACCGCGACGGTCTCCTCGTCCTGCCCTCCCTCCCCTCCCCCGACCTCGCGGACGCCGTCCGCCCCGCCGCCCGTCTGCCCACGAACGGCCGGCCCTGCGGTAAGGACAACTGCCCGGGGATCATCGGGCTCTCGTACGACGGCGGACCCGCTCCCGACCACGGGTTCTGCCCCGAGTGCGGTACGGAGTACTCGTTCCGGCCGCAACTGCGGCCCGGCGACGTGGTCGGCGGCCACTACAAGGTGCTCGACTATCTCGCGGTGGGCGGCCACGGCTGGATCTACCTGGCCGAGGACACCCGGGTGCCGGAGCTGCACGTCGTCCTCAAAGGGCTGATCAACAGCGGTGACGCCGCGGCCCGGCGGGCGGCCGTCGAGGAGCGCCGCTCCCTCACCACGCTCCACCACCCGGACATCGTCCGCATCATCACCTACGTGCAGCACCAGGTGCCCGGCGACCCGGAGCCCACCGGCTACATCGTGATGGAGTACGTCGGCGGCCACCCGCTCTCCTCGCTGCGGACCGGCCGGGACCGGGAAGAGGACCGGACCCGGTTGCTCGGCGGCCCCTTCGAATTCGGGCATGTCATCACCTACGGCTGCATGATCCTCGGCGCCCTGGAGTACCTCCACGACCAGGGGCTGCTGTACTGCGACATGAAGCCCGAGAACGTCATCCACTACGGGCGCCGGATCAAGCTCATCGACCTCGGCGGGATCCGCCCGATCGGTGACCGGACCTCCGGTATGACCCTGACCGACGGCTACCCGCCCAGCAGTCAGGAGCTGGCCGAGCGCGGCTTCCACATCGACGGCGATCTGTTCACCGTCGGCCGGACCCTGGGCCGGCTCGCCGCCCACGCCACGGCGCCCGTGGGGCTCGCCGCCCGCTCGTTCGACGCGCTGATCCGGCGGGCCACCCACCCGGAACCGCCCGCCCGGTTCGGCTCGGCGGCGGAGATGTCCCGCCAGTTGTGGGAGGTACTGCGCGAGCACCGGGCCCTCGCCGGACACGAGCCGTACCCGGAGCGGTCCACCCGGTTCGAGCCGACCGCGTCGGTCTTCGGCGCCGGACTCGGCACCGTACCGGAGTTGCGGCACTGGACCGGCCGCACCGGGACCGAGGCACCGGAGCTGCCCGTCGGTCCCCCGGACCCCCGGGAGGCGGCGCTGGCCCTGCCCACCCCGATCCCCGACACCGCCGACGACGCCACCGTACTGCTCGACGGGCTCACCACCGACACTCCGCAGCGGGTCGCGGAGCGGGCGCGGCAGGATCCACGGCTGCGCACGGTGGAGGCGGCGCTGTGGCTGTGCCGCGCCTATCTGGACGCCGGGGACGCGGATCAGGCGCAGGTCTGGGCGCGGACGGCGAAGGGGTGGAGCGGCGACTACGACTGGCGGATCTTCTGGCACCAGGGCCTGGTCCATCTGACGCGCGGCAAAGTCGCCGAGGCGGAGGCCGAGTTCATGGCCGCCTACGACACGCTGCCGGGCGAGTCCGCGCCGAAGCTGGCCCTCGGGTACTGCGCGGAGTACCGGGAGGCGAAGGAACGGGAGGAGAGGGAACGGGCCTTGGAGGACCAGGGGTCCGAAGACCCCGAGTCCGGGAACCAGGAGTCCGAAGACCAGGAGTCCGAAGACCCGGGGTCCGAAGACCAGGGCACATCGGAACGGGAGCCGACGGGCCCGGGGCCGGTCCGGCGTGCCCAGGGTGGGGAGGCCGCGGCGCTGGGTGTCGCCCGGCCCGCCGCCGAGTACTACGAGGCGGTCCGGCGGCGGGACCCCACCCAGGGCAGCGCCGCCTTCGGGCTGGCCCGTATCCATCTGCGAAAGGGCGAGCGGGACGAAGCCGTCGCCGTGCTGGACGAGGTGCCGACGGTCTCGCGGCACTACGACGCCGCCCGCGTCGCGGCCGTCCGGCTGCTGGTCGGACGGCTGCCGGGCGGATCCGGGCCGGGCGCGGCCGAGTTGGGCGCGGCGGCCGAGCGCCTGGCCGCCCTGCATCTGGAGGGCAGCGGGTCCTGGGAACGGCTGGTCACCGATGTGCGCGAGCACGCGCTCGGCTGCCGTCCGCCCACCGGCTGGGGGCCCGGCTTCCCCGTCGGGGAGGTGTTCGGGTCCGAGGACAGCCCGCAGGCCCTGGCCGTCCTGCTGTCCGGGTCCCTCAAGCGGCTCGCGGAGCAGGCGGGCGACCTCGGCGAGCGCGGCGCTCTGCTGGACCGGGCGTACGCGGTGCTCCCCGAGCCCCCGAGGTTCCGGGACCTGCTGTCCGGACGCCTCGCACGGCCCCGGCGGCTCGGACGAACCGGAACCCGGATGACCCGGATGCCCCGGATGCCCCGGAGAACCGGATGACCCGGACGAACCGGATGACCCGGACCTCCGCGTACGGCATGGGGAAGCGACAGCGAGCACGACGGCCAGGACGGCCACTACGGCCACTACGCAGGACGGCGACGAGGGTGAGGGGCGCGGAACATGGTGGACACCGGAACGCCCGGGGCGGGTGAGGTGCCCGGGCAGGTCACCGTCGGGCTGGAGGTCAGCCAGTGGCCGTTTCTGTCCGGCGAGGCGGACGACCCGCAGATGCACGCCATCCTCACCGTCGGCGTGGACGGCACCGAGGGCACGGGCCGGGGCCCGCTGCTCGCCCAGGTGCTGGCCGTGGACTGCTCCGGCTCGATGGCCTGGCCGCCGGAGAAGCTGCACGCCGCCCGGCAGGCGGCCGTAGCAGCGATCCGGATGCTGCCCGACGGCACCCCGTTCGCGGTGGTCCGGGGCAACGAGGACGCGGCCGTGGTCTACCCCGGCACCCTGGGAATGGCCCGCGCCGACGAGGAGACCCGGGCGGCGGCGGTACGGGCCGTGCACCGGCTGGTCGCGGGCGGCGGCACCTGCATCGGGGCCTGGCTGGAGCTGTCCCGTCGGCTGCTGGCGGAGCAGGACGCGCCCATCGGGCATGTGCTGCTGCTCACCGACGGCAAGAACCAGCACGACGAACGGATGCCGCTGGCGGAGGTGCTGGAGCTGTGCGCGGGCCGGCTGATCTGCGACGCCTGGGGCATCGGCGACGGCTGGGACGGCCAGGAACTGCTGGGTATCGCCCGCCGGCTGCACGGCAGCGCCTCGTCGGTCCGTGACGAGGCCGCGCTCGCGGCGGAGTACGAGAAGCTGATGGGCCGGCTCCTCGCGAAGACGGTGCCCGAACTGGAGATCTCCGTGACCCCGATGACCGGGGCCGCGGTGCGCTACCTCAAGCAGGTGTATCCCGGCGAGGCCGAACTGACCCCCGAGGGCGGCGACAGCACCGGCCCCCGGCGGTTCGTCACCCGTGCCTGGGGCGACGAGTTCCGCCGCTACCAGCTCTGTCTCTCCGCCGACCCGACCGGCCGCCCGCACCACGAGGACCTCCAGCTCGCCGTCGTCGCCGTCGGCGTACCCGGTGGCACCGACGTACGGCTGCCCCCGCCGAGGCCCTGCGTGGTGCACTGGACGGACGACCCCGCGCTGTCCGCCCGTACCGACGCCCAGGTCGACCACTTCGACCTGGAGTTCCGGCTCGCCGAGGCCATCGTCGACGCGCGCGAAGCCTTCCACGGCGGCGACGCCGGGCTGACGGAGCGGAGTCTGGGCCGGGCCGTGCGGCTCGCCCACGCCATGGACTCCGACCGGCAACTCGCCCGGCTGACCGCACTGGTGGAGATCGAGGACGCGGAGATGGGGCGGGTGAGGCTGCGTCCGGGGGTGAGGGCAGTCGACTTCGAGCATCTGATCACCGAGAGCAGCCACAGCACCTACGGCCCCGCGTCCGACCTGAGCACCGGCAGGGGCCGGGGCGCGGGGGCCGGCGGCGCGACCGTGACCTGTCCGGGCTGCTCCCGTCAGGCGCCGGCCACCGCGCGGTTCTGTCCCACCTGCCGCCATGACTTCAGGGGGCCGTCATGAGCGGCACCGCGCGGGAGCTGACCCGCAGACTCCGGTTGCTGCTGGCGCTCGGGGCGGCGGCCACGCTCACGCTGTTCCTCGCCTACCGGGGTGTGCACGACGACACCGTGCCGCTGGCGGAGTCCAGCACCCCGGGGATCCTCGCCGTCGACACCGCGCAGAACGCGCTCCGTGCCGCGCACGCGGTGGTGAGCGGGCCGGAGGGCGATCTGAGCGGCGAGTTCCACACCCAGATCTCGGTCGCCCACCAGAGTCTCGCGCTGGCCGCCTCCGAGAACGTCATCGGCACGGAGGGCCGTCACGACCTCCAGACCGTCACCGGGCTGATCGCCGTCTACTCGGGCTGGGTGGAACGGTGGGGCGAGGAGGACCAGGAAGCGCTCGGCGCCGCCTACCTGTCCTACGCGGAACAGGTGCTCGGCGTCCGGCCCGCGTCCGGTGCCGGGCCCGCGGCCGGCGACGAGGGCGCCATCATGAGCCGCCTCGACGCCCTGCGCGGCAAACAGCTCGCCGAGGCCGAGCGGCAGGCCACCTTCCCCTGGCAGTTGTGGGTGGGCTGGAGCGCGGTCACGGCGCTGTACGTCGCCCTGCTCCTGGCGCTGCTGGGCACCCAGCGGTTCCTGCGGCGGCACTTCCGGCGGCCCGTTCAGGTGCGGCTGCTGGCCGCCACCGTGGTGTGCGGGCTCGGTGTACCGGTGCTGGGCTGGATCACCCGGGACGCGCAGCGGGCGATGGCCGGGGCCGTCGCCGAGATCCGGGTACGGGCGAAGGACCCGGACGAGATCGCGCTGGCCGCCGAGCGGGTGCACAGCGCCCTGGCGGACGCCGGTTTCTGGGCGTCGCTGTCCGACTGGATACTGCTGGGAGGGGCCGCGGTGATGGCACTGACGGTGTGGGGGCTGTGGCCGCGGATCGCCGAGTACCGGCCGAGGGGGCCCCGATGAGCCGGATCCGCCCGCGCACGCTGGGCATCTTGTGCGTGTGTCTGGTGCTGCTCGGCGCCGGGGTGGTCGCCGGGGTGCGCTGGGCGCAGTCCTGGAAGGGCTCGGTGACGCTGCTCGCCAACTGGAGCGGCGCGGAGCGCGAGCGGTTCGAGGAGGACGTCATCGGGCCGTTCGAGGAGAAGTACCGGATCGATGTGCTCTACCAGGGCAGTTCGGCGCTGAGTCAGGTGCTGGCCGCCGACGTGGCGGCCGGGAGCGCGCCGGACGTGGCGGTGCTGCCGGGGCCGGGCGAACTGCTGGCCTACGCCGTCGAGGGCCGGCTCCACCCGCTGGACGGCCTGTTCGACACCGGGCACTACGACGAGATCTGGGCGCCCCGGATGACGGTCCCGGACCGGGCGGACCCCCATACGTACTGGCTGCCGGTCAAGGCCGGTCTCAAGAGCATGGTCTGGTACACGGGCGGCGCCCCGCCCACCGTGGAGTCGGCGGGCGGGGCGGAGCGCTGGTGTCTGGGCATGGAGTCCGGCGCGACCTCCGGCTGGCCCGGCACCGACTGGGTGGAGGACATCCTGCTCCAGCAGGCCGGGCCGCAGGTGTACGAGGAGTGGGCGAACGGCCGGCTGGCCTGGACGGATCCCGCCGTGCGCAGGGCCTGGACGACCTGGGGCGACCTGGTCGGCGCGGGCGGGGAGCCCGCCGGGCGGGCGCTCACCACCGGATACGCGACGGACTGCGCGGACCGGCGCCTGGAGCACCAGGGGTCCTTCCGCGCCGAGCACTGGCGGGCGCGGGGCGGGGACTACGTCCACTCCTCCGAGGTCGTCCCCGGCGCGGGGCCGGACGCCGGGGCCTGGGAGGTCGCCGGCGACCTCGCCGCCCTGCTGAACCCGACCGAGGAGGCCCGGCAGCTGATCCGCTACCTGGCCGACCCCGGCACCGCGCTGCCCGCCTACCCGGCCAACGAGGCGGCGGCACCGACCGGCGGCCTGGACGGGACCCGGGAGGAGATCGGCGCCGTCCTGCTCGGCGCACAGCGGCAGACCCGCTGCTGGGACGCCTCCGACGTGATGCCCCGCCCCCTGCGGGACGCCTTCCACCGGGCCGTGCTGCGCCATCTCGTGGAACCGGAGGCACTGGACACCCAGTTGCGGGAGCTGCAACGGCTGAACGTGGAGCGTTCGCTGCCGGTGTGCAGCCGCCGCACTGCCTAGCCGGCGCGTGTCACGGCCACCGCGCGGTGGTGGCCGGTGCGCGTCGTGGCCGGTGGGGGCGTTCCGTGTCACGCGCTGGCCTATCTTGGCGGGCATGCAGGCATACACGATCGGTCAGGCCGCGCGGCTGCTCGGGGTGAGTCCGGACACCACGCGCCGCTGGGCGGACGCGGGGCGGGTCGCCACCCACCGGGACGAGGGCGGCAGACGGCTCATCGACGGCAAGGACCTGGCCGCGTTCTCCGTGGAGCTGGCCCAGGGCGGCGGCGCCGAGGAGGACACCCCGTACACCTCGGTCCGCAACGCGTTCCCCGGCATCGTCACCGCCGTGAAGCTCGGTGATGTCGCCGCGCAGGTGGAGATCCAGGCCGGTCCGCACCGGCTGGTGTCGCTGCTGACCCGGGAGGCCGTGGAGGAACTCGGCCTTGAGGTGGGCATGGAGGCCACCGCCCGGGTCAAGTCGACGAACGTGCACATCGACCGCGTGTGAGGCCGGCCGCGCAGCGGGCCTGGGCGGAGAGGGGGGAACCGGAGATGCGCGGGGTCATCCCGTGGTGCGGCATGGTCCGCCAGGGGCGGTCGGCCGGGGCACGGCTGGCGTGGTCGGCGCGGCGCGGGCGAAGTGCCGCTCGCGGGCGAGGGCGACGAGGTATTCGAGCCGGCGCAGCATCACGGTTCAGCGAAGATAGCCGCCGTCCACCCGGATCGCCGTGATGCAGCTGATGTGGCGGGCACCGCAGCGGTCCTGCGGCAGGACCAGCTGGGGGCCGACCCGGTCGAGCGGGGTGCCGTCCAGGGTGACGGCGAGCAGGACGGGGGCACGGCCGAAGTCCGGGTCGATCTCCGCCCAGGTGAGCAGCGCGTGATGGCCGTCGGCGCCGGACACGGCGATCAGGAAGCGCAGCCGGTCCTTGCGGCGGACGGGGTCGAAGGCGGGGCGGGCCGCGGTGAGCACCTCGTGCAGCAGCGGGCCGGTGAAGACATGGCGCTGGACACCGCTGGTGGCGCACTCGAAGGCGACCTGCGCCCGGTGCTGGGGCCAGCCGAGCAGATCGGGGACGGTCAGCCGGGCGGGCCGGGCCAGATCGCCGGTGAGCGCGAGTTCCGCGTCCGCGGTGGTGCCGGGTGCCGCGAGGGACTGACCCACGGGCTATCACCTCCCGGTTGACGGTACCCGGAGGGCACCCCCGTACAAACGCACATGCGAGCCGTTCGAGGAGATCATCAGGCTCATGCGATATGACAAGAGACTTTCTCCTGGCAGATGCGGCATTATCATCGACCAGCTGGGCCATCGGATCGTCCCCGGGCCGGCTCTCGCCGATCACGCCCACCGGACGCGTGGTCGAGAGACCGACTAGAGGTGTCCCCACCCGAGGGGCCGCCAGAGGGAGTGGACCCGTGATGACCCGTTCCGCGCGCCGGACCCGGCGGACGTTGCAGGCGGCCGGCGCAGGTGCCGCCGCCCTGCTGGCCCTGAGCGCCTGCTCCGACTCCGGCTCCGACGGCTCCTCGTCGGACCCGGACGCCTCCGCCGGGGCCTCCGGCACGGCCTCGCAGAAGCTCTCCGGGGAGGTGACCGTCTTCGCGGCGGCCTCGCTCCAGGAGAGCTTCACGACGCTGGGCGAGCAGTTCGAGAAGGACCACCCGGGCACCGAGGTGACCTTCAGCTTCGGCGGCAGCGACGCACTCGCCGCGAGCATCACCGGCGGCGCCCCCGCCGATGTGTTCGCCTCCGCCAGCCCCAAGACGATGCAGATCGTCACCGACGCCGGGGACGCCGAGGGCACCCCGCGGACGTTCGCGCGCAACGAGCTGGAGATCGCCACCCTGCCGGGCAACCCGGACCGGATCGCCTCGCTGAAGGACCTCACCGACCGGGATCTGAAGGTGGTGCTGTGCGACGAGGCGGTGCCGTGCGGGGCCGCCGCGCAGAAGGCGCTGGACGCGGCCGGTCTGAAGCTGACGCCCGTCTCGTACGAGGAGGACGTGAAGTCGGCGCTCAACAAGGTGGTGCTGAAGGAGGCCGACGCGTCCGTGGTCTACAAGACCGATGTGCAGGCCGCGGGTGACAAGGTGGAGGGCGTGGAGTTCCCCGAGGCGGCCGACGCCGTCAACGACTACCCGATCACCCTGCTGAAGGACGCCCCCAACGCGGACACCGCCGAGGCGTTCATCGACCTGGTGCGCTCCGCCGAGGGCCGGCGGGTCCTGACCGGCGCCGGGTTCCTCAAGCCGTGACCGCGCCCACCCCGGACGAGGCCGCCGCGGACACCCTGCCGGGTGGGCCGAAGGGGGCCCGCCGGGGTGACGGCAGGCCCGCGCGGCCCGGCGGGCGGGTCCCGGCGGCGCTGCTGGTCCCCGCCCTGATCGGCCTCGCGTTCCTCGTGGTGCCGCTGATCGCGCTGCTGATCCGGGCGCCGTGGCGGAGCATGCCCGAGCTGCTGAGCAGTCCGGCGGTGTGGCAGGCGCTCCAGCTCTCCCTGATCTGCGCGACGGCGGCGACCGCGGTGTGCCTGGTGTTCGGGGTGCCGCTGGCCTGGCTGCTGGCCCGGGTCGACTTCCCGGGGCGCGGGCTGGTCCGCGCGCTGGTGACGCTGCCGCTGGTGCTGCCGCCGGTGGTCGGCGGTGTGGCCCTGCTGATGGCGCTGGGCCGCAACGGGGTGGTGGGGCGCTGGCTGGACGCCTGGTTCGGGATCACGCTGCCGTTCACCACCACCGGGGTGATCATCGCGGAGGCGTTCGTGGCGATGCCCTTCCTGGTGATCAGCGTGGAGGGCACGCTGCGGGCGGCCGACCACCGCTACGAGGAGGCGGCCATGACCCTGGGCGCGTCCCGTTTCACCGCGTTCCGCCGGGTCACCCTGCCGCTGATCGCCCCCGGTGTCGCGGCCGGGGCCGTCCTGGCGTGGGCGCGGGCGCTCGGCGAGTTCGGTGCGACCATCACCTTCGCCGGGAACTTCCCCGGCCGTACCCAGACCATGCCCCTGGCCGTCTATCTGGCCCTGCAGAACGACCCGGAGGCCGCCGTCGCCCTCAGTCTGGTCCTGCTGGCGGTGTCCATCGCGGTCCTGGCGGGGCTGCGCGACCGCTGGATGGCACCCTCGTGACGGGCCAGGGGCTCGACGCCCGGCTCGTGGTGGAGCGCGGCACCTTCCGGCTGGACGTCGAGCTGACGGCGGCACCGGGGGACGTGGTCGCGCTGCTCGGCCCGAACGGCGCGGGCAAGACCACCGCCCTGCGCGCGCTGGCCGGTCTCGCCCCGCTCTCCGGCGGTCATCTGCGGCTCGACGGACGGGAGTTGCACCGTACGCCGCCGGAGTCCCGGCCGGTCGGGGTGGTCTTCCAGGACTACCTCCTCTTCCCCCACCTCACCGCCCTGGACAATGTGGCGTTCGGCCCGCGCTGCCACGGGGTGCCCAAGGCGCGGGCCCGGGAGCAGGCCGCGGGCTGGCTGGAGCGGATGGGGCTCGCCGCGCACGCGGGGAAGAAGCCGCGCGGCCTCTCCGGCGGACAGGCCCAGCGGGTGGCCCTCGCCCGCGCGCTCGCCACCCGTCCGCGGCTGCTGCTCCTGGACGAGCCGCTCGCCGCGCTGGACGCCCGCACCCGGCTGGAGGTCCGCGCCCAGCTCCGGCGGCATCTGGCCGACTTCGAGGCCGTCGCCGTACTCGTCACCCACGATCCGCTGGACGCGATGGTGCTCGCGGACCAGTTGATCGTCGTCGAGGACGGGCGGATCGTGCAGCGGGGCGCCCCCACGGACATCGCCCGCCGGCCCCGCACCGACTACATCGCCCATCTCGTCGGCCTCAACCTCTACCGGGGCGAGGCAGACGGGCACCGGGTCCGGGTGGCGGACGGCGGTCCCGTGATCACGACGACGGAGGTCCTCACCGGGGAGGTCTACGTCGTCTTCCCGCCCTCGGCCGTCACCCTGCACCGCGAGCGGCCCGCGGGCGCCAGCGCGCGCAACCTCTGGCACTGCGAGGTGGCGGGCATGGAGACCCACGGCGACCAGTTCCGGGCCGCGCTCACCGGGGAGTTGTCGCTGCTGGCCGATCTGACGACGGTCGCGGCGGCGGAGCTGGACCTGCGGCCGGGGGCCGACGTCTGGGCGTCGGTGAAGGCGACCCAGACCCACGCGTATCCGGGCTGACCGGCGGGGCCCCGGTCCCGGCGGGGCCCCGGTCCCGGCGGGGCCCCGGTCCCGGCGGGGCCCCGGTCCCGGCCGAGCCGGGACGAGCGGTACCGGGTCGGTGGTCAGTCGACGGCGGGCGAGGGGGCGTCGGACCGGTCGACCGACGCGCCGTTCGGCGGCTGGTCGCCGGGGCCCGGTTCCCCCCGCGCGCCCGGGGAACGCTCGGGGCTCGGGGGGTGCGTCGTGGGGGTGGGGATCGTCGTCGGGCTGCCGCTGCCCCGCGTCAGCGGCGGCGACGAGGACGGCGTCACCCCGACCCGGGCCTCGCCGGAGCCGCCCGGCTCCGAGGGGGAGGGGGTGGGGGCCTCGGTGGGAGGCGGCTCGGAGACACCGGGCGCGGGCTCGTCCGGCGCCATGGGGACGGCCGGTTCCCGGGGGTCCTCCGGGGCCGTCTGCCGGAACACCGGCAGCGCGATCAGCACCGCCACCGCGCAGGTCGCCCCCGCGCCGACCGCGGCCCGCACCACCCGTCGCCGGGCCGCCTTCCGGCGGATCGCCTCGTAGCGCCCGGGCGGCGCGGCGAGCCGGTCGGCGGCGGGGCGGAGGATCACGGTGAGCGGATCGTCGTCGTCCGCGCGGTCGGACAGGGACAGGTCGTACGACTCGTCGTGAGGGGCGTACGAGGGGTCGTGCGGGTCCTCCTCGGACCCCGGGTCCACGTCAGGGCGTGTGGTCAAGGCTTCTCCTCAGGTGGACGCGGAGCAGTTCGCGGGCCGCGTGCAGGTCGGCCTTGACGGTCCCTTCCTTGCGCCCGGTCAGCGCGGACACCTCCCGGATCGGCATGTCAGCGTAGTAGTGCAGCAGGATCGGCACCCGCAGCCGTTCCGGCAGGGACTGCACCAGCAGGCGTACGGAGGGGTCCGCCGGTTCGGTGTGCGGCGGGCGTACGGCGGCCTCGTTCGTCGCCCGCCGCACGGCGCGGCGCTCGCGCTCCAGCTTGCGCCAGTGGTCCCGGACGATGTTCGCCGCCGTGACGTACAGGAAACCGCGCGGCTCCTCGACCTTGGCCCAGCGGGCCCAGAGCCGGGTGAACGCCTCGGACGCGATCTCGTGCGCCGTCTCGTCGTCGTCGACAAGGCGGCGGCACCAGCCGGCCAGACGCGGGTAGAGGACGGCGAACAGCTCGGAAGCCGCGCTGTCACGGGACCGTTTCAACGCTCTCCATGGTCGTGGGGGGGGTGGCTCGGGCCGGGTGGGGCGGGGGTCGTAGGGCAAGAGCCCGGACCGGGGGTTCGCGTTCCCGGTCCGGGCCTGTGGTCAGTCGCCGCCCGGCCGCGGCTCGGCGAAGACGATCAGGTTGTCCCGGTACTCGTCGTCGCCGGTACGGGGGCCTCCGCAGGTGATGAGCCGCAGTTCGGGCCGCTTCACGTCGCCGTAGACGTCCTCCGTCGGGAAGTCCGCCTTGCGGACCGTCCGCAGGGACGCGACGGCGAACTCGGCCTTGGTGCCGTCGCCCAGCCGGGCCTCGATCAGATCGCCCTTGCGGAGCCGTTCGAGGCGCCGGAAGACGCCGTCGCCGTAGTCGCCGACCGTGACATGGCCGAGGATCACGGACGGTCCGAGCCGACCCGGCGCCGGGGAGTGCTCGTACCAGCCCGCCCGGTCGTGCTCGGTGACCGGCGGCTCCTGGACGGTGCCGTCGGCGTCGAGACCGACGCGGACGACCGGGGTGTCGACCTTGATGGCGGGGATCAGGAGACGGACCGGGACCGACGTCTGCGTTGTCTCGGGGGCGGCGGTTTTGGTGCCGTTGGTGCCTTCGGTGCCGTTGGTGCCTTCGGCTCCTTCGGTGCCGCTGCCCCCGCCGCACCCGGCGAGGAGCGTGGCCGTGGCCGCCGTCGCCAGCACGGCGAACGCGCGCCGGGAGAGCGGTGAGGTCATGCCGCCGGACCCGAACCCGCCGTCGGCAGCACACCGGTGTCGGGAGCGCCGCTCGGCACGACGCTGACCTGGCCGTCCTGCGGCGGAGTCGACGGGGCGGGGGTCGGGCGCTCGGCGGACGGCTCGACGGTCGGGGTGGCGCCGACGTCGGTGGGGCTGGGCTTGGTGGGGCTGGGGGTGGGGGTCTTCTCGTCGCTCGGCGGGACGGAGACGCTGGGGGTGGGGTCGGAACTGCCGCCGGTGGTGGGGGCGGTGGCCCATGCGGGGGCGCTGATCGCCAGGACGGCGGTGCAGACGAGTGCCGCGGCACTGAGGACGGTTCGGCGCATCGGGTTCGCTCTCTTTCGTCGGACCGCCGCGGCCGGGTCGGTCGGGGACCGGGGGGTGGTGCTGGTGCGCGGGGCGGCGGTCTGGGTGACGGGTCTTGCGGAGAGACGAGGTGGGGGTGGGGTGGGTTGTAAAGAGATGGCAAAGCCGGGGGTTGGGGGGTGCGGGTGGGGATGTGTGCTGTGCGCGGTTCCCCGCGCCCCCAGGAGACGGCGGGGACCGGGTTGAAGAGTGCGGTGGGGATGTGTGCTGTGCGCGGTTCCCCGCGCCCCAAGAGGGGGGCGGGGAACGTGTCGTGCGCGGGTCTCCGTGCCCCCGGAAGGGGGACCGGGGTCAGGCTGCTGTCAGGGGTTCTGATTCCGCTGCGGTCAGTTGGGAGGTCAGGGTGGCTCGGGCTCGGGCCACCCGGGAGCGGACCGTGCCGATGGGGCAGCCGCTGAGCTGGGCGGCCTCCGCGTAGGGCAGTCCCAGGAGCTGGGTGAGGACGAACGCCTCGCGCCGCTCGTCGGGCAGCGACGCCAGCAGGTCGAGCAGCACGACCCCGTCGTCGAAGCCCGGCAGCCCGCGCGGCTGGGCCAGTTCGACGGCCAGTTGCCAGTCCGCGGTGTCGGAGGGCCTGGGCCGGGCGGCGGCGTAGCGGTAGCTGTCGACGACGGCCCGGCGGGCGATGGACAGCAGCCAGGCGCGTGCCGAGGACCGGCCCTCGAAGCGGTGCAGACTGCCGAGGGCCCGCAGGAAGGTGTCCTGCGCGAGATCGTCCACGGCCTGGGGGTCCGCGCACAGATGGGCGACGTACCGCAGCACATCGCGGTGGAGCGCGCGCACGAACCGCTCGACGGTGGCGGGGTCCCCGCCACGGGCGGCCAGCGCCAGAGCGGTTATCGAGTCATCGGCACGCTGTGACTCAGTGGTGATCACCTGGTGTCCTTCTCGGGATCGACCGGACGCCGGACGGCGCGCGCGGGTCGGCGCGGGCGGTCCGGTGCGGTCCGGTGCGGTGAGCGGGAATCCGGCCGTACGACGCCGCGCGACGGGGCGGGCGTACGGTCGCGGCCCGGGGCGCGTCGGACGCGGCCCGGGTCTACCGGCTGTCGTCAGGCGACAGCGATCCCCGGGGGCGGACCCCGAGAGGTGATGGCGTGGACGAGGAGCAGCGAGCGCGGCGTCCGGCCGCGGGCGGGACGGCGCGGCGGGACGTACGGCCGCCGGGGCGCGACGGGCAGCCCGAACAGCAGCCGCAGCGGCGCGGCGAGCCAGCCGGCGACGGCCCGCAGCATCCGGAAGACGGCGCGTTCGCCGAAGGCCATCCACACCCCGCTGAGCAGGGCGGCGAGAAGGTGCGCGGCGAACATGCCGAGGGAGGCGGAACCGGTCATGGAGTGCCCCATGTGACCGACCTGGTCCGCCAGCGCGGAACCGTCGGACATGCCGCCCGTCGCCCCATGGGCCGTATGGCCGGGATCGCCGGGCCCGGTGGTGGCCGGTCCCGCTCCCGACTGCACGAAGGAGAACGCGGTGTGCAGCAGGCTCTGGGCGACGACGGCGACGAACACGACCAGCGCGAGCCCTCGCTCACGCGCGGCCAGGCACCAGCCGAGACCGCCGGTGAGGCCCAGCGCGACGACGAGCACCCAGGCGGGCAGGTCGCTGCCGGACATCAGCACGTGACCCACGGCGGCGAGCAGCACACAGACGGCCGCGAACAACGCGGCCCGTACCGTGCGAGAACACCACCCTGCGGTCATGGCGCCTCATCCTCGCATCCGCTCCGAGGCCGTCGTCCTCGGGTACGGACCCGGTCCCGTCCGACACTCACCACACATGTGTGATCCAGGACACCCATGCCCACGGGAACCCCTGGGGAATCCCGCCCGACCAGACTCATGTTCGACGGTTTCCGGGGAGCCCGGCCGCGTAGCCTCCCGAGGGGGCACGAAGGGGAGGAAAAGGGGTGGCGGTGTGACGGTGATCAGCTGGCGTCGGGGCGAGGAGGCGGACTTTCCGCTGCTGGGGACCTGGCTGGCACGGCCGCATGTGCGGCGGTGGTGGAATCACGACCCCTCGGCGGAGGCGGTGGCACGGGACTTCGGGCCGGCCGCGCGCGGCGAGGAGCCCTCCGAGGACTTCCTCGCGCTGCTCGACGGACGGCCCGTCGGGCTGGTGCAGCGGGTGCGGCTGGACGACTTTCCCGAGTACCGCGACCAGTTGGCCGCCCTCGTCCCCGTGCCCGCGGGGGCCCTCACCCTCGACTATCTGATCGGCGACCCCGAACTGACCGGCCAGGGCCTCGGTCCGGCGATGCTCCGCTCCTTCATCGCGCGCACCTGGGCCGACCACCCCGGGGCGCCCTGCGTCGTCGTCCCCGTCGTGGCCGCCAACCGGCCCTCCTGGCGGGCCCTGGAACGGGCCGGGCTGCACCGCGTCGGTGTCGGCGCCCTCACCCCGGACAACCCGGCCGACGACCCCACCCACCATCTCCACCGCGTCGACCGGCCGCGGGCGGCGGCGCGGGGCGGGGCCCCGGTGGGCGGGGCGGGCGAGGGCGGGGTACGACCGTCGTCGCCGTGGCCGGGCACATCCCTCTGACCGACGCCGGCCCTCAGTCCTCATGCGCCCTGCATGCCCAGCAGGGTTCCGCCCTCGCCGCGCAGCGCGTGCAGGGTTCTGCGCAGGCGCAGGGCCAGTTGGACCTCCAGGGCCTGGACCGGCTCCTGCCAGGCGGGGCCGAGGAGGTCGTTGATGCGTTCCAGCCGGCGGGAGACCGTGTTGGGGTGGACGTGCAGTCCCTCGGCGGCGCGGCGCGGGGAGCCCCCGGCCGCGAAGTACGCCTCCAGGGTGGGGGCGAGTTCGGTGTCGTGGCGTACGTCGTACTCCAGCACCTCCCCTATCGTCCCGGCGATGAACGCGGAGGTGTCGGGGTGGTCGGCGAGCAGCAGGCCGAGGAAGCCGAGGTCGCGTGGGGAGGCGGCGGCGCCCGTGCCGCCGAGGGCGGTGAGGGCGTCGAGGCAGCGGCGGGCCTCGGCGTGGCAGCCGTGGACGGCGCGCGGGTCGGTGACCGGGCCCGCCGCACCGGCGGTGACGGGGTGGCCGATGGCCTCGCCGAGGGCCGTGGCGGCGGCGCGGGCGGCGTGCGAGGCGTCCGTGCCGGGCAGCACCAGGACGATCAGGTCCCCGTCGGCGGTCTTCAGTCCGGCGTGTCGGTGGGCGTAGGAGGAGGACCAGACCAGCGCCCTGCCCTGCGGTCCGTTCTCCGCGCGCAGGACCAGCACCACGTGCGGCTCCTCCAGGTCCACCCCGAACCGGCGGGCGCGCAGGGCGAGCCGGTCCATGGAGCGCGGGGTGTCCGCGATGAGTTCGGCGAGGAGTTCGTCGCGCCCCGGGCCCTCCGCCGCCGTGGCACCCGCCCGCATCCGCAGCAGCACGGACACGGCCTGGGCCAGCGCCTGGAGCGCCGCCTGGGGTTCCCGCTCCCCGGCGGGGGCGTGGATCAGCGTGCCGAGCATGTCGTTGCCCGCGTAGGCGGGGCACAGCCACACCCCGCCCGCGGTGCGGACGGGGGCGCGTTCCGCGTGGGCGTCGAGGGTGCCCTGGCCGACCTGGGCCTCGTCCACCTCGGGGAAGCCGTCCGTGCGGGTCAGGACGCGGCCGACGGCGTCGCGCACCATCAGCGGTCCGCCCACGTCCCCCACCGCGCCGGCGACCACGTCGTCCAGCCCGCAGCCCTGGAGCACGTGGTCCATCAGCCGGGCGCGCAGCCGGTCGCGGTCGGGCGGGCCGACGGGGTGGGCGACGGTCTCGGGGGCGCCGCCCCGCCGGGCCCGGTGCAGCAGCCGGAGCCGCTCCACGGCGACGGTGGCGAGATCGCCGAACGCCGAGAGCAGCGCGACCTCGTCGGCGACGAACTGCCGTACGGCGCGGGCGGCGACGTAGAGCGCGCCGAGGGTGGTGTCGTGGGACCGCAGGGGGACGACCAGCACGGCGCGCAGTCCCTCGGCGCGGACCGCGTCGTCGGCGGCCGGGAAGTGGGGGAAGCGTTCGTCGGTGAGGTAGTCCGGGGTCCAGAAGGGGGTGGAGCGGGCGGCGGCGGTGTTGCCGAGGCCGCCGGTGGGCGGGATGCGGAAGCTGGTGATCGCGGTGCGGGTGGTGCCGTCGGTGACGACGGTACGGCCGTGGCCGGTGCCGGGGTCGATGAGGCTGACCCAGCCCAGGTCGCAGCCGAGCAGGAGCCGGGCGCGGCGGGCCACGGCCTGGAGGAAGGGCTCCGTCTCGCGGCGGCGGGCCAGTTCGCGGGCGGTCTCCAGCAGGGAGTCCAGCCCGGCCTCGCGGCGTCTGCGGCGCACGGACAGGGCCTGGGCGTCCCGGGCGAGACCGCGGGCCCGCTCGCGCAGCGCGGGTTCCTCGGGCAACTCGCCCGGCCTGGGCAGGGGGATCCCGGCCCGGAACGCGGCGGCGGAGGCGGCCGTGGCGGCGGACCCGCCGGCGGAGGCGGCCGGGGCGGGGCCGACCGGGTCGGAGGGGAACGTACCGGTGGGATCCCCGGGGTCGGACGGTGGTGCCTCCATCGCCAGCAGTTCGATGAGTCCGAGCAGTCCGTCGTCCTGGAGACGGTCCTCGTCCGGCACCGCGTGTCACCCCCCGGCCGCACCCTGGGGGACACCGACGTTCCCCCATGAGCTTCCGCGAACCTAGAGCGACCTTGGCGCCAGCGTCAACAAGGGGCGGAATATAACATTCCGTACCACTTCGCGGGCCGGAGCGGGAGTGGTACGGACCGAGGCCGTCCGATGGGTGATCCAACCACCGCCCGAACGCGCAACGTTGTTCCGTGAACACCTTCCGTGCACGGCACCCGGCGGGGCAGCCTTGTCGGGGGCGGGGTCCGTACGGCGCCGCCGCATGTCCACGACGGGGGAGGGACCGACGTGTCCTACGACTGTGGCGCACGGCCGGAGCGACGACGCCCCACGGGCGGCGGTACGCCTCCCTGAGGGGGCGCCGGCTCCTGACACCACGCCACGCCGGGGCCCGGCCGGTCCGGCAGGCGTTTTCCTCACGGCCCCCACCACGGCCGTTCCCCACCGGTCACGCACGCACCGGCGCCCATCGCTGTGCCGCCGGGCCACCGGCCGGAACGTCCACCACCCCATGCCTACACGCGGTCCACGACCGGACGCGGGAAGAGGGCGGTTATGCACTGGCAACGGCAGACGGAGAGGGAGCGGGACGACGTACGCGCACGCGACCGGAGCGGACCGCGGACACCGGCGTCCCGCCGAAGAGAAGAGGACAGGGCCCTGTTACCGCACACCGCCGGGCGAAGCGCAGACCGGAGCGGGAGATGACGACCCTCGGGGAGGTGACCACGCCCGGCCCCCGGCAGTCCCCCGCCCGCGCCGGCGGGACCCGGCCGCCGCTGCCCCGGGCCCGCACGGCGACCGCCCCCGCCTGGCCGCCGCCGGGAGCGGACGGCGACGACGGGGCGGAGGCCACCGTCCGGGGGGTCTCCGGCTTCCGGGCCTACTGCGCCGAACTCGTCGCCCTCGCCGCCATCGACGGCCGGGTCGTCTGTCTCGCCGGACTGCCCGGCCGGGTCGAGCACCCCTTCGAACAGGCCCACCCCGAGCGGTTCTTCGCCCTGCGCGGGGTCGCCTCCGCGATGATCGAGGTCGTACGGGGGCTGGTGGCGGCCGGGTTCCGGCCCTTCGTGTGCACCGGTCCCGGTCTGGTGCCGGCCGCGCTGCGCGCCAGTTATCTGTCGGCCGGCGCGCATGTCGTGGCGCCGGGCTCCGGGCTGCTCGCCCAGGAACCGCTGCTGCGGGGGCTGGACGGAGTGACCCTCGCCGAGCCGTGCGGGGCGACGGAGACCAGGGCGGTGATCCGGGCCGCCGTCGGCGCGGACCGGCCGTACCACATCGGCGTCGGCGGCACCCCGCGCCCCTACTGGCCGCGCCCCGACCTGACCCCGGGCGGCCCGCCACCCGCACCGCTGGCCTGGGAGTCCACGGGCGCGAACGAGGACGAGGTGTGCCTGGTGTCGATCGGCGAGTACGGCACCGGTGTCGCGCGCGCGGCTCGCGCGGTCGCGCCCTGGCTGGCCCATGCCCACCTGGTCTACCGCGACGCCACCCATCTCAAGGCCGCCGCCGGTGAACTGGCCCTGCGGCGGGGCGGGTTCGTCGTGACCGGCGTCCGCCCGGCACCCGGCGGGGTGGCCGACGCCCTCGCCGCGCTGCTGCCCGGCCACCCGGTGATCACGGGCACCGGCAGCGCCCTCGGCACGGCGGCGGCGGAGGTGGAGTCCACCCTCGGCGCGGCGCACGCGCTGACCGACCCGGCGTAGAACCGGAAGACGGTGGACCGGCCGGGAGGCAGGCAGGCCGACCAGGGGGAAGCCGGACGGAAGCGGGCCGGACAAGTGGGAGCCGGGGTGGTGGGGGACGCCTCCCCGGTGGGCCGGACCGGGGAAGCGTCCCGCTTTCGGAGTTCGCGGCCGTCCGTCAGGACACCACGTCGTCCACGAGCGACGATTTCGCGAGCAGATAGGCGAGTTGGGCGCGGCTGCGGCTGTTGAGCGACTCGGACGCCTTCTTGATGTGGGCGGAGACGGTACGGGTGCTGATGCCCAGCCGTTTGGAGATCGCGGAGTCGGTGTAGCCCTCGACCATCAGCCGCAGCACCGCCCTGCGGGTCTCGTCGGTCATCAGCGGGGGCCGCACATGGTCCTGGGTGATGCTGACCCGCTCGGCGCGCTGCCAGGCGTGGTCGAAGACGGTGGCCAGGTAGTGGACGATCGCCGGGTGCTCGATCGCCAGGGCGGTCTGGTTGACGTCCAGCAGCGGGTCGGGGATGAAGGCGATCCGGCGGTCGTAGATGATGAGCCGGTCGAAGATCTCGTTGAGGGTGCGTACTTCGGCGCCGGCGGCGGTCACCTTCTCGATGTAGGCGAGCGTCGGGCCGTGGGTGCGCACGGTGTGCTGGTAGAGGGTGCGCTGCTGGATCCCCCGGGTGAGCAGGGCGAGATCGTGCGGCAGCGTCTTGGCGAGCGCGTCGGTGGGCCGGGCGCCGCCCGGTTTGGCGGTGAGCAGTTCCTCCTGACACTCGTCGCGGCACTGCTGGAGGGCGGCGTCGATGACATGGGCGCCGCTCAACAGCCGTACGGCGGTGCCGGCTTCGCGGTACTCCTCGCGGTAGACGTCCTCGGCGACGGTGAGGGCGTCCCGGATGGCGGCGATGGTGTGCTGCTGGACGAGTACGGCCCGCTCGATGGGGCGTCGCAGCTCGCTGCTGGCGATGTCGGGCGGCACCGCGCCGAGCAGTGCGGGGTCTTCGGCCAACGGCCGCAGCAGCCCCAACTCAAGGAGACACTCGGGCACTTCGCCTCGTAATGGGCCCTTGGCCAAGGCCCGGCGATAGACCGCGAGCCCCTCATCGCACATACGCACGACGTTAGGTTGCGGCCTTATGTCCGGATTCCTGCACATATACCCCCCCTTCCGGTTTCTGCACTGCACCTTCACGATGCTACCCAAACCCCCAATGGCGGTGTTCCGTACGCAATGATTCCAGAGGCGAAAGCGGGGCTCGCTTTCAGCCAACGGGAGGGAAAAATGGAAATGACGCGGACCGCGAAGTTGCTCACCGCAACCGCATTGACGGCGGTCGTCTCATTCGGCGCACCGCACATACTCGCGGGGGGTTCGAATCCGGTGAAGGAAGCAGTCTCCACACCGGACGGCGGCAAGCTTCATCTGCCGCACACCGACGACACGCAAGACGATCACTGGCCGTAAATCGATTACCACCACGACATTCTCAACACGATGGGGGCGTGATGAGCACGAAGAGCGAAATCGTCGGCATCATTCTCGCCGGCGGTCGTGGTGAACGGGCCAAGCCGATCACCCTGGAGTCCGCCGACTACATCAGGAGCAAGGCCCTGATCCCCTTCGTCGGGCGGCGGCTCATCGAGTGGGTCCTGGAGAGCTGCCGGGAGCAGGGCATACGCCGGTTCTACGTCGTCACACACGGCCTGGAGAACCGCAACCAGATCAAGCTGCTGCTCGGGCACGGCGAACGCCACGGTGTCCGCATCACCTACTCGCGCTCCCGCTTCGACCGCTACAACGTCGGCTCCGCCGGTGCCACCCTCCACAACCTGGAGCAGTGGGACCTGCAAGGACCCGCCCTGGTACTGCCCGTCGACTCGCTCTTCGACTTCGACCTCGCCGCGATGGAACGCACCCAGAACGCGCGTGGCGCGCTGGTGACCATCGCCTCGGTCGCCCGGACCCCCGCGGAGATCTCCCACAAATACGGCGTCATGCGCACCGACCCCGCGGGGCTGGTGCGGGGCTTCGTGGAGAAACCGGGCGAGACCGAACTGCGGGCCCTGTTCCCGCACACCGACGGCGACCCCGGCGCCGTACTGCCCACCAACGCGGGCATGTACCTCGTCGACTGCGGCCGGCTGCGGCTGCTCGCCCGGGAACCGGGGCTGTTCCGCCGCTCCCACCAGCGGCTCGACTGGGGCGGCGATCTGCTGCCCTGGCTGGTCGAGCAGGGCCATCCGGTGGCCACCCACACCATCGCCCGACTCGGCGACCTGGGCAACGTACCGGACTACCTGGACACCGTACGACTCGTGCTCGACGGCGCGTACGAGCAGATGAACCGGCTGATGGACCGCCCCGACCCCGCCACGGGCCGGCCCTGGGTCCATGAGTCCAGCCTGCGCACCAAGGACGATGTCACCGGCACCACCCTCGCCCAGAAGATCGAGGAGGGGTCGGTGGTGATCGGACCGGGCGTCAGGATCGGCCAGGACGTGGAGATCGGCCAGGGCGTACGCCTGGAGCACGCGGACATCGGCGACGGGGCCGAACTCCGCGAGGGCACCACGCTGCTGCGCTCCACCGTCGGCGAATCCGCGGTGATCGGCGCCTACGCCGAACTCACCGACAGCTATGTGGGCCCGATGGCCGAACTGCGCTCCGAGCGCACCCGGCCGATCCGGCTCGAACACCACTCGGCGGTCGGCGACGGAGCCGTCCTGTGGCCGGGTGCGCGCTACTGCGGGGTCACCGTCTACCCGCGGCTTCGGGTGCCCGCCCTTTCGGGGCTGCCCGCGAGGACCGAACTCAGGAGCGCCGAGGACATCCTCCGCTGGATGTGAGACATCCGGCATCACGTGCACGGCGCTTTCCACGCTCGATCAGGGCTCGATCAGGGCTCGACCAGGGCCGGCCAAGGCTCGATCAGAACTCGGCCAGGGCCCGGTCACAGGCGATCGGCACGGCCGATCAGCACGCTCGATGTCACCACGTCTCGACCAGGAGGCGATCCATGGAGAACCCCATCGCCGTCGTGGGCGGCGCGGGCCGGCTCGGCACGCGCGTCACCCGGCGGCTGACCGAACAGGGTCATCAGGTACGGGTGGTGAGCCGTAGTCCGCAGTGCGGGCGGGTGCCGCTCGGAGTGGAACTGCGCCGGGCCGACGTCCGGTACGCCGACACCCTGGCACCGGCACTGCGGGGGTGTGCCGGCGTCGTGTTCAGCGTGGAACCCGGCACCGCCAACTCGGGCCCCGACAGCCCGGAGACCACCATGTACGACGGTGTGCGCAATATGCTCACCGCCCTCGCCGACCAGGCCGAGCGCCCGCACGTGGTGCTGGTCAGCCAGATCTTCGTGACCCGCCGCGAACACCCGATGAACGCCTACGGGCGGCTGCTCGACTGGCGGCTGCGGGGCGAGGACGCCCTGCGCGCCTCCGGACTGCCGTACACGGTGATCCGGCCGAGCTGGCTGACCGACGACGCGTTCGCCGGCTCCGGCGTCCGGCTGGAACAGGACGACCGGGGCGACGGCTGGGTCTCGCGGTCGGCCGTGGCGGAGGCGTGTGTGCAGGCGCTGCGGCTGCCCGAGGCGGCGGGACGCACCTTCGAGCTCTACAACGAGCCCGGAGAGGCCCCCGCCGACTGGTCGCCGCTGCTGCGCCGGCTCACCCCCGACCGGATGCTCGCCTGGTCCGGCCGCGGCGGCTGACCCGACCGACCCGCGGGGCGGGCGGCTTCCGGCCGCCCCGCGCGCCCGCCGGAGCACACCATCCCCCGGCCCGGCGGGCCCGTGAAGACCCGGGACCGGACGGCCCGGCGGCAGCCGCCGCCCGGTCTCGGGTCCACGCCTCCGGCCCTGACACACAGCGGAAACAACTCCATCCGGAATTCCGGCCCCCAATACGCCCCCTGCGAATGAGCGATCGCCTTCCGCATCGGAGCCGGACCGGGCCGACCGCACCCGCGGCCGGCGGGCCATTCCGGACGGGCTTGTTCCGCCCCTGTCACGGCGGGAAAAACAGCTTGACTTTCAGAAGGGCCCCCACCATGGCCGTAGAAGAGCGGCAGAAACTGCCCGCGGGAATCTCGCAGGACTTATTCGACGAGGTTCTCAGCCGGGCACTGGAGTCGATTCCGCGCAGCGATCAGCGGCGTTGGGCAGAGCTATATGTACGGGGCCTGCTCACTGTTGACGGAAAAAAGACCATGCGCGGACTGGCAGGCGGCGCCGGCAACAGCGTGGAGCAAAGTCTTTATCAATTCATCACCAAGTCCACCTGGCAGTGCGGTCCGGTGCGCCGGGCCGTCGCCGATCTGCTGACCGACCGGCTGAACCCGCGCGCCTGGGTGGCGCAGCCGCTGGTCATCACCAAGATCGGTGAGCACTCGGTGGGCGTGGAGCGGCAGTGGGTGCCGCACATCGGGCGGATCGTCAACTGCCAGCAGGCCAGCGGTGTCTGGCTCGTCTCCGAGCAGGGCAGCTGCCCCGTCGACTGGCGGCTGGCGCTGCCCGAGTGCTGGACCGACCACCCCGAGCGCCGCCGCCGCGCCTCCATACCCCGCCATGTCGACGCCGCTCCGCCGGAGATCTGCGCGATCGGGTCGGTGGACCGGATGGCCGCCGAGTGGCGGCTGCCCGGCAAGCCGGTGGTGACGGATCTGCGCGACGCCGATCCGTACGCGGTCTGCGCCGAGCTGAACGCCCGCCAGATCCCGTTCGTGGTCCGTATCGACCCGGCCTCCCGGTTCGCGCTCCTGGAGCCGTTCCCGCAGGCCCCGGCCGCCGACCACGGGGGCGGCGCGGACGCGCTGACCGCGGCGCTCAGCCGGACCACCATGCCGGTGGAGTGGTACGACCACACCACCGACACCGTGCGCGCCACCTCGGTCGGCACCACCCGGGTCCGGATGCGCCGCCGCCGGGCCGGGGCGCCCGTGCTCAACGAGCGCCAGGAGATGGTGCTGCTGGGCGCCTGGACCGTACGCGGACGGCGCACCCCGGGCGAGTACTGGCTCTCCAACCTCTCCCGGCCGCAGCTCGGCACCGTCTACCGCACCGCGATGCTCGCCCGCCGGGTCTCCGACGACCTGGCCTCGGTCACCGACCGGCTGGGCGCCCGGGACTTCGAGGGCCGCTCGTTCCGCGGCTGGCACCACCACATGACGATGGTGACGGTGGCCCATGCCGTCTCCGTGCTGGCCGGTGTGCCCGCCCCGGCCCAGGTGCCCGCCCCGCGCCGGGCGCAGGTGCCGGCATGAGCGCCCCGGTCACCCCGACGACGGCCGACCGGCTCGCCGGCTCGCTGCTGCCACTGCTGCCGGGCTGGCTCGCCGGGCGCCGCTGGTTCGCGGGCAAGGGCGACCGTCCGCCGCGCGTGGAACCGGTGGTCGCCGATCTGGTCCACCCGGGCGATCCGGCCCTGCTCCAACTGATCGTGCGGGCCGGACAGCCGGGACACGAGGAGTGGTACCACCTGCTCCTCGGCGTCCGCACGTCCGGACCGCCGCCCCGGCCGGACACCGTCCTCGGCACCCTGGACTCCGGGGACGTGGTGTACGAGGCGACCGGCGACCCGGAGCTGATGTCCCGGCTGCTGGACCGGCTGGCGGCCGAGGACGCCGACGGGGTGGTGGAGTGCCACCGGGTGCCCGGCGCCGGCATCCCGGCCGGGCTGCCCGCGCGGACGCTGACCGCCGAGCAGTCCAACACCTCGGTGGCCTTCGGCGACCGGCTGATGCTGAAGGTGCTGCGCCGGCTGGTGCCGGGCCCGCACCCCGAACTGGAGCTGCTGACCGCGCTGCGGGAGGCCGGGGACGTGCCGAGCGCGCATCCGCTGGCCTGGATGCAGACCTCCGACGGCTTCCCCGCGGGCCGCACCACGCTGGCGATCCTCCAGCGGTTCGTGCCCTCGCGCGGCGACGGCTGGGCGCTGGCCACCGCCGAGGCCGGCTCGTGCATCACCGGCGCGTGCGCCTCGGTGGCCCTGCTCGGCGGGTTCGCCGAGGAGTCGAAGGCGCTGGGCCGGGCCACCGCCCGGGTGCACGCGGCGCTGGCCGACCGGCTGGGCAGCCGGGAGCTGAGCCCGCCGGAGATCGCCGGGCTGTCCGAGGAGCTGACCGGACGGCTGGAGTCGGCACTGGAGGAGGTGCCCGAACTGCTGCCGTTCGCGCGGGAGTTGCGGGCGATCCACCAGGATCTGCGGGACATGGCGGAGCGCGGCCATCCGCTGCCGGTGCAGCGGGTGCACGGGGATCTCCATCTCGGCCAGGTGCTGCGGGCCGAGGACGGCTGGGTGCTGATCGACTTCGAGGGCGAGCCGGGCCATCCGCTCGCCGAACGCAGACGGCCGCATCCGGCCGTCCGGGACGTGGCGGCCATGCTGCGCTCCTTCGACTACGCGGCCCATCACGCCCTGGTCGAGGCGGCGGGCGGCCCCGGCGCGGCGCACGGCAGCCGGTCGGCCCGCCGGGCGTCGGCGTGGGCGGTGCACAACCGGCGGGCGTTCAGCGCCGGTTACGCCGAGGCGGGCGGCATGGACCCGCGGTGCAATCCGGTCCTGCTGCGGGCCTTCGAGGCGGACAAGGCGGTCTACGAGGCGGTGTACGAGGCCCACAACCGCCCCGCGTGGCTGCCGATCCCGCTGGCCGCGGTCCGCCGACTCGCCAGACCCACCACCTAACGCCCTGACCTGCACTTTCACAGGTGCGGACCGGCGGCGGCGGGGGGTGTCGCGGCGGGCGGAACCCCATCCGTCCCCACGTCAGATAGTCGACCCGGAACCTTTGCCCCGGGGCGCCCGCATCGACACGATTTCAGACATCCGGACCGGTGTGGAACAGGAGATTCTCACATGATCCACCAGTTCATTCTCGCGGCCCCCAAACCTGGGATGACCGCACAGGAGTTCCAGGATTACTGGGTCAACACCCACGCCGTTCAGTACGCCGCCAAGATCCCGCAGATCCGCAAGTACCTGGTGGACACGGTGGTGGAGATCGAGGGCAACCTCGGCACCCCGCCCCTGCCCCACCAGGGCATCGCGGAGATCTGGCTGGCCAACGGCGAGGAGCAGCTCGCGTCCCTCCAGACCGACGAGTTCCTGAACGGAGCCCGGCTGGACGAGCCCAAGTGGGCGGCGTTCTGGATGACCCTCGTGGTGGACACCACCGCCCACGAGATCGTCGCCGGCCCCCCGCTCGCCAAGGGCCAGGACTGGGTCAAGCTCACGGTGCTGCTGAAGCGCCGCCCGGGCACCGACCTGGCCGACTACCGCAAGCGCAGCCTCGACGAGTACGCCGGGGTGGTCAAGGAACTGCCCGGCCTGCGCCGTTATCTGCACGCCCACACCGTGGACGGCGCCTACGTCTTCGGCGAGTCGGGCTTCGACTCGGTCGAGCAGCTCTGGTTCGACGACGTGCCCGCCCTGGAGGCGGCGCTGAAGTCGCCGTACTTCACCGAGCGCGTCACCGCGGCCCGCGAGGAGATCGCGGACCCCAAGTACGTGTTCTCCCTGGCTGTCCGGGAGAACTGGATCATCGGCCCCGACGCCCGCTGATCTCGCATCACCCCGCACCTACTACCCAAGGAGCAGGCGTGGCCAGGAGGAACGCCAAGAAAATCCTCGTGATCCTGTCGGAGCACGGCTACTGGGGCGAGGAACTCATCGGGCCGCTGCACCACTTCGACCTGCGCGGTTACGAGGTCGTGTTCGCCACCCCGACCGGCAAGCGGGCACACGCCCTGCCGCCGTCGATGGACCCCGAGTACATCGACCCGCCGCTGGGCCGCTCGGTCACCTCGGAACGGGTGGCGAAGCTGACCCGCGAGGTGGACGAGTCCGACCGGCTGGACGACCCGATCGACATCTCCAGCTGGGTGCCGGAGCGCCCGTACACCTGCGAGGACGACTATCTGCGCAAGCTGGAGGCGTACCACCGGGCGCTCGACGTGGTGGCGCAGGAGGTGGAGGAGTACGACACGATGCTGATCGTGGGCGGCTCCGGGCCGGTGGTCGACCTCGGCAACAACGAGCGGGTCCACGAACTGGTCCTCGCCTTCCTGCGGGCCGGCAAGCCGATCGCCGCCGAGTGCTACGGCGTCACCTGCCTGGCGTTCGCGCGGGACTGGGAGGACCGCAAGTCCATCGTCTGGGGCAAGCACATCACCGGACACTGCAAGGAGTACGACTACAAGGACGGCACGGGCTTCCTGGGCACCGACTTCAACATGGGCCCGCCGCCGTACCCGCTGGAGTACATCCTGCGGGACGCCACCGGCCCCGACGGCCGCTACCACGGCAACTTCGGCAAGGAGACGTCGGTGATCGTGGACTACCCGTTCATCACGGGCCGCTCCACCCCCGACTCGTATCTGACCGGCGAGAAGATCGTCGAGGTCCTGGAGGACGGTCTCACCCGCTTCGGCTGGTAGCCGCCGCGCGGTTCCCCGGCGGCGACCGGTCTCACCCGGCGCCCGGCGCCCGGCCGTTCGCCGCCGGGCGCCGAGCACCCGGCCTCCCCCGGCACCGGTGTCCCGGCGTCGCGGTCCCCCCGGTCGCCCCCGGGGACGTTCCCCAAGGTCCCAGCGAGAGAAGGAAGACATGGCCAGGCAGGGCAACGCGGCGATCATCGAGCAGTTCATCGCCGACGGCATTCCGTACATGTTCGGCAATCCAGGCACGGTCGAGCAGGGCTTTCTCGACGCGCTGGAGAACTACGACGAGATCCAGTACGTCCTGACCCTCCAGGAGACGGTCGCCGCCGGCATCGCGGACGGGTTCGCCCGCGCCACGGGCCGCCCCGCCCTGCTGCAACTGCACAGCGGTGTCGGGCTCGGCAACGCGATCGGCATGCTCTACCAGTCGAAGCGCGGCCACACCCCGCTCGTGGTGATCGCCGGCGAGTCCGGCGTCCAGTACGAGTCGATGGACGCCCAGATGGCCGCCGACCTGGTCTCGATGGCCCGCCCGGTGACCAAGTACGCCACCCGGGTCACCGACCCCGGCTCCGTGCTGCGGGTGCTGCGCCGGGCCATGAAGATGGCGATGACCCCGCCGCGCGGCCCGGTCTTCGTCGCCCTCCCCATGGATGTGCTGGACGCGGTCAACTCCGAGCCGGTCGTGCCGAGCACCTTCCTGGACACCGCCGCGCTGCCGGTGCCCGCGCTGCTCGACCGGGCCGCCGCGCTGCTGGCCGGCGCCGAACGGCCGCTCGTCCTGATCGGCGACGGCGTCTCCGCCTCCGGCGCCCAGGAGGAACTGACCCGGGTCGCCGAGCAGCTCGGCGCGGACATCTGGGGCGTGGACTACTCCGAGGTCAACCTGGACGCCCGGCACCCGCTCTACCGCGGACAGCTCGGCCATATGTTCGGCGAGGTCAGCACGGGCGCGGTCCGGGACGCGGACGCGGTGCTGATCGTAGGGACGTATGTCTTCCCGGAGGTCTTCCCGGACACCGGGACGCCGTTCCGCGAGGACGCCCGGATCGTCCACATCGACCTCGACGGCTACGAGATCGCCAAGAACCACCCGGTGACCCTCGGACTGGTCGCCGACCCGAAGGCGACGCTCGACGCGCTCGCCGGGCGGCTGGAGGCCCGGCTGACCGGCGCCGACCGCGACCGGGCCGCCGACCGTCTCCGGCGGCGCCGGGCCGAACGCCCGCCGCTGCCCGCCGACGACGGCTCGCTGCTCCACACCTTCCTGCGGGAACTGGCGGCGGAGGCGCCCGAGGACCTGATGGTCTTCGACGAGGCGCTGACCGCGGCCGGCCCGCTCAACGCCCATCTGCCCGGACGGCTGCCCGGCCACTGGTTCTCCACCCGCGGCGGCTCGCTCGGCGTGGGCATCCCGGGCGCCCTCGGCATCAAGCTGGCCCACCCGGACAAGACGGTGATCGGCTTCACCGGCGACGGCGGCTCGATGTACACCTTCCAGGCGCTGTACACGGCCGTCCGGCACGGGATCGGCGCCAAGTTCGTCATCTGCAACAACCGTTCGTACAAACTGCTCGACCTGAACATCGAGCAGTACTGGCGCGAGCGCGGCGTCGCGCCCCACGCGTACCCCACCCCGTTCGACCTGTCCCGGCCGGATCTGGGCTTCACCGAGATCGCCCGCGGCTTCGGGGTCGACGGGGTGCGGGTGGACGACAAGAGCCAGGTGACGGAGGCGGTCAAGCGGATGCTCGCCGACGACCGCCCGTTCCTGATCGATCTGCGCACCACCGAGGGGGGCTGAGCCATGGCAACGATCCCGTCGCGCGACGGAGTGCTCTCCGGGCGCCGGATAGCGGTCCTGGCCGAGAGCGACTTCTACGAGCCCGAGATCTCCTACTACCAGCGCCGGTTCGCCGAGGAGGGCGCCCGGGTCGATCTGCTGACCCGGCTGTGGGGCAACAGCTCCATCACCTTCTCCGGGCACGAGTACCGGGCGCCGCTGACCGTGGACCGCAGCCTGGAGGACCTGGACGACCGCCGGCTGCGCAGGTACAGCGCGCTGATCGTGCCCTCCGGCATGGTCGCCGACCGGCTGCGCTACACCGAGGACATCGAGCGCCTCGCCCCCGCCACCGATCTGCTGCGCCGGGCGTTCGCCCGGTCCGGGGTGGTCAAGGGGATCATCTGCCACGGCATGTGGCTGGCCGCCTCGATCCCGTACGTGGTGCGTGGCCGCAAGGTCGTCTGCCACAACAACCTGATCGGCGACGTGCGCAACATGGGCTGCAACTACGTGGACCAGGACGTCGTCGTGGACGGCGATCTGGTGACCGGGCGCACCGGCGACCACTGCCATCTGTTCGCCAGGACCATCATCGACGAGCTAGTGCTGCGAGGTGCGTGAGAGATGACCAGCAACCCCGGCACCGTGGACTTCACCTTCTCGGACACCATCGCGGGCCGTGTCACCGCGTTCGACCGCGCGGCCCGCGAGGTCACCGTCGCCACCGCCGACGGCCGCTCCTTCGTGATCGCCCTGGACGGCGGCGCGAGCGCGGAGCTTCTGCACAACCTGGGCGAGCCCTACCAGGACGCCTCGGGACATATCGACGACCTGCTCACCGAGGGCCGGTTCCTGCTGGCGTACGGGGTCTTCTACCCGCAGCGCGGAGGACTGCGGTTCGAGGCGAAGCGGCTGGTGTTCACCGGCCGGGACACCGACGACTTCCGCTTCGAGGAGGCCGGCTGGTGGGTGCGGCAGATCCAGGAGATCGCCGCGTTCTACCGCCGGGCCCAGTTCGGCGACGGTCCGGTGGACTTCACCCGGTACCGCACCGAGATCCGGCTCAGCGGCGACAAGACCGCCAGCCACATCCAGGAGACCGACACCATCTCCCGGCTGGTGTACGGGATGGCGTCGGCGTTCCTGCTGACCGGTGACGAGGAGTACCTGGAGGTCGCCGAGCGCGGCACCGAGTACCTCCGCGCCCATATGCGGTTCGTGGACACCGACGAGAACGTCGTGTACTGGTACCACGGCCTCAAGGTCGACGGCGACACCGAGACCAAGCTGTTCACCTCGGAGTTCTCCGACGACTACGACGCGCTGCCCGCCTACGAGCAGATCTACGCGCTGGCCGGCCCGATCCAGACCTACCGGGCCACCGGCGACCCGCGGATCAAAGCGGACGCCGACGCCACCATCCGGCTCTTCGACCGGTTCTACCTGGACCCGGAGCACGGCGGGTACTACTCGCACATCGACCCGATCCTGCTCTCCGCCGAGCACGAGTCGCTGGGCCCCAACCGGGCCCGCAAGAACTGGAACTCGGTGGGCGACCACGCCCCCGCGTATCTGATCAACCTGTATCTCGCGACGGGCGAGAAGGCGTACGCCGACATGCTGGAGTACACCTTCGACACCATCGCGGAGCGGTTCCCCGACCCGGAGCACAGCCCCTTCGTGCAGGAACGCTTCCACAAGGACTGGTCGGCGGACACCACCCACGGCTGGCAGCAGGACCGGGCGGTGGTCGGCCACAACCTGAAGATCGCCTGGAATCTGATGCGGATGCAGTCGCTGCGTCCCAAGGACACCTACGCGAAGCTGGCCGCGAGCCTCGGCGAGACCATGCCGGAGATCGGCAGCGACCGCCAGCGCGGCGGCTGGTACGACGTGGTGGAGCGGGTCAGGGCCGACGGCGAGGAGCAGTACCGCTTCGCCTGGCACGACCGCAAGGCGTGGTGGCAGCAGGAGCAGGCGATCCTCGCCTATCTGATCCTGCACGGCATCACCGGCCGGGAGGACTTCCGCACCGAGGCCCGGGACGCCCAGTCGTTCTACAACGCGTTCTTCCTCGACCACGACGAGGGCGCCGTCTACTTCAACACCCTCGCCAACGGGCTGCCGTACCTGCTGGGGGTGGAGCGGCTCAAGGGCAGCCACTCGATGTCCATGTACCACTCGGCCGAGCTGTGCTACCTCGCCGCCGTCTACAACAACCTGCTGATCAACGGGCAGGCGATGGACTTCTGGTTCAAGCCCGACCCGGCCGATCTGCCCGAGCGGACGCTGCGTGTCTCGCCCGATCTGCTGCCGCCCGGCGCGGTGCTGATCGAGAGCGTGGAGATCGACGGCGAGCCGCACACCGACTTCGATCCCGGCGCGCTGACCGTGCGCCTGCCCGAGACCTCGGGCCGGGTGAAGGTGAAGGTCCGCCTCACCCCGACCAATCCCCCGGAGGTGACGGGATGACCGTCAAGCTCACATCCCGGATGGAGGGCGCCTGCTGTGTGGTGGCCCTGGAGGGCGAGATCAACTCGACCACCTCCGGCGGGCTCCAGGCCCAGCTCCTGCCCTTCATCCGCCAGGACTCGCTGGTGCTGGTGGATCTCAGCGGCATCACCTACATCTCCAGCGCCGGTCTGCGCACCCTGCTGATCGTGCACCGCAGGGCCCAGCAGCTGGAGGCGACGGTGACGCTCGTGGGGCTGTCCGAGGAGGTGCGGTTCGTGATGTCGGCGACCGGCTTCCTGGACTTCTTCGAGACCGCCGACGATCTCGGCTCGGCACTGGAACGCGCCGGCCGATGACCCTCCAGGACATACGTGAGCGCGTCGACGGTTATCCGACGCGCCGGATCTCCGGTTACTGGGTGCGCGCGGGACGAGCCGTCCCGTACGGCGCGTACCCGGTGCCGGGCGGGATCAACTTCTCCGTGTACTCGGACCGCGCGACCTCGATGAGCCTGGTGCTCTTCGAGATCGGGGCGCGTGAGCCGCTCGCGGAGCTGGAGTTCCCGCCCGAGTTCCGTATCGGCAGCGTGTACGCGATGACGGTGTTCGGTCTGGACGCCGAGAGGCTGGAGTACGGCTTCCGCGCCGACGGCCCCTTCGACCCGGCGGCCGGTGACCGCTTCGACCGCACCCGGGTGCTCAGCGACCCGTACGCCCGGCTGGTCTCCGGCCGGGACGTGTGGGGTGTCGAGCCCGACTGGAGCGTCCCGTACCAGTACCGGGCCAGGGTGCTGGAGGACGACTTCGACTGGGGGGACGACACCCCGCTGAACATCCCCAGCGAGGACCTCGTCATGTACGAGACCCATGTGCGCGGCTTCACCCGCCACCCCTCCTCGGGGGTGGCGGCGCCGGGCACCTACGCGGGGCTGCGGGAGAAGATCCCGTATCTGCGGGAGCTGGGCGTGAACTGCGTCGAGCTGCTGCCGGTCTTCGAGTTCGACGAGCTGGACAATCCGCGGACCGACCCCGTCTCGGGCGAGCGGCTGCACAACTACTGGGGCTACAACACCGTCTCGTTCTTCGCGCCCAAGGCCGGCTACGCGGCCACGGGACGCTTCGGCATGCAGGCCGACGAATTCAAGTCGCTGGTCAAGGAGTTGCACAAGGCCGGTATCGAGGTCGTCCTGGACGTGGTGTTCAACCACACCGCGGAGGGCAACGAGCAGGGCCCCACGATCTCCTTCCGCGGCCTGGACAACGCGACGTACTACATGCTCACGCCGCGCGGCGAGTACTTCAACTTCAGCGGCACCGGCAACACGGTCAACTGCAACCACCCCGTGGTGCGTGACTTCGTGCTGTCGTGCCTGCGCTACTGGGTCGCCGAGTACCACATCGACGGGTTCCGCTTCGATCTCGCGTCCATCCTGGACCGGGCCCCGGACGGCGCCCCGCTGCCCAACCCGCCGCTCCTTGAGCAACTCGCCGCCGACCCGATCCTGCGCCGCACCAAGCTGATCGCCGAGGCGTGGGACGCGGCCGGCCTCTACCAGGTCGGCAACTTCCCGAACTACGGCCGCTGGTCGGAGTGGAACGGCAAGTACCGGGACACGGTACGGCGGTTCATCAAGGGCGAGCCGGGCCTGGTCGGTGAGCTGGCCACCCGGATGGCCGGCTCCCCCGACCTCTACCAGGGCCGCACCTGCGCGGCGTCGGTCAACTTCGTCACCGCGCACGACGGCTTCACCCTCAACGACCTGGTCTCGTACAACGACAAGCACAACGAGGCCAACGGGGAGTCGGGCGGCGACGGCGCCAACGACAACAACAGCTGGAACTGCGGCGAGGAGGGGCCGAGCGCCTCCGCGCATGTGCGCGCCCTGCGGCTGAAGCAGATGAAGAACTTCATGGCGATCCTCATGACCAGCCAGGGCGTGCCCATGTTCGTGGCCGGTGACGAGGTGGGCCGCACCCAGCTCGGCAACAACAACACCTACTGCCAGGACAACGAACTGTCCTGGTTCGACTGGGGTCTGGTCGGCGCCAACGCCGAACTGCTGGACTTCACCCGGTCGCTGATCGCCTTCCGGCACGCCCATCCGGTGCTGCGCGGCGCGGCCCACCCGACCGGCACCGACCAGGTCGGCAGCGGCTACCCCGACCTCAGCTGGCACGGGGTGCGCGCCTGGTCGCCGGACTGGTCCAGCCACTGCCGGGTGCTGGCGCTGATGCGCTGCGGCCGGCACGCCCAGGGCGGCCGGGTGCGCGACGACCATGTGTACGTCGCCGTCAACGCGCACTGGGAGCCGCACGAGCTGGAGCTGCCCCAGTTGCCCGAGGGCCAGTCCTGGCGGCTGTTCGCGGACACCTCCGCGAGCGCCGCCCAGCCGCTGGGCGCCGAACCGGCGCTCCAGCATCCCGGCCGCTACCAGCTCGACGCGCACGCCGTGGTCGTCCTGGTGGGCCGCTGACCCACCCGCAGTCCCTTGCCCTAGTCCCTAGTCCCTAGCCCTAGTCCCTTGCTTTAGTCCCTTGTCGCGCGAGGAGAGTCACCGTGTCCTTCGAAGTGAAGCTCAGGGTCAACGACCGGGTCGCCACCATCGAGACCGTCGGGGAGCTGGACGCGTCCAGCGCGGGCCAGTTCCACGACGCGATCGACCGGGCCGCCGCGGCGGGCGCGGTCGAACTGGTCATCAGCGCCGCGCAGTTGTCGTATCTGTCCAGCGCGGGACTGCGTTCGCTGGTCTTCGCCCGGCAGAAGATGGGCGACGGGGTGCGGATCGCGGTGGTCGGGGCGCCGGAGCCGGTCTCCCGCACCATCCGGCTGGCCGGGTTCGACCACAGCATCGATCTCGTCGACGTGTGAGGGGGCGGGCAGGCGGATGGGGTTCGATCACCGGCAGGCCGCCACCGGGTCGCCCGCGGGCACCGGCACGCCCACCGAAGGGGCCCTGCGGTTCACGGCGGGTCCCGCGGTGAGCGGTCCGGCCCCGGTCAGGGTGCCCGCGGAGCTGGAAGCGCTGGACCGGGTCGCCGAGTTCGTGCTCGACGTCGGCCGGCGCGGCGGGCTCACCACGGGCGGGCTGTACCGGCTGCGGCTGGCCGCGGACGAGCTGACCACCAACACCGTGGTCCACGGCTATCGGGGAGCACCCGGCGAGATCCTTCTGGAAGGCGGTGTCGAGGCGTCCACGGTGTGGGTGCGGATCGAGGACGGGGCACCCCCGTTCGATCCGCGTGAGGGCAAGCGGGACCCCGATCTGGAGGCGCCGCTGTCCGAGCGCCGGATCGGCGGGCTCGGCGTGTACCTCGCCTGCACCTCCCTGGACGGGTACGACTACCGGCTGGTCGCCGGGCGCAACGTCAGCACGCTGGAGATGCATCGCCCGGCGGACAGCGGAACGCAGCGACGCCAGGACGCGCGCGGCACACCCGCGACGGAGTAGACGAGGCGAAGATGGCACAGACGAAGGTGCTGGTGCTGGGTGAGCGGCGGAACCTGCCTCCCGACCTGCACGAGGCGCTGGAACGGGTGGGCGCGGAGGTCCATCTGCACAGCCCCGGCGAGGTGCTGGCCACCTCGCCGGGGCGGCTGCCCGAGGTGAGCGTGGTCCTCGCGCACGCCGGGCTGACTCCGCACAGTGTGCGCGCGGTGGCGCGCAGGCTCGACGACGAGGGCCTGCAACCACCGGTGGTGGCGTTCGCGGAGCAGGATCTGCATCTGCTGGACGGTCATGTGCACGCGGGCTCCGACTATCTGGTGCCGCCGTTCCACGCCCATCTGGTGCAGGCGCGGCTGCGCCGCTGCCATGAGCGCGCCCGGTACACCCGGACGATGGCGGATGTCGCCGCGCACGCGGAACTCCTCAGCTATGAGCGGGAGTTGGAGATCGGGCGGGAGATCCAGCTGGGTTTCCTGCCGGACGCGCTGCCCAGTCCGGACGACTGGCAGATCCATGTCCGCTTCCGGCCGGCCCGCACGGTCGCCGGGGACTTCTACGACGTGTTCGAGATCGTCAACCGCCGGCGCCTGGCGCTGGTGGTCGCCGACGTGTGCGACAAGGGCGTGGGGGCGGCGCTGTTCATGGCGCTGATCCGCTCGCTGCTGCGGCACACCGCGGAACAGAGCGGACTGCAGAGCCTGATCGCGGCGGAGCTGATGGGCGAGGAGTCGGGCTGGTCCGAGCACAGCCGGGCCATCCCGGTGGTGGGGGCGACCCCGCTGCTGAACGCGGTCGCGGGCACCAACAACTACCTGACCCGCAACCACATCCGGCAGGGCTACTTCGCCACCTTGTTCTTCGGCGTCCTGGACCCCGTCACCGGCAATCTGGTGTACATCAACGGCGGTCACAATCCGCCGGTGCTGGTCAGCGCGACCGGTGGAGAACCGGTTCTGCTCCCGCCGACCGGACCCGCCGTGGGGGTGATCCCGGATGTCGAGTTCTCGCTGGGCTACGCCCGGATCAGCCCCGGCGACACCTTGTTCATCTACACCGACGGGGTCACCGAGGCGCGTTCGGCGTCCGGGGAGTTCTTCGGCGAGGACGAGATGGTCAGCCGGCTCGCGGAGGCCGCCGTGCGCGGCGAGGAGCTGCTCGACCACATGGACGGGGCGCTCGGCGAGTTCGTCGGGACGGCCGAGCAGTCCGACGACATCACCATGATGACCGTTCACTGGCGCTCCCCGGACGGGCCGGGGCCCGAGGCTCCGGACGGCTGAGCGGATGACGAGCCGCAGTCGGCGAACCGATCCACAAGCAACGGGGTGAGGACATGTCGCAGATCATCACGGTGCACTCCTACAGAGGAGGCACCGGCAAGTCGAGCACGGCGGCCAATCTGGCGCTGCTGCTGGCCGCGTCGGGCCAGCGGGTGGGGTTGGTGGACACCGACATCCACACACCGGCCCTCGACGTGATCTTCGGCGGGGCGGTGGCCGAGAGCCGCCGCCGCTCGCTCACGGACTATCTGATCGGCCGCTGCGAGATCGAGGACGCGGTCTACAAGGCGGACGGCGACTGGGGGCACAGCGGTTTCTTCCTGATACCGGCCCGCAGCCGCTCGGCCGCCGCCGCGGAGATCCTTGGCCGCGGCTACGACGTGGGCCTGCTGCGCGAGGGCTTCGACCGGCTGATCGACGCCCTCGCGCTGGACGTACTGCTGCTGGACACCCACGCCGGGTTCAACAACGAGACGGTGACGGCGATGGCGAGTTCCGACGCGCTGGTCGTGGTGACCCGCGCCGACCGGCTGGATCTGGCGGGCGCCCGCGAGACGGTGTCGCTGGCCGAGCGCCTCGGCGGCCTCCCGCTGACCGTCGCCGTCAACATGGCCGCCGAGGGCCCCGAGCGGGACCGTCTGCACGGCGAGGTGGAACGGGCCTACGACACCCAGCTCACGGCGATCCTGCCGTACGCCCCGGAGATGGCCTCCCTGGCGGGCGAACGCCTCTTCTGCACGGCCTACCCGCACCACCCCCTGGTGGCGGGCTACCGCCGCATCATCACCGACGTGAGCAACGGCACAACGGGCCTACACCGCTGACAACGCCACCGCTTTCCAGGGGCGCGGGGAACCGCGCACCCAACCACCCCCACCCGCACCGGCACGAGAGACCCGAGCGCAACCCCACCGCCTTTCAGGGGCGCGGGGAACCGCGCACCCAGCCACCCCCCACCCGCACCCGCCCCCCACCCGCACCCCGCACCACAGCTCCCGCCCCGCCGGCACCCGCACCCCGCAGGCCCCCGCGCCGCGAGCAAGGAGACAGCATGCAGCCAAGCCCCGCCGCCAGGCGGTACACGCCCACGGTGGGACGTATCCCCGTCACGGACGTGAGCCCCAGCGTGGAGGCGGGCCGCCGCCCCGCCCGCGCCGTCCCCGGCGAGACGTTCGAGGTGTCGGCGACCGTGTTCCGCGAGGGCCACGACGCCGTCGGCGCCAACGTCGTACTGACCGCCCCCGACGGCACCGAGACCGAATGGACCCCCATGCGGCTCCAGGCCCCCGGCACCGACCGCTACGCGGCGTCCGTCGCCGCCGACCGGGAGGGCGACTGGACCTTCCGCGTGGAGGCGTGGTCGGACCCGCTGGCGACCTGGCGGCACACCGCCGACGTGAAGATCCCGGCCGGCATCGACGTACCGCTCGTGCTGGCCGAGGGCGCGCTGCTCCTGGAGCGCGCCGCGGCGGCGTTCACCCACCGCGAGGGCGCCCCGCTGCTGAAGGCGGCCACCCGGCTGCGGGACTCGGGCCGGCCCCCCGAGGAGCGCCTCGCCGCCGCCCTCGACCCGGTGGTGACGGGCCTGCTGACCGCGCGCCCGCTGCGCGACCTGGTCACCCGCTCCGAGGAACTGCCGCTGCGCGTGGACCGCAAACGGGCCCTGTACGGGGCCTGGTACGAGCTGTTCCCGCGGTCCGAGGGCGCGATCGTGCCGGACGGCCCGAACGCCGACGGGATGCCGGTGGCGCCCCGCCCCGGCACCCTGCGCACCGCCGCGAAGCGGCTGGAGGCGGTGGCGGACATGGGCTTCGACGTGGTGTACCTGCCGCCGGTGCACCCGATCGGCACCACCCACCGCAAGGGCGCGGGCAACACCCTCACCGTGGGCCCGCACGACCCGGGCTCGCCGTGGGCGATCGGCTCCGCGGCCGGCGGGCACGACGCGATCCACCCGGACCTCGGCACCCTGGACGACTTCGACCACTTCGTGGCGCGCGCCACCGAGCTGGGTCTGGAGGTGGCGCTGGACTTCGCGCTCCAGTGCTCCCCCGACCATCCGTGGGTGCGGGAGCACCCGGAGTGGTTCCACCACCGGGTGGACGGCTCGATCGCGTACGCGGAGAACCCGCCGAAGAAGTACCAGGACATCTACCCGATCGACTTCGACACCGACCCCGACGGGCTGCACACCGAGTGCCTGCGGGTGCTGCGGCACTGGATGGCGCACGGGGTGCGGATCTTCCGGGTGGACAACCCGCACACCAAACCGGTGGGCTTCTGGGAACGGCTGTTCGCCGCCGTGCACGACACGGACCCCGATGTCGTCTTCCTCGCCGAGGCGTTCACCCGCCCGGCGCTGCTGCACGCCCTGGCCCGGATCGGCTTCCACCAGTCGTACACGTACTTCACCTGGCGCAACTCCAAGGAGGAGGTGGAGTCGTACCTCTCGGAGCTGGCCGGGCTCGGCGGCGAGGAGTCGGCGGCCTACCTGCGGCCCAACCTGTTCGTGAACACCCCGGACATCCTGCACGCCTACCTCCAGTACGGCGGGCGTCCCGCGTTCGCGGTGCGGGCGGTGCTCGCGGCGATGGCCGGGCCGTCCTGGGGGATGTACGCGGGCTACGAGCTGTACGAGAACGTGCCGGCGGGCCCGGCCAGCGAGGAGTATCTGGACTCGGAGAAGTACCAGTACCGGCCGCGCGACTGGGAGGCCCACGAGACGGCCGGTGATTCGCTCGCCGCGCTGATCCGCACCCTCAACGAACTGCGCCGCGCCCATCCCGCCCTGCACCAGCTGCGCAATCTGCGCTTCCACCGCACCGACGACGACGCGGTGGTCTGCTTCTCCAAGCGGGACGACACCGACTGGGTGCTGGTGGTGCTCAACCTCGATCCGCACAGTGTGCGCGAGACGACCGTCTCCCTGGACCTGCCCGCGCTCGGCCTGGACCGCTCCGACGCCTTCGAGGTGTACGACGCGCTGTCCGGCCAGACCTTCCGCTGGCGCCGCGACGCCTACGTACGCCTGGATCCACAGGTCCAGGTGGCCCACATCCTCACCGACGGGAACCCGCAGCCGTGACGACCGCACCGCACCCCCCGGCCCTGCCCGCCACCGACCACAAGCGGCTCGTCACCGGCGAGGTCAGCGACCCGCACGCCCTGCTCGGCCCGCATCCCGCGGTCGGCGGGGTGACGATCCGGGTGCTGCGCCCGCTCGCGGACGCCGTGACCCTCACCGATCCGGCCGGCGACGAACTGCTGGAGCTGGACCACGAGGGCGACGGCGTCTTCGCCGGACTGCTGCCCCTCGGCCGGGCCCCGGCCTACCGGGTCGCCGCCCGCTACGGCGACGACGTGCATGTCTACGAGGACCCGTACCGCTTCCTGCCCGTCCCCGGCGAGCTGGATCTGCATCTGATCCGCGAGGGCCGGCACGAGGAGCTGTGGAAGGTGCTGGGCGCGAACGTCCGCACCCATCAGTCCAGTCAGGGCACCGCGTTCGCGGTGTGGGCGCCGAACGCGCGGGCGGTCCGGCTGGTCGGCGACTTCAACCACTGGGACGGCCGCGCGCATCCGATGCGCTCGCTCGGCATCAGCGGGGTGTGGGAGCTGTTCGTGCCGGGCGTCGGCGACGGCACCCACTACAAGTACGAGCTGCTCACCCCCGACGGCCGCTGGGTGCAGAAGGCCGACCCGCTGGCCACCCGCGCGGAGGCCGCCCCCGGCACCGCCTCGATCGTGTTCGCCTCCGGCTACCGGTGGCGGGACGCGGCCTGGATGGCCCGCCGCGCCTCCTTCGCCGCCCACCGCGAGCCGATGAGCGTGTACGAACTGCACCTGCCGTCGTGGCGGCCCGGCCTCGGCTACCGGGAACTGGCCCGGGAACTGCCCGCGTACGTCAAGGCGATGGGCTTCACCCATGTGGAGTTCCTGCCGGTCACCGAGCATCCCTTCGGCGGCTCCTGGGGCTACCAGGTCACCTCCTACTACGCGCCGACCGCCCGCCTCGGCGGCCCCGACGACTTCCGGTACCTGGTGGACGCCCTGCACCGGGCCGGTATCGGGGTGATCGTGGACTGGGTGCCCGCGCACTTCCCGCGCGACGACTGGGCGCTGGCCCGCTTCGACGGCACCCCGCTGTACGAGCACCCCGACCCGCGGCGCGGTGAACACCCCGACTGGGGGACGTACATCTTCGACTACGGCCGCGACGAGGTCCGCAACTTCCTGGTGGCCAGCGCCCTGTACTGGTGCGAGGAGTTCCATGTCGACGGGATCCGGGTCGACGCCGTCGCCTCGATGCTCTACCTGGACTACTCGCGCGGCGAGGGCCAGTGGGCGCCGAACGCGTACGGCGGGCGCGAGCACCTGGAGGCGGTGGAGTTCCTCCAGGAGGTCAACGCGACCGTGCCGCGCCGCAACCCGGGCGCGGTGACCATCGCCGAGGAGTCCACCGCCTGGGACGGGGTGACCCGCCCCACCGACCTGGGCGGGCTGGGCTTCTGCCTGAAGTGGAACATGGGCTGGATGCACGACTCGCTGTCGTACATGGCGCTGGACCCGGTGTACCGGCAGTACCACCATCACGCGATGACGTTCGCGATGGTCTACGCCTACTCGGAGAACCATCTGCTGCCGCTGTCGCACGACGAGGTGGTGCACGGCAAGGGCTCGCTGCTGGGGAAGATGCCGGGCGACCCCTGGCAGCGGTTCGCGAACCTGCGGTCCTTCCTCGCCTTCATGTGGGCCTTCCCGGGCAAGCAACTGCTCTTCATGGGGCAGGAGTTCGCCCAGGACACCGAGTGGTCGCACGACCTCGGCCCGGACTGGTCGCTGCTCGCCCACACCCCGCACGCCGCACTGCGCGACCTGGTGCGCGATCTGAACCGGCACTATGGGGCCGACCCGGCGCTGTGGAGCCGGGACAGCGAACCGGAGGGCTTCGCCTGGATCGACGCGGACTCCGCCGAGGCCAACGTCTACTCCTTCGAGCGCCACGGCGCCGACGGCGAACTCCTCGTCTGCGTCAGCAACTTCCAGCCCGCCCCGCACCACGGCTTCCGCCTCGCCCTGCCGGAGGCCGGCGAGTGGGAGGAGGTGCTCAACACCGACGCGCGCGACTACGGCGGCTCCGGCGTCGTCAACCCGGGCCGGCTGCGCGCCGACGGGGAGCCCTTCCAGGGCCGGCCGGCGAGCACCGTCGTGACGCTGCCGCCGCTGGGCGCGATGTGGCTGCGCCCGGTGCGCTGAGACCGACCGGGCCCCGCGGGACCTGCGGCCACCGAGAAGGACCGAGTACCGAGTACCGAGAAGCACCGAGAAAGACCGAGAAGCACCGCGAGGGACCGAGAAGGAGACGACCGTGCGCGCTCCCCGTCTGAGGACCACCCCGCTGCCCGGTGTGGGCGTCCAGTACGAGCTGACCACCCGTCGGCAGGACACCTTCTCCGTCATCGCCCACGGCGACGGCAGCCGTACCCTGCGCGTCCACCACGAGGCGGCGGGACTGTCGACCGAGCTGACGGCGGCCGAGGCCCTCTCCCTCACCGACGCCCTGCTGCCCGCCCCCGACCATCCCACCCTGCTGCACACCACCGACTTCGGGCTGCTCACCGACCGGGTGACCGTCACCGGGCGCTGCCACTGGAACGGCCGCACCCTCGGCGAGACCCGGCTGCGCACGGCCACCGGCGCCTCCGTCGTGGCCGTACTGCGGCGGGCCGACACCTATCCCTCGCCGGGCCCCTCGTTCCGGCTGCGCGGCGGGGACACGGTCATCGTCCTCGGCACCCAGGAGGGCGTACGGGAGGCCCGGCGGATCCTGGAACACGGCTGACCGGCCCGCCCCCTCCTCCCCCTTCACCCCCTTCACCCCCTCCTCCCCCCTTCACCCACAGAACGGCCCCGGAGTGCTCAGGCACCCTCCGGGGCCGTTTCTCATGCGCCCGCACCGGCCCGCCGGCGGCCCCTGACCGGTCCGCGCACGAGCCGCATCCGGCCCATCATGCGGAATCCGGCCAACCACATCCGGAAAGTCTCGCCACCCCAACGTAAAGTCTCAGCCGCATCCCCCTGGAATCAGCGCAGCTCATCCCCCAGATCACCACAAATAACATGCCACATGCACCATTTGGCCCTCTTGGACTGCAAGATTCCAGCCATACGTTCCTCTCGCCGAGAAGCCGCACACATTCGGCCAAACCTTCGGCGCGCTCTTGCCGCGCCGCTGACGAGAGGATCAGGGATGAGTCCCCTCCGCACCCACCGCCGGCTGGTCACCCTCGGGCTCGCGCTCGCCGGACTGCTCACCGGGCTCACGGGCACGACCACGGTGGCCGCCGCACCGCCCGCCGCCCCCGGCCACCGCTCCGTGCAGATCGAGGACACCATCGCCCTCCCCGGCGACCAGGCGTACCCCGAGGGCATAGCCGTCGACCCGCGCAACGGCGACACGTACATCACGGCCTTCAAGACCGGCGCGGTCTTCCGGGCCGCGGCCGGCCACCACCAGGCACAGCTCTTCCTGCCACCCGGAACCGACGGCCGGACGATGGCCATGGGCGCCGACGTCGACAAGCACGGCCGGCTCTGGGTGACCGACAACGACGGTGTCACCGTCTACGACCTCGCCACCAAGGCCCGCCTCGCCCGGTTCGTCTCCCCCACCCCCGGCCAGTCGGTCATCAACGACCTGGACCTCACCCCGAACGGCAACGCCTACCTCACCGACTCACTGCGCCAGCTGGTGTACCGGATCACCGTCCCGCAACTGGACGACGCCGTCGCCCACGACCCCGCGCCCCGCACCCTGACCACCGCGTACGACCTCAACGGCCTGGTCGCCCCGCACCCCGCGGGCAGCATCACCCTCAACGGCATCGAGTCCAACGCCACCGGCAGCTTCCTCATCACCGTCGACATGTCCAGCGGCGACCTGTTCCGCCTGGACACCAAGACCGGCAACGCCCACAAGGTCACGGTCAACGGCGACGCGCCCTCCCTCATCTCCGCCGACGGTCTGCTCCTGGAGAAGAACAAGCTCTGGATGGCCCACTTCGGCACCGACCGCATCAGCCGGCTGGCCCTGAGCGCCGACGGCCTGACCGCCACCATCGAACAGCAGGCCACCGACCCGACCCTGCTGCGCCCCACCACCCTGGTCCGCCGGGCCGGCTCCCTGCACGTGGTCCGCTCCCAGTTCGGCCTGACCCCCGTGACCCTCCCCTTCAACATCGCGAAGGTGACCGGGATCTAGCCCGGACACACCGAAGCCCGCCGTCTCTCCAGGAGAGACGGCGGGCTGAGGCTTGTGAGAGGGCGAGGGACTACCGCACGGTCAGATACCGCCCGGAGGCCACCGTGGACTTGTCGATGGCGGCGAGGAAGTCCTGTGTCTCCGACGCCCCGAAGAACCCCTTCATCGTCGCGTCCGCGTCCTCGGGAGTGGCCCAGTGGACGATCACCAGATACTCCCCCTCCTCGCTGCGCGTCACCTCACGCGACACGAACCCCGGCCGCTGCGCCATGTACTCGCTCTCGACCTTTTGGTCCAGCGCGTCGAACTCCTCCGTCCCGACCTCGGGTATCAGCTTGAACCGCACCGTCTCCACCGTGCTCATGTCTGTCCGCCCTTCCTATGCTTTCGGGTCTGTGAATTCACCGGCGTGAGCCCGCGCCCACTGCGCGAACTCCCTGGGCCCACGCCCCAGCACCTGCCGTACGCCCGGCCGCACCACGGAGTCGTCCAGGGCGTGCTCCGAGCCCTGGCCGTAGTACCGGAAGAACGCCTCGACGTATTCCTCGGGCATGGTGCCGTCCATCCGCCGCCGGGCCTCCGCGTCGCTGAGCCCGACGAAGGTCAGCTCCCGGCCCAGCGCCTCGCCGAGCAGCCGCAGCCGGTCCCCCGGCAGCAGCGCCCGCGGCCCGCTGAGCGCGTACGTCTGCCCCACGTGCTCCTTGTCCAGCAGCACCCGCGCGGCCACCGCGCCGATGTCGTACGGGTCGACCGAGGCGATGGCGACGTCCCCGAAGGCGTCCTCCACGACATCGCCGGCCGCGAGCTGCCCCTTCCACTGGAAGGTGTTGGACATGAACCCGCTCGGCCGCAGGATCGTCCAGGGCAGGTCCGCCTCCCGTACCGCCTCCTCGGAGCGGATCATGAAACGGGAGACCGCGTTGCCGAGGTCGCCGTCCGGGACGGAGATGCTGGACAGCAGCACCACATGCGCCACCCCGGCCGCCCTCAGCTCGGCGAGCGCCCCGGGCATGTCGGCGTACCCCGGCAGCAGGAACGCCCCGCGTACGCCGTCCAGCGCGGGCCGCAGCGAGGCGGGGTCGTTGAGGTCCCCGACCACCGGCTCGGCGCCCTCGGGCAGTCTGCCGGGCGCGGGCTCGCCGCGGACGAGCGCCCGTACCGGCCGCCCCTCGCGGGCGAGCGCGGCGACCAGCTCACCGCCGACGTTTCCGGTCGCCCCGGACACCAGGATCATCGTGTCTCCCTCCGTTGTCTCGCCCGCCCGGTCAGGACAGGTCGAGGACCAGCCTGCCGCGCACATGGCCCTGTTCACCCAGTGCGTGGGCGTGTCCCGCCTCCGCGAGCGGGAAGACCCGCTCGACGGCGGGCCGCACCCGCCCGGACGCGATCAGCGGGGCGGCCTGTCCGAGGACGGCCGCGTCCGGGCGGACGTAGGTGAAGCCGGTACGCACCCCGTGCTGCGCGGCGGCCCGCCGATGGTCCGGGCCCTCACCCTTGAGGGTGACAACGATGCCGCCGGGCCGGACCACGTCGAGCAGCCGGAAGAACTCGGCGCCGCCCATCAGGTCCACGGCGAGGTCCACGTCCTTGACGTCACGGACCATGTCGTGCGCGACCACCTCGACGGCGCCGAGGCCCAGCACGAACTCGCGGTTGCGGGCGGAGGCGGTGCCGATCACCTCGGCGCCCGCGTCGGCGGCGAGCTGGACCAGGACATGGCCGACGCCACCGGCCGCCCCGGGCACCAGAACGCGCTGCCCGGGGCGGAGGCCGCCGTGCTCGAAGAGCGTCTGCCAGGCGGTGAGCACCACCATCGGCAGGGCGGCGGCCTCCGTGATCCCCACCCCGGCCGGGACCGGGGCGAGTTCGTCCTGCGGCGCCGCCGCGTACTGGGCGTACGCGCCGGCCAGGTCCGGGAAGCGCGGCATGCCGTACACCCGGTCGCCGACGGCGAACCGGTCGGCGCCCGGGCCGGTCGCGGTGACCGTGCCCGCCAGGTCCCAGCCGAGCACGGCGGGGAGGTGCGGCAGCCCGACACCGTGTCCGGCACGGGTGGCCCAGTCGATCGCGTTGACCCCGGCGGCACCCACCCGTACCAGCACCTCGCCGGGGCCCGGCACCGGTACCGGCAGCCGCTCCACCCGCAGGGTGTCGGCGGGCCCGAATCCGTCCACGACGGCGGCCCGCATGGTCACTGTCTCCTCCACGCCTGTCCAGCCTCTCCTGCTTGCGCTGCCTCGCCGGCTAAAGCGCCAGCGTCAGACCGTGCCGGGGAGCAAGGTCCACGATCATCTGCTTCTGTTCGGGGGTCAGGGGCAGCGGCGCCTCTCCGGCGCGTGCCTCCTGGCCTATCTCGATGAAGAACTTCTCCAGATAGGCCGGGGTGAACATGAAGAGCAGATGGGCGGTCTGGAGGCCCACGTTGCGGAACCGGTGCCGGGTGCCGCGCGGCACGAACACGAAGTCCCCGGTCCCGGCGACGAAGGTCTTCTCGCCGTTGAGGAACTCGATCGTGCCGCCCAGGATCCAGAACGCCTCGTCGGCGTGCGGGTGGATGTGCGGGGGCGGCCCGCCGCCGGGCGGCACGGTCGCCTCGGCGAGGGTGAGGGTGCCGCCGGTGTTCTCGGCGGTCGCCTTGAAGGTGTAGATGGCGTCACCGAACCAGTACGTCGGCCCGGTCCCCGCCGGATGGTGCACGACGGCGCCCTCGGGGTGGTTCGCGGCCGGGGCTGCGCCCCCGGGCTGCGCGGTGGTGGTCATGCTTCTCTCCTCTCGGTCAGAGCCGGAACAGGCCGGGGTCGGAGACCACGACGTCCAGCAGCACCGGTCCGTCGGCGGTGAGCGCGTCACGCAGGGCCTCGCGCAGCCCGTCGGGTGACTCCACCCGCTCGCCGCGCACCCCGAACCCGCGGGCGATCTGCGCCATGTCGACCCCGCTGAGGTCGTACCCGGCCTCCCAGGACTTCTGGTCCTGGAGGTAGTACTTCAGCGACAGATAGCCGGAGTTGTCGGGGATGACGAAGGTGACCGGCAGATTGTGCCGGGCCGCCGTCCACAGGGCGTGGATGGTGTACTGCGCCGAGCCCTCGCCGACCACGACCACCGCACGGCGTTCGGGCCGGGCCAGCGCGTAGCCGACGGCACCCGCGAACGGGAAGCCGAGCGCGCCGGAGGCGGTGGCGAAGTAGCCGTTGTCCGCGCCGAGCGGGATCTGCTCGTGGAAGTCGGCCCGCGCGATGGGCAGCTCCTCGAACAGCACGGCGTCGTCGGGGAGTTCCTTGGCCAGCTCCTGGAACAGATACGCCTGGGTGAGCGGCGTGGACGGCTCCGGCACCGGCACCGGCTCGCGCACGGGGCTCAGCGCGACCCGCTCACGCTGCTCCACCAGCGGCACCAGCGCCTTGACGACGGCGCCGGGCGGGGCGACGAAGCTGCGCCCGGCGAGGGTCGCCGCGGCGGCCTGCGGGTCGTCGGTGACATGCAGGAAGTCGACGTCCGCGGTGAGCGTGGGCCGCGGGCTGCGGTCCAGGTCGGCGGGGGCGGTGGAGAACAGGTCCCAGGCGGTGAACAGGGTGAACGCCGGTCCGCCGAGCACCACCACGACATCGTGCTGCGCGGCGAGCCGCTCGTTGATCAGCTCGGGGATGGGCGGCAGGACACCGGCGAACAGCGGGTGGTTCTCGGGGAACGCGCCGCGGTTCCACACCGGGGCACCCCACACCCGCGCGTTGAGCTTCTCGGCGAGCGCGATCAACTCGCCGCGCGCGCCCTGCGCGTCCACCGGTCCGCCCGCGATCAGTCCGGGCCGCTCGGCCCCGTTGAGCGCGGCGGCGATCTCCTCCAGCGCGACCGGGTCCGGTACGACGGCCCGGCGCACCTGGGCGATCCGCAGCGGCTCGGGGTCGGCGGGCCGTACCCAGTCGTCCTCGGGCACGGCGACGAACACCGGGCCCTGCGGGGCCTGCCGGGCGATCTGGTACGCCTGCGCGATCATCGCCGGCACGTCCTGCGGCCGGGCGGGCTCACCGGCCCACTTGATGTACGGCTTCGGCAGCTGGGTGGAGTCCTTGGCGACCAGGAAGGGCTCGCCGAGCAGCATCTTGCGGGCCTGCTGCCCGCCGAGGATGACCATGGGGGTCTTGGCCGAGGCGGCGGTGTAGACGCTGCCCATGGCGTTGGCGAGCCCCGGCCCGCCGTTGATGATCACCAGCGAGGGTTCACCGGTGGCCTGTGCGTAGCCGTCGGCCATACCGACGACGGCGGCCTCCTGCAAGCCCATGACGAACTTGAAGTCCCCTTCGAGCCAGTTCTCGAAGAGCTTCATCTCGCTGTGGCTGGGGTTGCTGAAGACAGTGGTCAGCCCTAACTGCTTCAACACCTCCAACGTCGCGTCCCGCACGGTGCGCGTTCCGGTCTCGGGGGCCATAGGGGGATTTCACACTCCTGAATAGTTCAACGGACAAATAGGGGGGAACCCGAACGGGCCATGGGGGGAGCCTGGTGGGGGAACTGGGTGGGGGCCCTTGTGGAGGGAGCCTGGCGGGAGGGAACTCGGTGGGGGGCCTGGTGGTGAGGGACTCTGGTGGGGGGAACCCTGGTGGTGGGGGCTCCGGGCGGGGGGAGGAACACCCTTCGCTGTTCAGCGCCGGGAACCGTTCGCTTTTAGGGGCGCGGGGAACTGCGCGACCAGCCACGACGAGACGGATCCCGACCCACCGGCCGAAGCCCCCCCCACACCCCCCGGCCTCACCCGCTCGCCTTCACGGCCGCCGGCGCAGAAACCCCCTCCTCCACCCCGGCCGGCAAGGCCCCCGGGACCTTCAGGAACCGCGTCCCGAACACCGTCGGCAACGCCACCACCGCCACGATCAGCGCGGTCAGCGGCACGTCGGCGACCCCGAACGCGTCCAGCGCCCAGCCACCCACGACCGCCCCCAGCGCGACCCCCACGTTCGCCGCGGACGCGCCCAGCGTCGCCGCCAGGTCACCGCCCTCACCGGCGAGCGAGATCACCCGCAGCTGGAAGGCCGGCGTCACACCGAAGCCGACGATGCCCCACCCGGCGAGCGCGATCCCGACCAGCACCGCGTTCTCCCGGAACACGTACAGCCCGGCCAGCGCCACGACCAGCACCAGGTTCCCGATGAACATCGTCGCGGAGGCGTTGATGTCGGCGAACCGCCCGCCCGCGATGGTCCCGATGGCGCTGAACACACCGAAGATCAGCAGGAAGGCACTGACCGCGCCGCTGCCCACCCCGGTGACGTCCTCCAGGAACGGCGCGAGGAAGGTGAACGCGATGAACTGCGAGCCCATCAGCACCACCCCGGCCGCCAGCATCGCCAGCACCCGGGGGTGGAACGCGTGCCGCGCCTGCTCGGAGAGCCCGCCCGCCCCGGTGCCGTGCACGACCGACGGCACGAACGCCATCATCGCGGCCAGCGCGACCACACCGAGCACGACGACCCCGGCGAACGTGGCCTCCCAGCCCAGGTTCTGGCCGAGCAGCGTGCCCAGCGGCACACCGACCACGGTGGACACGGAGATACCGCCGAAGACCAGGCCCACGGCCTGACCGCGGTGCTCCGGCGGCACCAGTCCGGTGGCGACCGCCGACGCGGCGCCCAGGAACAGACCGTGGATGGCGCCGCACAGCACCCGGGCGACCACGAGCAGCCCGAACGCCCCGGCGAACACGGCCACCAGGTTGCCCAGGACGAACACCCCCAGCGCCACCCACAGCAGCGCCCGGCGCGGCATCCGGATGGTCGCGGCGGTCACGATCGGACCGCCGATGGAGACACCGAGGGCGTAGGCGGTGACCAGCAGACCGGCGGTGCTCAGGGAGACCCCGAGATCCTCGGAGATCAGCTCCAGGACGCCGACGATGACGAGTTCGGCGGTGCCGATGACGAAGGCACCCAGTCCGAGGGAGGCCAGCGCCAGCCGGTTACGGCCGCCTGGCCCCTTCGTGGTGGTGGAACTCATGGGTGAGCCTTTCTGGTCGGGCGGTAGGGCGGTACGGGTCGGACGCCGGCGGCGGCGGATCAGGCGTACTGGAGGTTCAGCTCGCTGATCCGGCCGTCGCGCGAGGTGAACTCGTAGTTGGCCTCGAAGCCGCCGGTGCCGCCCGGCGCGAACCGCACCAGCAGGGTGGTGCCGTCGCTCTTCGGGTTGTCCTCCAGGACGGTCAGCTTTCCGCCGATCACCTCGTTGTCGGCCCAGGCGCGGATCTCGTCGTGCCCGTTGAACTCCCGCCCCACGTCGATGAGCTGGGCGTCCGGGTGGAAGGCGTCCACCAGCGCGTCGAGGTCCTTGTCGGCGACGGCGTCCACGTACTTCTGCGCCGCCGCGTCGATGCCGCCCTCGGCGCTCTCGCTGCTCTCCACGGTGTCCGGCTCCTCGCTCTGGCTCGGCTGGTCGGTCTCGGTGGGTTCCAGGGCCAGGTCGGCGCTCTGGCTGGGGCGGCTGTCCGCGCTGTCGTCGGAGCCGTCGTCGGAGCACGCCGTCAGCAACGTGACGGCGGCGACGAGGGCCAGGGGGCCGGATATGCGGTGTCGTCGCACGGCGGTCCTTCTCTCTTCAGGCTCTCTCAGGCCCTTCACGGGCTCACGGTCGGTGGTCCTTCGCGGTGGGCGGCGTCAGGCGTACGCCATGGACACCCGGTGGATCCGGTCGTCGCGCACATCGAAGGTGTAGGTGGCCCGGAAGCCCAGCAGCGGGCCGTCCGGGTCGAAGCGCAGCAGCACCCGGGCGGCGCCGTCGGCGCCGGGGGTCTGCTCCAGTACGGTGAGCCGGCCGCCGATCACCTCGTCGTCGGCCCAGGCGCGGATCTCGTCGTGCCCGCGGAACTCCCGCCCGGTGTCGGTGACCACGGCGTCCGACGCGAACACGGCGACCAGCGCCTCGGTGTCCCGCTCGTCCACCGCGCTCACATAGCCGCGCACCGCGGGGTGCAGCGACGCCAGCGCCCCGCTGTCGTGCTGTTCGGGCGTGGCGCGCACCGCCTCCTTGGCGGCGGCGCGCACATAGTCGGAGGTGACGGCGAGCACGGCGCCCAGCACCACCACCGCGACCAGTGTGTACATGAGCGACCTGCGCCGCCCCGGACGCCGTGCGACCCGGCTCACCATGCGATCCTCCTGCGGTTGCGGAAGAAGCCCCCGGTGGGACCGGAGTCGTCGAGCCGGGCCAGCCACACCACGGTGTCGGCGCCCTTCTCCACCCCGGTCGGCGCCCAGGAACCTCCCATGTCGGTGCGGACCCAGCCGGGGCACACCGCGTTGACCTTCACCCGGGGCCCGGCCGCGGCCGACATCACCAGCGTCAGCGCGTTCAGCGCCGCCTTGGAGACGCCGTACGCGGGCGGCGAGGGCACGTTGTCGGTGAGCGCGCCGAGGCCGGAGGAGACATTGACCACCCGACCCCAGCCGCGCCGCACCATCGCCGGCACGAACGCCTGACCGGTGTGGAAGGCGCCCATCAGATGGACGTCGAGCGCCTCGCGCATCGTCGCCTCGTCCAGCGAGAAGAAGGAGTCGGTGGGGTAGACGCCCGCGTTGTTGACCAGGACGTCCACGTCGACCCCCGCGTCCGCCAGCCGGGCGGCGCACGCGGTGACGCTGTCCCGGCTGGTGACGTCGAGTTCCTCGACGCGGACCCGGCCGCCGTCGCTCTTGAGCCGACGGGCCGCCTCCCGGCCGCGCGCGGCATCACGCGCGCCCAGCACCACGTCGTGCCCGGCGGCGACGAGCTGCCTGCACGTCTCCAGGCCGATGCCCCGGTTGCCGCCGGTGACGAGTGCGGTACGGGTCCTGGACCGGCTCACGGGCGTTCTCCTCACTTCTCGCGTCCGCGGGGTCAGACCTTGTAGCGCTGCTTGACGTCGTCGGCGAAGCCGAGGTAGTCACGCAGCGGCCACACCTCCTCGAACTCCAGGTACTCGCGCATGGGCAGCCGGCCGAGCGCGGTGCGGTCCAGCTCCTCGGCGTCGGGCGAGTCGATGATGGCGATCACCCGCTTCTGCGCGGCGACCTTCCAGATGCCCACACAGAAACCGGAGTCCAAGGTCTCCTGCGCGTGCTCGGCCTCCTCCTGTTCGAGCTCCCAGAGCTCGTCGAGGCTGAGGCGGCCCTCGTGGTTCCACTTCATCTGGACGTAGAAGAGCATGGGACGACTCCCGTCGCTTTCAGGGACGTTCACGTTCAGGGACTGGCACGTGCCGTGGGGGGTGACGGATCAGGGGACGGCGCCCCGGGCCCCGGACCACTGGGCTATTGGGGCTGCCGGACCACCGGACCACCGGGCCACTGGGCTACTGGGCTACTGGGCTACTGGGCGCGGTCGCGGATCTGCTCGGCCAGCGGGTGGCCCGCGCCGAACACCTCCACGGCCAGGTCGAGCGCGGTCTTGCCGTCGTGGGCGACCAGGTCGAGCCGGGCGCCCGCCTCCACGAGGGTGCGCGCGCAGTCCTCGTAGCCGTGCCACAGGGCGTCGTGCAGCGGGCTGTAGCCGTTGGTGGCGCCGATGAAGTCCAGGTCGATGCCGTCCTGGCGGACCAGGTCGGCGGTGATGCCGGCGTGCCCGTTGTAGACGGCCTTGTGCAGCGGCACCGCGCCGAACGTGGGCTCGACGGCGTTGACGTCGGCGCCGGCCGCGAGCAGCAGCCGTACGATCTCGTCGTGGCCGTCGCGGGAGGCGACCAGCAGCGGGGTGTGACTGTCGTTGAAGCCGCCCACGTTGGGGTAGCGCTCGTCCACCTCGGCACCGTCCGCGAGGAGCTTGCGCACCCGGTCGGTGTCGCCCTCGGCGGTCGCCGCCATCAGCTCCTGGCGGGCGATCGCCGCGTCGTCGGCGGCCTTGCGGTCCTTCAGATGCCGCTCGGCCCGGAGCAGCTTGTCCTTGCCGAAGGTGTTCACGTTCAGCTCGTACTGGAAGTGCTCCTCCAGCGAGAACCCGTAGTGCGTGTAGATCTTCAGCGAGGTGCCCTGGTCCAGCAGGTACGCCGCGATGTCCGGGTACTTGTACCAGAGGGCGTCCATCAGCGCGCTGTGCCCGGTGGTCGGGGCGATGGCGTCCACGAACGCGCCCGCCTCCACCAGCGCCCGCACCACGTCGAGGCTGCCGCCCTGGCACGCCTTGTGCAGCGCGGTGGCGCCCCCGCGGCGGTCGGCGGTCAGCACATCGGCGCCGGCCCCGATCAGCGCCCGCACGGACGCCGGGTCGGCCTGCCCCGCGGCGATCATCAGCACGGTCAGCCCGGAGGCGTCGTCCCGGGCGCTCGGGTCGGCCCCGGCGGCGAGGAGCCGCTCCACGGCGGCGGTGTCCCCGCCGCGCACGGCGGCGATCAGCTCGGCGCTCATCGGACGGCCTCCGCAGCACTCGTGTCACCGGTCGTGTCGCCCCGCAGCGCGCGGATGATCTGGGAGGGGTCGGTGTACGACTTCCAGCGCGTGATCTTCCCGTCGTTCACGGTGAGCCACTGGACGAACTCGATCTGGAACTCGACGCCGGTCTCCTTGACGACGGAGACCTCGCTGATCACCCCGGCCGCCTGGTTGCCGTCGACCACCAGGTTGACCAGCTTCTCGAACTTCACGTCGACGGCGCCGGTGAAGACCTGGAGGGTGCCGAGCACCGCCTCGCGGCCGTGGACGGTACCGATCCACTTCATGTCGTCGTTGTAGCCGGGAACGGGCGCGTAGTTGATCCACTCGACGTTCTCGTCCAGGGTGTTCAGCGCCGTCTCGAAATCGCCTCCGGTCAGTGCGTCGAACCACTGCTGGGCGACTTTCCTGGTCTCTTCGGTCGTATTGCTCATGACGTCTCCTCGACAGGGGCACGGGTGCCGAACGGCCGCGCGGGAATTCCCGGAAAAATGATTCGTGGTCCGCTCAACCCGCGGCAAGGAATGGGTGGTTGACTTCCTGACTTCACCCCGGCCCCCTTTCCGCTCCGGATCAGCCGCTCCGGATCAGCCGCTCTGGATCAGCCGCTCTGGATCAACCGCCCTGGGCGCTCTGCGCCTGTGCCGCCAGGGTCAGCAGTTGCTGGTTCCCGTCGGCCCAGGTCGTCGTCATCACGATGCCGCTGATCCGCCAGCCGGCGTCCGTGCGCACCAGTTCGAAGCGGTACTTGCCGCCGAGGGTCCACAGCGGCCCGCCGTGCTCGTTGGGCATCCGGTGGGTGGCCTGGAACATGGCGGTGGCCACGGCGGTGTCGCCGTCCACGTCCACCAGGTAGTTGCTCAGCAGATGCTGGGTGGTGGCGAAGGCGCCGAGCAGCCCCGACCAGGCGGCGACCAGCCCCTTGGCGGTCACGGTGGCGGGTTCACCGCCGTTCAGGCTGGTGTAGTCGAGCTGGATCTCGTCGGCGAACACGCTCTCCAGCGCATCCCATTCGGCCGCGTCGATGAACCAGGCCATACGGGTGCAGGTGTCGATGACGTCCAGGCGGTCGGCCACGGAACTCATGGGCGGGGTACCTCCGGTTGTGCGCCGACGCGCGGCGGCGGGGGGATGGGGACAGGAGCGGGGCTCCCGGTGGGCGGACCGGGGGCGGGCCGGTCCAGGCGCCGGGACCAGCGGTGCTCGCTGACCAGCCCGGCGACGATGAGCAGCCCGAGCAGCACGACCTCGCCGACGGCGCTGGTGTACCGGCCCATGGCGACCGCGCCGAGCGCGGCGACCGAGGCCACCAGATGGAAGCGCTGCGGGCCGATCTTGAGGATGCCGTGGAACCAGGCGATGCCCGCGAGATACAGCGAGACCCCGCCCGCCAGCGCCAGCGCGGGCGCCAGGTCCAGCGGGGCGAAGGGATGCACGATGGTCTTCTTCACGGCCGAGGCGACCAGGATCAGCCCCAGCAGCATCGGCACATGGGCGTAGAAGAACGCGCTCAGCGCCAGCCGGGAGCGCCGCGGACTGCTCTGCCGCTCCAGCGCCAGTTCGGCCCGGCGCGCCTTCTCCGACTCGTCGAAGTACACCCACCACAGACAGGCCGGGATGACGAAGATCAGCACCGCGGTGGTGACCACCGACAGCCCGGCCTGGCCCCCGTCCATGCCGATGCCGAGCGCGAGGAACGAGTCGCCCAGCGCGATGATCATCAGCAGTCCGTGGCGCTCCACGAAGTGACCGGGCCGCAGCTGGAACCCCGACACCCCGGTCACCACCGGCGCCACGACCTCCAGCAGCACCGCCCCGCCCCACAGCAGATAGGGCAGGGTGCCGTCCAGGAAACCGGCGGTGATGATCAGCCCGGCGGCGGCCGTGTGGAACGGGGCGATGCGCAGCATGTTCCGGGCCGCCCTGGGCCCGCCGAACGCGAACAGCGCGGCGTGCACGGCCACGATCAGCAGATAGCCCACGCCGAAGGCGATCCCGTCGCCGTGGAACGCGTTGGGCGTGGCGAGGCCCAGCACCAGGAACGCGGCCATGCCCAGCAGAAGCAGCAGCCGATGCCGCCGGCGGTGCGGCGGCAGATGGTTGGTCAGCCAGGCGTAACCGCCGTACATCCACCACAGCAGCCAGAAGATCAGCAGGACCTGTAACAGCCCCCGGGGGGTCATGTCGTCGCTGAGCAGCCGGGCGAGCTGGGTGAAGTTGAAGACGAAGGCCAGGTCGAAGAAGAGCTCCAGGGTGGTGACCCGGGTCTCGCCGTGCCGAACCGTCGACGCGGCCGGCGCGATCGACGGGGGCGACGGGGAGTGCGCTTCCGACATGTCCGCGAACGTAGCGGCGCCCCGGGTGGGCGGGTCAACGCATTCGAACGGACTCCCTGAGGTCGCCCCCCGCCCCTCCCCACCGTCCCCGCGTCACCACCCCGCCGGCATCTCCCCCCGTCCCCGCGTCACCCCTCCAGCACCTCCCGGTAGATCGAGTGCACGGCGTCGGCCGCCCGGTCCCAGCCGAAGCTGTGCTCGGCGCGGGCCCGCCCGGCCGCGCCCATCGCGCGGGCCCGTTCCGGCTCCGCCAGCAGCCGGTTGATCGCGGCGGCGAGATCGGCCGCGAACCGCTCCGGCGCCAGCGGCGTCCCGGTCCCGTCGTCGCGCTGCTCGACCGGCACCAGCAGCCCGGTCTCCCCGTCCACCACCACCTCCGGTATCCCCCCGGTCGCCGTCGCCACCACCGCCGTACCGCACGCCATGGCCTCCAGATTGACGATGCCCATCGGCTCGTAGAGCGAGGGGCACACGAACACCGTGGCGTGGGTGAGCAGTTGCCGCAGCGACACCGCGTCGAGCATCCCGTCGATCCGTACGACACCCCCGCGCCGGGCCGCGAGTTCATCGGCGAGTACGGCGGTCTCCGCGGCGATCTCCGGAGTGTCCGGCTGCCCGCAGCACAGCACCAACTGGGCCGCCGGGTCCACCGCGAACGCGGCGCGCAGCAGTTGGGGCAGCCCCTTCTGCCGGGTGACCCGGCCGACGTAGAGCACGATGGGCCGGCCGGGGTCCACGCCGTGCCGGCGCAGCGCCCCGGTGCCCGGGTCGGGGGCGTGCACGGCGGTGTCGATCCCGTTGTGCGCCACCCGCACCCGCGCCGGATCCACCCCCGGGTAGACCCGCAGGATGTCGGCGCGCATCGCCGCGGACACCGCGATCACCGCGTCCGCCTGCTCCAGCGCGGTCCGTTCCACCAGCGACGACAGGGCGTATCCGCCCCCGAGCTGCTCCGCCTTCCAGGGCCGCAGCGGCTCCAGGCTGTGGGTGGTGACGACATGCGGGATCCCGTAGCGCACCTTGGCCAGCGCCCCGGCGGCGTTGGCGTACCAGGTGTGGCTGTGCACCAGGTCGGCGCCCGCGCAGCCCGCCGCCATGGACACGTTCGCGCCCAGCGTCCGCAGCGCCGCGCCCGCCTCCGGGCCGAGGTCCGGCTCGGGATGCGCGAACACCCCGGGCTCGTCGCGCGGCGCCCCGACGCAATGCACGCGCAGCGCGACCCGTTTCCGTAATTCCCGGGAGAGTTCCGCGACATGGACTCCGGCTCCGCCGTAGATCTCCGGCGGATATTCCTTGGTGAGCAGATCGACGCGTGGCTTCATCCGATTCCCTGTCCGACTTCCTGAACTCGGCGGTCCGGCCCTTGCGTTTCCCTTACGACGGCCAGGTCCGCCCGTGTACGAGAGCCGGGTCGGTCATGGCAGCGGTACGGGCCTTTCGGCGGGGCCCGCGCCGGACCGGGAAACCGTGTTCCCGGAATCCACCGCGCATCCCGCCCGGAGCACGCTAAACGATCAGCGGGCTTCGACGGGCGCCACGAAAAGGAACCGAAGTCCGAAAAGCATCCGGAGTCCGGGAAGAGACCGGGGTGCGAAAAGGGGCCGGGGTACGGAAAGGCGCCGGAGTGCGGGCGGAGAAGGGCCCGCTCAGCCCTAGGGTCTGTCGTTTGGATCATCCCGGCGTCGCGGGGTCGCCGAGCAGCGCCGTTTCCTCATAGCCAGGCTGATCCAAACGACAGACCCTAGTCCGCCCCGTGCGCCGCCGCTCCCCCGCCCACCGTGAACCCGATCACCGAGCCCCCGCCCTCACGCCGGTGGGCGAACGGGGCGCCGCCGTGGGCCAGCGCCACCTCGCGGACGATGGACAGACCGAGCCCGGAGCCGGGCAGGGCGCGGGCGTCGGCGGTGCGGAAGAACCGGTCGAAGAGCCGCTCCAGATCGGCCTGGGCGACCCCCGGCCCCCGGTCCAGCACCTCCACCAGGACCGTGCCGGGCCGGGCGGGACCGGCGACCACGATCTCGATGGGCGCGCTGCCGTCCCGGTCGAACTTGGCCGCGTTCTCCACCAGGTTGGTCAGCGCCCGGGTCAGCATCTGCGGCCGGCCCCCGCCGGTGACGGTGTGGCCGCCCGCCCTGACCACGACCCGCCGCCCGGTGCGGCGCCGCGCCACCTCCGCCACGTCCTCGGCGAGATCGGCGAGGTCGACCCGCTGCGGCGGCTCGGTGTCGGACTGGCCCGCCGCCAGATCGACCAGTTCGTTGACCAGGTCGGTCAGCTCCCGCGCCTCCAGCCCCAGATCGGCGACCAGTTCCTCGCGCGCCTCCGGCGGCAGTTCGTCCATCCGGCGCAGCAGGGAGATGTTGGTCCGCAGCGAGGTCAGCGGGGTGCGCAGTTCGTGCCCCGCGTCCTGGACGAGCCGGCGCTGGTCGTCCTCCGACTGGGCGAGCCGGCCCAGCATCCGGTCGAAGGCCCGGCCGAGCCGCCCCACCTCGTCGGTGCCGGAGACGGGGACGTCGATCCCGAGCCGCCGGGTGCGGGCGACAGCCTCGGCGGCGGAGGTCAGCATCACCAGCCGCCGGGTGATCCGCCGGGCCAGCCACCAGCCGAACAGCCCGGCACCGGTGACGACCGCCGCCATCACCAGCAGGGTGCGCCGCTGGAGGCTGCGCAGCAGATCCTCGGTGTCGCTGAACTCCTGCGCGACCTGGACCGCGCCCCGGCCCTCACCGAGCGCGACGGTCGCCACCCGGTACACGTCGTCCCCGACGTCGACCTCCTCGTGCACCACGAGGTGCCCCGCGTCCGGGGCGGCGGCGACCACCACGTCCGAGGCGACCACCGGCAGCCCAGGACTGCCCTTGTCCACCACCCCGCCCGTGGGCCCCAGCACCTGCACATCGGTGCGGGCGGGCCGGACCAGGTCGTGGCCCGGCGCGGAGGAGGAGAAGTCCCGGGGCGACATCCGCCGCTCCCGCACCTCGCCCTGGAGGTCCTTGACCACCTCGTCGAAGACGGACTGCTGGTCCACCCGCAGCAGCCGGGCCGCGGCACTGTAGGAGAGGAGCCCGACGACGACGGTGACGGCGGCGGCCACCAGCGCGAACGACATCGCGAACCGGGCCCGCAGCGACACCAGCCCACCGGCGCCCGAGGCCCCGGCCCCACCGCGCCGGACCCGCCGTGACACCCCGCGCAGCCGGCCCCCGACCCACCGGAGCCGTCCCCGCCACCCGCCGTCGTCCACCCCTGCCACTCAGTCCTCCCGCAGCACGTACCCCACCCCGCGGACCGTGTGGATCAGCTGGGGGGCGCCGGGGGCGTCGAGCTTGCGGCGGAGGTAGCCGACGTAGACGGCGAGGTTCTTGGAGCCGGGGCCGAAGTCGTAGCCCCAGATACGGTCGTAGATCGTGGCGTGGTCGAGGACGATGCCCGCGTTGCGCATCAGCAGTTCCAGCAGCTCGAACTCGGTACGGGTCAGCTCCAGCTCCCGCCCGTCCCGCCACACCCGGCGGGCGTCCGGGTCCATCCGCAGCCCGGCGGCGACAAGCTGCCGCGCGGCGACGGCGGACGGGGTGGGCGTCGAGGGTGCGGCGGGTACGGAGGGTACGGCGGGTACGGCGCGTGCCGCAGCGGCCGGGTTCGGCACCTCATCAACCGCCCTGTCGCCGCCGCCGTTACCACCGCCGGTGCCGTTGCCGTTGTTGTTGCCGTTGTTGTTGCCGTTTCCGCTTCCGCCCGTGCGGCGCAGCAGTGCCCGCAGCCGGGCGAAGACCTCCTCGACGTCGAACGGCTTGACGACATAGTCGTCGGCCCCCGCGTCCAGGCCCGCGATCCGGTCCTGGGTCTCCACCAGCGCGGTCAGCATCAGGATGGGCGTGCGGTCGCCCTCGGCACGCAGCACCCGGCACACCTGGAGGCCGTCGATGCCCGGCATCATCACATCCAGCACCAGAACGTCCGGCGGGGTGCGATGGGCGCTGGCCAGCGCCTCGACCCCGTCGGCCACGGCGGTCACCCGGTAGCCCTCCAGGGTGAGGGCGCGCTCCAGGGCGTGCCGGATCGCGCGGTCGTCTTCGGCGAGGAGCACAGTCGGGGCCACCGCCCCAGTGTGACAAAACCCCGGAGCCCCACACCGGGGTGCGGGGCTCCGGGGCCGCCTTCTTACTGGGCTCTCACCGGAGCCGGCCGGCCGGCCCGCCCCGGCCCTTCGGATCAGCCGGCCCGCACCGCCGCGAGCTGCTCCTCGAACGGGACCACCTCGAACGCCGCGTCGGACACCGCCGCCGGACCCCGCTCGGGTGAGCGTCCACTCACCGGCCGCCGCCCGGCGGGCACGGCGGTCGTGCCCGGCCCGCTCATCAGGGCGGCCAGTTCCCCGGCGGCCCGGGCGATCCGGCCGTCCAGGCCCTCGGCGCCCCAGTCCTCCGAGGCGGAGTACACCCCGGTCGGCACGACCGCGGCCCGCAGATACGAGAAGAGCGGGCGCAGCGCGTGGTCCAGGACCAGCGAGTGGCGCGCGGTGCCACCGGTCGCGGCGATCAGCACCGGCTTGCCGTCCAGCGCGTCCTTGTCGAGCACGTCGAAGAACGACTTGAACAGCCCGCTGTACGAGGCGGTGAACACGGGCGTGACCACGATCAGCCCGTCCGCGTCCGCCACCGCGTCCAGCGCCGCGCCCAGCTTCGGGCCGGGGAACCCATTGGTGAAGTGGTGTGCGATCTCCACCGCCAGTTCCCGCAGCTCGACGACCCGCACCTCGACCGGCACCGTCTTCTCGACGGCGGCGGCGAGCCGGTCGGCCAGCAGCCGGGTGGACGACGGGACACTCAGCCCCGCCGCCACGACGACGAGCTTCATACGGCAGTCACCTCCTGCTCCGTGCTCCGGCGGGCGGCGGCCAGCAGCGACGCGTGCGTCGGCGCCTCCGGCACCTCGGCCGGCCGCCCCGCCGCGAACTCCTTGCGCAGCACCGGCACGACCTCCTCGCCCAGCAGGTCGAGCTGTTCGAGGACGGTCTTCAGCGGCAGCCCGGCGTGGTCCAGCAGGAACAGCTGACGCTGGTAGTCACCGGCGTACTCGCGGAAGCTGAGCGTCTTCTCGATCACCTGCTCCGGCGAGCCCACGGTCAGCGGGGTCTGCTCGGAGAAGTCCTCCAGGGACGGTCCGTGTCCGTAGACCGGCGCGTTGTCGAAGTACGGCCGGAACTCACGCACCGCGTCCTGCGAGTTCTTCCGCATGAACACCTGCCCGCCGAGCCCGACGATCGCCTGTTCGGGCGTGCCGTGGCCGTAGTGGGCGTAGCGCCTCCGGTACAGCTCGACCATCCGCTTGGTGTGGTCGGCCGGCCAGAAGATGTTGTTGTGGAAGAACCCGTCGCCGTAGTACGCGGCCTGCTCCGCGATCTCCGGCGAGCGGATCGAGCCGTGCCAGACGAACGGCGGTACGTCGTCCAGCGGACGGGGCGTCGAGGTGAAGCCCTGCAACGGGGTGCGGAACTTCCCCTCCCAGTCGACGACGTCCTCGCGCCACAGCCGGTGGAGCAGGGCGTAGTTCTCGACGGCGAGGTTGATGCCCTGCCGGATGTCCTGCCCGAACCAGGGGTAGACCGGACCGGTGTTGCCGCGGCCCATCATCACGTCCACCCGGCCGTCGGCCAGGTGCTGAAGCATCGCGAAGTCCTCGGCGATCTTCACCGGGTCGTTCGTGGTGATCAGGGTGGTGGACGTGGACAGGATCAGCCGCTCGGTGCGGGCCGCCACATAGCCGAGCATGGTCGTCGGCGAGGACGGCACGAACGGCGGGTTGTGGTGCTCACCGGTGGCGAACACGTCCAGCCCGACCTCTTCGGCCTTGAGCGCGATCGCGACCATGGCCTTGATCCGCTCGCGCTCGGTCGGCGTCCGTCCCGTGGTCGGGTCCGGGGTCACATCCCCCACGCTGAAGATCCCGAACTGCATGGTCGCTCACCCTCCAGATTGTTGACGGTTCAACTATACCCGGAGAACAGACCCCCCTCGCCCACTATTCCCCGGCCGACCTCCCACCCCGGACCCCCACCCCTCAACCCCTCCCCTTCCCTCTCCTCACGGCCGCCAGCCCGGCTCCCGCCCGGTCAGCGCCAGCAGCCGCTCGAACCCCGAGGCGCCCTCCGCCACCGGCACCGGCTCCCCGAACACGCCCTGTGACCGCGCCGTCGGCCCCAGCTCGGCGACCGCCCCCGTCAGCCGCTCCACCACCGCCGCCGACCCCTCGTCCACCCGGTACTCCTGTCCCGTGGCCCGCGCCAGATCCCACCCGTGCACCGTCAGGTCCAGCAGCGCCATCGCCCCCACCAGCGCGGCCGGCATCCGCCACGCCCCCGTCGTGCCCTCCTCGGCACCGGGCGCCGCCCACGCCGCCACCAGCAGCTCCGTCTCCGCCGCGAACCGCTCCCGCCAGCCCGGGTCGCTCCCCACCAGGTCCGGGATGCCGCCGGAGAAGTCCGCCGCCTCCTTCGCGGCCAGCTTCCGGAACTCGATCACCACCTGGAACACATGGTTGACCAGCGCTTTCACGTCATACTCCGCACACGGCGTCCGCGCGCCGAGCGCCGCGTCGGGCACCGCCCGCACCACCGGCACGGCCCGCTCCCGCGCGATCCCCAGCAACTCGGCGATCCCGTACACGTCCGTGCCCGCGCCCGTGCCCGATGTCCCGCTCTCGATGTCCATGGCACCGACGGTAGGAACCCGACCCGGCCGGAGCTTGAAAAAACACGACGGTACCCGGGACAGCCGGGGCAGCGGCGCGGAGCCCCGCCGTACGATCCGACCATGGCCCCAGCCCGCCCCGAGCCCCCCGACCCCCACGAGTCCCGGGACACGCGCGGCATCGTCGACCCCGCCGGGCTGCTGACCCGCGTCCGCTTCCGCCGCCACCCGCCCGCGGAGCCGCTGCGCCACTGGGTGGAGACGTACTGGCTGATCGACTGGGACCTCCCCGAGCCCTACGCCTCGCACATCGTCCCGCACCCCTCGGTCAACCTCACCTTCCAGTGGGACGAGGACGAGGGCCCGCCCTACGCCGAGGTCACCGGCATCCCGCTCGGCCTCTACACCCGCAAGCTCACCGGCCGGGGCCGGGTGTGCGGGGTGAAGTTCCGCCCCGGCGGCTTCCGCCCCTACGCCCCCGGCCGCCCCGCCGGCCACTGGACGGGCCGGGTCGAGAGCGCCGGGACGGTCTTCCCCGCGGCCACCCCGGAACGGGCCCGGTCCGTCGTGACCGCCCCCACCGACACGGACCGCCGCACCGCTCTCGACACCTTCCTCCTGTCCCTCGCCCCCGCGCCCGACCCCCAGGCCGACCTCGCCATGGACCTGGTCCGGCACATCCGCGCCGACCGGTCCGTCCGCCGGGTCACCGACATCGCCCCCGACCTCTCGGTACGGGCCCTGCAACGCCTCTTCTCCGGGTACGTCGGCGTCCCCCCGAAGTGGGTCATCCTGCGCTACCGCATCCACGAGGCCCTGGAACACGCCGGTACCCGCCAGGACGTCGACTGGGCCGCCCTGGCCGCCGACCTCGGCTACGCCGACCAGGCCCACCTGATCCGCGACTTCACCAGAACGGTCGGCGTGCCCCCGACGACCTACGCGACCACCAGCACCGGCACCGCCTCCTGAAGGCGGCTCCGCCACCAGCCGCGACCCTGGGAAGAGCTACTGTCCATCGGTACGCAGTCACCAGGTGAAGACGGGGGCCGAGTCGCACATCGAACAGGCCCAACGGGCCCGCACGCACGACGACGACCGACCCCAGCCCTGAAGCCCGATCCCCACCCCGAGGAGCCTCGAATGACGACGCCCATCGCCCCCGCCTCCCGCATCGCCGTGATCACGGGCGCCAGCAGCGGAATCGGCGCGGCGACGGCCCGGCACCTCGCGGCGGCCGGCTACCGGGTGGTGCTGACGGCCCGCCGCAAGGACCGTATCGAGGCACTGGCGGAGGAGATCACGACGGCGGGCGGCAAGGCGACGGCATACCCGCTGGACGTCACCGACCGCGCGGCCGTGGACGAGTTCGCGACGGCGTTCAAGACGATCGGCGTCCTGGTGAACAACGCGGGCGGCGCGCTCGGCCTGGACTCGGTGGAGAGCGGCGACCCGGAGGACTGGCGCCGGATGTACGAGACGAACGTCCTCGGCACCCTCCACCTCACCCAGGCCCTGCTCCCCAAGCTGGAGGCGAGCGGCGACGGCACGGTGGTCGTGGTCTCCTCGACGGCGGGCCACGGCACGTACGAGGGCGGCGCGGGCTACGCGGCGGCGAAGCACGGCGCCCACGTCCTCACGGAAACCCTCCGCCTGGAGATCGTCGGCCGCCCGGTCCGGGTCATCGAGATCGCCCCCGGCCTGGTCAAGACCGACGAGTTCGCCCTGACCCGCTTCGCCGGCGACGAGGCCCGCGCCGCCAAGGTCTACGACGGCGTCCCGGCCCCCCTCACCGCCGACGACGTGGCCGACACCATCACCTGGGCGGTGACCCGCCCCAGCCACGTCAACGTCGACCTCCTGATCCTCCGCCCCCGAGCCCAGGCATCGAACACCAAGCTGCACCGGGAGATGTGAGGGTCAGCCCTTCACACACACGACCTGCTTGAGCTTGGCCACGACCTCCACAAGGTCGCCCTGCCGCTCGATGACCTGCTCGATCGGCTTGTACGCGCTCGGGATCTCGTCCACGACCCCGAAGTCCTTACGGCACTCGACGCCCCGGGTCTGCTCCTCCAGGTCCTTGGTCGAGAACCTCCGCTTGGCCGCGTTCCGGCTCATCCGGCGACCCGCCCCGTGCGAGGCCGAATTGAACGCCTTCGCGTTGCCGAGCCCCTTCACGATGTACGAGCCGGTGCCCATCGACCCCGGGATGATCCCGTACTCACCGGCCCCCGCCCGGATTGCTCCCTTGCGGGTGACCAGCAGGTCCATCCCCTCGTACCGCTCCTCCGCCACATAGTTGTGGTGACAGGAGATCTCCGGCTCGAAGGTGGGCTTCGCCTTCTTGAACTCCTTGCGGATCACGTCCTTCAGGAGCGCCATCATGATCGTACGGTTGTACTTCGCGTACTCCTGCGCCCAGAACAGGTCGTTGCGGTACGCCGCCATCTGCGGGGTGTCCGAGACGAAAACGGCGAGGTCGCGGTCGATCAGCCCCTGGTTGTGCGGGAGTCGCTGGGCGACGCCGATGTGGTGCTCGGCGAGTTCCTTGCCGATGTTGCGGGAGCCGGAGTGCAGCATCAGCCACACCAAACCGGATGTATCGGTACATACCTCAACGAAGTGGTTGCCGCTGCCCAGCGATCCCATCTGCTTCGCAGCCCGTTCCTGACGGAACTTGACCGCCTCCGCGACCCCCTCGAACCGCGTCCAGAAGTCCGCCCACCCGCCGGTCGCGAACCCGTGCAGCCGCGCGGGGTCGACGGGGCTGTCGTGCATCCCGCGCCCCACCGGGATCACCGTCTCGATCCGCGTCCGCAGCCGGGAGAGATCGCCGGGCAGGTCGTTCGCGGTGAGAGAGGTCCGCACGGCGGACATCCCGCAGCCGATGTCGACGCCGACCGCCGCCGGGCACACCGCGCCCCGCATCGCGATCACGGACCCGACCGTCGCGCCCTTGCCGTAGTGCACGTCCGGCATCACCGCGAGCCCCTTGATCCAGGGCAGCGTGGCGACATTGTGCAACTGCTGCATCGCGCCGCCCTCGACGGACGCGGGGTCGGCCCACATCCGGATGGGCACCCGCGCTCCGGGCACCTCCACGTACGACATTTCTCCCCCAACCCCCGAATTCAAAGCAAAAGACTGAAATCGCAAAACCGGCGCCAAGATCAAGGAAAGGGACAACGGACCGGCGCCCACGGCTCGGCGTGCGATACACATTGTTCCCAGTGGCCACCCGCGCGCGGCAAGCGAATAACCTGCGGGGACACTGGAGTACCGGCCCCCTGGAACCACCCCGACACCCCCGTCGAGAGGAGCCTCACCGTGCAGCGGAAGGCGTTCGTACCCGGCGTCGCCACCCTCCTCGCGGCCGTCCTGGCCGGCTGCACCGGCGGCTCGGGCGACGGCGACACGTCCGACGACTCCAACCCCGGCACCACCGGCGCCGCCACCGCCGCCGCCGAACCCGGCCGCTACCGCACCCTCCCCGAACCCTGTGGCGCGGTCGGCCAGGAGACCCTCGACTCGCTGCTCCCCGGCATCAGGGAACTCCCCGACGAACGCGGGCGGGAGGAGGCGTACGAGGGCGAGGCGACCCTCACGTACGACACGGACCGCAAGGTCGGCTGCCGCTGGAAGGTCGAGTCGGCCACCGCGACCCACCACCTCCTGGTGGATCTGGAGCGCGTGGTGTCGTACGACCCCGCCGTCAGCGACGACGCACAGGCGCAGGAACTGTACGCGGCCAAGGAACAGGCGGCCGACCTCCCGGAGCCGACCGACACGACGGACACCCCCTCGAACGGCTCGTCGTCCCCCGCGAGCGACCCCTCCGGCGCGGACACACCCGAGGACTCCGAGTCCTCCGGCTCCACCGACGGCTCCACCGGCGGCTCCACCGAAGACTCCGCCGATGGCTCCTCCGGCGGCTCTTCCGACGGTTCCCCCGACTCCCCCGCGGACGGCACCTCCCCGTCCACCGATCCCACCCCCGCCCCCCTCCCCCGCACCCTGGACGATCTCGGCGACGTGGCGTTCATCGACGACGCGCTCAGCGGCTCGGGTTCGACGAGTGAGCAGCGGACGGTGACTGTGGCGTTCCGCACGTCGAATGTGATCGTCACGATCGAGTACGAGGAGCAGTCGGCGACCGTGGGCGCGACACCCGACAGCAAGGAAATGCAGGACAAGGCCAGGAAACTGGCCTCGCGGCTGGCGAATTCACTGTCCGGCTGACGGCGTGTGACCCGTTCCACACCCTTCCTCTCGTTCGCCCGGGAAGGCGGTGAACACGGTTCGCACAGGTTTCTCACCGCGTACCGTGGCCCCTCGGACCCGATCCGATGGCAGGGAACACAAGTGTCATGAGTGAAGGAACCATGCAGCGACGAGCACAGCGAGCCGACCGGAGCGACCAGCGGACCAGGCGGGTGAGCAGGGTCCTGTTCGGGGCGGCGGCCGTTCCCGTGATGCTGGTGGCGGCGGCCTGCTCCTCCGGCTCCGACGGCGGGGACGACGCGAAGAAGGCGTCGGAGAAGGCCCAGGAGACCTCCGCGAGCCCGTCCCCGACCGTGCGGGCCGCCGCGTACCGGCAACTGCCCGAGGTGTGCGACGTTCTGACGAAGAAGACCCTGGAGGACCTGGTGCCCGAGGGCACCAAGGGCAAGGAGGGTTCCTCGGACGACACGACGATGCGCGCGACCTGCTCCTGGAGCAGCCTCGACAACAACGGCGTGGACGGCTCCCAGTTCCGCTGGCTCAATGTGTCGTTGCTGCGCTTCGAGTCGGATGTCACGCGCGGCGCGGGTGACGAACTGGCGCGGGAGCACTACGAGAAGCAGGTGCGGGAGGTGCAGGCGGCGGAGGGCGCGAAGAACATGAAGCCCGAGCCGCTGTCCGGCACCGGCGACCAGGCGACGGCCGTGCGCTACGACCTGAAGAAGAAGGAGGGTGACTTCAAGCAGCAGACGATCGTGGCACGGGTGGAGAACGTGGTCGTCACCCTCGACTACAACGGCGCGGGCCTGGCGGGCGACGAGACGCCGAGCGCGGGCGATCTGATGAAGGACGCGAAGAAGGCCGCCAAGGAGGCGATCGCGTCGGTGACGAAGGCCAACGCGAGCGAGGGCGGGGGCACGGACGGGAGCACCGACGAGCCGGGCTCGGAAGGCCAGGGCGCCGCACCGGAGTCGTCCAGGAAGTCCCCTTCCTCCACGAAGTCTCCTTCGTCCTCTTCCTCCTCTTCCTCCTCGTCGTCCTCGAAGACCTGACCCGCCTCGGTGACCGGTCCGCACCCGTCCGTGACGGGTCGGCCCGGGAACCGGACCTGACCGTGGTCCAGCCCCCCGTCCTTCGCTCACATGTGCCACTCTGTTGGCCGCGCAACGAACCGCAGTGGGAGGGGAGTACGGGTGGCCGCGCCACTTGAGCTGACACGGACGCACCGCGTTCTCATCGGTCTGGTCGTCTTCGGTGCCGTGATCATCGCCGGTATCGGATTCGCCGGGTCGTACGCGGCGGTCCGCGAACTCGCCCTCCAGAAGGGCTTCGGGAACTTCAGCTATGTCTTCCCGATCGGTATCGACGCGGGCATCTGCGTCCTGCTGGCCCTGGATCTGCTGCTGACCTGGATCCGCATCCCGTTCCCGCTGCTGCGGCAGACGGCGTGGCTGCTGACGGCGGCGACGATCGCGTTCAACGGCGCGGCGGCGTGGCCGGACCCGCTGGGTGTCGGTATGCACGGCGTGATCCCGGTGCTGTTCGTGGTGTCGGTGGAGGCGGCCCGGCACGCGATCGGGCGGATCGCGGACATCACGGCGGACAAGCACATGGAGGGGGTCCGCCTCACCCGCTGGATGCTCTCCCCGGTCCCCACCTTCCTGCTGTGGCGCCGGATGAAGCTCTGGGAGCTGCGCTCCTACGAGCAGGTGATCAAGCTGGAGCAGGAACGCCTGGTCTATCAGGCCCGGTTGCGTTCCCGGTACGGCCGTGGCTGGCGCCGCAAGGCCCCGGTGGAGTCGCTGATGCCGCTGCGGCTCGCCAAGTACGGGGTGCCGCTGGCGGAGACGGCCCCCGCGGGTCTGGCGGCGGCGGGCATCGAGCCGGCCCTGATCCCGCCGCCTCCGGCGACCCCGGAGCTGGAGTCCCCGCACCCGACGCACCCCGCCCAGACGCACACCGCCCAGGCGGAGACCGGCCGGGCGCAGATCACGCAGACCCCCGCCGTCCACCACGCCCAGGCTCCGGCGCAGGCGCAGGCGCACGCCCAAGCCCAGGCCCAGGGTGAACCCCCGCTCCCCGCCCCCCGGCTCCCGCAGCAGACCGGCGGCGACGTCCCGAGCCAGTGGTTCAACACCCCTCAGCAGAAGCAGTATCAGGGTGGCTACGACCCCGGCTACGAGCCCCCGACCTTCGTCCCCGAGCAGGAACACCAGTCCTGGTACGACGAGCAGTCCGAGCGGATCCAGGCCCCGCTCCCGGTCCCCCACCCGCGCTCCCCCGAGCCCGCGGCGGCACCCGAGACGAAGCCCGAGCTGACGCCCGAGATGGCACCCGCGACGGCGCCCGAGTCGGTCGAGGAGTACGCCGAGGAGACCCCCGACCCCCAGATGCAGGTACCGAACGGGGCGGGCGGACTGCGGCCGTTGGGCGACGGTGTCCCGGAGGCGGCGCCGCCCACGGCCGACGAGCTGTACGAGGTCTTCAAGTACTCGATAGACGGCGAGGGCATCCCCACCCCCGGCACCTTCGCCGCGAACGTGGAGGCCACGTACAGCATCCGCCTCCAGTCCCGGGAACTGAACCAGTACATGGACGACTTCGCGACCCGCCTCAACGGCGAGCTGATGGAGGACCACATCGCCTGACGGCGGCGAGCCGTCCGGCACGGACGTACGGCGAAGGGGGCGCCCGGCGCGATGCCGGACGCCCCCTTCAGCGCTGGACGGGCGGGGCTACTCCCCGAGCAGCCCCCGCACCCGCTCCTGCCCGACCGCGAGCAGCAGTGTGGGCAGCCGGGGCCCGGTGTCACGGCCGACGAGCAGGTGGTAGAGCAGGGCGAAGAACGACCGCTGGGCGGTCTTGATCTCGGCGGGGAGTTCCTTGGGCGTGGCGTCGGCGGAGAAACCGGCCTGCACCTTGGGGACGCCGTAGACGAGATGGCTGAGCCCGTCGAGGGACCAGTGGTCGGCGAGGCCGTCGAGCAGGAGCCGTACGGAGTCCCGTGCCCGGTCGTCCAGGGACTTCAGCAGTTCGATGTCCGGCTCCTGGCGCACGACGGTCCGCTGTTCGGCGGGGACCTGGGTGTTGATCCAGGACTCGGCCCGGTCGTAGCGCGGCCGGACCGCGTCGAGTGACTCCAGCGGCTGCTCGGGGTCGAGTTCGGAGAGGATCCGCAGGGCCTGGTCCTCGTGCCCGGCGGTGATGTCGGCGACGGACGCGAGGGTCCGGTACGGCATCGGCCTCGGGGTGCGCGGCAGCTCACCGGTGGCGGTCCCGACGGCCCGCGCGTGGGCGGCGACGTCGCCGGGCAGGGCGGCCCCGTCGGTGACCTTGGTGTCGAGCTTGTCCCACTCGTCGTAGAGCCGCTGGATCTCCTGGTCGAAGGCGATCTTGAAGGACTGGTTGGGGCGGCGGCGGGCGTAGAGCCAGCGCAGCAGCTGGGGCTCCATGATCTTCAGCGCGTCGGCGGGGGTGGGGACACCGCCGCGCGAGGAGGACATCTTGGCCATCCCGGAGATGCCGACGAAGGCGTACATCGGTCCGATCGGCTGCTCGCCGCCGAAGATCCCGACGATCTGCCCGCCGACCTGGAAGCTGGATCCGGGGGAGGAGTGGTCGACGCCGCTGGGCTCGAAGATCACGCCCTCGTAGGCCCAGCGCATGGGCCAGTCGACCTTCCAGACCAGCTTGCCCCGGTTGAACTCGCTCAGCCGCACGGTCTCGGAGAAGCCGCAGGCGGTGCAGGAGTAGGTCAGCTCGGTGGTGTCGTCGTCGTAGGAGACGACATGGGTGAGGTCCTTGCCGCAGTTGCCGCAGTACGGCTTGTACGGGAAGTATCCGGCGGCGCCGAGGGACCCGTCGTCCTCGCCGGCCGCGCCGGACCCCTCGGCGGCCTCCAGCTCGGCCTCGTCCACCGGCTTCTGCGACTGCTGCTTCTTCCCGGTCCTGGCCTTGGTCCGGTACTGGTCGAGGACGGCGTCGATGTCCGCCCGGTGCCGCATGGCGTGCAGGATCTGCTCGCGGTAGACGCCGGAGGTGTACTGGGTGGTCTGGCTGATCCCGTCGAACTCGACGCCCAGCTCGGCCAGCGACTCCACCATGGCCGCCTTGAAGTGCTCGGCCCAGTTCGGGTGGGCGGACCCTGCGGGGGCGGGCACCGAGGTGAGCGGCTTGCCGATGTGCTCGGCCCAGCTCTCGTCGACCCCCGCGACCCCGGCGGGCACCTTGCGGTACCGGTCGTAGTCGTCCCAGGAGATCAGATGCCGCACCTGGTGCCCGCGCCGCCTGATCTCGTCCGCGACGAGGTGCGGGGTCATGACCTCCCGCAGATTGCCCAGGTGGATGGGGCCGGAGGGGGAGAGGCCCGACGCGACGACGACCGGTTTGCCCGGGGCCCGACGCTCCGACGCCTCGATGACCTCGTCCGCGAAACGGGAGACCCAGTCGACGGTCTCGGTGCTCTGAGCCACGATCGGCACGTCCTTCTTCCTCCAGAGACGGACCGGGTACGGTCACCGGCCACCCCCACATTCTCCCAGCAACGCGGCGAACGGAGAAAACCCCTTTTCAGCGCCCCCTCGGGCGGCCCCCAGGGGCCCGCGCCCAGAAAACCGCTACACCCCCCGTGGGATACTGGCCGGGTCTATCCGCCCCATCGAGGAGAACGGCACCTACCCCATGCCCTCGGTCACTTCCCTGAGCGACGCAGTCGAAGCACAGCTGTCCTCCGCCCTCACGGCCACCCTCCCGGAAACCGTCGGAGACCCCCTGCTGCGACGGAGCGACCGAGCCGACTTCCAGGCCAACGGCATCCTCGCGCTGGCCAAGAAGGAGAAGGCGAACCCCCGTGAGCTGGCGACCCGGGTCGTCTCCCGGGTGACGACCGGCGACGTGATCAAGGACATCGAGGTCTCCGGCCCCGGGTTCCTCAACATCACCCTCACGGACCGGGCGATCATCGCCAACCTCGCGGAGCGCTACGCCGACGAGACGAACCGTCTCGGGGTGCCCCTTGCCCCGCACCCGGGCACCACGGTGATCGACTACGCCCAGCCCAATGTGGCCAAGGAGATGCACGTCGGCCACCTCCGCTCGGCGGTGATCGGTGACGCCCTCGTCCAGATGCTGGAGTTCACCGGCGAGAACGTGGTCCGCAGGCATCACATCGGCGACTGGGGCACCCAGTTCGGCATGCTCATCCAGTATCTGGACGAGCACCCGCACGAACTGGACCACAAGGACGCCGAGGCCAGCGGTGAGGAGGCGATGTCCAATCTGAACCGCCTCTACAAGGCCGCCCGGCAGTTGTTCGACTCCGACGAGGAGTTCAAGACGCGCGCCCGGCGCCGGGTGGTGGACCTCCAGGCGGGGGATCCGCACACGCTCGCGACCTGGCAGCGGTTCGTGGACGAGTCGAAGATCTACTTCTTCTCCGTGTTCGAGAAGCTGGACCTGGAGGTCCGGGACGCGGACATCGTCGGGGAGTCGGGCTACAACGAGATGCTCGCGGAGACCTGCCGGCTGCTGGAGGAGTCCGGCGTGGCCGTGCGCTCCGAGGGCGCGCTGTGTGTCTTCTTCGACGACATCAAGGGGCCGGACGGCAATCCGGTGCCGCTGATCGTGCAGAAGTCGGACGGCGGCTTCGGCTACGCGGCGACCGACCTGTCGGCCATCCGGGACCGGGTGTTCCGGCTGAAGGCGAGCACGCTGCTGTACGTGGTGGACGCCCGTCAGGCGCTGCACTTCCGGATGGTCTTCGAGACGGCCCGCCGGGCGGGCTGGCTGGGCGACGACGTCACGGCGCAGCAACTGGCGTTCGGCACGGTCCTCGGCAAGGACGGCAAGCCGTTCAAGACGCGTGAGGGCGAGACCGTACGGCTGGTGGATCTGCTGGACGAGGCGATCGAGCGGGCGTCGGCGGTCGTGCGGGAGAAGGCGAAGGACCTGTCCGAGGCGGAGATCGCCGAGCGGGGTGCCCAGGTGGGCATCGGCGCGGTGAAGTACGCGGACCTGTCGACGTCGGCGAGCCGGGACTACAAGTTCGACCTGGACCAGATGGTGTCGCTGCACGGTGACACGTCGGTGTACCTCCAGTACGCGTACGCCCGGATCCGTTCGATGCTGCGCAAGGCGGGGGACGTACGGCCGGCCGCGCACCCGGAGCTGGAGCTGCACGCGGCGGAGCGGGCGCTGGGGCTGCACGTGGACGCGTTCGCGGCGACGGTGACCGAGGCGGCGGCGGAGTACGCCCCGCACCGGCTGGCGGCGTATCTGTACGAACTGGCGTCGCTGTTCACGACGTTCTACGACAAGTGCCCGGTCATCAAGCCCGAGCCGCCGAGGGACATCGCCGAGAACCGGCTGTTCCTCAGCGATCTGACGGCCCGCACCCTGCACACGGGCATGACCCTCCTGGGCATCCGCACCCCGGAACGCCTCTGAGAAGGTCTGAGAGGGCCGGGAGCCGCCAGGAGCCGCCGGGACACCGCAGGGACACCGCAGGAGAAGGTCGCAGGCCCCGTCCCTGCGACCGAGGCCCGGTCCGGGGGACGTAGGTCCCGGCTGGTCCCCCCGGCCGATACGGCGGCCGGGGCGCGGCGCCTAGCGTCCCCCGTATGCGTATCGGAATCCTCGGCACCGGCCATGTGGCCCGTGCCCTCGCACCCGCCTGGACCGCCGCCGGCCACGACGTCCTGCTCGGCTCGCGCGACCCCGGGGCCCGTTCGGCCCTGGGGCTGCCCGTCGCGACCGTGCGGGACGCCGCCGTCCACGCGGAGGTCGTCGTCAACGCGACCCCCGGCACCGAGTCCCTCGGTCTGCTCGGTGAGATCGGCGAGGCCGTCCTCGCCGGAAAGGTGATCATCGACTGCGCCGTCGGGTTCCGGGCCGACGAGTCGCTCGCCCACCCCGAGGAGCCGCTGGGCGCGCAGATCCAGCGGGCCTTCCCCTCGGCCCGGGTGGTCAAGACGCTGGCGACGGTGAACGCGCCCGTGATGGCGGAACCCACCCTGGTCGCCGGTCCCAGCCATCTCTTCGTGTCCGGCGACGACCCCGAGGCCAAACGGCTCACGGTGGCCCTGCTCACCGATCTCGGCTGGGCCGAGGACACTCTCCTCGACATCGGCGGCATCTCCACCGCCGCCGCCCAGGAGCACGCCGCGTACCTGTTCGTCGCCATCGCCCGACACCTGGGCGACTGGAACTTCGGCCTCAGGGTGGTCCCGTCCAGATAGCCGGCCCCTGCCACGGCCACCGGGGGGGGGACGGGACCGCGAAGGCGAGTCCGGGTACCGCAAAGGCGAGTCCACGCACCGCTAAGGCGAGTCCAAAGGCACCGCTAAGGCGCGTCCGTACCCCCGCCCCGCAGTCCCGCCCCCAGCCGCCGCAGCCCCTCCCCGATCTCCTCCGGTGTCTGGGTCACGAAGCACAGCCGCAGGGTCGCGCGGTCGGGTGGCCCGGCGAAGAAGGGGGCGCCGGGCACATAGGCGACGTCGTGCCGGACGACCCGGGGCAGCAGCGCGGTGGTGTCGTACGGCTCCGGCAGCCGCGCCCACAGGAACATGCCGCCCTCGGGCCGGTTCCAGACCGAGCCCGGCGGGAGGGCGTCCGCCAGCCCGGCGAGCATGGCGTCGCGCCGCTCGCGGTAGACGGCGGCGACCCGGCCGACGTGGGTGTCGAGGTCGCGGTCGGCGAGATAGCGGGCGGCGGCGAGCTGGTTGACGGTCGGGGTGTGCAGGTCGGCGGCCTGCTTGGCGACCGCGCAGGCCCGCAGCAGCGCGGCGGGCCCGCGCAGCCAGCCGAGCCGCAGTCCGGGCGCCATGACCTTGGAGAAGGAGCCGAGCAGCGCGACCCGCTCGGCGGCGTCCCCGTACGAGGCGATCCAGGGGACGGGTGCGCCGTCGAAGCGCAGTTCGCCGTACGGGTCGTCCTCCACGATCCACAGCCCGCGCCGGGCGGCGACGGCCGCGACGGCGGCCCGGCGGTCGGCGGGCAGGGTGCGGCCGGTGGGGTTCTGGAAGGTGGGGACGGTGTAGAGCAGCTTGGGCCGCTCCCGCACGATCAGGTCGTCCAGCGCGTCCGGGTCGATGCCGTGCTCGTCGCCGGGGACGGCGACGATCCGCGCCCCGGCGAAGCCGAACGCCTGGAGGGCGGCCAGGTAGCAGGGGTTCTCGACGAGGACGGTGTCACCGGGTTCGATCAGGGCGGTGGTCAGCAGGGAGAGGCCCTGCTGGGAGCCGGTGGTGACGAGGATGTCGTCGGGGGCGGTGGGCAGCCCCCGGTCGGCGATCCGGCCGGCCAGCGCGGTCCGCAGCGCGGGTTCGCCCTCGGTGGTGGCGTACTGGAGGGCCCGCTCGGGCATCTCGTCCAGCACCGCGCGGAAGGCGTCCGCGATGCCGACGGTGTCGAACAGCTCGGGGGCGGGCAGCCCGCCCGCGAAGTTGATCACCTCGGGCCGGGCGGTGACCGCGAGGATGTCCCGGACCGGCGAGCCCCCGATCGTCCGGACGCGCCCGGCCAGCGGCGGCAAGGGGGAGAGGGACTCGATGACGGTCATGGCGCGGCGGCTCCTTGGCTGCGGGACGAGAGCCTGACGGCTCGCCCCGCAGCCTAGAAAGACAGCTGCATCCTGCACAGACTTTTCCGCGATACGGACGGCCCGGCGCTACCGCAGCTTGCGCGCCGCCTCGGTCGCCCAGTAGGTGAGGATGTTCTGCGCCCCGGCCCGCTTGATGCCGGTGAGCGATTCCAGGATGGCCTGGTCGCGGTCCACCCAGCCGCGCTCGGCGGCGGCCTCGATCATCGAGTACTCCCCGGAGATCTGATAGGCGACGACCGGTACGTCCACGGACTCGGCGACCTTCGCCAGCACATCGAGGTAGGGCCCGGCCGGCTTGACCATCACCAGGTCGGCCCCCTCCTCCAGGTCGAGGGCGAGTTCGCGCAGCGACTCGCGCACATTGGCGGGGTCCTGCTGATAGGTCTTGCGGTCCCCGGTCAGCGAGGAGGCGACGGCCTCCCGGAAGGGGCCGTAGAAGGCGGACGAGTACTTGGCGGTGTACGCGAGGATCGCCACGTCCTCCCGCCCGATCCGGTCGAGCGCGTCCCGGATGACGCCGACCTGGCCGTCCATCATGCCGCTGGGCCCGACCACATGGGCCCCGGCGTCGGCCTGCACCTGGGCCATCTCGGCGTACCGCTCCAGGGTGGCGTCGTTGTCGACCCGGCCGTGCGCGTCGAGCACACCGCAGTGCCCGTGCTCGATGGTCTCGTCCAGGCAGACGTCGGACATGACGAGCAGGTCGTCACCGACCTCGGCCCGTACGTCCCGCAGCGCCACCTGGAGGATCCCGTCGGGGTCGGTGCCGGGCGTCCCGAGGGCGTCCTTCTTGGCCTCCTCCGGCACCCCGAACAGCATGATCCCGGAGACTCCGGCCGCCACCGCCTCCGCGGCGGCCTTCTTCAGACTGTCGCGGGTGTGCTGCACGACCCCGGGCATCGAGGCGATCGGCACGGGCTCGCTCACGCCCTCCCGCACGAAGGCGGGCAGTATGAGATCGGCGGGGTGCAGCCGGGTCTCGGCGACCATCCGCCGCATCACGGCAGACCCCCGCAACCGCCGGGGCCGCGCCCCGGGAAAGGATCCGTACTTCGACATACCCCTACGCTACGCCCGCGCCCCCACCCCCACCCCGGGCCCCCCGACCTCGCCCTACGCCACCCGCAGCACCACCTTCCCCCGGGTGTGCCCAGCGGCGACCCGGGTCAGTGCCTCCTTGGCGTCCTCCAGCGGCAGGGCCGCATCGACGTTCATCCGCAGTCGCCCGGTGTCGACCAGTCCGCCGAGGGCCTCCAGGCGGGCCCGGTCGACCTGGGCGGCGAAGGAGTCGCCGGTGATGCCGCGCTCCAGCGCGGGTTCGGCGTCGCTGAGGACGATGAACTCGGCCCGCCCGCCGTCCCGTACCGCGCGCAGCGCCTCGTCGCGGCTGGCCCCTCCGGCGCAGTCCATCAGCAGATCGACCCCGCCGGGGACGAGCCGCAGCACCTCCCGGGCCCATCCGGGATCGTGGTAGTCGATCACGGCCTCGGCCCCCAGCCCCCGTACGAACGCGTGGTGGTGGCCGCTCGCCACGCCGATCACCCGGGCCCCGGCCGCCACCCCGATCTGCACGGCGGCGCTCCCGACACCCCCCGCGGCGGCGGTGACCAGCAGCGTCTCCCCGCCCTGGAGCCGGCCCCGCTCGATGACCCCTTCGTAGGCGGTGCCGGCGCCGATCACCAGCCCGGCGGCCTCCTCGAACCCCGCGTCACGGGGCATCGCCGCCATCCGCGCGCCGTCGAGCACGGCCAGCTCGGCGAACCCGCCGCCCGCCGGGAACAGCGTCCCCCACACCCAGTCCCCGGGCCGCACCCCGGCCCGCTCACCGGCGGCCTCTACCACCCCGGCGATCTCCTGACCGGGCACGAAGGGCACCTGGACGCCGGGGAACCCGCCCCCGAGGAACCCCACGTCCCATGGCCCCACCCCGGCCGCGTGCACTCTGACCAGCGCTTGACCGTCCCCGGGCAGGGGCGCGGCCAGCTCCCCGACCGCGACGGCGTCCACACCGGCCAGTTCCTCGACAAGGGCTGCTCGCATGTACGCCAGCGTCACACGGCGCCGCCCGCTCGGCCATCCGGGCGAGGGATCACCCGGCGGCGGACGACGGCCCTGCGGGGGCGAAAACGGGCGTCGGCCGGGAGCACAAGCCCGCTCCCGGCCGACACCTCACCCTTCCCGCGCTCCGGCGCCGGGGTCTGCGTCGTGGTCCGTCGTCCGCCCCCGCGCTCCAGCGCCGGGGCCTAAGTCGTGGTCCGGCGTCTGCGCGAGCCCGGACGCCGCTCGCTCGGCCGGGTCACCGTCTCGCCGGCCTCGATCGCGGCCTCCCGCCGCCGCGTCCCGAACTCCGCCAGCGCCTCGGCCAGCCGGTGCACGGACGGCTCGGGGGCCATCACGTCCACCCGGAGCCCGTGCTCCTCGGCGGTCTTGGCGGTGGCGGGGCCGATACACGCGATCACCGTCACGTTGTGCGGCTTGCCCGCGATCCCGACCAGGTTCCTGACCGTGGAGGACGAGGTGAACATGACCGCGTCGAAACCACCGCCCTTGATCGCCTCCCGGGTCTCCGCCGGCGGCGGCGACGCCCGCACGGTCCGGTAGGCCGTGACGTCGTCCACCTCCCAGCCCAGCTCGATCAGCCCGGCGACCAGCGTCTCCGTGGCGATGTCGGCCCGCGGCAGAAACACCCGGTCGATCGGGTCGAAGACCGGGTCGTAGGGCGGCCAGTCCTCCAGCAGCCCCGCCGCCGACTGCTCACCGCTCGGCACCAGGTCCGGCTTCACACCGAAGGCGATCAGCGCCTGGGCGGTCTGCTCGCCCACCGCCGCGACCTTGATCCCGGCGAAGGCACGGGCGTCGAGCCCGTACTCCTCGAACTTCTCGCGCACCGCCTTGACCGCGTTGACCGAGGTGAAGGCGATCCACTCGTACCGCCCGGTCACCAGCCCCTTGACGGCCCGCTCCATCTGCTGGGGCGTGCGCGGCGGCTCGACGGCGATGGTCGGCACCTCGTGCGGCACGGCGCCGTAGGAACGGAGCTGGTCGGAGAGCGAGGCCGCCTGTTCCTTGGTACGCGGCACGAGCACCCGCCAGCCGAACAGCGGCTTGGACTCGAACCACGACAGCTGGTCGCGCTGGGCCGCCGCGCTGCGCTCACCGACCACGGCTATCACCGGCCGCCCGCCCTCGGGCGAGGGCAGCACCTTGGCCTGCTTCAGGGTCTGCGCGATGGTGCCGAGGGTGGCGGTCCAGGTCCGCTGGCGGGTCGTCGTACCGGCGACGGTGACGGTCATCGGGGTGTCCGGCTTGCGGCCGGCCGACACCAGTTCACCCGCCGCGCCGGCCACCGAGTCCAGCGAGGTGGACACGACGACCGTGCCGTCCGACGCCCCGACCTCGGTCCAGCACCGGTCGGAGGCGGTACGGGCGTCCACGAACCGGACGTCCGCGCCCTGGGCGTCCCGCAGCGGCACCCCCGCGTACGCGGGCACCCCCACGGCGGTGGCGACGCCGGGCACGACCTCGAAGGGCACCCCGGCGGCGGCGCAGGCGAGCATCTCCTCGGCGGCGTACGTGTCGAGCCCCGGATCCCCGGGCACCGCACGCACGACCCGCCTCCCGCCCCGCGCGGCCTCCATGACAAGATGTGCGGCATCCCGCTCCGCGGGGCCCCGCACGGTAGTTGACGCTCCGTCAACCACCGTCAGCTGAGGCGCGCTCGTGCCCGGACGAGGGTCCCCGGAGGGATCCGCGTCCGTGTCCACGACGGCGACGCCCGACCTGGCGTGGACGCGTACGACGTCGAGCACCTCGGGCTCGGCGACCAGGACGTCCGCGGTGGCCAGCGCCTCCACGGCGCGCAGAGTGAGCAGTCCCGGATCTCCGGGTCCGGCACCCAGGAAGGTGACGTGCCCGTGTTCCGGACCGGCGGGAAGGTTGGTGGGGCTCAATGTGCTCGCTCCCCCATCAGACCGGCCGCGCCCTGGACGAGCATCTCGGCGGCGAGTTCGCGGCCGAGGGCTTCAGCACCCTCGTGCGTCTCGGGCACGGGACCGGTGGTGGACAACTGCACCATCCGGGAGCCGTCGGTCGTGCCGACGACGCCCCGCAGGCGCATTTCCTTGACAATCTGCCCGTCGGCCAGGAGGTCGGCGAGTGCGCCCACAGGGGCGCTGCAGCCGGCCTCCAGGGCGGCGAGCAGTGACCGTTCGGCGGTCACGGCGGCCCGGGTGTACGGGTCGTCGAGTTCACCGAGCGCGGCGATGAGGGCAGCGTCTTGGGCGGTGTGCCCCGCCCTGCACTCGACCGCCAGTGCCCCCTGGCCGGGGGCGGGCAGAACCGTGTCGACCGACAGGAAGTCGGTCACTTCGTCGCTCCGGCCGATCCGGTTGAGCCCGGCGGCGGCCAGGACGACCGCGTCGAGTCCACCGTCGTGCACGTACCGGATCCGGGTGTCGACATTCCCGCGGACCGGGACCGTCTCGATGTCCAGGCCGTGGGCGCGGGCGTACGCGTTGAGCTGTGCCATGCGGCGCGAGGAGCCGGTACCGATGCGGGCCCCGCGGGGCAGATCGGTGAACTTCAGCGCGTCCCGGGCGACGAGCACGTCCCGGGGGTCCTCGCGCGCGGGTATCGCGGCCAGCACCAGTTCGGCGGGCTGCGCGGTGGGCAGGTCCTTGAGCGAATGAACCGCGAAGTCGACCTCGCCCTGGTTCAGCGCGTCCCGCAGGGCGGTCACGAAGACACCGGTGCCGCCGATCTGCGAGAGGTGCTCGCGGGAGGTGTCGCCGTAGGTGGTGATCTCCACCAGCTCGACCGGGCGTCCGGTCACCTGGCGCACGGCGTCCGCCACCAGCCCGGACTGGGCCATGGCGAGCCGGCTGCGCCGTGTCCCCAGTCTCAGCGTGTTGTCCCTCATGCCGGTCGGTCCTTCGTGTCTGTGCTGTCCTCGGCTCGGGAGACGGCTGCCACCGTCTCGGGGTCGAGGTCGAACAGGGTGCGCAGCGCGTCCGCGTACCCGGCGCCGCCTGGTTCGGCCGCGAGCTGCTTGACCCGTACGGTCGGCGCGTGCAGCAGCTTGTCCACCACGCGCCGTACGGTCTGGGTGATCTCGGCGCGGTGCCTGTCGTCGAGGGCGGGCAGCCGCCCTTCGAGGCGGGCGATCTCACCGGCGACGACATCGGCGGCCATGGTCCGCAGCGCCACCACGGTGGGTGTGATGTGCGCGGCCCGCTGGGCGGCGCCGAACGCGGCGACCTCGGCGGAGACGATGGTGCGGACCTGGTCGACGTCGGCGGCCATCGGCGCGTCGGCGGAGGCTTCGGCGAGCGACTCGATGTCGACCAGGCGCACCCCGGCGAGCCGGTGCACGGCGGCGTCGATGTCGCGCGGCATGGCGAGGTCGAGCAGGAAGAGCACGGGTTCGGGGCGCGGCGCTTCGGCGACCGGTTCCGGCTTGCGGTGCTCGGGCACCCGTCCGGCGGTCGCGGCGGTCGCGGCCAGCGCGGTGATCAGCTGGGCGTCGGCCCCGGGCCCGGTGCGTACGGTCTCGCGCCGCTCGGCGGCGGCCCCGCCGGCGACCCAGTTCGCGTGCTGCTCCAGCGTCGCCGCGTCCATCCCGGCGACGGCGGCCTCGCCCAGCACCGAGAACCCGGGCTGTACGGCGGCCAGGTCCAGCGGACACCCGTCGTCCCCGGCGGCGCCTTTGCCGGCCCCGGCGGCGGTCGTACGGCCGTCCGCGCCCGGACCGCCGGCTGGGGCGGCGGTGGCCTCGGGGGTGTCCGGGGCGTCGGTGCGGTCGGCGGCGGGTGCGCCGGTGCGGGCCTCCACCGCCTCCGCGATCCGGTCGGCGGTGAGGACCAGCCCGGTCGCTCCGGTGCAGGAGACGACGATGTCGGCACGTGTCAGCTCGCTCGGCACCGCGTCCATCGGTACCGCGCGGGCCACCACGTCCGTGTCATCGGCCAGGTTCAGGATCCCGGCGAGTCGCTCGGCACGTTCGGCGGTGCGGTTGGCGATCACTATCTCGGCGACCCCGGCCCGGGCGAGGGTCGCGGCGGCCAGCGAGGACATCGATCCGGCGCCGATCACCAGCGCCTTCCTGCCGTACGCCGGGACCCCGGCGCCGCCGGCCGTGCCGAGCTGCTCCAGGCCGAAGGTGACCAGGGACTGCCCGGCCCGGTCGATGCCGGTCTCGGAGTGGGCGCGCTTGCCGACCCGCAGGGCCTGCTGGAAGAGGTCGTTCAGCAGCCGTCCGGCGGTGTGCAGGTCCTGCGCGACGGCGAGGGAGTCCTTGATCTGGCCGAGGATCTGGCCCTCGCCGACCACCATCGAGTCGAGCCCGCAGGCCACCGAGAACAGATGGTGGACGGCCCGGTCCTCGTAGTGCACATAGAGATGGGGAGTCAGCTCGTCCAGCCCGACCCCGCTGTGCTGGGCGAGCAGCGTGGACAGCTCGGCGACCCCGGCGTGGAACTTGTCCACGTCGGCGTACAGCTCGATCCGGTTGCAGGTGGCCAGCACGGCGGCCTCGGTGGCCGGTTCGGCGGCGACCGTGTCCTGCGCGAGCTTGATCCGGGCGTCACCGCTCAGCGCGGCCCGCTCCAGGACGCTGACCGGGGCGCTGCGGTGGCTCAGCCCGACGACGAGCAGACTCATGCCGGCATCACGGCGGGCACGTCCCCGTCGGGTCCCTTGTCGGCGGACCGCTTGGCGCCCTTGGTGGCGGCCGGGGCGGCGGTGTGCTCGGCGGAGTGGTCCTCACCGGCCTTGCGCTGCTCGTGGAAGGCGAGGATCTGCAGCTCGATGGAGAGGTCGACCTTGCGTACGTCGACCCCCTCGGGCACGTTCAGCACGGTCGGGGCGAAGTTCAGGATGGAGGTGACCCCGGCGGCCACGAGCCGGTCGCAGACCTGCTGGGCGGCACCGGCGGGGGTGGCGATCACTCCGATCGACACGCCGTTGTCCTGGATGATCTGCTCCAGGTCGTCGGTGTGGCGTACGGGGATCCCGGCGACGGTCCGGCCGGTGAGCGCCGGGTCGGCGTCGATGAGGGAGGCGACCCGGAAACCGCGGGAGGCGAAGCCGCCGTAGTTGGCGAGCGCGGCGCCGAGGTTACCGATACCGACGATCACAACCGGCCAGTCCTGGGTGAGGCCCAGTTCGCGGGAGATCTGGTACACGAGATACTCGACGTCGTAGCCCACGCCACGCGTCCCGTAGGAGCCGAGGTACGAGAAGTCTTTGCGCAGCTTCGCGGAGTTGACCCCCGCCGCCGCCGCGAGTTCCTCGGATGAGACGGTGGGCACCGAGCGCTCGGAGAGCGCGGTCAGGGCGCGGAGATACAGCGGAAGCCGGGCGACGGTGGCCTCGGGAATCCCTCGGCTACGGGTCGCCGGTCGGTGAGTTCGGCCAGTTGCCACGGTGCTCCTGCGGGTAGAGCGGGGCTTTAGGCGGTCGTGTGTCCCCGGACCGCCCCGTCGACAGCAGGCTATGTCTTTGTGAACGCGTGCACAAAGACAGTGTCCGATTTGCCCGGCCAACGTGACCGGGGTCACGCAACTTCTCCGTCCGCGACGGGAACCGGCGCACACGCTGCGCGGATCCGCAAGTCCGGGGGCCACGACGCACACACTCCTCTAGATCAACGCCCCCGAGACCGATTCGCCGTCGATCCTAAGCGATTTTCGGACTACTTGTACTGGCCGGTCAGTGCCTTCCTGAGCCGCTCCTCGTTCACGCGCCAGAAGGTGTGCTGCCGGCCGTCGACCAGGACCACGGGAATCTGCTCCCAGTACTGGTCGTGCAGGGCCCCGTCCCGCGAGATGTCCTTCTCCTCCCAGGCCACGCCCAGCTCCCCGCACACCTTCTCCACCACCGTCTGCGCGTCGTCGCACAGATGGCAGCCGGGCTTGCGGATCAGCGTCACGAGACGCGCGGCGGGTTCCTGGGGGGCGGGGGCCTTCCGCCGAAAGATGGGACTCATGCAACCCATTGTCGCGCCGCCGACCGCCCCCGGGACCGCCCCGGGACGGCCCCGGAAGGGGCCCGGAACCCGCGCGGGGCCCGCCTGGGGCCCGTCCGGAACCCGCGCGGGGCCCACCCGGACCCCACCGGCAGCGCGCTGAGGACCCGCTCAGGGGCCCTGCGGGCCCGCTCAGGCCGTCACTCGGGGGACGCGGAGAGTTCACGCCCCGCGAACCTCCCGACTCCGGAACCACCGAACAGACTGGCTATGCTCACGCCATGGCCGCTCTCCGATGGCTCACCCCCCGCAGGCGCTCCGCCACGGCGCGGAGCGTGCTCGCAGGCGAGGCTTCGGCCGAGGCCGCGCGCAAGACCACCGAGGCGTCCGAGGTCGCGGAGGAAGCCGCGCGCGACGCCGGCGAGGAGCCCCAGTTCCCGGTGCCCGGCGACACCGAGGCCGCCGCCTTCTTCGACCTGGACAACACGGTCATGCAGGGCGCGGCGCTGTTCCACTTCGGCCGGGGCCTGTACAAGCGGAAGTTCTTCCAGACCCGCGACCTCGCCAAGTTCGCCTGGCAGCAGACCTGGTTCCGGCTGGCCGGGGTCGAGGACCCCGAGCACATGCAGGACGTCCGGGAGTCCGCCCTCTCCATCGTCAAGGGCCACCGGGTCGCCGAGCTGATGTCCATCGGCGAGGAGATCTACGACGAGTACATGGCCGAGCGCATCTGGCCGGGCACCCGCGCCCTGGCCCAGGCGCATCTGGACGCCGGTCAGCGGGTCTGGCTGGTCACGGCGGCCCCGGTCGAGATCGCCACGGTCATCGCCCGCCGCCTCGGGCTGACCGGCGCGCTCGGCACGGTCGCCGAGTCCGTCGACGGCGTCTACACCGGCAAGCTGGTCGGCGAGCCGCTGCACGGCCCGGCGAAGGCGGAGGCGGTCCGCGCCCTCGCCGCCGCGCAGGGCCTGGACCTGGAGCGCTGCGCCGCCTACAGCGACTCCCACAACGACATCCCGATGCTGTCCCTGGTCGGCCACCCCTACGCCATCAACCCCGACGGCAAGCTCCGCAAGCACGCCCGCACCCTCGACTGGCGGCTCCGCGACTACCGCACCGGCCGCAAGGCGGCGAAGGTGGGCATCCCGGCCGCCGCGGGCGTCGGCGCGGTGGCCGGCGGCACGGCCGCGGCGATCGCCCTGCACCGCAAGCGCCGATGACAGCGGAGTGACGGACGGCGGGGACGGACGGTGGGAACCGCGGGACGGACGGCGGGAACCGCGGGGACAGGCGGTGGGAACCGCGGGGACAGGCGGCCGGGAACGGCGTGACCGGTAAAACCGGCCAATCATCGCACCGTACCCAGGGAACGCCCTGACCACTCACCTTGTCCGCGCACAGCCACAACACGCCCCTCATCTACCCAGAACCCGAAACGTTTCGATCAACAACCGTTCAGCAAGCGGCACTTGAACGAACGTCAATCGGTTACAGAAGCGACGTAATCGATGATTTGAGCAACTGGGTGTAGCAGGGCCTGCACGAAGCGTTATTCTCCTCAGACGCAAACCGGTACCCCTCCGTCGCTACGACGGGTGAAAGGTCCCGCACTGCTCGTGATGGAAGCTCTGCCTCTGGGAGTCCCGTGTACCCACACGTCGGGGTTGACGCCTCGGGCCTGGCTACGCTTCGCGCAACGGTCCAAGAACTGCTGCGCGACCTCGTCCCCACCGCGTACGCCGTCCCCGCGCTCGCCTCCGCCACCGCGCCCGTAGGCCCCTGCTACGCGCTCGCCGAAAGCACCGCCGCGGTCGGCAGACGATCGCGCACGTCCGGCACCACGCACACCACCACCAGCGCCAACGCCACCGCCCGCCGTCCCGCGGCCGACAGCGACAGCGCCCGGATGATGGAACTCGTCGAGCGCGCCCAGGCCGGCGAGGCCGAGGCGTTCGGCCGTCTCTACGACCAGTACAGCGACACCGTCTACCGCTACATCTACTACCGGGTGGGAGGCAAAGCCACCGCCGAGGACCTCACGAGCGAGACCTTTCTGCGCGCCCTGCGCAGGATCGGCACCTTCACCTGGCAGGGCCGCGACTTCGGCGCCTGGCTGGTCACCATCGCCCGCAACCTGGTCGCCGACCACTTCAAGTCCAGCCGCTTCCGTCTGGAGGTCACCACCGGCGAGATGCTCGACGCCAACGAGGTCGAGCGCTCCCCTGAGGACTCCGTCCTGGAGTCCCTCTCCAACGCCGCCCTGCTCGACGCCGTCCGCCGGCTCAATCCCCAGCAGCAGGAGTGCGTGACCCTCCGGTTCCTCCAGGGGCTGTCGGTCGCCGAGACCGCCCGGGTGATGGGCAAGAACGAAGGGGCGATCAAGACCCTCCAGTACCGCGCCGTGCGCACCCTCGCCCGGCTGCTCCCGGACGACGCCCGCTGATCACCCGACCGGGCGCCTCCACACGTACACACGTTCAGCCACCGCCAACTCACGGTCAGTGAAAGCCCGTTGACTCCCCCATCCGATCATCCGCAGTCCGTAACCCAAGTGCCGCGCCGCTCGTTGTGCGGGATGCAGGCTCCCTGTGGACACACCCTGGCCCGCTCCGATCACCCGATCGAGGGCATCCGGTCAGGGCGTGCAACCCTCCGGACCCCCTGGGGAGTCGACCGTCATGACGAGAGGAGGTGCCGCCAGTGATCGCGAACGTATCGGCGCACCGGCGGGCGAACGCCTTCGCCCAGGCCCTGGAGGAGCAGGCCGGCCAGGGCACGGCGGCCGAGCAGCCCGAGGGATCGCCACCGACCCCGGCAGCCGCCGACACGACCGAGCAGGGCCGACTCCTGGCCCTCGCCACCGGTCTCGGCGAACTGCCCCGCCCGGGGCTCGACCCGGAGGTCAAGGTCGTACAACGGGCACAGCTGGTGGCCGCCATGGAGGCGATGCTCCAGGAAGGCACCGCGGGAGGTGCGGCGGCGGACCCTTCGGTGCCCGAGCAGCGCTCCCGCCGGAGCAAGGGCGCTCATCGGGCCACCCCGCTGGGGAAGCTCCGACCGCGCAGCAGACTGGCCAAGGGCCTGACGGCCGGCGGCCTGAGTGTGAGTGTGGCCGCGGGCGCCTTCGGCGGAGTCGCCGCTGCCAGCTCGGACGCCCTCCCCGGTGACTCGCTCTACGGCCTGAAGCGCGGCATCGAGGACTTCAAGCGCGGTCTCGCCGACGGCGACGGCGAACGCGGCGAAGCCTTCCTGGACCAGGCGTCCACCCGGCTCAACGAGGCCCGCAGACTCATGGAGCGCGACCGGGGCGGGCAGCTCGACCACGAATCCCTGGGCGAGATCCGCCGGGCCCTGTCCGGTATGACCCACGACGCCTCCGAGGGCCACCGGCTGCTGACCGCGGCCTACGAGCGCGACCCCGACTCGCTCGGCCCCATCCAGGCGCTCTCCTCCTTCTCCACGTCCCACCGTGAGGCGTGGGGCGCCCTGCGCGACCGGCTGCCCGTGCAGCTCGGGGACGTGAGCGACCAGGTGACCTCGGTCTTCGCCGCCATAGACGAGGAAGTCGCCCCGCTCCAGTCGCTGCTCCCCCAGCCCCCGACGCAGGGCGGCGGAGCGACCGACGACAACCGCCAGGGCGACCCGCGCACCGGCCCGTCGACCGGCTCCACCGGCACCGGCGGCGCCTCCTCCGCACCCAGCAAGGGCGACAGCTCCACCGACCGCGGCGACGACCGCACCGGAAAGCCCAGCCGTCCCACCACCCCCCACCACGAGGACGAGGGGCTGCTGGGCGGCAACACGGGCGGCCTGCTCAACCCGCCGCAGCACACCGGCGGCGCCTCCCCGTCCCAGACCAAGCCTCCGAACGCCGAGCCCGACGTCACCCTCCCACCCCTCCTGCCGGGCCTCCTGCCCGGCCTGGGCATCGACGGCGAGAACGCCGAGTAGCCCGATCCACGACAGCGGGGGCGTCCTTCGTCAGGAAGGGCGCCCCCGCTGTCGTGGATCGGCGAAAGTCAGAAGAACACCGACCGCCGCTGCACGAGCAGCTTGTACAGCGTGTGCTGAATCTGTTCGCGGACCTGGTCGGTGAGGTTGAACATCAGCATCGGATCCTCGGCGGCCTCCGGCGGATAGCCGTCCGTCGGGATCGGCTCACCGAACTGAATGGTCCACTTCGTCGGCAGCGGGATCGCGCCCAGCGGGCCGAACCACGGGAAGGTCGGCGTCAGCGGGAAGTACGGGAAGCCGAGCAGCCGTGCGAGGGTCTTGGAGTTGCCGAGCATCGGATAGATCTCCTCGGCCCCCACGATCGAACACGGAATGATCGGGGCCCCCTGCCGCAACGCCGTGGAGACGAACCCGCCCCGCCCGAACCTCTGCAACTTGTACCGCTCGCTGAACGGCTTGCCGATGCCCTTGAACCCCTCCGGCATCACCCCCACCAGCTCCCCCTGCGCCAGCAGCCGCTCCGCGTCCTCCGCGCAGGCCAGGGTGTGCCCGAGCTTACGGGCGAGTTCATTGACGACCGGCAGTACGAAGACCAGGTCGGCGGCGAGCAGCCGCAGATGCCGGCCCGCCGGGTGCTTGTCGTGCACGGCGACCTGCATCATCAGCCCGTCCAGCGGCAGCGTCCCGGAGTGATTGGCGACGATCAGCGCACCGCCCTCCGCCGGGATGTTCTCGATGCCCTTCACCTCGACCCGGAAGTATTTCTCGTACATCGGCCGCAGCAGGGACATCAGAACCTGATCGGTGAGTTCCTCGTCGTACCCGAAATCATCGACCTCATATTCCCCGGTGACCCGCCGCCGCAAAAACCCCAGCCCCCCAGCAACCCACCCCGCCACACCAGCCCCTTGCCCAACGGCCCCATCGGATTCGGCTTCGGGTTCGGGTTCGGCTTCAGTTCCGGCTACGGCTTCGGCTTCGGCTGCTCCAGTGTCGCCACCGACTCCAGCGGGCCCGGCGGCCTCGGGGTCCCCACCTACCCCAGCATCCTCGGAACCCCTCGCGGACCCGGCGGACTCGCCCGCCCGATCCTGACCGGCCTTTCCGCCAACTCCGACCTGCCGTGGCAGCTCAACCCTCTCAGCCACACCAGCTCCCCCGCCCTGCCCGGCCGCCCCGGCCTGCCCGGCCACCTCGGCCGCAGGGACCGCGCTAGCCGCCTCGGCCGCAACAGCCCGCTTGGCCTTCCCAACCGGCCCAGCCTTCCCGGCCCGTCCAGTTCTCTTCGTTTTCCCAGAGGTCTCGGCCCGCCCGGCCCCCTTGGCCCTTCCGGCAGCCGCAGCCTTCCCGGCCCCCTCGGCCCGCCCGGCCGCCGCAGGCTTCCCCGCCGCCGCCTTCCGGGCCGCCTCCCCCGAATCCCCGGAACCACCGGAACCACCGGAGTCCCCAGACTCCACGGACCCCCCGTCCCCATGCCCCTCCCCCTCCGCCTCCGCCCCCCGGCGCGACAAAGGCTGGACGTTGGTCGTCTCGCGTCCGTCCAGCTCATGGACGGACGCCGACTCACCACCGCCCCGTCGACTCCCGGCACCCCGGCGCCGCGAAGAGCGCTGTGCCGCGCCGCCCCGGGACCGGTCGTCGTCGAACGGGATGACCTTGGCGTCCGCCATCGTTGATGCGCTCCTCAGTCGGCGCTCGGGGGGTGGCCGCCGCCGGCCACGGGCAGCGCGGCGATCCGGTCGACGGCCCTGGCAAGGGCCTCCGGCGGCAGCAGTCCAGGTCCGCGGCTGCGCACGAAGTCCGCGAACGTCTCTGCGGTGGTGTATTTCGGCTGAAACCCCAGTGTCTCGCGCATCTGGCCGGTCGCAACGACCCGCCCATGGGTCAGCAACCGGATCTGCTCGGGCGAGAAGTCGCTCATGCCGAGCGTCCGCACCAGCGTCCCGGCCCAGGTGACCGCCGGCAGCAGCAGCGGCACGATGGGCCGGCCCAGCCGCCGGGAGCACTGCGAGAGCAGCAGCACACCGTCACCCGCGATGTTGAACGTCCCGCTGTTGAGCGTGCCACGCCCCGGCTCCCGCGCCCCGATCCCCAGGACGTCGATGACATCGTCCTCGTGCACGAACTGGAGTCGCGGGTCGTATCCGAGGACCGTCGGCAGCACCGGCAGCGAGAAGTACGAGGCGAGCGGCGAGTCCGCGCTCGGCCCGAGGATGTTGGCGAACCGCAGCACACACACGGCGACGTCGGGGCGGCGCCGGGCGAACCCGCGCACATATCCCTCGACCTCGACGGTGTCCTTGGCGAACCCGCCGCTCGGCAGCGACTTGACCGGCGTGGTCTCACTGAACACGGCCGGATCCCGCGACGCCGACCCGTACACATTCGTACTGGACTTCACCACCAGCCGGGTCACCGTCGGCGACTTCTGACAGGCCCCGAGCAACTGCATGGTGCCGATGATGTTGGTCTCCTTGACCCCCGTCCGGCCGCCGCTGCCCAGCGCGGTCGCGGTGACGTCCATGTGGACGACCGTGTCGGCGCCGCTCTCCGCGAGCACCCGCGCGATGGTCGGCTGGCGGATGTCGGCCTGGACGAAGTCGGCGTCGCCGAGATCGTGCTCGGGCGGCACCACGTCCACGGCGACGACCCGTTCCACCCCCGGGTCCCGCTGGATCCGCCGTACGAACCGGCCCCCCAGCCGCCGGGCCGCCCCGGTCACCAGTACGACCTTGCCCAAAACCAGCCCTTCCCTTCCCGCCTTCCCCGACGCACCACGTCTCTGCCGCCAACCTAGCGCTTCGACGTTGCGCTGTGATGACCGCACGGTCGGGAAAACACCGATTCGAACAACGGGGACCAGAAGACGGACAGAAACAGGGACAGGGACAGGGACGGAAACAGAAACGACCGTGGCCCCCACCCGGAATCCGGACGGGGGCCACGGTCACGCCAGACGCGTCACACGCATCGCGGCGCGGAGGCGGCTCGGAAGTCCGCCACCGCACCTACTTCTTGTTACGACGCTGAACGCGCGTGCGCTTCAGCAGCTTGCGGTGCTTCTTCTTCGCCATCCGCTTGCGCCGCTTCTTGATTACAGAGCCCACGACAACCCTCGCTCACTTCTCATCACTCGGTGTTTGGGCGCCATGGGCCCACACGACCTACGAGGGGCTAGCCTACCCGCCCGAGCGCTGAGGTCGTAATCGAGGCCGGACCGGGAGGATCCGAGGGCAGCCGTGCGGCGCCGAAGGGTCCCCCCGGGCCGCCGTCAGGCCGTCTCCACCCCCACATAACTGTCGCGGAGGTACTCATGAACCGCGTTCTCGGGGACACGGAAGGACCGCCCCACCCTGATCGCGGGCAGATGACCACTGTGCACCAGCCGGTACACGGTCATCTTCGACACTCGCATCACCGAGGCTACCTCCGCCACGGTAAGGAACTGAACCTCACTCAGAGGCCTCTGATCGCCAGCTGCAGCCATGACACACCTGAACCTTCCGCACTCGACGGCCACCGGCTTCCCCTTCCGGTGACTCTTCGTCGTTGCGTGCTCACTCCCCAATGTAGGGGCGGGTGATGCGAGTGGGGAAGAGGTGCACCCATCGGCGGCCTACTGTGACAGACACGCTCGATTGAGTACGTAGCGGGTCAGCGGCAGGTGGTAATCCGACCGCACGCCGTCCTTGAGTGGAACGACCACCGACACCCGCCCCTCGGCCCGCCCGACGAACAGGGCGGGTTCATCCGCATCGGTCGGCCCGATGGCCTCGAACCCCGGCTGACCTGCTCCGCAGACCCAGCCGTGGCCCCCGGTCACCCGCTCGGGCAGCGGCCCACCGGCCTCTGCGGGGCCCGTCGGCGCGGCCCGGACCGGCGGCGGAGCGGGCGTATGCGCGCCGGTCGCACCACCGGAGGCCACCCGGGTTGTGCGCCCGTACGTGCGCGACTCGCCGTACGTCATCAAGGTTGTACATGCGTAGACCGAACCGGGTCGTTATGTCGACACAACGACCCTGCGCCGGTGTGAGGACGGCACATCCCGCCGCCGACAAGGCGTCCGCGAGCCCGGCGTAGAAACCGAGCGGCCGACACGGATGCCCGGCACCGAACAGCACCGAGGGTCCCGAGCCGCGAACAACCGGCAACTCCGCGGACCCTCCTCCCGCCCCCCTCCCACGCTCCCCGCGCTACGCCAGCAGCCCCCGCAGGGGGAACACCGCCCGCCGCGCCGCCAGCACCGCCTGGTCCACCCGGTCCCCGGGGTCGTAGCCCGCCTCCCAGGCCCCCCACGTCACCGGCCACCGCCCGTCGCTCATCCGCACCGGCGCCAACTGCCGCGTACGGGCGTACACCTGCGCCCGCCACTCCTCGGGAATCACCGTCTCCGGCGCGATCTCGCTGCCCGCCGCGATCCCCACCAGATGCGCCCACGACCGCGGCACCACGTCCACCACCGCGTAGCCGCCCCCGCCGAGCGCGACCCACCGCCCCTCGGCGTGCTCGTGCGCCAGTTCGTGGCAGGCGACCTGCACCGCCCGCTGCGCGTCCAGCGACACCGCGAGATGCGCCAGCGGATCCTCGAAGTGGGTGTCGGCCCCGTGCTGGGTCACCAGCACATCCGGCCGGAAATCGGCCAACAGCTCGGGCACCACGGCCTGGAACGCCCGCACCCACCCGGCGTCCCCCGTCCCCGCCGGCAGCGCCACATTCACCGCCGACCCCGCCGCGGCCCCTTCCGCGCCCGTCTCTTCCGGCCATCCGGTCTGCGGAAACAGCGTCCGGGGATGTTCGTGCAGCGAGATCGTCAGGACCCGGGGGTCTTCCCAGAACGCCGCCTGCACCCCGTCCCCGTGGTGCACGTCCACATCCACGTACGCGACCCGCTCCGCGCCCAGTTCCAGCAGCCGCGCAATCGCCAGCGCCGCGTCGTTGTAGATGCAGAACCCCGACGCCGCCCCGGGCATGGCGTGATGCAGCCCGCCCGCGAAGTTGACCGCGTGCAGCGCGTCTCCCCGCCACACCGCCTCCGCCGCCCCCACCGACAACCCGGCGATCAGCGCCGACACCTCGTGCATCCCGGCGAACGCCGGATCATCCACGGTCCCCAGCCCGTACGACGGATCCGCGGCCCCCGGCTCCGCCGACGCCGCCTTCACCGCCCGGATGTAGTCCTCGCGATGCACCAGCCGCAGCGTCGAGTCCCCGGCCGGCTTGGCCGACACCACCTCCATCGCCCGGTCGAGCCCCAGCGCCCCGACCAGTCTCCGGGTCAGATCCAGCCGTACCGGATCCATCGGATGCTCGGGACCGAAGTCATAGCCCGTTACCGCCTCGTCCCACATCAGCTGTGCGCGACCGCTCATGCCCGCCACCGTATCGGTCCGGTTGAGCGTCGAACGACCGGGCGTACACCAAGGTGACCAGCACCAGAACCATCGGTACGAGCATCGCGCCCCGATAGCTCCAGGCGTCCCCCAGCGCCCCCACCAAGGGCGACCCGATCAGGAATCCGACGTAGTTGAAGACATTGAGCCGCGCCACCGCGGCGTCCGAAGCACCGGGGAACAGCCGCCCGGCCGCCGCGAACGTCTGCGGCACCAGCACACACAACCCGAGCCCCAGCAGGGTGAAACCGAGCATCCCCACCCAGGCCCCCGGCGCCCCCGCCACCACCGCGAACCCGACCGCCGCCACGACCGCCCCGCCCCGCACCACCACCACGGCCCCGAACCGCCGCACCCCGAGATCCCCCAGCGCCCGCCCCACCAGCGTGGTCACCATGTACACGTTGTACGGCACGGTCGCGAGCTGCTCGGAACTCCCCAGCACGTCCTGGAGGTACTTCGCACCCCAGTTGGACACCGTGGAGTCCCCGATGTACGCGAAGGTCATCACCAGACAGAGCGGCAGCAGCGCCTTGAACACCACCCCGGACCCGGCTTCCTCTGCCGCCGTCACCTCCCCGGTCCGCTCCCCGGAGGGCTTCGCGTCCACATACCACCGGCTCCCCACCAGCGCGACCGGCACCAGCACCACCACCGGCAGATACGACACCCACAGCGCCAGCCCCCAGTGCGCCCCCGCCCACGCCAGCGAGGCCCCGACGATCCCGCCCAGGCTGTACGCGGCATGGAACCCGAGCATGATGCTCCGCCCGTACGACCGCTGCAGGCTCACCCCCAGCATGTTCATGGAGGCGTCGAGCGCCCCCACGGCCAGCCCGAACACCGCGAGCGAGACCGCGAGTCCCGCCATCCCCTCGCCGGCCCCGACCCCGAACAGTGCCAGCAGCACCACCGGCTGCGACCACCGCAGCACCCCACTGGGCCGCACCCGGCGCACCAGCCGCTCGGTGGCCACACTCCCGACCCCGGCGAGGATCGGCACCGCGGCGAGAAAGACCGGCAGCAGCGCGTCGGACACCCCGTACCGGTCCTGAACGGCCGGGATCCGCGTCACCAGCAGGGCGAACGCCACGCCTTGGGCGAAGAACCCGAACGCCAGCGAAGCCCTACCGCGCCGCAGCACCTCAGTCATGGCGGGAGCGTAGGCCCCCGGGCGTCTCCTGGGTATATCCAGCCAAAGCTGAATTCCCCTCAACTTCACCGCCCGGCCCGCGCCCCCACGCCCCTCACCCGAGCAGCCCGGTCAGCTCCCGCATGTCCGAGAAGAGCCGCCCGGCCCCGGTGAGCTGGTCGGCCGAGGTCATGGCGGTGAACCCGACCACGTCCATCCCGGCCGCGACTCCGGCCCGCACGCCCAGCGGGCTGTCCTCCACGACCACACACCGCCCGGCCGGGACGCCCATGACCTGAGCGGCGTGGAGAAACAGATCCGGTGCGGGCTTCCCCTTCCCCACATCCTGGGCGCTGAAGATCATCCCGTCTTCGAACCAGCGGTCCAACCCGGTCGTCCGATGCCCCACCCGAATCCGCTCATGGCTCCCGGACGAGGCCACGCAGTACGGCACCCCGTCGGCGGTCAGCTTCTCCAGCACGTCGACCACTCCCGGCACGGGCCGCAACTCCCGCTCGAAGGCGGCGAAGACCCGCCCGTGAAACACCTCGTCGAAGTGCGCAGGCAGCCGCTCCCCGGTCCGCTCCTCGATCAGATCGTGGACGCGGTGCATGGCGGCGCCCATGTAGTCCCGGAGGGAGTCCTCGTACGAGGTGGGGTGCCCCAACTCGGTGAGATAGGCGGCGAGCAGCCGGTTGGAGATCGGCTCGCTGTCGACCAGGACACCGTCGTTGTCAAAGATCACAAGGTCATAGCGCATACCTCGACCCTAAACGCAGAAAACCCCCGCACCGTCAGGTGCGGGGGTTCCCCCAATAATTGTTCGGCGGCGTCCTACTCTCCCACAGGGTCCCCCCTGCAGTACCATCGGCGCTGTAAGGCTTAGCTTCCGGGTTCGGAATGTAACCGGGCGTTTCCCTCACGCTATAACCACCGAAACACTATGAAACAGCCAACCAGAAACCCACCCCATCACAAAGGGGGGTCTCGATGATTGTTCGTGGTTTCAGAACCAACACAGTGGACGCGAGCAACTGAGGACAAGCCCTCGGCCTATTAGTACCAGTCACCTCCACACCTTACGGCGCTTCCAGATCTGGCCTATCAAC